>CACJDW010000004.1 GCA_902592275.1 uncultured Pelagibacteraceae bacterium
GTGGATACCGCTCCAGATTTAATACGTGCACATAACCATGTAATGAAAAAATTTGGTTATCCTACAAAAACTTTAGGAGAGTTAAAAAATGCTGTTGGCAAAGGAGCAAAAGCTATGATGGCAAAAGCTAATGGCCAATGGAAGTGGTTTGATGAAAAAATTCAAAACGAAATGACTGATGAATTTTTATCCTATTATGGAAAAAATATTTTACATGAAAGTAAATTAATAAATGGTGTTAAGGAATTTTTAAATTGGTGTAAAAATGAAAATATTTCTATGGCAGTATGCACTAATAAAACTGAACACTTAGCAGTTGATCTTTTAAAAAAAATTGGGATTTATGATTATTTTGAATATGTTGCAGGTTATAATACTTTTGAATATTGCAAACCAGACCCTCGACATTTAACAACTACAATTGAAATTTTAGATGGTGATAAAAATAAATCTATTATGATCGGTGACAGCGAGACAGATGCTAATGCCGCTAAGGCTGCTGAAATTCCAATAATATTACTAAAATATGGATATACAGAAAAAAGATCTGAGGAAATTTATCATAATCACATTATAAAAGACTTTGTAGGCATTGAGAAAATAGTATCAGAATATCTTTAATATTGATTAATTTATTTTAACTATTAAAACAAAATCACAAATAAGGAGTAATTTTGTTATTACACACAGTTAAAGTATATCCATCAAAAATTAATCTTCCAAAGAAGAAACAGCTTGCATGGAAAATTGCAGAGATAGCAAGCGATAATGCTAAATTAAATAAAGATGCTATTGAAATGGTTATCAATAGAATTATTGATAATGCTTCTGTTGCAATTGCTTCATTAAATAGAAAGCCAGTAATCTCATCTAGAGAAATGGCTTTAAGACACCCTAGAAAAAATGGTGCAACTTTATTTGGTGTAAACTCAAAATTAAAATTTGATTGTGAATGGGCAGCATGGTCAAATGGTACAGCTGTTAGAGAATTAGATTTTCATGATACTTTCTTAGCTGCAGATTATAGTCATCCAGGTGATAACATTCCTCCACTTATTAGTGTAGCACAACAAAACAAAAAAAGTGGATTGGATTTATTAAGGGGAATAATTACTGCATATGAAGTTCAGGTAAATTTAGTTAAGGGTATTTGTTTGCATAAGCATAAGGTGGACCACATTGCTCATTTAGGTCCTAGTGTAGCTGCTGGATTAGGAACAATGTTAAAATTAAATACTGAAACTATATATCAGGCTGTTCAACAGGCATTACATACAACAATATCTACAAGACAATCTAGAAAAGGAGAAATTTCAAGTTGGAAAGCTTATGCACCTGCACATGCAGGTAAGCTTGCTATAGAAGCTGTTGATAGAGCAATGAGAGGTGAAGGTGCTCCAAGTCCAATATATGAAGGTGAGGATAGTGTAATAGCAAGAATATTAGATGGGAAAAAAGCAAACTACAAAGTTCCTTTGCCAAAAAAAGGTGAAAGTAAAAAAGCTATCTTAGAGACATATACAAAAGAATATTCTGCAGAATATCAATCGCAAGCATTAATAGATCTAGCTAAAAAACTTAAAACAAAAATCCCCAATTTATATCAAATTAAAAATATTGATATTTTTACAAGCCATCATACACATTATGTTATTGGAACAGGTGCTAATGATCCACAAAAAATGGATCCCAATGCGAGTAGAGAAACATTAGATCATTCTATAATGTATATATTTGCTGTAGCTTTAGAAGATGGAGATTGGCATCATGTTAAATCTTATAGTAAAGCAAGAGCAAATAGAAAAAGTACAATTAAAATTTGGAGATCAATTAAAACATATGAAGATAAAAAATGGACAAAGAAATATCATGATCCAAATCCAAAAAATAAAGCATTTGGAGCTAAAGTAGTTGTAACACTTAACAATGGAAAAAAAATAACAGAGGAACTTGATAGAGCAGATGCACATCCATATGGAGCTAGACCGTTTAAGAGAGAAAATTATATAAATAAATTTTTAACTTTAACTGAGGGTATTTTGGATAAAAAAGAAAGTAACCGTTTTTTAAAAACAGTACAAAATTTAAAGAATTTAAAATCTGGTCAACTTCATAAATTAAATATTGAAATAAGAAAAAGTAAATTAAAACAAAATAATAAAAAAGGAATCTTTTAATGCACTTTGTAGAAAAAGAACCAAGTCAAAAAAGATTAGATTTTGATCAAAAATTAAAATCAAATAAAATATTAAGAGTTCCAGGCGCTTACAATCCTCTAACAGCAAAATTAATAGAAGAAATCGGATATGATGCGGTTTATGTATCCGGTGGAGTGATGGCTAATGATCTTGGTTTTCCAGATATTGGTTTAACAACACTACAAGATGTTAGTACAAGATCTTATCTGATTTCGAGAGTAACTAATTTACCAACAATAGTTGATATAGATACAGGATTTAAATCATGTAAAGAAACAATAGAAACATTTGAGGAATTTGGAGTAACAGGAGTTCATTTAGAGGATCAAATTGAGAGAAAAAGATGTGGGCATCTTGATAATAAAGAACTTATTTCAACTGATGCTATGGTTAAAAAAATTAAAGAATGTATTTCGGCAAAAAAAGATCAAAATTTTAAAATTATTGCTCGTTCAGATGCTAAAAGCGTTGAAGGTCTCGATAAAATGATTGAAAGATGTAAAGCTTATATTGATGCTGGTGCTGAAATAATATTCCCAGAAGCACTTCAAGATGAAAAAGATTTTGAAAAAGTTCGTAAAGAATTGTCTGGTTACTTGTTAGCTAATATGACTGAATTTGGTAAATCTAAATTATTTAACTACAAAGAATTAGAAAAATTTGGATATAATATTGTAATTTATCCTGTAACTACACAAAGATTGGCTATGAAAAATGTGGAAGATGGATTAAGAGACATTTATGCAAATGGACACCAGAACAATATTATAGATAAAATGCAAACTAGAAAAAGACTTTATGAATTAGTTGATTACGAAAAATACAATTCATTAGATGAAAAAATTTATAATTTTAGTACGGAAGGACATGAATAATGAGTGACGATATAAAAAAAGGCTTACTAGGTATTGTGGTAGATGAAACTGAAGTTTCAAAAGTAATGCCAGAAATAAATTCTCTTACTTATAGAGGATATGCTGCTCAAGATTTATGTGAATATTGTAGGTTTGAAGAAGTTGCATATTTAATATTAAACAAAGACCTTCCTAACTCAATTGAACTTAAAAATTTTGAAAAAGAGGAGAGAAACAATAGAGAGCTTACAAAAAATTTATATGAAATAATAAAACATATGCCTAAAAGATCCCATCCAATGGATGTGGCTCGAACTGCTGTTAGTGTAATGGGGTTAGAAGATAAAGAAACAACAGACTCATCTCCCGAAGCCAATATGAGAAAAGCATTAAGAATTTTTGCTAAAACACCTACTGCATTGGCAGCTTTTTATAGAATTAGAAAAGGAAAGAAAATAATCAAACCTAAGAAAAATTTAACTTTTGCTGAAAACTTTTTCTATATGTGCTTTGGTAAAGTGCCACAAAAAGAAATTGTCAAAGCTTTTGATGTTTCTTTAATTTTATATGCAGAACATAGTTTCAATGTTTCAACTTTTACAGCACGAACAATCACCAGTAGCTTATCTGATATACACGGCGCAATAACAGGGGCAATTGCTAGTTTAAAAGGCCCGCTTCACGGTGGAGCAAATGAAGAAGTGATGCATATGATGAATAAAATTAAAAAACCAGAAAATGCATTAAAATGGATAAATAATGCGCTTAAAAATAAAGAAGTAGTGATGGGATTTGGTCATAGAGTTTATAAATCAGGTGACTCGAGAGTTCCAACTATGCGAAAATACTTTGGTAAAGTGGCTAAACTTAAGAAAGATAAAAAATTTGAAAAAATCTATGACATTGTTGAAAAAGTTATGATTAAACAGAAAAACATTCATCCTAATGTAGATTATCCAACAGGACCTACTTATCATCTAATGGGATTTGATACTGATTTTTTCACTCCAATATTTGTAATCTCAAGAATTACAGGTTGGTCTGCTCACATAATGGAACAGCATGCTGCTAACAAACTTATTAGACCATTAGCTAGCTACAAAGGTAGCAAGCATAGAAAGGTGATGCAGTTAAACCAAAGATAGTTTTAAGATTAACTAAAAGCTTCTGCCCAAGTACCTTGAGTTGATGCTTTAGAATATTCTGTTGCACGACCTTCAAAGAAATTCATATGCTCAACCGCATTAAGCATAGTATCTAGCCAAGTTAGAGGATTTTTTTCAATATCATAAATTCCTTCTAAGCCTAGCTGACTTAGTCTTCTGTTAGCAATGAATCTAATATATTTTTTAACATCCTCAGCCGTTAATCCTTCCATTGGACCCATTTGAAATGCTAAATCTATAAAAGCATCTTCATGCTCTACTATAGTTCTGCAAGCTTCATAAATTTCTTTTTTTAATTGCGGAGTCCATGTTTCAGGATTTTCTTTAATGAAATCTTTAAATAATCTAATCATTGAATTGCAATGCAATGTTTCATCTCTTACAGACCAAGTAACGATCTGGCCCATTCCCTTCATTTTGTTGTGTCTTGGAAAATTTAATAAAATTGCAAAACTTGCAAACAATTGTAGACCTTCCGTAAACGCACTAAACACAGCTATTGTTTTTGCAATGTCATGATTAGATTTAACATCAAAGCCTTGCATGTAATCATACTTATCTTTCATTTCTTTATATTTCATGAAAGCTGAATATTCTGACTCTGGCATTCCAATTGTATCTAACAAATGTGAGTAAGCTGCAATATGAACTGTTTCCATAGAAGCAAATGAAGACATCATCATTAAAACTTCTGTTGGTTTAAAGACATTCATGTAATGTCTTATGTAGCAATTACTTACTTCAACATCGGCTTGAGTGAAAAATCTAAAAATCTGAGTTAATAAATTTTTTTCAGATGGGCTAAGATTTTTTTGCCAATCTCGTACATCATCACCTAATGGAACTTCTTCAGGTAACCAGTGAATTCTTTGTTGTGTTAACCAAGCATCGTAGCACCAAGGATATCTAAATGGTTTATAAACTGGGTTGGCTACCAACAAACCATTATTGTTTTTTTTTGGTTGAACTGCTTCTTTATTTATATTTTTTGCTACTGACATGATAAACACTCCTCGTACTCTTGTTCTTGACTTTCGTTTGATTTATTTTTGTAAACATTTGCTAAGATATCAGTTGATTTTGAATCATTAACATTCTCAGCTCTTTGAATTGATTTTGATCTACAGTAATAAAGGCTCTTTAAGCCTTTCTTCCAAGCGTCAAAATGAATTTTGTGTAATTCTTTTTTATGAACATCTGCTGGTAAAAATAGATTTACCGACTGAGCCTGTGAAATAAATGGCGTTCTGTCACCACTTAATTCAATTATCCAATTCTGGTTCAGCTCAAATGCAGTTTTGAATACATCTTTTTCTAGGTCAGTTAGGAAATCTAGATGATTAACAGATCCTTGATTTGTAGTAATGCTAGACCAAGTTTCTTCATCATTTTTTCCATGGGATTGAAGAATTTCTTCTAAATATCTATTTCTGACATTGAAAGATCCTGAAAGAGTTTTGTGTGTGTAACTGTTTGCAGCAACGGGCTCTACTCCAGGTGATGCTCCACCACAAATAATTGAAATTGAAGCAGTTGGAGCTATTGCTGTCTTGTTAGAAAATCTTTCTTTGTAACCATACTCAGCTGCATCTGGACATGCACCTCTCTCTTCAGCTAAATCTTTAGAAGCTTGATTAACTTTTTCATGAATATTTTTAAATATTTTTTTATTCCATGATTTTGCCATTACAGACTCAAGTGGAATTCTATTTTTTTGTAAAAAAGAATGAAAGCCCATTACACCTAATCCAACACTTCTTTCTCTTTCCGCAGAATATTTTGCATCTTTAAATTGATCTGGTGCTTTATTAATGAAATCAGATAATACATTGTCTAAAAATCTCATCACATCACCAATCATGTCTGGATCATCCTTCCACTCATCATATTTTTCTAAATTTAACGAAGACAAACAACATACTGCTGTTCTATCTCTTCCATCTTTATCAATTCCTGTTGGTAAAGTTATTTCGCTACATAAATTAGAAGTTTTAACTGTTAGGTTTGCTAACTTATGATGTTGAGGAATTTGTCTGTTAACAGTATCAATATAAATTATATACGGTTCACCAGTTTCAATTCTTGCAGTTAATAATCTTATCCATAAATTTCTTGCTGAAATAGTTTGTTGAACACTACCATCTGCTGGACTTTTCAATGCCCACTGCTCATCAGTTTCTACAGCTCTCATAAACGCATCAGAGACTAAAACGCCATGATGTAAATTTAATGCTTTTCTATTTGGATCACCACCAGTAGGTCTTCTCATTTCAATAAACTCTTCTATTTCAGGATGATCAATTGGAAGATAACATGCTGCAGAACCTCTTCTTAATGATCCTTGACTGATAGCCATAGTTAAAGAGTCCATAACTTTTATAAAAGGAATTATTCCAGAAGTTTTTCCAACTCTTCCTATTTTTTCACCAATAGATCTTAAATTACCCCAGTAACTTCCAATTCCTCCACCCTTCGCAGCCAACCAAACATTCTCGCTCCATAAATCGAGAATGCCTCCTAAGCTATCAGATGCTTCATTTAAAAAACATGAAATAGGTAATCCTCTTTTTGTACCACCATTTGATAAAACTGGTGTTGCTGGCATAAACCAAAGATTGCTTATGTAATTATAAATTCTTTGAGCATGCAAATTATCATCTGCATATGTGCTTGCTACTCTTGCAAATAAATCTTGATAAGATTCGTTCAAACCTAAGTATCTGTCTTTTAAAGTTGCTTTACCAAAGTCTGTAAGATTTGCATCTTTTGAACGATCAATTTTAATTATAATGCCTTTGTCATTTTGAAATAATTCTGTTTCATTACTTAATGAGAAAAGATCAGGCTTATTTATTTTAGAAACTTCCTTAACTTCTGGGCTATATTCAGAGACAGCTTTTTTGAGGGCTTGAGAAAGAATCTTGTTCATAAATTTTAATTATATTTTGTTATTAGTACGAAAACAACTATATGTTGTAGGCGTTTATCGTAAATATACTATATAAACTTTTGTACAATAGAACATTTATAGAACGCGACAATATGATAATCAATAAAAAAATAAAAAATTTTTCAAGAAATTAACATAATAAACAGTAAGTAAATAACCAATGAGCCAAAATATAAAAATAGATCCTTATGGTTTTAGAGAATATGACGCCCGATGGTTGTATGAGAAAGATATAAACCAATCTGGAATAGAGAATCTTGGAAAAGGGCTTGGAACACAGATAAAAATACATACTAAAAAAGATAATCCCAGAATCATAGTAGGTCATGATTACCGTTCCTATAGTGAAGAAATAAAAACTGCTCTCAAAAGAGGATTAATGTCTACTGGATGTAGCATAGAAGATATTGGTCTTTCATTGTCTCCCATGGTTTATTTTGCACAATTCAATTTAGATGCAGACGCGGTTGCTATGGTTACAGCAAGTCATAATGAAAATGGATGGACTGGTGTCAAAATGGGAATCAAAAAAGGGCTAACTCATGCACCAGAGGAAATGAAAGAATTAAAAGAAATAACCTTAAATGAAAAGTTCACAAAAAGTGTAGGTAGTGAAAAACAAATAAAAGATTTTGATAAAATTTATAAGGATGACTTAATTAGTAAAAATAAAATTAAGAAAAAAATAAAAGCTGTAGTAGCTTGTGGAAATGGAACAGCGGGTGTTTTTGCTCCAGATATTTTAAGAGGTATTGGTTGTGAAGTAATTGAGTTAGATTGTGATCTAGATTGGAATTTTCCTAAATACAACCCAAATCCAGAAGATCTAGAAATGCTTCATGAAATAGCTAGAGCAGTTAAAGAAAACAATGCTGATATAGGTTTTGGATTTGATGGTGATGGAGATAGGGTTGGTGTTATTGACGATAAAGGTAATGAAATATTTTCAGATAAAATTGGTCTTCTAATTGCTAGAAATTTATCAGGTAAACATAAAAATTCAAAATTTGTAGTAGATGTAAAATCAACAGGTTTATACTCAAAAGATAAAATCTTATTAGAAAACAACTGTGAAACAATTTATTGGAAAACAGGTCATTCTCATATCAAAAGAAAAGTGAACACTGAAAAAGCTTTAGCTGGATTTGAAAAAAGTGGTCATTTTTTCTTCAATCAGCCATTGGGTTTTGGGTATGATGATGGAATCAATTCAGCAATCCAAGTATGCCACTTATTAGATAATCAGAATAAAAAAATGAGTGAAATTATTAGTGAATTACCTAACACATTTCAAACACCAACAATGGCACCTTTTTGCAAAGATGAGGAGAAATATATTGTTGTCGAGGAGCTAGTTGAGCAAATCAAAAATTTAAAAGAAAACAAAACTGAAATAGATGGCCAAGTTATTAATGATATTTTAACTGTTAATGGAGTTAGGTTTTCATTTGAAGATGGTTCTTGGGGGCTTATAAGAGCATCTTCAAACAAACCATCTTTAGTTATTGTTACTGAAAGTCCAACATCAGATGGAAGAAAGAAAAAAATCTTTGATTTTATTGACGATTTGTTGCAAAAAACAGGTAAGATCGGTGAATATGATCAGAAGATTTAATTTTTTAAATTATCTTCATCAGTTTTATTTTCTAAATTATCGGTATCAGTTTTAGTTTCAAAATTATCACCATCCTGATTGTTTTCTTGTTCAGGAGTTTCATCGCTATAAAACTTTCTGATCAATTCCTCCTCTTTTAGTCGTTGTTCTTCATCAAATTTTTTCTCCCATTCTTTCATTCGCCTATTTTCCTCTTCAAGTCTCTCTTTTTGAGCTTTTTCAGCTAATCTGATCCTTTCGTTTTCCTCTTCATGTCTTTTTTGTCTTTCCTCCTCTAATTTCAATTCTCTTTCTCTTTGACGCCTTTCATTTTCTTTATTTATTCTCTCACGTTCAGCTTCTTTAAGTTCTTTTTCTTTATTTCTTAATTCTTCTTCCTTGGCTCTTTGCTCAGCCTCTTCTTTTAAAATTTGTCTTTGAATTTCTTGCTGCCTTTCAGTTTCCAGATCTCTTAATCTTTCTTCCATTTCTTTAAGTTTTTCTTGCTCATATTTTAACTTTCTAGCTGCCTCTCTTAACCTTTGTTCTTCCTCAAGTCTATTTTTCCTTTCAATTTCTTTTAATCTTATTTTTTCTTGTCTTTCTTTTTCTTTTTCATCTCTTTTTTTTTGAGCTTCAATTTCTTTATTTTTTAACTCTTCTTCTTTAATTTTAAAATTTTCTTCTCTAATTCTTTGTCTTTCTAACATCTTCAGTCTTAAATCTTCTTGCTTAAGCTTTCTTGCTTCCTCTCTAAGTTTTCTTGTTTCTTCGTCTTTTATTTTTTTCTGTTCTATTTTAATTCTCTGAGCTTCTATTTTTTGTCTTTTCTCTTCATTCTTTTTTTCTTGCTTTTCATTTTCAATGATTAATTTTTTTTGAAAAAGAAGTTTCTTTCTCTCTTCTTTTAATTCATCTTGTTTAGCTTTTTTCGCTAATTTTTTTTCTAAAATTAACTCTCTTTTTTTTTCTTTTTCTAATTGTTTTTGTAATGCTAAATCTTTTTTAACTTTATTTTTTTTGATATTCTCGAGAAATGAAGAGAATTTATTTTTTGATTTATCTAATGGATCAAATAAATTTTTTTTAATTTTTTTATTAATATCTTTTATTGAAACCATTTTTAAAAGTATCAATTTGAATAATAACACTAAATATTATGTGTGGCTAATTTGAGTTTTTATTTAAGACTTATACAACTTAAGATTGTCTGATTTTAAATTAGTTAATAAAACGCATTTTCAACTAATAAGTGTTCATAAAAATATAAAGAATCACTTAATTTAAATTTGTGAGGTGATGGAGGGAGACTGAAGTCACCTCTTTTTTTTTGCTTGTTATAATTTCAAGTATTCATAAAAAAATTTAATCGAAACGACTAAAAGAAAAATTCCAAAAAACTTACTAATTTTTTTTTTATCAATACTATGAACTGTTTTAGCTCCTATTCGAGCCATAAAAGTTGTGATCGGTATGAAAATTAAAAAAGCAGGGATATTTATAAAACCAATACTTAGTGGAAGACTTGAGTTTAAATAATTTCCTGAAATTAAAAAACCTATTGCTCCAAATAAAGCAATTAAAAAACCTATAGCTGCTGCACTTCCAATTGCTTTATTAATTGAATAACCAAAAAACTTAAGGATAGGAACATTCATTACAGCTCCCCCTATACCCATAGGAGCAGATATAAACCCAACAAGAAAACCAAGAATTACTTTTAGATGTAATTTCATTTTGACAATTATGTTTTGTTCTTTTTCTTTTATTAAAAGTAAGTAAATTCCTAAAAATAAAATCATTATAGAAAAAAATAAAACTAAGGATTTAGTTTTTAAAGAAGCTGCAAAAGCAGTACCACCAATAACTCCTAGTATAACAAACAGACCGTAATTCTTAACAATATCAAAATCAACTGCTTTAAATTTGTGATGTGTTAAAACTGAAACTGTAGAAGTTGGTATTATAATTGCAAAAGAAGTTCCAACAGCAAGGTGCATAACATATTGTGGATCGATTTCTAAAGAACCAAAAATAAAATATAAAAAAGGAACAGTTATCAACCCTCCACCTATACCAAATAATCCTGCAACAAAACCAACTGGTATTGCTGTTAAAGCCATTAATAAAATAATATAATTATATTCGTTTGTTAATATTGAATTAAGCAGACTGCCCTACTCTAGTATCTACATTATTGTATTTAATTTTATCCATAATGTGATCAATTTTTTTCACATCAGCATCTCTTACACACATGTTTTCACTTAAATATCTTTTCCAATAACTTGCACCTGTCTGGCCATGAAATAAACCAAGAGTATGTCTCATGATTTGATTTAATCTTGTTCCCTTTTTTAATTCCTCTTTAACATAAGGAATGAGTTGTTCAATTACATCTTGTCTACTTGGAACATCATCATTATTAAATATTTCTCTTTCAATATCTGCTAATAAATAAGGGGTGTGATACGCAGCTCTTCCAATCATTACACCATCTGTTTTTTCTAAATGAGGTTTTATTTCGTCTACTGAAGTTATTCCTCCATTGATAATAATCTCTTCATTTGGAAAATCTTTTTTTAATTTATAAACATATTCGTATTTTAAAGGAGGAATATTTAAATTTTGCTTAGGTGTAAATTTACCTAACATTGCTTTTCTTGCATGAATGATAAAAGTTTTAACTCCAGTTGCTTTTAGAGTAGAAATAAAATTATGTAAATTTTCATAATCTTCCACATCATCGTAACCAATTCTTGTTTTTATAGTTACTGGTAGTTTTGTAACAGATTGCATTTTACTTAAACAATCTGCCACTAAATTTGGCTCTTTCATTAAACAAGCGCCAAATCTATTTTTTTCAACTTTTTTACTAGGGCATCCTAAGTTTAGATTAATTTCATCATAACCAAAATCTTCACCTACTTTAGTGGCTTCAGCTAAAAGTTTTGGGGAAGAACCTCCTAATTGAAGTGATACAGGTTTCTCATTAATATTAAACTCCAATAACTTTTTTTTATCTCCTCTATTTATAGCTTCATCAACTACCATCTCAGTGTAAAGAAGAGTGTTTTTGGATATTAATCTTAGAAAAAATCGTTCATGACGATCTGTGCAATCCATCATAGGAGCAACTGATACTTTCCTATTCATGGTATAACTTTATATTATTTTTTTATGAGTTTGAAGCTTCAGTGTCATCTGAAGATATGTCTGCTTCTTGATTTTCTGATTCTGAAACTTCATCTAAAGAAACTTCTCCTTGCTCATTCATCGTCTCTTCTCCTACTGAATTATCAACCTCCGCTGTAGCTGTTTCAGATAGCTCAGCCAAATCTTCTTTTGTTACTTGAATTTTTTCTGGAGTTTTTCTTGCTCTTTTAGATGGTAAAATTGGGGTACCACTTTTTGAAATTTCACCTTTATATAGATTTTCAAAATCATCACCTATTTCTTCATCATCCTCAGCAGTATCGTCAACTTGCTCAACATGTTTTCTAAGTTTGTAAACGGCGCTATCAGTTAAATCTGAAACTTTAATTTTTTCTTCAGCAATTTCTCTTAATGAAATAACTGTATTTTTATCGTTATCTCTATCAATTGTTGGTTCTATTCCTGCATTAAGTTGAGTAGCTCTTTCTTTAGCAACTAGCACTAATTCGTATGGACTCTCTACTTTATCTATGCAATCTTCTACTGTAACTCTTGCCATGCGGAGTATCTACACAGTGAGTCCTTAAAAATCAAGGGCTATTTTATAAATAATTTGGATTTAGTTTATTTTTAACTAAATAAAGAAGGATAATTGAGCTAAAGATATAAGTTCCTGAAACAACGGCTATCTGCTCAATTGAAAAACCAATATCAATCAAAAAACCAAATAAAGCTGTACCAAAAGCTGTTGAAAACACCATTAAAGCAGTTGTTAAGGCTTTTATAGATCCAATATATTTAACACCATAAATCTCAGCCCAAGTTGAGGAACCTAGTACGTTTGCCAAACCATTGGTAACACCAACTAAACCAAAAAATACAAAAGAAGAAATCGGTGCATTAAAATAGTAAAGAACTATAGTACCAAAAAGAAGTGGGATATTCATGTAGATTAATAATTTTCTACTTGAAAATTTATCAATTAAAAAACCAGATATAAAAAGAGTAATGACTGATAAAATAGAGTATGCCATAAATGATTGGGCAATCACATAAGGTCCCCACTCTTTTGAAGAAGATATAAAAGATTGATAAACAAAAGATCCTGTTGCAATCCATGGCATTGCTAACATCGTCATACAAATAATGTAAAATCTATAATCTTTTAAAACTTCTATTCTTTTCCATTGTTTGATTTCTTTATTGTTCTCTTCTATTTTAGATTCTTCTCTCGTATCAAGCTTAACATCTTTAACTAAAAGAAAAGTTGCAACAGGTAGAACAAGTATAACTAAAATAGAAATTGAAACCCAAATATCTCTCCATTCTATAAAAGTTAATAAAAAAACAATTAAAACTGGCATTATAAATTCAGCCAATGACAATCCTAACCAACCTGTACTTAAAGCCCTACCTCTATTTTTTTCAAAAAAACGAGATATGGTTGTTGTAGCTGTGTGACTTGATAATCCTTGTCCAGCTAAACGCATTAAAAAAATTCCTACAAATAAAAAAATAACTGATGAAATTTTTGAAAATATAAAACAGGATGCTGATAAAAAAATTATTACATAAGATGCAAATTTTAAAATATTTACATCATCAATTTTTTTTCCAATCCAAACTAAAACAATACTACTTAATAAAGTGGCTGATGCATAAATTGAGCCAAATTGTCCATGTGTAATTGATAAGGCGTCTCTAATACTAGAATTAAATAGGCCAAGAAAAAAACTCTGTCCAAAACTTGAAAAAAATGTAAAAATAAAACCAAATACAATTACTTTTAAACTTAAACTTTTAAACATA
This sequence comes from uncultured Pelagibacteraceae bacterium, assembly GCA_902592275.1. Classification (GTDB taxonomy): domain Bacteria; phylum Pseudomonadota; class Alphaproteobacteria; order Pelagibacterales; family Pelagibacteraceae; genus Pelagibacter. Next base: position 13,728 of record CACJDW010000004.1, read on the forward strand.
GAAAAAAATTATGACTTGTAATGTTGCTTTCATAGGTCTTGGGGTTATGGGCTACCCAATGGCTGGATATATATCAAAAGCCGGACACAATGTAACTGTTTTTAATAGAACTAAATCTAAAGCTGAAAAATGGATTGGTGAATATAAAGGTAAAATGGCGCATACACCTGCGGAGGCTGCAGATGGTGCCGATTTTATTTTCACATGTGTTGGTAATGATGATGATTTAAGAGAAGTAGCAACTGGAGAAAATGGATTATTTAACACAGCAAAAGCTGGGTCTATTTTTATTGATAACTCAACTGTATCTGCAGAAGTATCAAGAGAATTAAATAAAAAAGCAAATGATAAAGGGTTTAGTTTTTTGGATGCTCCTATTTCTGGTGGACAAGCTGGTGCTGAGGGCGGAATACTAACAGTAATGGTTGGTGGTGATGAAGAAGTGTTTAAAAAAGCTGAGCCTGTAATTGATTGTTACAGTAAAAAAGTAAAATTAATTGGTCCTTGTGGAAGTGGTCAGTTAACAAAGATGATGAACCAAATGTGTATTGCTGGAACAGTTCAAGGTTTATCAGAAGCTATAAATTTTGGAATAAACGCAGGTTTAGATATGGATAAAGTTATGGAAACAATATCTAAAGGTGCAGCACAATCTTGGCAAATGGAAAATAGATACCGAACTATGACCGATGACAAGTTTGATTATGGTTTTGCTATTGATTGGATGAGAAAAGATCTAAAAATTGCAATCGAGGAAGCAAAAAAAAATGGTTCACCTGTGCCTATAACAGAAATTATTGATGGCTATTATGCTGAAGTTCAAGAAATGGGTGGAAATCGTTGGGATAGCTCAGGTTTGATTGCTCGATTAAAAAAGAAAAAATAATATTTGTGACGGATACAGTTCCTTATTACGAGGACTTTGCAGAGATCAAAAAGAAAATTTGGTCGATGTTAGATAATGCTGTTAAAGACAGAGGTTCTCCTTTTCGAATACCAGTATTTATTTGTGGTAATCAATCAGACTTTGATGGAAGAATTGTAGTCTTAAGAAAATCTGATCAATCAAATAATCTTGTCCAATATCATAGTGATATCAGGTCAGATAAAATTAAAAAATTGAAAGCGAATAAAAACGCTGCAATGTTGTTTTATGATAAAGATGAAAAAATACAGGTAAGATTAAAAGTTGAATGCACGATTAATCACAATAATGATGTAACAAAAGAATCTTGGTCTAAAACCCAACATATTAGTAGAAAATGTTATTTAGTAGATAATGGTCCTGGAACTGTGTCAGATTTACCAACCTCTGGACTAAAACCAGAATTAGATAATTTTGATTACACTAAAGAACAAAGTGAGGAAGGTTACAAAAACTTTACTGTCATTCAGTGCAAGATTAAATCAATAGAATGGCTTTATTTAGCAGCTAAAGGACATCGAAGAGCTAAGTTTAATTTGGAAAATAATAAAGATACCTGGTTAGTTCCATAGATGGTTACTGGATATATATTTACAGCATTTCTTATAATTTTAGGATTAGCTGTAATGAGATTTGGGAGTATTCATTTTAAAAAATTTAAAGAGGGTAAAACCAAAATTAAATCTAAGTTAAGTGGACAATTGTCTTTCTTAATTTTATTTATAGCAATAATTGGATTGATCATTTATTCGGTGAACGATCTATTATTTAAGTAAATAAATTATTATTTCAAATACCTTTAATGATTATATTTGTACCTTCGGAATTATCTAATCTTATTTGTTTTATTGGTTTGTATTCTTCAGAATTGTACCATTCTAATGCTTTTTCATATGTAGGGAATTTAAGAATAATAATTCTAGGAAAATTTGTTTCGCCATCGAAAATTTGAAATTCACCAGCTCTTACTAAAAATTCTCCACCAAATTTTTTTACGAGTGGCGTAACCTTTTCAACATATTCTTTATAATTTTCAGGATTAGTTACTTTTAATTGAGCTATTACGTAGCCTGCTGGCATTTATCTCCTTTAAAAAATTGATTTCGAATATTTTTTCCAATTATCTTGATAATGTTTTGTGTTTTCAAACACTGCTTTTTTTTCTTCCTCTGAAACTTCTCTAATAACTTTACCTGGAGAACCAACAACTAATGAATTATCTGGTATAACTTTATTTTCAGTTATTAAAGCTTTTGCACCTATGATACAATTTTTACCAATATTAGCTTTATTTAAGATAACAGCTCCAATTCCAATTAAACTGTTGTCTCCAATAGTGCATCCATGAAGCATAACTAAATGGCCAACAGTAACATTTTTTCCTAACTTTAAAGGACATCCAGGATCTGTGTGCAATACGCTTCCATCTTGTACATTAGATCCTTCACCAATATGAATATTTTCAATATCTCCTCTAAGCACTGCATTAAACCAAATACTTGTATTTTTTTCTAAAGTAACATCCCCTATTATTGTAGCATTCGGAGCTACCCAATTTTCGCCAGAGTTTTTTGGTTTTTTATCTTTTAAATCATAAAACATAATCTATATATTTTACATTATGCCTATTCAAACTCCAATATGTGATTTTGGTCAAAAAGCTATTCCATTTGAATTAAAATCTACTGATAATAAAATTCTGTCTTTAAATGATATCAAAGGTGAAAATGGAACTTTGATAATGTTCATTTGTAATCATTGTCCATATGTAAAAGCTATTACAAAAGAATTAGTTGAAGATTGTAGTGAATTGAAAAAAATTGGTATCAACTCAGTTGCTATCTGCTCAAATGACTTTGTTAATTATCCAGACGACTCATTTGATAACATGATCAAGTTTTCAAATGAAAATCATTTCAATTTTCCTTACTTACATGATGAAACTCAAGAAATCGCTAAAGCATATGATGCTGTATGTACTCCAGATTTCTTTGGGTACAATAAAAATCTAGAACTTCAATACAGAGGACGATTAAGAGAACTTAAAAAGTTTATTCCAGTTAAAGACGGAGAAAGTGATCTGCTAACAGCTATGAGACAAATAGCTGAAACTGGAAAAGGTCCTGAAGATCAAATACCCAGTGCGGGCTGTGGTATTAAATGGAAGTATGATTAATGTATCTAATTGTAACTAGATCATTCCCACCTGAGATTGGTGGTATGCAAAATCTAATGTGGGGCCTTTCAAGAGAACTTTCTAAAAACTTTATGATAAAAGTTTTTGCAGATCATATAGAAGGTCATAAAGAATTTGATGAGCAAGCCTCTTTTTCGATAGAAAGAGTTGGGGGAATTAAATTGCTTAGAAAATATAGAAAAGCACAATTAATTAATGAATATATTAAAGAAAATAAAATAGATGGTGTTATTGCTGATCATTGGAAAAGTTTAGAACTTATTAAAACTTCTAAGAAAAAATACTGTTTAATTCACAGTAAAGAAATCAACCATTCTAAAGGTTCTAGTCAAAATAAAAGAGTGGTTAGCGTTTTAAATAATGTTGAAAAAGTTATAGCAAATTCTCAGTTTACAAAAAATCTAGCGATAGAACTTGGTGTTGATGCAAATAAAGTAATTGTAATAAATCCAGGTGTAAATCCTGCTGAAGAATTAAATAAAAAAACTTTAGATAAAGTTGAAAGTATACTTAAAGTTAAAAATCCAAGACTAATTACAGTTTCAAGATTTGATAAGCGTAAAAATCATGAAAAAATAGTTATGGCTTTGAGAAATTTGAAACAAATATATCCTGACATTGTTTACATTTGTGTTGGATATGGAGAGGAAGAAGAAAATATTAAGACGCTAGTAAAAGAATTAGATCTTGAAGCGCAAGTTATGTTTTTTAAAGATATTAGTAATGATCTAAAAAATGCTTTAGTTTCAAAATCAAATATATTTGTAATGCCATCTATAATTCATAAAAAATCAGTTGAGGGTTTTGGTATAGCGTATGTTGAAGCTGCACAATACGGTATTCCATCCATTGGTGGTAAAGATGGGGGTGCCGCAGATGCAATTGATCATGAAAAGACTGGTTTGATATGTGATGGAAATAATCTTGATGACATTTATTCTTCAATTAACTTAATGTTAAAAAATAAAAAATATTTAGAGCTTGGGAAAAATGCGAAAGAATTTGTGAATAAATTTCAATGGTCAAAAATAATTGAAGAATACAAAAAGATACTAAATTGATTTCAAATAATAAATTAGCAATTTTTTTAATTATAATCTCAGTTTTTTGTGGAACACTAATGTTAACCTTTTTAAAATTAGCTCAAGAAGAAGTTAATGTTTATGTTGCAGGGTTTTTTAGATTTTTATTTGGTTTCCTAATTATTTTTCCCTATATGCTAAAATCTAAATTTACAGTTTTTAAATCAAATCATCATAAAAAACATTTTCTTAGAGCGTTTTTAAACTTACCTTCAATGTTATTATATTTCTCAGCTTTAGTAATGATGCCAATTGAAAAAGCTACAGCTATATCTTTTGTGGTTCCTTTCATAGTAACAATATTGGCAGTTTTATTTCTAGGAGAAAAAATTTACATATACAGGAGTTTTGCACTAGTTTTAGGATTTATAGGAATGTTAATAATTTTAAGACCAGGAATAATTGAAATCTCTCTTGGAGTTTATATGGCACTGGCATCATCTTTTATGTGGTCAATAGTGATTATAATTACAAAAACTATCGCAAAAGATGATAGTTCGATTACAATTTTATCTTATGGATACACGTATATGACAATTTTTAGTTTCATTATTGCGTTGTTTTATTGGCAAACACCTAGTTTTCAAACTTTGATTTATTTATTTTTTGCAGGTTTATTTGGTACATTATTACATCTTTGCATTAATCACGCATACAAATTAGTAGATGTTAGTATGACACAACCATACTCGTTTCTAAGTTTAGTGTTTGCTTCTTTAATTGGATATTATGTTTTTAGTGAAACGCCTGATCTCTTCACTTGGATTGGTGCTAGTGTTATATTTTTAGGTGTTTTAATCATGTCATATCGTGAAATGAAGCTTGATAAAGAAATTATAAGAAAACGAATAGATATTAAATCTTAATTTTTCTTCTTAAAAGTTTTGTAGATATGCCAAACTACAATTAAAATTGTAGTAGCTAAGATACATGCAGTTAAAGTTCTATCCCACAAAAATTCCCATGAACCATTACTCAATAACAAAGACCTTCTAAGATTTTCTTCCATCAATCCACCAAGTACAAAAGCTAATATCAAAGGTGGCATTGGAAAATCATATAATCTTAAAAAGGTAGCTACTACAGCTATTCCAATCATTAAATAAATATCAAAATTATTAAACGACATTACGTAAATCCCAGTAACAGAGAAAAATAAAATTAAAGGAATTAAATAATTTTTAGGAACAGCAAGAATTCTAGCTATATAAGGAATGAGTGGTAAGTTTAATATAAGAAGAATTACCATTCCAATATACATAGACATAATTATTGACCAAAAAATCTCTGGATTAGTCATGTAAAGTCTAGGACCAGGCTGAACACCAAATCCCAAAAGTGCACCTAGCATTACCGCGGTTGTTCCACTTCCAGGAATTCCCAAGGTAAGCATTGGCACAAAAGAACCTGAGCAAGCTGCATTATTTGCAGTTTCTGGTGCAGATAAACCGTTTACACTTCCTTTACCAAATTTTTCTTTTTCTTCGTCACTAACTACGTTTCTTTCCATTCCATAAGCTAAAAATGATGCAATTGTTGCACCAGCTCCAGGTAAAACACCAATTAAAAAACCAATTACTGAGGATCTTGGGATTGTTTTATACATTTTTGTTCGTTCTTCTTTATTAATTTTAATAGAACCAAGTTCAGTTAAAGAAACTTGTTTAGCGGCACTGGTTGGATCATTTCTTTTTAAAATAATTGTTAAGGCCTCACTCATTGCAAATGTTGCCATCACAACTAACACAAAGCTAATCCCGTCAGTTAAGTTCATATTGTTAAATGTAAATCTTGTAATATCAGACAAACTATCTTGACCAACTGATGCTAACATCAAGCCAAGTACAACCATCATCATTGCTTTTAAAAATTGTCCCTTAGAAGAAAAAGCAGCAATCGCTGTTAAACCTAAAATCATTAAGGCAAAATAATCTGGCGATCTAAAAGATAAACTTACTTTTGATAAACTTGGTGCCATAAATAATAAATAAATTGCAGATAATGTTCCACCTGCAAACGAACTCCATGCAGCAATCGCTAAAGCCTTACCCGCCTTACCTTGTTGTGCCATAGGATAACCATCAAATGAAGTGGCAACTGTTCCAGGAACACCTGGTGCATTTAACAATATAGAAGAAGTAGAACCACCAAATACTGCTCCATAATAAACGCCAGCCATCAAAATTAATCCTGTTGCAGGATCGAAACCATAGGTAATTGGTATCATCAATGCGATAGCTGTCATTGGCCCAAGACCAGGAAGCATTCCAATGATTGTTCCAAAAAAACAACCAACCATAACCATTAATATGTTTTGAAAAGTAAGTGCTGTTGTTAATCCAATTAATATTCCTTCAATCATCCCATAACTCCTATTGATTGTAAGAATGGATCTCTCAAATATATATCAAGAATACCGTGTAGGAGATACATAAAGGCAGCAACAAATGGAAAGGATAATAAAAACATTAAAATCCATCTTCGTTCTCCTAAAAAATAATATGACGCAAATAAAAATAAAGACGTAGTTAAAAAATATCCAACTTTTAAAATTGTAGCTCCATAAATAATTGCAATCAGTATAAGAATGCCTGTTTTTTTATACTCTAAGCTTTTATGTTCTACTTTAATTGTATTTGGATCTGGTAAAATAAGTTTTAATCCAGAAAAAAATAATCCTGCATAACCTAAATAGATTGGAAATGTTCGTGCATTAAACGGTGCATTTTCATCAAATGCAAATACTTGAATCTGGTAAGCAGTATATAAATAAAATGCTGAAAAAATAAAAAAGAGCAGTGATATAATTTTTGTAGTATTTATATTCACTGCTCTAATTTCAAATAATCCTAAGGATTATATAACTCCTAATTTTTTCATAAGAGCTGTCATTTCTTGAGTTTGTTTTTCTAAGAAAGAAACAAACTTGCCTTCTGGATTATAAATATTAACCCAAGCATTTCTTGCTCTGACAGTTTCCCATTCAGGAGTTTTTTGTACATCGCCTAGCATTTTTGCAATAGCTGATCTATCAGCATTGCTCATACCTGGAGGGCCAAAGAAACCTCTCCAGTTAACGAATTGTACATCATATCCTTGTTCTTTAAGAGTTGGTGCATCTGGTGCATCAGAAACTCTTGAAGGAGCAGTAATACCAATAATTCTCACTTGGTCTCTTGCACCCATCAATTCACCTAAACCAGTTGATATGATTTGAGTTTCTCCAGATAAAAGTCCAGCTAAAGCTTTTCCACCAGCATCATAAGGAATGTATTGAACAGCATTCGGATCTGCACCTGCAGCTTGGAAAGCTAAAGCACCAATTAAATGGTCCATGCTTCCTCTCACTGATCCGCCAGCCATTTTAACTGAATTTGGATCTTTTTTGTAAGCATCAACTACATCTTTAAAATTTTTGAAAGATGAACTTTTTGCAACTGCGATAGCACCATAGTCACCAATTACACCAGCGATTGGCACAACATCTTTGTAAGATAAAGTTCCACTTCCTTTTACATAACCTTTGTGTCTAGTAATTGATCTTAATACTAATGGTGTTGATTGAACCAAAACTGTATTAGCAGGTTTAGTATTGATCATGTAAGCTAAGGCTTTACCACCACCACCACCTGACATATTTTCAAATGATGCACTACTTAACATACCAGCTTTCGTTAAAGCTTCTCCAGTACCTCTAGCGGTTCCATCCCAACCACCACCAGCACCACCACCAATTACAAAGTGCAATTTGTCAATTGCTACTGAGCTTGTAGTTGTTGCTGAGAATAATAGGATTGCTGAGAATAATACTGAAACTATTTTTTTTAAGTTTTTCATTATTTATCCCTCTCTAATTTAAAAATGTAAGTTAATTATAGTCTTAATCTTTATTCAACCTCTAATTAAGTAACACAACTTTTAATTGAAAGTATTTTCTCAAAAAAAATATTAATAAAACTTTGAATTTTATTAATTTTAAAAATTAAATTTTCACTTTATTGACTAATACATTTTTTCTTATCTTTTACATTGTAGATGATAGAAGCTTAATGAATGATTAAACATCAAATCAAATCTTATCTTGAAAATGCAAAACAAGTATTTTCAATTAAATTTATTTCAGTTTTAATAATTTCTTTTCCCAGCGCGATCATTGCTGACTATTTTAATATTCCTCTAGCTTGGTTTTTGGGTCCAATGATTATCACATCAATTGCTGCTTTATCTGGTCTAAAAATCCTGATGCCTAAAATTGTATTAAGTTTTATCTTAATAATTTTAGGTTTGCATATTGGAAATTACATAGACCAAAATCTATTTAATCAAATGCTTGATTGGATTTGGACTTCATTAATTATGTTAATCTACATAATAATTTGTATTTTAGTTGTTGCTAAATACCTCCAAAAATTTTCAAGTTATGGAGAAAAAGCTTCAATATTTTCAGCAGCACCTGGTGCACTGGGTCCTTTAATGATTTTAGCAGAAAATGAAAAAACGGATTTATCTCAAGTTGCAACTTCTCACTTAATTAGATTAATCATCATAATAACAGTCATTCCATTTATTATAGTTAATAATACTGACCATAATGTTTTGTTAAATGACGACTTCAATTATTTTGCTCAAAATCATTTAAATTTAATTTTACTTATTGTTGCGTCTTTGTTTTTTATATTTGTTTTCGATAAAATCAGAATTCCTGCAGCTTTATTATCTGGAACATTATTTGCGAGTGGCTTATTACAAATTACAGATATAGCCTCATATAAATTGCCAGATGAAACAATAAATTTTTGTCTGCTAATTCTTGGCTCTTCTGTCGGATGTAGGTTTGCTGAAAAAACTGTTAAAGAGATAGCCAATAATTCTCTTCATAGTATTGTGGCTACCACTATTTTGTTAGTGTTAGGTTTGGTTGCAGCCTATGTTGCAACATTCGTTGTTGATACAAATATTTTAACTTTAATATTATCTTTTAGTCCTGGAGGAATTTATGAAGTGGCAGTTATAGCAATTGCTTTTGATTTAGACCCAGACTTTGTTGCTTTTCACCATATAATAAGATTACTTTTTATACTTTTCACAGTCCCTGTATTTTTAAGAGTAATTGAAAAAATTAAGAAATAATTTCAGAAAGTCTTTCAAAAACTTTTTCTGCTGAGAGTTTAGATAATTCAGAGGCTTGTATTGCTTTAAAGTTATCTCTTTCAATACTGACTTTAAAAGGAGTTGTATGTGAACCAAATAAAGCAACACCCTTTGATCCTAAGTGTGCGGTTATATGAGCGGGTCCAGTATCATTAGCAACGACAAACGAACTATCTTTAATCAATCCAGATAATTGCGAAATATTTAAAGCTTTACCATTATCTAAAATACATAAAGCATTTATATTTTTTGCATCTTTAATTTCATCTGGTCCAGGTGCAGTAACAACTTTAAATTTATTTTCAAATTTTTCATTTATTAAAGAGATTAGGTCGTTGTAGTAAGGCCATTTCTTTGAAGTTAAATGAGGTGAGCAAAAAGGAAAAAGTATTATGTATTTAACTAATTCATAATTATTTTTTATTTTTGAAATATCAACTGTACTCCATGAAAAGTCTGGTTTCATTGTATGATTGGTATTAATTCCTGAAGATTTTAACTGATGATCAAATCTTGAAAGAACAGAATCTTTATCAAAATCTTTTTTAGTTGTTCCTTCTGGTAGAGTTGTTTCTGTTGAACACCAGATGGTTTTGTCAGCCTTAGGAAATAATATATTTTTGTAAAATGATGTTCTGCTAGAATTTTGAAGATCATAAACTTTTGAGAAATTATGTTTTTTAATCTCTCTCATTAGTAAATATAAATAAATTAAGTTAATCTTTGACAATCTCTTATCTAGAATAACATTTGAAATATGTGGGTTTTTTTTAAATAGTTCAAAATAAGGTTTGGTTGTTAATAAATGAATTTGATCTTCTTTATGATTTTCAGAAATATCTTGAATTGCCCCACATGCTTGAGCTATATCGCCTAAAGATCCATGTTTAATAATTAAAATATTAGACATAATTCTAACAACTTAACATAGTATAAAGTTTTATGAATAAAATTATAGTCGAGGTTTCTGTTGGAGAGCTTTTAGACAAGATTTCAATATTAGAAATCAAACAAGGTAAAATAAAAGACCCAGAAAAATTAAATTTCATAAATAACGAACACTCTATTCTTAAAAATCAGTTAGAAAAAAATGTTAAGTCTGATGAGAAGCTTGAAAAATTATTTCAAGACTTAAAAGATATAAATGCCAAACTTTGGGTTATTGAAGATGATAAAAGAGATTGTGAAAAAAATAAAGATTTTGGAGAAAAATTTATAAAACTTTCTAGAGATGTTCATTTTTTAAATGATGATCGTGCAAAAATAAAACTAGAAATGAATAACCATACTGGTTCTGCTATTAAAGAAATTAAAGAGTATACTAGTTACTAAAAACTTTTGGAAACCAATCCTCCCTCATTTGATCTCCTGATTTTAAATTAATTCCATCAAATGGTGGTGATGTTGGACCACCTCTTTCAGTAAAAGTAACATCATCACCTATAAATCTCATAGAGAATGCTCTACGGGATTGAGAACTTTGATTTCCTGTGGAACCATGAACAGTTTTAAAATTAAACAAAACTGCATCACCTAATTTTAGGTCTGGAACCAATATATTTTCCTCAAATTCTTCTTTTTTTGGAAGACTCATAAATGAACTATCATCTTCATACCAAGGTTGATCGTTAGACCATTTAGTAGGTCTTAAAAGTTTTTGCCATTTATGTGATCCTAAAATTAATTTAAGGTTATTTTCTTTATTTACTTCATCTAATGGTATCCAAAAACTTCCTGTATCGTTTCCATCAACACAATAATACGGCATATCTTGATGCCAAGGTGTTTCTTTATTTGTTCCAGGGTCTTTAATAAAAAGATGATCATGAAAAATCTTTATAGATTTTGAATTTGTAGCCTCAGCAACTATTTGAGCTGCGGGAGAATTAAACATACAATCTTTGAATTCTTTTATTCTTTCCCAATTGCAATAGTCCTCAAAAAACCTTCCTTCATTTTCTCTAGCATTTTCTCTTCCATGTTGACTTGGGTTGTCTAAAACTTTTTGAAAACCACTTCTTAATGGTTCAATCCAATCTTGAAATACACCTTTAATTATTATTGCACCATGATCTTGATAATCATCAATCTGTTTTTGAGAAAGATACATTTTATTGTTGGAAGCTATATTTTTTTTCTAAATACTTAATCACATTATGAATAACAAAAGTCATAAATAAATAAATTCCACCAGCTACAATAAATACTTCAATAGGCTTAAATGTTGTTGATATGATGTATTTTGCAACACCAGTTAAGTCCATTAGTGTTACGGTACTTGCTAATGAAGTACCCTTCATCATTAAAATTATTTCATTTCCATATGCAGGAAGAGATTGTCTAATCGCAATGGGTATTTGAATTTTATAAAATATAATTTTATTTGAAATACCAAGACTTTTTCCAGCTTCAATAATTCCAGGTTTTATAGTTTGAAATGCAGATCTTAATATTTCAGAAGTATAAGCGCCTGTATTTAATGTAAAAGCTATAATTGCACACCAATAAGGTTCTTTTAAAACAACCCATAGAACTGTTGATCTTAAATATTCAATTTGTCCTAGACCAAAATAAATAATAAAAATTTGAACTAATAAAGGAGTGCCTCTAAAAACATATGAGTATCCATAAGCAAATTTATTAATAAATATATTTTTGTTCAGCCTTAAAATTGCAAAAAATAATCCAAGAAATAATCCAAAAAATAAAGAAGCTGATAAAAGTTTTAAAGTAATAACAGTTGCTCCTAATAGTTTTGGGAAACTGGTGATCATTAAATCAAAATCCATTAATAACCCCTACTATATTTCACTTCTAATTTATTAATTAACTTCATACTTATGTAAGTGAGCATTAAATATAAAACTGCTGCAAAAGAATAAAAAAATAATGGATCTCTTGTAGATCCTGCAGCAATATAAGATTGTCGCATGATTTCGACCAAACCAGTTACTGATATTAAAGAAGTGTCTTTTAAAGTAATTTGCCAAACATTACTTAAATTTGGAATTGCCAGTCTTAACATTTGTGGAAGAATTATTTTATAGAATTGACCAAACTTATTGATGCCTAAGACTTTAGCAGCCTCGAACTGTCCCTTATCAATCGATTGAATAGCTCCTCTAAAAACTTCTGTTGAGTAAGCTCCTGAAATTATGCCAATAGCAACTGCGCCAGTAATAAATGCATTAATTTCTATATATTCGTAATAACCAAATATTGATGCAACATACATGATTGCACCACTTCCACCAAAAAATAACAAATAGATTACTAATAGTTCTGGAACACCTCTAATTACTGTGGTGTAAAAATTACCTACAAAGTTTAGTATTTTGTATTTTGAAAGTTTAAGTGGAGTAAATATTAAGGCAAAAAGAAAACCAACTAACATTGCTGTAACAGATACAGCAACAGTCATTAAGGTTGCGTAGAATAACTCATCACCCCAACCTGTTTTACCAAATGCGAGAAGTTCCATATAGATTGGCGACTATATATTATAGTCGCCAAATCTGAAAATGATTACATAGATGCGTCGAAACCAAAGTGTTTAATAGCAAGTTTGCTAATAATACCTTTTTTTCGAGCTATATTAATTGCTCTGTTGAAATCTTTAAGTAATTTTGCATCTCTTGTTCCAATTGCATCATCACCACCTTGTCTTATTCCAACACCAACACCATTACCAAATGCACCACCTGAAAATGTTGGTCCAACTAATACAACTGGTTCACCTGATTTATCAGCGTAGTCTGTGAATGCAACTGCTGCAGCTAAAGCAACATCACATCTACCAGATGTTAAATCTAAGTTAACTTCATCTTGAGTTTTATAAGTTCTAACATTTACACTTCCTACATCACCTGACTCTAAGAAGTTTTGGTGAATAGTTCCTGTTTGTGTACAAACAGTTTTGCCAGCAAGTGCACCTGTTAAAGTTTTAAGAGCTTTTTTTACATCAGAACCACCTAAAGAAAGATTAATACCTTCTGGTGTATCCATTCCCTCTAAACTTGAACCTTTCATTACTGCAAGAGATGCAACTTCATCTGCATATCCTTGAGAAAACGTAATTGTTTTTTGTCTTTCAGCTGTAATTGACATACCTGCCATTATCGCATCAAACTTTCTCATTAATAATGCAGGGATCATTCCATCCCAATCTTGTTCAACTATAGTACATTCGTGTTTCATGATTGCACAAAGTTCTTGAGCTAACTCAACCTCAAAACCAATAAGATTACCAGATGCATCTTTTGAATTCCATGGCGGGTAAGCACCCTCAGTTCCAATTTTTATTTTATCAGCATAAACGTTTCCGATTAATAATAAAGAAGCTAGAACTGTTAAAATAGTTTTTTTGAATATATTCATTATTTTCTCCTTTAATTAGGGATAATTATTTCACAGTTTTAAATAAGAAAAAAGAAAAATTAATGATTTATTGAAGAAGAAAAATTCCAAGAGCAATCAAAACTTGGTATGTAAACTCTTGATAATTTTGCATTTCCAAAATTTTGATTAAAAACATTCAACCAATTTTCAACCTGATGTGGTTTTTTATCCTGACTTCCAACTTGTGCAGTAATAACTCCCTTTGGTTTTAATATTCTGACTAACGAGTCCATATTTTTTGAAGCTAAATCTATACAAAATTGATCATCATTTAGATCAACAAAAATATGATCATAAGTATCATCACTTACTGATTTAATACTTTCAAAAGCATCACCCCAAACACATTTTACAGAATTTTTTTCAGTTGCTTTTTTTCCAATATCTCCAAGATGTTTATTACAAACATCGACTACTTCAGGATCTAGTTCGTACCAATCAATAAAGTTAAATTTTTTTGAAATACATTCTCTTGCAACTCCACCATCTCCTCCACCAATAATTGCAGCTCTTTCATTATCTTTGTTTAAATCTAAACCAGAACCTACAAAGGTTGAGCTATATAAATGCTCATCAGTTGAAGCAACTTGTATTTCACCATCAATAAATAATGACTTACCAAATTGCTCTAAATCTAAAATTTCTATATGTTGACCAACTTTAGATTTAAAATCTTCTAAAACATCATTTACTACATATGATTTTTGTAAGCCTGGTGAGCTATAGATGTCATGATAAAGAGATTTGGTATCTCTATTAAATTCTTTTTTAACTATCCTTTTGTGTTCAAATTCTTTTTTTATAATATCAATTGCAACTGATGGGCTCACTTTTCCACATGTAAAGAAATCAAAACTAATAATTCCTTTTTCAGGGAAAGTATGAAAACTGATGTGACTTTCAGCCAATAATGCTAAAATTGTAAAACCTTGTGGTTCAAATTTATATTTTGAAATATTTAAAATTGTTACTTTTGCAGCTTTTGCAATATCATGAATTACTTTTTCAAATACAGATGGATCATACTCTTTAGTTGTTCCAATAATGTCTAGAGCAATATGCTCCCCAACTTTAGTCATATAACTAACTACTTTTATAATTTTTAACTTTTTCCAAGATTTTTTTCATTTCTGCTAAAGAAAGATTCTTGGGCTCGCCCATCTTTAAAGCAATAATATATTGATGGCAAATATTTTCTACTTCTTGAGCAAGCTCGAAAGCTTTAGATAAATTTTCTCCAAATGAAACCTGCCCATGGTTCGACATAAGACATGCCTTTCTATTTTTTAAGGCTTTAATCATATTTACCGAAAGTTCATGGGTACCAAAAGTTGCATATTCAGAGCATCTAATATCTTCACCACCTGCAAGAGCAATCATGTAATGAAATGGTGGAATAGATTTTCCATGAGTAGACACTGCTGTAGCATGAGGTGAATGAGCATGGACTATTGCTTTTGCCTGCCACTTGTTTTTATAAATATCTTGGTGAAAACGCCATTCTGATGATGGATTTTTTCCAGAATTAAACCAAGATAAGAAGTCTTTTTCCTCAGTTAAAGATAAAAAAACAATATCTTGTGGTTTTAAAGATTCATACTTCTTTCCAGATGGAGTTATAAAAAAACCCTCAATACCATCTTCAATTCCTCTCACAGAAATATTTCCTGATCTCAAAGGAGATAAATTAGTTGTATTCAATTTAATTGAATACTCAATTACCTCTTCTCTTTCTTTTAAATTTTTCATTTAAATAATTTTTTTAATCCCTCAAAAGAAGCTTCAGAAATCCCTCTTTCAGTAATTAATCTTGTCACATATTTTGCAGGTGTAACATCAAAAGCTAAATTCATAACTTTACTTTTAGTTGGGTATATCAAAACTTTCTTAATTTTATTGTTTTCATCTATACCTTCAACATGAGATAATTCCTCTGAATTTCTTTCTTCAATGGGAATATCTTTTGCATCTTTTGTGTCCCAATCAATTGTTGAGCTTGGAAGAGCCACATAAAAAGGAACGTTATTATCATGTGCAGCTAATGCTTTAAGATAAGTTCCAATTTTATTACAAACATCTCCATTAGATAAGGTTCTATCTGTTCCAACAATACACATATCGACTTCACCCCTCTGCATTAAAATACCCCCTGTATTATCAGCAATAATTGTGTTTGGAATTTCCTCTTCGTTTAATTCGTATGATGTTAAGTTTGCACCTTGATTTCTTGGTCTTGTTTCGTCTACCCATACATGAACTGGTATTCCTTTTTTATGAGCGTGGTAAATTGGTGATGTTGCTGTGCCCCAATTAATAGTTGCTAACCAACCTGCATTACAATGTGTTAATATGTTTACTGTGTCTTTCTTTTTATTATAAATTTCTTCAATTACTTTTAATCCATTAATACCAATATTTTCACAAAACTTTTCATCTTCATCACATATTTCTTTTGCTTCATTTAAAGCAATACTTAATAGTTGATCACTGTTAATTCCTGTTAACTTTTTTATCATTCGGTCTACAGCCCACTTTAGATTAATAGCAGTAGGTCTTGATTGAATTAATTCTTTTGCACTTTTTTTTATAAATTCTGGATCATTATTTTCTTGAACTGCCAAAGCTAGACCATAAGCAGCTGTTCCTCCAATTAGAGGTGCACCTCTTACCTCCATTACTTTAATTGCATTTATTGCATCATTTACAGTTTTAAGTTCTTTAATTACAAATTGGTGAGGAAGTTTTGTTTGATCAATAATCTTAACAACATTATTTTCAAACCAAATAGTTCGATACTCTTTTCCTTCTATTTTCATTTATTTAAAACTCTACCTGCAACAGTTCTTAATTTATCTATTGTCTTTTTTGTTCTTTTTTCTGGAGCAGTAATAATTGATATATCTAAACAATTATTAGCTGGATCATTTGGATCAATATGATCTTCAAAATTATCAATTAAGTTTTTTATCATTATTTTTGCTTTTTCAGCGTTTCCCAATAAAACTTTAATCACTTGCTGAACATCAACATTTTCATGATCTGGATGCCAACAATCAAAATCTGTAACCATAGAAACTGATGCATATCTAATTTCTGCCTCTCTTGCCAATTTTGCTTCAGGCATATTTGTCATTCCAATTACATCTGCTTTCCAAGATCTATATAAATTAGACTCTGCTAATGTAGAAAATTGAGGACCCTCCATAACTACATATGTTCCATTTCTTTGATAGTCTATGTTTGAATTTTTTATTGCTTCTTCGCATGCATTCATTAATCCATTAGAGGTTGGGTGAGCCATTGATACATGAGCAACAATCTCGTCATCAAAAAAAGTTTTATTTCTTGCAAAAGTCCTATCTATAAATTGGTCTACAATTACAAATTTTCCAGGAGGTAAATTTTCTTTAAGAGAACCAACAGCTGATACAGAAACAATATCTGTTACCCCTAACTGCTTAAGTGCATCTATATTTGCTCTAAAATTTATATTTGAAGGAGAAACAAAATGCCCCTTTCCGTGTCTTGGTAAAAAATAAATTTCCTTACTATTATATTTAGTTTTTAAAATCTGATCAGAAGGTTTTCCCCAGGGTGTTTGTAAATCAAGTAACTCTCTTTCTTTAAATTCCTCAACATCATAAAGACCACTACCACCAATAATAGCTAGTTTATTCATAATCTGCATTTGTATAATTTTTATGATCAATCACGATTTAATTTTGAAACTATATAAATTATGTTATTAAATTTAAAGTATTTTAAAAATGTTAAATCTAAAAGATTATATCAGATCTATTCCTGATTATCCTAAAAAAGGTATTTTATTTAGAGATATCACTACTTTAATAAAAAACGAAAATGCTTTTGCAGAAACAATTAATTTAATAATTGAAAAATCTAAAAGTTTTCAATTTTCTAAAATTGCAGCTATTGAATCTAGGGGTTTTGTTTTTGCATCAGCAGTTTCATATTTAACAAAAAAACCATTTATAATGCTCAGAAAAAAAAATAAACTTCCTGCTGATGTCCACTCAGTGGATTTTGAATTAGAATATGGAACTGCAACAATTGAGGTGCATAAAGATTCAATTAATAAAGATGATAAAGTATTAATTATCGATGATTTAATTGCTACTGGTGGTACTGCTGAGGCTGCAGCAAAACTAGTAGAAATTTCAAAGGGTAAAGTTGCTGCTTTTATATTTGTAATAAATCTTTTTGATTTGGGAGGATCAGATAAATTAATACAAAAAAATTATAAAGTTGAAAATTTGATTAATTTTCCTGGTCACTAATATTAAAAATTGGTCGATAATAAGATTTATTTCCTATTAAAGCGTTAAAGTATCCAGAGGCTCTATGTAAATAAATTTCTTTTTTATTTTTGTTTTTAAATACTAAATTAATTATAAAT
This sequence comes from uncultured Pelagibacteraceae bacterium, assembly GCA_902592275.1. Classification (GTDB taxonomy): domain Bacteria; phylum Pseudomonadota; class Alphaproteobacteria; order Pelagibacterales; family Pelagibacteraceae; genus Pelagibacter. Next base: position 31,898 of record CACJDW010000004.1, read on the forward strand.
TTTAATATTGCAGATAAAAACGATGGGAACCCGATTATTAAAGCTCTAACAAAACCCTTATGTTTTTTATTAAAATAAAATTTAGACCACATCCAATGCCAGTTTCTAGAAAGTTCAATTTGTTTTTTATATTTGCTATCTACAGCACCTCCACCAATATGATTAATTTTTGCTTTTGGTACGACAAAAATTTTTCCTTTATTATCTATAATTCTTTTACAAAGATCATCATTTTCTAGATACATAAATATATTCTCATCAAAATAGCTTAAATTTGTAAAATTTTTTAAATTATTAATTTTTTTTAAATTCAAAATCATTGCGTACCCATCAATAGAGTCAACTTCAAATGGTTCAGATAAATTTAATGCTCGATTTTGATTTAGTTTGTAGTTTGGGTGATCATCTAGCTTGGAAATCGGTGCCATTGCTGCAAATTCATCTATATTGCTTGAAGCTAAAAAAATTTCATCCAAGGTGTTTTCCTCCAAAACAACATCAGGGTTTAAAATTAGTGCATAATCAGTATGAACTTTCTCAAGTCCAAGATTATTACCAGAACCCATTCCAAGATTTTTTTCAGAAAGTATACATTTAATATTTTTATATTTTTTTTCTATACTGTCTTTAAAATTTTTATTATTAGAGTTATCAACAACAATAATTTTTATATCATCAGGTAAAGATTTTATACAATTGTGAATAACATTTTCACTCATAAAAGTTACGATTATAACTGTTAAATTTTGCCTTGATATTGACATAAGATAAATTTATTCAACTATACTAATAGAATTGAGTAATGTAAAAATAATTTAATTAATGAAAAAAATAATAGTAACTGGAGGATTGGGATTTATAGGAAGTAATTTAATAGATTATTTAATTAATAAAAATTATTATGTAATTAACATTGATAAAATTACTTATTCATCAAATTTTTATAATACAAATGAATTTAAAAAATCTAAATACTATAAATTTATAAAATGTGATATTAAAAACAAAAAAATTGAAAAAATTCTTTTTAAGTATAAACCTGAATGTATTTTTAATTTAGCAGCTGAAACGCATGTGGATAGATCAATTGATAATCCAGAAAAATTTATGCAGAGTAATATAATTGGGACTTTTAACTTATTAGAGTGCTTTAAAAAATTTTCTAACAAACATAGATCAAAATTAATACATATCTCTACAGATGAAGTTTATGGTGACGTTTTATTTGGTCGTTCAAAAGAAAATGATCCTTATCAACCAAGTTCGCCTTATGCAGCAAGTAAAGCAGCTTCAGATCACTTAGTTAGATCTTACTTAAGAACTTACAAAATTCCTGCAATAGTTACAAATTGTTCAAATAATTACGGTCCAAAACAGCATCCTGAAAAACTTATCCCAAAACTGATATATAATATATTGAACGGAAAGCCTTTGCCTATATATGGTAATGGAAAAAATTCTAGAGAATGGCTTTACGTTATTGATCACTGTGCTGCTCTATATAAAGTTTATAGAAAAGGGCATATTGGAGAATTTTATAACATTGGTTCAAATAAAAATCTTAATAATCTTGAGGTTAGTAGAAAATTATTAGATGTATCGAAAAAGATTGTTAAATTGGATAAAAGAACAAAAATTTTTTTTGTAAAAGATAGACCTGGCCATGATGTAAGATATGCACTAGATAGTAAAAAAATTAGAAAAAAATTAAATTGGAGACCAAAAATAAGCTTTGAAGAAGGGATTAAATTAACTTTCAAATGGTATAATGAAAACAAAACTTATTTCAAAAAAATTTCAAAAAAAGATATTATAAAAAGATTAGGTAGAAGTGATTAAAAAAGGAATTATTTTAGCTGGCGGAAAAGGAACAAGAATGAGCCCTTTAACTAAAGCAGTAAACAAACAATTACTTCCAATCTATGATAAACCTTTAATTTTCTATCCTTTGTCTATTCTGATGCTAGCTAAAATAAAAGACATCTTAATAATTGTAAACAAAGGACAACTAGATCAATACAAAAAAATTTTACCAGATGGAAAAAATTTAGGTATTAAAATTTCTTACGCAGAACAAGTAAGTCCACGTGGATTGCCAGATGCGTTCATAGTAGGTGAAAAATTTATTGGAAAAGAAAATGTTGTATTAATTTTAGGTGATAATTTTTTTTATGGACAAAATTTAAGCAAAAAATTAATTGAAAACTGTAAATTAAAAAATGGAGCACGTGTTCTATTGCACAAAGTAATTAAACCAGAACTTTATGGTGTGGCTAAAATTAATAAAAAAAATAAAATAACTTTAATTAAGGAGAAGCCAAAAAAATTCGTTTCTGATTTAGCAATAACTGGTTTATATTTTTTTGATAATAAAGTTGTAGAACTTTCAAAAAAATTAAAACCTTCTAAGAGAGGTGAAATTGAAATAACTGACCTTCTGAATTTATATAAATCTAAAAATAAACTAGAAGCTGATATAATTGGACGCGGTGGCGCTTGGCTAGATACAGGCTCTATTGAAGATTTTTACAAAACTAGTGCTTTTGTATCATCGATAGAGAATAGACAAGGTCTTAAAATAGCGTGTTTAGAGGAAATTGCTTTATTGAATAAATGGATTGATAAAAAAAATATAAAAAATTCTATAAAATTTTATGGGAATTGCGATTACTCGAAATACTTAAAAAATTTAATTTAAATGAAAGTAATTAAAACAAAATTTAAAGGTTTGATAATTATCCAAAAAAAAAAATTTGATGACAACCGAGGGTATTTTTTAGAACTTTATAAAAAGAAAATAATTAAAAAAAATCTTCCATTTACATGTATTTCTTATTCTAAGAAGAATGTGATAAGAGGTTTGCACTTACAAAGAAAAAAAACTCAGGCTAAATACATATCTGTACTTAAAGGAAAAATTTTAGATGTAGTTGTTGACCTTAGAAAAAAATCAAAAACTTTCGGAAAAACCTTTAAGATAGTTTTAAGTGAAAAAAATTCAAAATCTCTTTATATTCCAGAAGGATTTGCTCATGGTTTTTGTGGTTTAGAAAAAGAAAATTATATGCTTTATAGTTGCTCAAATTATAGAGATAAAGATTCTGAGGTTGGTATTATTTGGAATGATAAAAATTTGAAGATAAAATGGCCTAAAAGTAAAGTAATTATTTCTAAAAAAGACAAAAAAAATATTTCATTTTCTGAATACAAAAAAAATTATTAAATTTAGTTAATATTTTCTAACATCTTTAGAGTGGCTTTTATATCACGTTGTATACTTGTGCCTAATTTTAAACCATGATTTGTTATTTTTTGTTTACTAACATGGTAAGAAAGTTGGTTCATAATTTTATTTGAAACAAATTTTATTTTAATGTTTTTTTTATAAAGCTTTATAATATTTAATATTTGGTTAACAGTATAATTATTTGTAACAATATTAAAAATTTCATTTCTAAAAAAATTTCGACTGATTATAAATTTAACAGCATTGAATGCATCTGATAAACTTAAATAAGGCCTATATTGATGTAGTGCAGTTTTATATACACTTATAGGATTGTTTAATGCAGAGTCTAAACAAAATTTGTTAACGGCTGTATGGAACCTGATCCCATCTGATACACCTGAAATAGTTCCAAGTCTCAATGTTACATATTTCATCTTTTTGGAAACTTTCATTAACATTTCTTCCTCTAAAATTTTTATTTTTGCATATGGAGATTGTGGTTTTAAAAATTTTTTTTCACAATTTTCATCTACGATCGTAGTCTGCTTTCCATAAACACTTGTTGAAGAAAAATGAATAAGCTTTACTTTTTTTTTCATACAATATTCAATTACGGTTTTAAAACATCCTAAGTTATTTCTATACATTTCATTCTTAACATTAAAACTTTGTGCAGCATTAGTCATAGATGCACAATGAATAACTACATCAATATTTTTAAAAACATTTAAAGAATTTTTTTTAGTTATATCTATAAAATGAAATTTAAATTTTTTTATTTTTTTTTTTTTAAAAAAAAAATTATAATTTTTGGAAGAAATATTATCTATTAAGTAAATATTTTTTATATTTTTTTCAATTCTAAATTTTTCAGCTAAAAAAGTGCCAATATGTCCACATGCACCTGTAATAATAATATTCATTATATATGATTAAACTTTTATTTTATAATTGGTCTATACCAGGCTTTTTTACCTTGTAAAGCATTAAGACCTCCAGAAATTCTCATTCTACAAATTTTAACATTATTCTTTTTCTTTTGAAAATAATTATTAACTAAATCGATTAATGTAGTTAAAATATTTATAATAATTTTAATTGAAGCATTTAAAGTTCCTAAATGCTTTTTGTTAAAATAGTATTTCGACCACATCCAATGCCACGCTCGAGTAAAATGAATTTCATCGTCATAAATTCTATCAGATGATTTGGACTCTTTATGATCAATCAAACAGTCTTTAATTAAATAAACTTTTTCACCTTTTTTAACTACTCTTACTACCAAATCTGTACACTCTCTAAATAAAAAAAAGTTTTCATCAAAAAAATTTTGATCTTTAAATTTATTCATATTCAAAATTAAAGAATAACCGTCTAGTCTACATACAGAAATAATATTTTGGTCTATATCGTTATTGAAATTAATGTCTCTAACATAAAAAAATTTTTCAAATATGCTTAATTTTTTATTTTTAAAAATTTTATAGTTAGGCCTCTTTAAGTTACTATTTAATGGAGTCAAAATTGTAAAATCTTCTATTTTAGCCATTGCAGATTTAATTTTAAAAAATGTATTCTTTGGAAAAGTTACATCTGGATCAAGTATATATGAAAACTTTGTTTTACATTTTTTTAATCCAATGTTTAAACCAGCACCTTGACCAATATTGTCCGAAATAATTACTTCAATATTATCATAATTTTTTTCAAGTTTATGCTTTATGTTGTAATCATGCGAGTTATCAATAATTATTTTTTTTGTTTCTGAAGGGACGGTATCAAGTAAATTGCATATTGCTCTTTCACTTTTAAATGTAACAACAATTAAAGTTAATTCATCTAGACTAAATTTCATGGTACTTTGTTAAGCAATTTTATTATAAAGATAATTATCTTGATTTAAATAAAAATGAAAAATTTAAAAAGCATTATTAGTCTTATACTACCAAATTATTTAAAAAATTTTTTAAAAAAATTATTTCATTTAAAAGATTTTTATTTATTAGAAGGTTTTTACGATACTTATGATATGGCAAACTTAGATAGTGTTTCAGATACTGGCTATTCAAATTTAAATATTGTTAAAAAAAAAAGATTCACAAATAATTTGAGTTCATTTATTCAAGGGAGATATATAGTAAGTTCGATTATATTTTCTTTTGACAATAATATTAAAAAAATACTTGAATTTGGTGGAGGAATTGAGCCTGTTTATAAATACATTAACTTGAATAGAAAAAAAGGATTAGTAAATTATGTTACAGAAAGAGAAGAGTTAATAAATCAAATAAATATTTCTGAAGATTATAAAGATAAAATTATTTATTTTACTAATCATGAGAATGTAGAATTAAATACAATTGATATAGCTATTTTTAATTCCTCAATTCAATATCATAAGAATTTTCAAAAAATATTAGATGATATAACTAACTCAAAAATAAAATATATTTTAATAACAGATACTATTTTTTCTGATTTTGATCTTCATAAATATACTTTGCAAGTGAATACAAAACCTTCAAAATTTGTTTATATATTGCTTTCATTTAAAAAAATTAGTGATTTTTTTAAAAAAAAAAATTACGATTTGATATATGAAGTTAATGGAAAAAATCATCTTGGAGAAAAAAACCAAGTTAAAATTCATGAGAAAATTTCAAACGAAAAATTAAATTTTAAAACACTATTATATAAACTTCAAAATTAATTTAACTAATATATTTATAAACATAATTATTATTACATTTAGTAATGAATTTATACTCAAGTTTCTTTATGATAGATGAATTAAATTTTTCTTGATCAAAATATTTTAAAACTAGTAGTGGTAGCGGGAAGTGGGATCGAACCACTGACCTCGGGCTTATGAGTCCCGCGCTCTAACCAACTGAGCTACCCCGCCATTTAATTCACGTTGATTTATAATAGTTTTATTTTGTGTTTCAATACTTATCCACAGCTAATAATTCATTTGAATTATTGTTTTTCAAAGGTAATTTTAAACTTAATGAGAATAGAAGAAGAGCTAAAATTAGATTATTCCGATGTTTTATTTAGACCTAAAAGAAGTACATTGAAAAGTCGAAAAGATGTTAACCTTTTAAGAACATATAGGTTTAAATACAGTAAAAACGAGTGGTCAGGTATTCCTATTATGGCGGCAAATATGGATGGTGTTGGAGAATTAAGTGTTGCTGAAATATTAAATGATTATGGAATGATAACATCTTTAACAAAACAACATGATGTTAAAAAAATAAAACAAAATAAAAATATTAAAAAAATATATCCCAACATCGCACTTAGCGTTGGTATAAAAAAAGAGGATTTTCAAAATTTAGACAAAGTATTAAAAGAATTTAATTTTTTTAAATTTATTTGTATTGATGTTGCAAATGGTTACACAGAACATTTTACTAATTTTATTAAATCTGTAAGAGATAAATATCCAACTAAAACAATAATAGCTGGCAATGTAGTAACAGCTGATATGACACAAGAATTAGTTCTAAGTGGAGCAGATATTGTAAAAGTAGGGATTGGACCTGGAAGCGTTTGCACAACAAGAATTCAAACTGGAGTTGGATACCCACAATTAAGTGCAGTAATTGAATGTGCTGATGCTGCACATGGACTTGGTGCACATGTAATAGCAGATGGTGGATGCACCTGCCCGGGTGATGTGGCCAAAGGTTTTGGAGGTGGTGCAGACTTTGTAATGCTTGGTGGTATGCTTGCAGGACATGATGAAGGAAACGGTAAAATAGTTAAAATAAATGGAGAAAAATTTATAGAATTCTATGGATCTAGTTCTGAAACTGCTAATAAAAAACACTACGGCGGACTTTCGGATTATCGAAGCAGCGAAGGAAGAAAAGTAAGAGTAAAATACAGAGGAAAAATAAATGATACTATTTTAAATATTCTTGGCGGTGTAAGAAGTAGTTGTACTTATGTTGGTGCACCTTCACTCAAACAATTAAGCAAATGTACAACATTTGTTAGAGTATCTAATCAGTTTAATGATAGTTTGATTAAATAATTTATTTTTTAAACTTAAAATCTTTTATATTTGTAGTTTCATACTTTTCAAAAGGCATATGAATCCAAGGAGAATCTTTTAAATAATCTACAGAGTAATCAGGTTTAAATTTTGAAGTTGATTTGTGCCATATAACTGCAGTTTTAATTTTTTCATCTAAATAAAATCCATAAAAATGTTCTAACCATTTAATACTTTTTATCAAAGTTTTTCCGGAGTCCGCCAAATCATCAACCAATAAAACATGTGAACCTAAGTTAGGAGTAGTTTTCGCTAAATCTCTTGAAAAAGTAAACTGTCCTTGTTGGTTTTTAATATCATCGCTATCACCATGATAAGATTCAACAGATAGAATTGCTAAAGGTACATTGAAGAGCCTACTAAAAACATCACCAACTCTTAAACCTCCTTTGGCAATACAAATAATTTGATTAAATTTACAATTATCCTTATAAATTTTTTCTGCTAAAAGCTCTATTTTCTTATGGTAATCTTCCCAGCTAATATAAATATCTTTCATAATTACTTATAACAAAAAAATTAAATTTTAACTTAAAGATAAATAAATTGCTAAAGAGCTAATTAATAAAATCATACCTAGTGAAAAATAAATTTTTTTTTTGAAATCCTTTTTTTTATCTAATCTCACTCTGTTAAGTAAGATGTTTACATTTGTAGTTTTTATCCGATCTGATCCTATATTTTCTGTTGAAATTTTTTGATCAAATAAAGTTTCACTTTGATTAATTTTTTTCACAAACTTATTTAAACAGGTATTCGCAATTTATTCAATTTAATTTAAAATTTACTATATGTTTTTAAATTTAGTATTTTTAAGTGGTTTTAAAAGCAAATGCGCAAGGTATTTTGTTTTTTCGATCTCAATATAAAGCTCTTTTTCACGAAGTTCATTTTCTGAAAATGAATTATTTATATAACCAAATGCAAGATTTTTTTTATAATTAAATGAATAGTTGCCTGATGTTGTCCTCCCAATAATTTTATCATCCAAATAAATTGGCTCATCATGAAGAATTAACGGTTTACCAGGCTCACTATCGTTGAGAGTAAACATGGCAAATTTTTTATCCTGATTTCTGTTTTTTATTTTTTCTATGGCTTCTTTTCCAATAAAATTAATTTGTTTTTTGTTACTAATTGTAAAAGCTAGATTGGCCTGATATTGATTTTCTTCTGGAGATATATCATGACCCCAATGTAAAAAACCACTTTCCATCCTCATTGTATCAAGTGCATGCATACCACAATTAGAAATGTTTAAATTTTTTCCTTTTTTTATGATTTGTTCATAAATATCTCTAGCTTCCGAATTTCTTACATATAATTCATAACCTAGCTCTCCTACATACGATAATCTTTGAACCCAAACATCAGTCTCATTAATCTTTATATTTTTAGAGTTTCCAAACTTAAAGTTTTTATTACTAAAATCAGTTTCACTCAACTTTTGCATCAATGATCTACTATTAGGTCCAAATAAACCAAATACACATAATTCATCTGTAATATCTTTTAATTCTACATCTTTAGATAAATATTTTTTAATGTGAAATTTATCTCTTTCTCGTGTTGCTGCAGAACTTATTAATCTGTAATGATTTTCACCTACACAAACAACAGTCAAATCTATCTCGATACCACCATCCTCATTCAACATATGTGTATAGGTGCATTTACCAAATTCATTTTTTATATTTGATGTACACAATTTCTGAAGTTCTTCATGTGCTTTTTCAGATTTTAACTCAAATTTAGAAAATGGAGTTAAATCAAATAAACCAACATTTCTAATTGTGTTGCTTGTTTCATATTCAACAGATGGATACCAGTTTTGATAATTGTAACTATATTTATATTCAGGTACCTCACCATCAAGCGCAAACCACATTGGTCTTTCATATCCTCCTGACACGCCAAAACATGCTCCAAATCCTTTTAATAAATCGTGATACGGTAAAGTTTTAATATTTCTTGAGGTTTTATGTTGTTTATAAGGCCAATGCATTCCATACAAATCTCCTAGTGACTCGGTAATTCTATTTTTAATAAACTTTAACTCAGAGTGAAATTTTTGAAATCTTTTAACATCATAATTAAAAATATCTTCATTTATATGACCTGTCATCAACCATTCAGCTGTTACTTTTCCAACACCTCCGCCAGTGCCAATTCCTACACTATTTAATCCACAACTTAAAAATAAGTTTTTAACCTCTGGAACTTCTCCTAGTAAAGAATTTGTGTCTGGTGTAAACGATTCAGGTCCTGCAAAAAATTTTCTTATTCCAACTTTTTCTAGAATTGGAAATCTTTTCATAGATTTTTCTAAATAAGGTTCAAAATGTTCAAAATTTTCTGGAAATTCTCCGAAAGAAAAATTTTCAGGTACTTTGTTGGTCTTGTCAAAAGCTGGAATCGATTTACCTTCAAAAATACCAATTAAAAGTTTGCCCGCATCCTCCTTAAAATATACACTACTATCAAAATCTCTTATCACAGGTAAAGTTGATGAAAGATTTTCAATTGGCTCAGTAATTATATAAAAATGTTCTGCAGGATATAATGGGATACTTACTCCCATCTTTTCTCCAATTTGTCTTGACCACATTCCAGTTGCAAGAACTACATATTCGCATTCTATATCCTGTCCATTAACTCTTACACCATAAACTCTTCCATTTTTAGTTAAGATAGTTTCAACAGGAGATTGTTCAAAAATTTTTGCACCAGCTAATCTTGCTCCTTTAGCAAGCATATGTGTGACACCACTTGGATCAGCAGCCCCATCACCTGGCATTAAAACGCCGCCTTTTAAATTTTCAGTATGCATCATTGGATATTTTTTTTTCATCTGTTCCTTATCCAATATTTGAATGTCTACATCGTATAATTGTGCAGTAGTTGCTTGTCTTAGAAGCTCTTGCCATCTTCCGTCTGTTTGAGCAATTGAAAGTGCACCATTAATTCTTAGTCCAGCTGAATGATCAACTTCTTTTTCTAATTTTTTATAAAGGTCTAAAGTATATTTCCTAATTTTAGTTACAGCAGCTGTTGGTCCCAACTGACTGACTAGACCTGCTGCGTGCCATGTGGTTCCCGAAGTCAGTTGATCTCTTTCTAACAGCACAACATCTTTCCAGCCAAATTTAGTTAAGTGATAAGCAACAGAGCATCCAATAACTCCCCCTCCTATTACTACTACTTTAGTTGATTTTGGAATTTCTTTTGCCATATTTTGAATGTTATATTAGATATTATATCAAAAAAATGAAAATTTTTATCACAGGTACCTCAGGATTTATTGGCTTTCACCTGGCAAAAAAACTTTTAGAAAAAGGACATTCAATTTATGGTTACGACTCTATAAATACTTATTACGATTTAAAACTCAAAAAAGAACGAAATAAAATTTTAAATAAATATAAAAAATACAAATTTTTAAAGGGTAATATAGAAAATTATAATCAATTATCAAAAGCAGTATTCAAGTTTAAACCAAAAATTCTCATTCATTTAGCGGCCCAAGCAGGAGTAAGATATAGTATAGAAAATCCTGAAATTTATTTAAATTCTAATATATTAGGAACATTTAACATTTTAAAAATTTCAGATAAAATTAAGGTAAAACATTTAATTATTGGATCAAGTTCTTCTGTTTATGGTGCAAATAAAAAAATGCCTTTTAGAGAAATAGATAAAACAGATAATCAAATTAGTATTTACGCAGCGACAAAAAAATCTACTGAAAATTTAGCTCACTCCTACTCTAGTTTATGGAAATTACCTGTTACAATCTTAAGGTTTTTTACAGTATATGGACCTTTAGGCAGACCAGATATGGCTTATTTTAAATTTACAAAAAAAATAGTTAAGAAAAAAAAAATTGAAATTTATAATAAAGGAAAGATGTATAGAGATTACACTTACATTGATGATATTGTTAGTGGAATAATATCTTTAATAAATAAAGCACCAAACAATAATCAGATTGGAAAATTTAAAAATGATAGCTTGTCTCATGTAGCTCCATTTAGAATATTAAATATTGGAAATACAAAAAAAGTACTCTTATTAGAATTCATTAAAACTTTAGAAAAAGAAATTGGAATTAAAGCAAAAAAGAAATTTTTACCAATGCAAAAGGGAGATGTGCTCTCAACTTTATCGGACACCAAACTGCTTCAACAAATAACATGTTACAAAACAAAAACAAATTATAAGCTTGGAATTAAAAAATTTGTAAGATGGTTTAAAGAATTTTACAGTTAAATTGCTTTTAATGGTTCAACAAATTGATGACCAAATACATCTGCAACAGCTTTATATGTAACTTGACCTTTACAAACATTCAGTCCAGCTAAAAAGTTTTTGTCATCACTTAATGCTTTTTGATAACCTTTGTTTGCAAGCTTTACTAATAAAGGCAATGTAGCTTTGTTTAATGCTAACGTTGAAGTTCTAGGTACTCCGCCAGGCATATTTGCTACACAATAATGAACTACATCATCAACTATATATGTTGGTTCACCATGTGTTGTGGGTCTACTAGTTTCAACACAACCACCTTGATCTATAGCTACATCAACAATTACCGAACCTCTTCTCATACTTTTGATCATATCTTTTGTAACTAATTTTGGTGCTTCGGCACCTGGAATTAAAACTCCACCAACTAATAAGTCAGCTTCAGAAACTAGTTTTGGAAGATCTATTTTATCACTTTGTTCGGGAATAATTTTATCACCAAATATTTCTATCAGTTGTTTTAATCTTGCTTCAGATTTATCAACTATATGAACTTTCGCTTGCATACCTGTTGCAATGACAGCAGCATTTTCTCCAACTACTCCGCCGCCTAAAATAACAACTGTTCCACCGTTTACACCTGGTGCACCCCCTAATAAAAGACCTCTTCCTTTTTGATTTTTTTCTAAACAATGCGCTCCTGCTTGAACTGACATTCTTCCTGCTACTGCACTCATAGGAGCTAACAATGGCAATCTTCCATTGTCATCTGTTACAGTTTCATATGCAATGCTAACACTTTTTGATTTTATTAAACCCTCTGTAAGCTCTTTTGCAGCTGCTAAATGAAGATAAGTATAGACAATTTGATTTTCCCTAATCATGTCTACTTCAACTTTTTGAGGCTCTTTTACTTTAACAATAATGTCTGCATCACCAAAAATATCCTCGGCTTTATCAACTATTTTTGCACCAACACTTATATATTGTTCATTTTCAAATCCAGCCTCAAAGCCTCCATTATTTTCAACTAGAACTTCGTGACCTTCTGATACTAATGTTTTAACACTATCTGGTGTTAAACCAATTCTATTTTCTTGCGGCTTGATTTCCCTAGGAACTCCAATTTTCATAAACGAAAATTAATTTTTTTTGCTTTTTGCGTAATTTGTTATTCCTGTTCGAAGCTTGTCAATTATCTCATCAATGTGTTTTTTTTCACATATAAACATTGGAGCAATGATTAAACAATCACCTGTAGCTTTGAAATTTACTCCAGCTTCATAACAGTGTTTGAAACAAGTAAATCCAGCAGCACCTGGTTTTTTATCCATAACAATATCTATACCACCCATCATTCCGTATCCTCTAATGTTATCAACAACATCAATATCTTTTAGGGACATTAAACCTTCTTGGAAATAAGGCGCTAAATTTTTAGCTCTGTTAAAAATATCATCTTTTTCAATAATATCTTGTACTGCTAATCCAGCAGCTACAGAAATTGGAATTCCTGAATAAGTATAGCCATGAAATAGTTCTATAGTTCCTTTAGGAGCATTTTCTGCAATAGCATCATAAATATCCTCTTTACATGCAACAACGCCCATTGGACTAATTCCGTTTGTGGTGGCTTTTGCCATTGTCATCATATCCGGAGTTACTCCATACTCTTGTGATGCAAATGGAGATCCGGTTCTTCCCCATCCTGTAATTACTTCATCAAAAATTAAAAGTATTCCATGCTTATCACAAATCTCTCTTAATCTTTGTAGGTATCCTTTTGGTGGAACTAATGTACCAGTTGATCCTGCAATAGGTTCAACAATACAAGCTGCAATATTTTCAGCTCCAAAGTTCATACAAATTCTTTCTAAATCTTCTGCTAACTCAACACCAGTTTCTGGTTGACCACTTACAAATTTATGTTCAGGTAAATGTGTATGTCTCATATGAACAACACCTGGCATTAAAACGCTTGCAAAAGTTTTGACGTTATTAACCATGCCTCCAACAGAAGTCGCACCAATATTCATTCCATGGTAACCTCTTTCTCTACCAACAAATCTAAATCTTTGACTATCTCCTCTTGCTCTATGATAAGCGATTGCAATTTTAATTGCTGTTTCAACAGCAGTTGAACCACAAATAGTATAAAACATTCTATTTAAGTTTCCTGGAGTATGTTTTGAAATTCTAGTCGCTAATTCAAATGATCCACCAAAACCTTGTTGGAAAGGTTGACAATAATCCAAAGTTTTTAATTGATTTGTTATTGCCTCAATAATTTCTTCTCTACCATGACCTAAAGGATTACAAAATAATCCTGAACTTGCATCTATTTGAGTTTGGCCTTGATGGTTTTTTAAATACACACCTTTAGCTTCAACAATTAATCTTGGGTTCTCTTTAAAATCTTTGTTAGATGTAAATGGCATCCAGTGCTCATTTAAAGAATTTGGAATTGCTGTTTTATTTTGTGTGCTCATAAAAATTTTTTTCTATAAAAAGTGTTATTAATTTTCTAACTATTAGACTAAATCATATTCATTGCTAGAAATATTTTGTCTACCATATTTGGTATTGTATCTATACAACCTTTAATTGAATTATTTTTTTGTTTTACATCCCTCTGAAATTGAATTTAAATGAGTTAATTTAATTAATTAAACATAGGGGAATAAATGAAAAAAATATTAAGTTTTATTCTAGGATCTATATTCGCACTTAACCTATCGATCTCAGTTGCAAATTCAGCTGCAAACGAAGTTAGAGTTGCGTACTTTCTAGAATGGCCAAGCCCAAATTTAGAGGACATGCAGAAGAAAAATTTTGCAAAAGCTCTTGGTGTTCCAGTTAAATGGACTAACTTCACTAACGGTGGAGCTATGACTGATGCAATGTTAGCAGGAGATATTGATATTTCTTACTCTCAAGGATTAGTACCTTTTATCAATGCTGTAAAATCAAATGCACCTATCAAATTAGTTGATATTGCTATGGAATACGGAATGGGTGGAACTACTTGTGTTACATCTAACGCTTCTGGAATTACAAAAGCAAACGCTACTGAATTAGAAGGTAAAAAAGTTGCTGTTCCACTAGGAACAATGGCTGAATACGTTTTTGATGAAAGTATGAAAGTTGTTGGTGCTGACAGAAGTAAAATGGATATTATCCAAATGGACCCTGAAGAAGGTGCTGCTGCATTAGTAAGCGGTGATGTTGTAATGGCATGTTTATTTGGTGGTAATTCTATCAAAGCAGCAACTGCAGTTGGATCAAGACTTTTAACTGTAGATGAAGCTAGAGCAGCTGGTATCTTAGGTATAGATATCACTTCTGTTACAGACAAATTCATGAAAGAAAACCCAGGTATGTTAAGAACTTTCATCGAAGTTACTCATGAAGCTAATGCTAGATATAAAGCTGGTAAAGCTGACATGAATGCTATGGCGAAAGCATCTGAAATGACTGTTGCAGATATGAAAGACACTTTAAGTGGTTTCAAATTCTTAACTCCAGAAGAAACTAAACAATCTATGGAAAGTGGTAATCTTGATGGTTTCCTAAAAGGAATGGGAACTCCAGGAGGAGCTGTAGATACAAGTTTCTTACCTTTATAATTTTAAGGGTTTAAAACTTTTTAAATAGGCACTGGTTTTATAATTGGTGCCTATTTTTTTTATAAAATTTCTAATATAAGGCACTTATGAGTGATCTGATTTCTCAAAATCTGAACATGATTTTTAAAACTCCTAAAGGGGAAACAGTCCATGCTCTAAAGGATGTAAGCTTTACTTTAAAAAAAGGAGAATTGCTTACGGTGCTTGGTCCTTCTGGTTGTGGAAAAACAACTTTATTAAATATTACTGCTGGATTTTTAAGACCTACATCAGGAAAAATAACACTTAATAATAATGAAATTGACGGACCCGGTGTTGAAAGAGGAATGGTATTTCAACAAGGTGCTTTGTTTGAATGGTTAACAGTAGCCGAAAATGTAAATTTCGGGCTCAGGATGAAAAAAGAAGATCCTGAAGTTACAGCTAAGAAAGTTGATGAATGGTTAGACATCGTTGGACTTAAAGGTTTTGGTAACACACCAACTTATCAGTTATCCGGGGGTATGCAGCAAAGAGTTGCGCTTGCAAGATGTTTAATCAATGATCCTGATTTAATTTTGATGGATGAACCATTAGGGGCTTTAGATGCATTAACAAGAGAAAAAATGCAGTCTTTAGTTTTAAAGATTTGGAAAGAAACAGGAAAAACTATTATCTTAATTACTCACTCTGTTGAAGAAGCATTGTTACTAGGAGAAAGATTGTATGTAATGGCACCAAGACCAGGGCGTATACATAAAGAGTACAATCTTCCATTTGCAGAAATGGGTCTTACACAAGATTTAAGAGAAATAAAAAAAAATAAAGAATTTTCATCTACAAGAGAAGAAATTTTATCCATGATTTGGAATATGGAAGAAGAAATAATGGGGAAAGATAATTAATGTTAACCCAATTTGTAACAATATTAATTATCGTATCTGTTATCGGGTGCATCCTTTATGGAAGAAGATTAATTAGAACTGAAAAAGTTGATGCTGTATTTGGTAATCCAGAAAGAGCAAAAGGTGGAACGCACTGGGTAATTGTAGGTAGTAGTGCAATCCTGATGCTATGGCTTTATTATTCATGGGATATCGCAAAAGGCTTCTATCCAAAATCAGCGAATGAATTATGTCAGGTTGCTAAAATTAATGAGTCATTATTAGGTCTAAAATATCAGTTCCCTATTGAAGAAAGAGAATTCAAAAGCACATCAATTATAAAAATTGAAAATAAAAACCTTAAAAAAATTGCTAATGAAATAAATGGATCTCCAGATTTAAATGATCAGCAAAAAACAATTCTAGTAAGCTATATAGATAGAACCTCAAAATTAATTCCTTTCTTAACTAGTGAAGAACTAATGGAAATGGAAACTAAAATTAAAATCAAAGAAATGACTGAGGAAATAAAACTTCTAAGTTCAAATTTCCAAAATAAAGATTATCCTTTCGAGACAGATGCTCAGAAAACTGAAAGACAAAAGCTTATTGATGAACAAGGTGGTTGGGGAATAACAACAATAGATTCTGGAAGTGGTTCTATCGAAAATACAATAGAAATACCAACTGCACCACAAACAAATAGAGGTTTAAAATTTGCTGCAGCAGCTGCTGAACTTAAAATTATAAATGATAAATTTTTTAAAGTAAGAAACCATAACCCACAGTTTAAAAATGCAATTAAACAACTTAAAGATGATATCAAAGCTTATAGAAAAGGTTTAGATGACAGTCAGGAAATTGCATCTGATTACGCAAAGAACATTGTCAAAATTGCTAGAAGAATAGAATTTGCAAGTATCTATCCCCCTAATGCATTAAATGAAATGCAAGCAGCAATTGTTGAATTTGATGAATTGCAAAATAAAGAACAAGGCGGATTAAGATTAATAGATATTCTTCTATTCCCTGCTGGAACAATTGTTGCAAGTGGACCGACATGTTCAGAACAGGGTTCAGGAAGATGGCTTCCAAAACCATCTGATACTTTTAATAAATTTATCCTGATGTCAAAACCAAGTGTTGGCTACAAAAATATTCCTCTTTTATGGATTGAGATGGTGGACGTGAGTAAAATGATAGGATTTATTTTACCAGATTGGATTGCAGATATATTGCCTGGTGAATATCCAGTGCATACTAAAGATGGAATAGTAAAAGAAAACTTTAAAAGCAATGTGTTAAAAGTTGTTACGGGTGATTTTAAATTATTTAAAGTACCTGTTCCGTACGGTCATATTTGGGATTCTTTTTTAAGAGTATTTTTAGGATTAATCTTTGGTATCATAATTGGTGTACCTTTAGGATTATTTATGGGTCTAAACAGGTTTGCAAAAGGTTTCTTTGATCCGTTAATCGAACTTTATAGACCTGTTCCTCCTCTTGCATGGGCACCTTTAATTATTTCGGTTCTTGGAATTGATAACTCGGGAAAAGTATTTTTGTTATTTATGGTCTCTTTATCAATAATGATTATTTCTGCTAGAGCTGGTGCTTCTGGTACACAGCTTTCAAAAATCCACGCAGCACACTCATTAGGAGCTACTAAAAAACAAATTTTAAGACATGTAATTTTCCCAAATTCACTTCCTGAAATTCTTACAGGAATTAGAGTTGCAGTTGGTATGTGTTGGGGAACACTTGTTGCAGCTGAATTTTTAGCAGGTACTACTGGTATTGGTTTTGTTGAAAACGTTGCTAAAAAGTACTTTCAATATGAGGTAATTTGGATAACGATATTTATTATGGGTCTACTAGGTCTTTTATTTGATATCACATTAAGAAAAATAATTGATAAAACTATTCCTTGGCGTGGAAAAGGATAAATGTTAAGGGGATGAAATGAAGACCCCAGTTTTAAAAAAACAAGTCATTAAAATTTTCCAAAAATTTGGCCTAAGTAAAGATCATGCTTTAATTTCTACTAATGCATTAATTAATGCAGAATTAGTTGGTGCATATGGACATGGTTTATCTAGACTTAAAATGTATTGTGATAGAATTTCAAAAAAAGTAATTAATCCTAAACCAAAAATAAACATTAAAAAAATTTCTCCATCTATTTCTCACATTGATGCAAATAATAGTATTGGTTTTGTTGCTGCTGATCTAGGAATTAAAACTGCAATTAAACATGCACAAAAAACTGGAATAGGAATGGTGGCTGTTAAAAATAGTGGTCACTATGGATTATCAGGCTATTACGCAGAACAAGCAGTAAAGAAAAATTTAATTACAATGATTTATACAAATGCTCCTCCTGCAGTTGCTCCACATGGTGCATTAAAAACATTGTTTGGGACAAATCCAATTTGTTTTGGATCCCCTACTGGTTCAAAAATTCCATTTATTTTAGATACATCAATTTCAATGATTAATAGAGGAAAAATAAGAGTTGCAGCAAGAAACAATCAATCAATTCCTGTGGGAGTTGCATTAGATAAATTTGGCAAACCAACTAAAGATGCGAAAAAAGCATTAGCAGGAGTTCAATTACCAATTGCAGGTTTTAGAGGTTCAGGACTTGCTTGGATGGTAGATATTTTAAGTGGAGTTTTAACTGGAGGAAATCATGCAGGAAGAGTTAAGGATCCATTTGATGATTTTTCAGGTCCACAAAATATTGGACATTTATTTATAACTTTTAAAGCAAATTTATTTCAAAAAAATTATAACCAACGAATTAAAGATAATATTAAAACAATAAAAAAACTTCCTAAGATAAAAGGTGTTAAGGAAATAATGTATCCAGGACAAAATAAATATGCCCGGTATAAAAATAACTTAAAAAAAGAAATTTCTATACCGGATATAATAAAGAAAGATTTGGAAACCTTAATAAGTTAACATCGTTAGAGCACCCAAAGAAACGATAACAGATGATAAAATTATTGTTCGTTTAACTTTTTCCTTCTTTTTTTCTTCTAGAAGCCTTTGCTTTAGAACATCCACATTAACCCTTTTTGGAGTTTCAACATATTGAGAGGGGGTCTCTACAATTTCGGATGTTCTATGTAAGCTTTCTGTACTCATATTTGTTTTATAATGTTAATTTAAATCATTATTAGTTTAAATTTTACATACTAGGGTTGTCCAAAATGGGTTGACTCTAATTTAACTTTTGTTCATATTGGGTTTTTTTAAAAGATATGAATACATTACCTAGTATTTCCGCACATATTGATGAGAAGGTAATCAATAAAATAATTCAAGATAATTTTGCCGCATTAGCACCCTCTTTTTTTACCTTAACAAGCAACTGGTTTGTCAGAGCTTACAATTATTACAAAGACATAGATAAGTTCGTAATCATTATATATTTGATACATCAAGATCTTATATATTTCAGGCAAAATGGGGTAAAAATTAATTACGACACATTTTATAAGGATAAATCAATAGAAATTAACAAAATTAATATTTCAGACATTTCAAAAGATCTAGGGGTGCCCAAAGAGAGCATAAGAAGAAAAGTTCTAGAGTTAGAGAATGAAGGAACAATTAAAAGAGTTGGTAAGAAAATATTTATTGTCAGAGATACACTTTACTCAGCCAGAGCAACTAACACTTTGACAGAGATTGCAACAATATTACATGAATTCAACAAAATTTTAAAAAAAGAAAAACTTGCAGCTGAAGTTTATTCAGTTGATGAAATAATATCTGCGATGAAAGAAAATTTCTCTTATTGTTGGTACCAATTCAATAAATTCTGGTTCATTTATATGAAGAGATGGAGGGATGAGATTAAAGATTTAGAATATTTAGCTATTGGAATGGTGGTCATTATTAATGCAGTTAAGAATAAAGAATTTTCTCCAAAAAAAAATATACGTTCATACCATAAAGAACTTATGGGTTCTGATTCAAGAGGTGTAAATGCGATGTCAATTTCTGAGATAACTGGTATTCCAAGACCAACAGTTGTAAGAAAACTAAAATATCTAATTGGTAAAAAATATCTTCATATAAATGAAAAAAAATTAATTACATTTGATGCTAAAGATAGTTCATTTCAAAAAACAGGTAAAATGATTAATCAGAATATGCTTAGTTTAAGTAATTTTATCTATAAAGTCTTTAATCAAATCAGAATAATAAATCCTTAATTAGATTTTTTTAAAAAATAAATAAAAATAAATCCTGTTATATACATAATTAGTGCATAAGCACCTGTTGGTAATGCGTATAATATATCAGTACCAAATATTTGCGTAGAGACAAACAACGCTAACGTACCATTTTGCAATCCACATTCTAAAGCAATACACTTCATTTGTTTAACACCTGAAGCAAAAGCTTTTGCAATATAATATGCGATAACCATCATTGAAATATTTAAAATTAGGGCAATTAAACCAGCTTGTTTTATAAAGCTAATAAAATTTTCTCTTTCTGAATAAAAAGCTGCTACAAAAAAAACAGCGAATAAAATTATGTTGAGTTTGTTAAATATTTCAACTTTGGATGAAATAAAATTTTCAGCAAATTTTCTGATAATCATTCCTAAAATCACAGGTACAGTCACCACTAAAAACATTTTTAAAGCTATTCCTGTCATTGAAATATTTCGAGAAACTTCCGTTATCCCTAACATGTCTGCAGAAGTAAAGATAATTAAAGGAACTGTAATTATACTTAATAAACTAATTACAGCAGTTAAAGATATTGATAATGCAACATCACCGTCAGCAAATTTTGTCATTACATTAGAGGTTACACCTCCTGGTGCTGCAGCTATGATCATAACCCCTATTGCTATTTCTGGTGGTGTTTTTAAAATTAAAATTAATATGTATGCTACAATTGGAAGAATGATTAATTGAGAAACAAAACCAACTATAAAATCTTTTGGTGTTTTAAATACTCTTCCAAAATCTTCTAGTTTTAATCCTAGACCTAAGCCTAACATTATCAAGGCCAAAATAATTGGCGCAATTTTAGTTACAATTTCCAAAGTCTCCCCCGCTCAAGACCAATTATATAAACTTGTTAAATTTATATAAAGAATTTTTTTTTATATACATGTTCAGTTTTTTCACTTATTTGTAGAAAAAAATGCTTTCAAACAAAGAAATTGTCTGTCCAAACAACTTATTAGATTTAGCTCATAAAAAAAAAGGAGTTAAAGTTGCAGTTGTAAATGCTGGTAAACCTTTACCGATGTTATCTGTCCAAGACGCAGTTAACGAAAATTTAATTGAGCCAATATTTATTGGTCATGAAGTAGAAATTCAAAAATGCGCTGAAGATATCAAATGGGATATTTCTAAATATGAACTTATCCATGAACCTGTAGAAAATGATACTGCTAAAATTGCTGCTAAATTAGCAAGTGAAGGCAAGGTGCAAATAATAGTGAAAGGCCATATTCATACGGATGTGCTTATGAAAGAAGTGCTTAAACGTGAATATAATTTATTGGGAAAAACAAGATTAAGTCATATCTGGCATATGACTATCGGTAAAGATGATAAGCCATTAATTATTACTGATGGGGCATTAAATGTTTTACCAAATGTTAAAACAAAAATGCATATCTTGAAAAATGTAGTTAATTTTTCAAATAGAATAGGAATAGAAAGACCAAAAGTATCAGTATTATCCGCTACAGAAGAAGTTTTAGAAAGTGTACCAAGCTCTATTGAGGCTGCAGAAATTACAAAATTAGCAAAAGAAGAAAATTTAAGTGCAGACGTTTTTGGTCCTTTAGCATTCGATAACAGTATTTCAAAAAAATCAGCAGCAATTAAAGGAATCAAAAATTTAGTTGCTGGTGAGGCGGATGTATTGTTAGTGCCAAGTGTAGAAACTGGAAATGCTTTGGTAAAAATGCTGATATATTTTAGTGGAGCATGTGCCGCAGGAGTTGTGGTAGGTGGAAAAGTGCCAGTCGTTATAACAAGTAGATCTGATGAAGCTCAAGCGCGTTTAGCTTCAATTGCTGCTGCAGTAGTCGCTTTAGACTAAATGATTCATTGAATTTCAAAAGAAATTCATTTAAATAAACTGAAATCTTAAAGGAGAGAAATGGCAATTACATACTTAAAAAAATCACCAAAAACATCATCAACTGACGATACAAAAACAAGAGAAATAGTAGAAAATATTCTAAAAGATATTGAGACTAGTAAAGAAGAAGGTTGTAAAGAGCTTTCGAAAAAGTTTGATAAATATGAAGGTGATGTAATTGTTTCAAAAGAAAAAATTGAAGAAATAAAAAAAAATTTAGATCAAAAAACTAAAGATGATATTCAGTTCTCTCACGAAAGAGTTAGAAAATTTGCTGAAGCACAATTAAAAAATTATGGCCAAGACTTTGAAGTTGAACTATCTGATGGTTTATTTGCTGGACAAAAACTTATTCCAGTAAATACAGCTGGCTGTTATGTTCCAGCTGGAAGATATGCTCATATAGCTTCAGCTGTAATGAGTGTAACAACAGCAAAAGTTGCTGGTGTAAAAAATATTTTAGTTTGTAGTTCACCTAAACCTGGAGTTGGAGTACATCCATCAATCGTTTATACAGCTGACTTATGTGGAGCTGATGTGATAATGAATTTGGGTGGTGTGCAAGCTATAGCAGCAATGACAAACGGTTTATTTGGAAATGCACCTGCAGATATTTTAGTTGGTCCTGGTAACCAATTTGTTGCTGAAGCAAAAAGAATTTTATTTGGAAAAGTTGGTATAGATTTATTTGCTGGTCCAACTGAGATTGCAGTAATTGCAGATGAGACAGCTGATCCTGAAATGGTTGCATATGATTTGGTTGGACAAGCAGAACACGGTTACAATTCTCCAGCTTGGTTGTTTACTAAAAGTAAAAAAGTTGCAGATTATGTGATGCAAAGAGTTCCAGAATTAATTGCAGATTTACCAGATCTTCCAAGAGAAAATTCAGGTGCTGCATGGAGAGATTATGGTGAAGTAATTCTTTGTGATACTGATGAAGAGATCGCTAAAGTTAGTGATGAATATGCTCCAGAACATTTAGAAGTCCAGACTAAAAATTTACAATGGTACCATGACAGATTAAAAAATTATGGATCTTTATTCATTGGTGAAGAAACAACAGTTGCTTATGGAGATAAATGTTCAGGTACAAACCACATTTTACCAACAAAAGGTGCTGGTAGATATACTGGTGGTTTGTTTGTTGGAAAATTTATTAAAACATTAAGTTTCCAGAGAATGAGTAAAGCAGCTACAAAAGAGGTCGGTGCTGCTTGTGCAAGAATTTCTAGATACGAAGGAATGGAAGCACATGCCAGAACTGGTGATGTAAGATTAAGAAAATATGGATTTTCTAATTAATAATTAATTAGTTAATTTTAAATCTAAATATAGAGCTGCGGACCAAGAAAAATTATTAGCACCCATTGGTTTGCCATTTTTGCAACTGTAATATTCGTGAAATCCCTTTTTTTCTACTAATCTAATAGTGCTTTGTTTAATTTTTTTTGAGTATTTTTCGTCCTTATTAATGAGACCCTTACAAATAAACCAATTACAATTAACCCACACAGGACCTCTCCAATATCGTTTTTCCTCAAAGCTTCTGTGATTAGGTTTTATTGAAGAAAAGAAGTATTTTTCTTTTAAGTTATGTTTTTTTAAATTTTTAATTAAAACATTATTTATTTTATGATTATTAATATCAGCAAATAATACTAAGTAATTTGTTATTGATGGGACTAATATTTTTTTTTTATTTCTTAAATCAAATGAAAAAAAAACACTCTTTTTTTTATCAAAGAATCTTAATATATTTTTCTCTGTCAGTTTTACATAATTAATAATTTTTGAGCTATCTAGATTAAATTTTTTTAAAAGTATGATTAAATCTTTATTAGCTTTAAGAAATATAGAGTTAAATCCAATATCAACGACATTGAACAATGCAGTATCGAATATTTTTTTTGGATTATACTTCTTTTTTCTTAGATCATTTTTAATCGTTACATACCTATCATAGTCAATATTTAAAGGTCTATGTTCTGGATTAACAACTTTATTATCAGCTCTTTTGTATTGTATATTTTTTTCAATTTCAACTTTACTCATTGGTCCATCCCAAAGTGAAGAGTTATCATAACCACTTTCCCACGGATGTAGTATTGATACCAAACCATTTTTTTTTGGATCTCTATATTTAATAAACCATTCATGAGATTTTTTAATTTTAATTATAAATTTTTTAATTTCTTTTATTTGTTTTTTTGTAATTTTATTTTTATCTATGATTTGTTTTAAAATACTTGCAAGTACTGGTGGTTGAGTTATCCCAGAAGAACGAACTTTGTTTCCACAATTCCAAGCCGTATGATTAGGATAATAATTAGTATTTGTATCATGAAATAGAATGTGCGGAATCATTCCATCTTTCCATTGCCCATCTAAAAGTGTCTTTATTTCTTTTAATGCAAAATTAAGATTAAAGTAAGAGTATCCCAAAGCAATGAATGCTGAGTCCCAGTTCCATTGAGCAGGATATAATTTATTATTTGTCGGTAAGGTGTATCCTCTTTTTCTATTTCCAATTAAAATTTTTTGAGCATTTTTAATAAATTTGTTCATTATCCTTTAACGCTTCCTGCTGTCAAACCGCTAACTAGATATTTTTCAAAATAAACAAATATAAATAATACTGGTAAGGTAACAACAACTGACCCTGCCATTAAATATTGTCTTGGCGTTTCAGCATCTCCACTTAAGTACTGAATAGCTCTAGATAATGTAAATGAATTTGGATTGTCCAAAAACATTAAAGAAAATAAAAATTCATTCCAAGCAATCATAAAAACATACAAAGCAACAGATGAAATAGCTGGAATACTTAGTGGAATTATAATTTTTATAATTATTCCAAACCAACTTAATTTATCTAATATTGCAGCTTCCTCTAATTCTTTTGGTATACTTTTGAAGTATCCTTGTAACATATAAATAGCTACTGGGAGTGTTGTTGCCGTATACACAATTAATAAACCCTCTATTGAATTACGTAAACCTAATTGACTAAATATTGTATACAATGGAATAACAAGAACGATTGCAGGAAACATATATATTATAAGTATAGATGTGGATAAAAATGTTTTTCCAAAGAAATTTAATCTTGCAACTGCATAAGCTGCAGGTATTGCAAAAAGAAGAGTGATAATAACAGTACCGACAGAAACAATTGTACTGATCACAATATATTTTCCAAATTTATAAGATTTAAAAATTACAAAATAAGATTTAAATAAATCTTTTATATCTTGGCCAAAATTTATACTAAAATCTAAAGGGTTCACTAACAATGCTATTTGTGTTTTAAAACTTGTTACTAACATCATGTAAAATGGAAAAAGTATTACAAATGAAAAAAATAAAATTCCAAATAGAGTTAAAAAATCAAATAAAATTACTTGAGTAGAGTGCTCTTCTTTTAAACTTATAAAAGTATATTTACTAATTTTATTAATAAAAAAATATAATATTAAAAATATGACCACATTATACCAAATTGGTAATTTTTGAATTAAGTAACCATCACAAAAAACGAATATGGAAGAAAAAATTATTGATTTATAAATTGATTTAATTCTGTCACCTATTCCCAAGTGAGCTAATGATATTAAAAGACCAAACATAAAAATGATTTCGATATTAAAGCTATTAATACTTAAACCTTGCAATGTTGCTAATATCTTCCAAATCGAAATTAAAAAAATTAAGAAAAAAGTAGATATCAACGAAAATAGTATTGTGTTTTTAATTCTCATCTACTCTTTTTCCTAAAAGTTTAAAATAAAAAAACATAAACATTAAAAGCAATACAACTATTACTATTGATACAGCTGAGCCCATTCCAATATCTGATATTGCAAAACCTTGTTGATAAACATTTATTGGTAAAGTTCTTGTTCCTGATGCACCTCCAGTTAATAAAAAGACGTCCTCAAATTTATTAAAATTCCATATAAATCTAATCATGAATAAAATTGAAATTACTGCAGTAATTTGGGGAAGTGTAATATTAAAAAATTTTTGAAAGGGACTAGCACCATCAACATCAGCTGCCTCATATAATTCTTTTGGAATAGCTTGGAGTCTTGCTAGAATAAATAAAAAGGCTAGAGGGAAATACCTCCAAATTTCGAACATTATAACTGTTGTAAGTGCTAACCTTAATTTAAAATCAAATCCTAAAATACTAATTTCAATATATTTTTGTCCAAGAAGATTTATTGGGGTTTCAATAATTTGATAATTTAATAATAAACTATTTAAGGTACCACTATTAGGGTCTAGTAAAAGTTCCCAAGTGTAAGCTAAAGCAACTACTGGGGCAACATATGGGAAAAGAAGAACACTTCTCATGAATGTTCTTCCATAAAATTTTTGATTAACCATCTGAGCGGTTAAAATACCGAATACTATTGAGCCAACAGTTCCAAAAAATGTGTAATAAAAAGTTGTTAGTAGTAAATCTACAAATTCATTTTCAAACAAAACTTTTTTAAAATTTTTGAGAGTAAAGTTGGTATTAAGCAATATATTGTCAGATTTCCCATCTAATTTTGGTTTAATAGATTTTAGACTTTTTTTATCTATTTTTGATCCATCATTTGTTGCAAATATTACTTGAAAATTTTCCCTATATTTAGCTGGCCAATTTCCAAATTCACATTTTAAGTTATATTTTTTAAAAGAACATCTTGGATCTAAATTTTCAATTTCAAAATTTTTTGGAAACCTATCTTGAAATGAAACATCT
Organism: uncultured Pelagibacteraceae bacterium; assembly: GCA_902592275.1. Classification (GTDB taxonomy): domain Bacteria; phylum Pseudomonadota; class Alphaproteobacteria; order Pelagibacterales; family Pelagibacteraceae; genus Pelagibacter. The sequence goes on from CACJDW010000004.1 coordinate 58,815, forward strand.
CTAATTTCTTGAATTAATGAACTATTTCTTAACTTATATAATATTTTAATTTTAGAAGGTTCATCAGAAATAGATTTTACAATTTTTTTTGCTCTTGGTTCTGGAATTCGAATATCCTTTAATTCAACCTCTTTAAAACTAATCCAAATATTTGCAAAAATCGGAAATAAAATTATTGAAAATACTAAAAGTACTGCAGGTAGTGTTAGTATATATGCAGTTTTTTTTTCTGTATTTACTAAAGTATCATTCATAAAAAAAGCGGATAATTTATATTATCCGCTTTTTTAAAAAATTTAAATTAATTGAATTTAGCTAATGATTTGTTAATCATATCAACAGCTTCATCGACATCGATTTGATCATCAATATAAAGTCTAGTAATTCTATTTATAAATTGAGAATTTATGACTTTTGAGGCTCTTGATAGTTCGCCTTCTTTAACACCCCATCTATTTGCAGTATCTAAACCAGCTACAATGTTATTAATAACATCTGGGTCATATAGATCTGATAAAGGAGCTTTTCTATCAACTCCAACAGGTAGTTTACTCCAAGCTTTTGTGAAAGCCTCAGGGTCACTAGAATTTCCTCTTCTTACTGGAAATTTACCTTCTGGAGCTATCGATAAAGTGCTTGTGTAACCTTCATCCATTGAGTACATGATAAATTGTTTAGCTTCATCTGTATCAGCATCAGCTGTTATACCAAAATATCTAACATCTGCCCATGCAGCACCCTTCTTATTACTAGGTCCACTAAAATTAGTAATGAAACCAGTTTTAGAAGCCAGCTCAGGTGATGTTGGGTCACTGTTAATTGTTGGTGGAGCGGAGTCTCTTAAACCTGCAAGCTCATCCATGATAAATGGAGACCAAATTATCATTGGAGTTTTCCCTGCAAAGTAAAGTGCTCTAGATTGTTTCCAGTACAATTCACCTGGAGGACTTGCTTTAGCAATTACTTTATAAAACTCTAATGCTTCTTTAAGTTTTTTACCTTGTTTCTTGATACCACCCTTTTTAACAATATTAACCCCATTTGCTAAAAGAACGTGTTCTAAAACCTGACTCATGAAATTTTCATCAGTTTTAGTTGCAGCAACAAAACCAAACATTCCGTTTTGTTTTGATAGTTTCTCAACAGCAGCTACAATGTTTGCATAGCTTGTTGGTGGTGCTAAATCTGCATTTTCAAAAAGGTCTTTTCTATAAACAACCATTTGTGTCCATCCATCAACTGGAACGGCTGCAATTTTTGAACCTTTTTTTGCCATGTTAAGTGCACCTGGTGCAAATGTATCTTTGCCTAATTCTTTAACAACATCGTTGTTAGCATCTACATCTAATATTCCTGCTTCAGCCCATGGCAATACATATTGTAAAGTATGATAGATCACATCTGGTAAGTCACCTGCTGCTGCTGCAGCTGTAGCTCTAGTTCCCAAATCTTTTTCTTCAACCGGTATCACATCTACTTTAATACCTGTTTTAGCTTCAAAAGCTTTAGCCATTTCCTCTTGCTTAGCCATTCGAGCAGGCTGAACTTCTGTAGTCCAAAACTTTATGTCTGCGTAAACAATATTCGAAATAAAAAACGAAATTACGCATAACATCTTTATTATATTTTTCATTTCCCCTCCTATTTATACTCAAACTATATTAAAATGATTCTATTTAGCAAAGACAAGACTGACACATATCAGGTATGTGATTGGTTCATGTTAATTATTCGAAAAAATGGTAAATATTTGAAATTAGTCAATTATAGGTTGTGTTATGATTTTAATCTTTTTCCATTTTCATCAAAAATAAAAATGTCATTTAAATCAAAACCTATGGAACTTCCTATTTCAACATTGCTTGGAATTTTTGCACTTAATTGGTGTTCATCTTTTTTCATATATACAATTTTTTCATTACCAAGGTTTTCAATTAATTCTATTTCAGGATTAAATGTAAATTTTGTATTTTGATTTGCTTTTAAATGTTCAGGCCTAATACCCACAAAATGTTTTGATTTTTTTAATTTTAAATTATTAAATTGAATTTCGTTACCTAACAATTTAATTGTGTTTTCCGAAACAACATTTTCCTCGTTTACTTCTAAAATATTCATTTTGGGTGTGCCTATAAATTGTGCAACAAAAATATTTGCTGGATCATTATAAATTTCCTCAGGAGTACCAACCTGTTCAATATTTCCTTGATTTAAAATAACTATTCGATCTGCTAAGGTCATAGCCTCAACTTGGTCATGAGTAACATAAATCATATTTGTTTTAATTTGATTATGTAATTTAGATATTTCAACTCTCATTTCCGCTCTCAACGCTGCATCAAGGTTAGATAAAGGTTCATCAAATAAAAATATTTTTGGATTTCTTGTTATTGCTCTTCCAATCGCTACTCTTTGTCTTTGACCTCCAGATAATTGTTTTGGTTTTCGCTCTAATAGCTCTTCAATTTTTAAAATTTTTGCAGCTTGCATTACTTTTGTATTTATTTCTTCCTTTGGTCTTTTCTCAATTTTTAGACCAAAAGACATGTTTTCATAAACATTCATATGAGGATAAAGAGCGTAAGATTGAAAAACCATTGCAGTTTGACGTTTCGAAGGATGAAGTTCATTAATTTTTTGATCATTAATAAAAATTTCACCTTCATCTATTTTTTCTAATCCGGCAATCATTCTTAGAAGAGTTGATTTTCCACATCCAGATGGTCCAACTAATACAAGAAACTCATCTTCTTTACCTAAAAGATTAAAATCTGTGATTATTTTATTAGATCCAAATGATTTGTGTACTCCAGTAAATTTTATGTTAGCCATTTTATTTTTTTATACTTTCTAAAACATCAACTCCAATTTGTTTTAATATGTGGATTATATCAATTGGAACCCAGTTTTCACGAATTTTTCCTTCATCATGGTGATAAAAATCCATAACTCTCATAGTTACTTTTTGGTTTTCAGATTTATATCCTAACCAATCCTCAGTTCCATATATTGCCTGAATACTATTCCATCCTGCTGTTAAAGAAAATTTTCCATCCCCTAACTCACAATAATGGCCAAGTTTCCAATAATTTCTTTCCTTAAAAGTTTTTCTAAAAGGTAACTGATGATTATCTACAAATCCTTCTAAAGTTCTGGCAGTTCCAATACCACTTGGTCCATACCAAATCATTTTTTCATGCCAATAATCTTTTTGTGGATGATTTATTAGTCTTTCTTTGAGGTCTTTATCAGAAGAAACCTCTAATTCAGGTTTTATATTTAAACTTCTCTGCATGATAAGTGATTGCTCTAAACTAGCTTTAGAAATTTCCATGTTTTTTTCAAAAAAATTTACACCATCTGTGTTAATTGGATTTAACCAATTTCCTTCAGATCCTCTTGATGGATTAATTGGATTTGATCCAGTTTGTATTAATAGATCTATTAAATCGATTAAAATGTAACTCTCAATAATTTTACCATCTTTAAGCTGATGAATTTCACAACACTTTAAATTTACCATTTTGTTATTGGGTTGAATGCCCAACCAAGTATTTTTAAACACTCCTGACAATGAAGAAATTGAACCTACTTGAATTTTATCTCTAAAAGCGCCGCTAATTACTATTTGCTCTCTTCTTTCAAGATCAGGAAATGAATTTAAAAGAGGTTTCCAAAATTTTTCTTTAAAATCATCAACTCCTACAAATTCATTTAATGGGTAAAAACAATTAACATTAATATTGTGAGAGAACGCATTTTTAAGATTTTGATCTAGTTTAGAGATGCCGTCATTTACTATTGAATTTAAATATTTTCTGACAACTTGTTTGTAGTTATAATTTTCCTCAGGTGATATTACTATTTTTTCTACTTTCTCTTGACCTTTAAGACCTGTATCAAATTGTTCTATTTGCATATATTTTTTGTTAGATAATTTTACTATCACAAAATATAGTTTAAAAAAATATGAATAATCGATTAGCTAAATTTAAAGATCTTGTTCCAAGTACTTTACCATTTGTTGAGGGCAAGATGGATGGTCACAAAGAAAGAAAAAATTATTCTATTGTAGGCCCAGGTGTCGCAGAGGATAGTAAACAATTTGTTAAAATAGCAATGCCTCATAGCTTTAATCTAGGTGCTGTATCTGCTATGCCTAAAAATGGTTCTGGTTTACATAGTCATACAACTGCAGAGGTTTTCATTATTTATTCTGGTAAATGGAAATTTTATTGGGGAGCTGAAGGCAAAGATGAAACAATATTAAGTACTGGAGATATTATCTCTATGCCCACAAATATGTTTAGAGCATTTGAAAATGCGGGTGATGAAGAAGGTTTAATTTTTGTAGTTTTAGGTGGAGACGATCCTGGAATAATAACTTGGGTTCCAAGTGTCTTAGAAAAAGCAAAAAAAACAGGCATGGCACTATTAAATGATAATTCATTGATTGATTTATCTTTAAATGAAATTCCAAAAGGGAAAAGTATTCTTGAACCAATTTCTGAAGAAGAAATAAAAAAATTTGATAATTACAAACTAGATCAGCTAGAAAAATTCATATGTAAAAATAATGAAAATTCTAAACAAGTTAATAAAGTAAACGATAATTTTGATTTAATTCAGGTTCTTGGAAATAAATTTGAAAATAAAGAATACGCTCCATTAATAAATCAAGATACTGGATTTAACCTTTCAATTTTAAAATGTAAAAACGGACAAATAACTAATTTAAAGTTTGAAAAACCTACAATATTGTTTTCAAGAACTGGTAAGTGGGAAATTATGATTGATGATTTTCAATGTATTATAAATCCCAAAGATACAATTTCTATCCCAATTAATTCAAATGTTAATATAAAGATAAATGAACAAGAGGATTGTTACTTAAATTGTGTAACACAAATCTAATGAAAGGGTTTGATCCAAAGTATAAAAATTTTCCTGATTACATACTTAAAATAACTAAACAAATTTGGGAAAACAAAGATGTTGAGTCTATTGCTCAATTTTACACTGATAATATTCCTGTTAGATCTCCATTTGGAGTTACTTATGGAAACAAACCTGTAATTGATGCAACTTATGCAACCTTAAAAGAATTTCCTAATAGACAGTTGCTTGGTGAAGATGTGATCTGGAATGGAAATGATGATGTGGGTTATCATTCATCTCATAGAATTTTAAGTAAAGGAACACATCTTGGTGATGGTTCATATGGTAAACCAACCGGTAAAGATATTTATTATAGAGTCATTGCTGATTGCGCATGCAAAAATAATCAAGTCTATGATGAATGGATTGTCCGTGATCAAGGTGCAATGGTAAGACAACTAGGACTTAAACCAAAAGAATTTGCACAAATGATTATTGATAAAGAAGGTGGTGCTGACAAAGCAAAACAATTATTCAATTCAAGCTCTGACATGAAATCAGATTATAAACAAGGCGTTGTGCCTAATGAGTCTGCTGGAGGAAATTACTCAAAAATATTGAAAAATATCTTTAAAAATAATTATGATTTTTCTGATTATGCAAGAGCTGCAACTATCTATTGGCCTGGAAATAAAATTGGACATGGAAGAGAGGATATTGTCAAATTTTGGAATAATTTAAAAAATACATTTAGTGATATAAAGTTTTCAATAGAACATGTTGGTTATTTAGAAGAACCAGATAAAAATCCCAAAGCATCAATAAGATGGTTTTTAGAAGGTAGTCATTCTAAAGATACTGAAGAATTTGGTGAAAAATCAAATAAAAATATTTTCATAATGGGGATAAACCATGCAGAAATAGTTGATGGTAATGTTATAAGAGAATGGGTTTTATTTGATGAGATTGCAATTTGGAAACAAATTTTAATGAAATAAATTATGAGCAAAATTAAAACAACACATGTAGGAAGTTTACCTAGATCAAATAAATTATCAGAACTCTTATTTAAAAAAGATCAAAAAGAACAAATAGATTTTAATCAATTTGATAAGATTGTTCAAAAAGATGTTAACAACATTGTTAAAAAACAAATCGAGGTTGGAATTGATTATATTAGCGATGGTGAAATGTCTAAGATTAGTTATGCTACTTATGTTAAGGATAGAATTGATGGATTTTCTGGAGAGAGTGAGAGAAAAGCGCCTAAAGATTTAGACGACTTTCCTTCTTTTAAAGAAAGAATTGCAAGAACAGGTGGTACTCCAACTTATACAAGACCATGTTGTACTAGTGAATTAAAAATTAAGGATAAAACTTCCCTAACAAAAGATATTGATAATTTTAAGCAAGCATTAGAAAAAAATAATCATAAAGATGGATTTATGAACGCTGCCTCTCCTGGGGTTATTTCAGCTTTTTTACCAAATAAATTTTATAAAAATGATGATGTGTATTTAGAAAACTTATCTAACATTATGAAAGATGAGTATGAAGAAATTACCTCAAATGGATTAAAACTTCAGTTAGATTGTCCAGATTTAGCTCTTGCTAGACACATGACTTTTAAAGATTTGTCTGAAGAAGAATTTTTAATTAGAGCTGAAAAACAAATAGAATGTCTAAATAATGCTATTAAAAATATCGACAGCTCTAGTATAAGACTACATATTTGTTGGGGAAATTATGAAGGACCTCATCTACATGATATTTCTTTAGAAAAGATAATGCCAATTGCATTGAAAGCTAATGTACAGACTTATTTAATTGAGTCATCTAATCCAAGACATTCTCATGAGTGGCAAATTTTTGAAAATTTAAAAATTCCAAGTGACAAAATAATTGCCCCAGGTGTAATAGATTCTACAACAAATTTTGTAGAACATCCCGAAGTTGTAAAGAATAGAATTTTAACTTTTTCTAAAGTAATTGATGCTGAACAATTATTGGCTGGAACTGACTGTGGTTTTGGTACTTTTGCTGGCTTTGGAAATGTTGATGAAAATATTGTTTATAAGAAGCTAGAGTCTTTGGTGCTTGGCGCAGAACTTGCGTCAAAAGTGATTTAATTTCCTCTTTAATTTAAACTTCGTAATAGATATAATTTTTGAACTTAAATTATAATTTAACAATAAATATAAAGAGAGAAAACATATGAGAAAAATACTAGTTACTTTATTGTTTCTGCTTTTTGGAACTTCTGCTTATGCAGATTGTAACATTAAAAGTGGTTCAATAAATATTTTGGCTAATGATTTTCCTGCATTAAGAACTTTCGTTGAAACTTCTAAACAATGTAAAGGAAGTGCAGATTTTAAAGTGACACATTCATCTGAGCACAATAAAATCGCAGTGCCAGCTCTTACTGCAAATCCATCTGAATTTTCAGCTAGAATTGCAGCAAACAGTTCAATCGTTCCTTTGATGAACCAAGATTTAATTAGACCATTAGATGATCTTGTTAAAAAATATGGAAAAGGAATTCAAGACTCTCAATTAATTACAATCGATGGAAAAGTAATGGCTGTAGCGTTTATGGCTAATACTCAACATTTGTATTACAGAGAAGATGTTTTGAAAGACCTTGGTATAGCTATTCCAAAAACTTATGAGGAAGTAGTTGCAGCATCTGAAAAAATTAGAGCTTCAGGTAAAATGCAATATCCTTATGCAGCCGCATACAAAGCTGGTTGGAATTTAGCAGAGGAATTTGTGAACATGTTTATTGGTCACGGTGGTGAATTCTTTAAATCTGGAAGTGCAGAGCCTAATATAAATAATGCTAAAGGTGTTGCTACTTTAAATATGTTAAAAAAATTATCTGAATTGAGTAACCCTGATTACTTAACTCATGATAGTGAAGCAATTAAAGTAGAATGGGAGTCTGGTAATGTTGCACTGATGACATTATGGGCATCTAGATCAGGAACACTTTTAGATGATGAAGGTGATCCTAACATTACTAAGGCAACTAAATTAACTGGACCTGCTACTGTAGGTGGAGGAAATATTCCAGCTGCTACATTATGGTGGGATGGTTTCACACTTGCAAAAAACAGACCTGATGCAGATGCTGAGGCAACATTTAGAGCTTTAGCGCATGCAGCATCAAATAAAAAGATGGTTGCTGACGCTGCTGATCAAGCCGTTTGGTTAGTAGAAGGGTTTGTACCAGGACCAAAATCTATTGGTGTTATCGAAGCTGTAAAAATGGGAGCAAAACCATATCCAATGTTACCGCAAATGGGTTTAATGCATGGTGCATTAGGAAGTGAGATTGTTGAATTTTTACAAGGTAAAGAGTCGGCTGAACAAGCATTGAAAGATGTTGAGGCTGCTTACATCAGTAAAGCTAAAGAACAAGGCTTTCTATAAAATCTAAAACTTATAAGTGGGGATTTATTCCCCACTTAATCAATTTTTAAATGCCTAATAAAACTTTTTTTTGGTTTTTTTTGCCAACAGGTTTAGCAATGATCCTGTTTATTGGGCTACCAATTATATCTACTGGAATTCAATCATTCTACGCACAACATGATCAAGTAGTAAAAGAAGTTAAAAAATGTGACCCTTTTGGATGTACTGTTTCAATTGTTGTTGATAACGAAGAAACCTCGAAAATTAGAGAAGCAAAGCCACTTGGTAAATTTAATGGCTTTGGCACTTATACTGATCGAAATCATTTAGCAGTTGATGAAATAAAAAAATTTTGGAATGAAACTGAAAGTTTTGGCGCTTTTGTAGACCAGGTAACTAATCTACCCTTTTATAAAGCTCTGATATTTACTTTAACTTATTGTTTGTTTGTTACACCTAATGTACTCCTCTTAGGATTTATTATTGCATTAAGCTTAAATGCAGTTGCTAGAAAAATTAGGGGACCTTTAATCTTTGGTACAATTTTACCTATGATTGTTACACCGTTGGTTGGATCATTGGTATTATTTTGGATGATAGATTCTCAGGGAATAATTGGAGCTAATATTCAAAATTTAATGAATGATCCTTATTTATCACTTAAATCATCAAAAACATTAACTTGGATAACAATAATTATTTATGGTATTTGGCATCACTCCCCTTTTGCTTTTGTGGTTTTTTATGCAGCACTTCAAACAGTTCCTCAAGAACCAATTGAAGCTGCAATTATAGATGGAGCCTCAAGATTTCAAAGAATTAAACATATAGTATTACCTCATATTTATCCTGTAGTCACATTTGTAGCTTTGATTTCTTTAATGGATAACTTTAGAGTATTTGAGCCCATTATTGGTTTTAGCGCTGAAGGAAGTGCACAATCATTATCTTGGTTAATCTATGACAATTTAGTTAATGAGGAAGTAATATTGTTTGGTTCTGCTGCAGCTACTTCAATGATGACTATTATTGGTATAGCTATTCTGCTAGCACCAGTGTTAATTAGAACTTGGAAAGAATTTAAAACAGCGAGATAATTATGGATTATGGACTAGATACAAAATCAACTCGTTTAAAAACTTTTAATACTATTTTTATTATTACTTGGTTGTTAATTGCTTGTTTCCCTTTTATTTGGACTTTTTGGGGATCATTTAAAGTAAGAGCAGATTTTTTCTCAAGATCAGATTGGTGGTATGCAATATCAGCATTTAATACCTTGATTGAAACAGGCGGACAATTTACAACTAATGCTTATACTCAGGCTTGGACCGAAGGCGAATTTTGGAAAGCATCAAAAAATACAATTATAGTTACAGTATTTGTTGTAAGTATTTCTTTATTTTTAGGAACTTTAGGAGCATACGCTCTTTCAAGATCGACTGAGAAATATGCTTTTTGGATTTTAATGGCAGCTTTAATTTTTAGAGCTATGCCACATATAACTTTAGTATCAGGATATCTTTTTCCTTTCTTTGAATTGCAGATTTGGGGAATTCTTCCTACTACGATTGTTGTTTTGGTTGCTATAAATCAACCTTTTACATTGTGGCTGCTTTATTCATTTTTCAAAACTGTTCCTAAAGAACTTGATGAAAGTGCTTTAATAGATGGTTGTTCATATTTTCAAGCTTTCAGACATATCATTATGCCCGTGATGTGGCCTGGAGTAATTACAGCAGGACTATTTAGTTTAATGTTAGCTTATAATGATTTTACTGTAACAGCATTACTTCTTAATCAAGAAAATCATACCATGGTTCCAAAAATTCAAAGTTACTTAGGAACAAACCAACATGAAGGAAATTTAATGTGGGCAGTTTCTGCAGTTGTATCTGCTACTGCACCTTTGTTTATGCTGGTTATGTTTTTTCAAAGACAGGTTATTAGTGGTTTAACTGCTGGAGCTGTGAAAGGTTGAAATATTATAAAGCATTACTTTTTGGTTCTATTGGATCTATTGTTGAAACTTCAGAAATTCAGAGAAAGTCATTCAATAAAGCATTCAAACAATATGGACTCGATTGGAATTGGACCAAACGTGAGTATCAAAATTTATTAAGTAAATCAGGTGGCAAAGATAGAATATCAAGATATGCCAAAAAGAAAAAAAATGAGGTTAATTCAGTATATTTAAGGAATTTAAAGACTAAAATCTTTAATAATTATCTTAGAAAAAATCATCTTAAATTAAGACCAGGTGTTAAAAATTTAATTTCTTTATGTAAAAAAGAAAATATTAAAATTGCATTTGTTTCATCTACTTCTACAAACAATATAAATGCAATCTTATATTGTTTAAGAAATTCAATTAATAAAAAAGATTTTAACTTTATAGGGAATGCAAAATTAGTAAAAAAATTCAAACCTAACCCCGATATATACTTATTAGCGCTTAAAAAACTTAAGCTTAAACCTAATGATTGTGTAGCAATTGAGGACTCTCAAGAAAGTTTAAATTCAGCTAGGCGAGCTAGAATAAAATGTATAATTTTTCCTGGAAAATTTCATTCTTCAAAAAAATTTATTGGAGCTTATAAAAAAGTTTATCGACTTAATAAAAATATTATTTTGAGATAAATTCTTTTACTAAATTATTAAACTGATCAGGTTGTTCTAAGTGAACATTATGAGCACAATCTTTAAATATTTCTAAACGGCTATTTTTAATGTTTTTATTAAGCGTATCAACTTGATCAAAATTATATGAAGTATCTTTATCACCCCATATTATAAGGGTGTCATTTTTAATATTTTTTAAATTTTCTTTACCTCTCCAATTTTTCATTGCTAGTAATGCATTATCAGCAGCTTCTAATGAAACATTTTTAACAGCATTTTCACAAAGGAAATAATTTTTGTCCTTACCACCTTTTACAAACCACTTAAGAGGTACTCTAGAAAAAGAGAGTTTTGCACCTTCTTTCTTAAGTTTTTCTCTTGTTTCATCCATGGTCTCAAATCTTCCTGGGATATCTCCAATAGATCCTGTTGCAAAACAAATTAATTTATTAACTCTATCCCCAATCAATTTTGTAATTTCTTGAACAATCATTCCACCCATTGAATGACCAATTAAATTGAATTTATCTATTTTTTTTTGATCTAATACATTTATAATTTCTTTAGCCATTTTATTAATAGAATCTAAAGATTTTACATTATAACTTTCACCAAACCCTGGAAGAGCTGGGATAATTACACGATAATCTTTTGAAAAAAATTCTTTTTGAAAAGTCCACATTTCAGATGAACCTAGATAACCATGAACAAAAACAAAAGGAAACCCTTCGCCTATATCATCTACATAAATATCACTCATAATATTTCATTAATAATAAATAAAATTAAAATAGACATAAAACATATAATAAAAATATTAATTACTTTCCAAATTTTTTTACTATTAGCATACTTTGATAAATAATTAGATAAATATCCTAATATAAAAAAAAATAAAAATGATGCTATAGACGCACCTATCCCAAATAAAATTTTTTGGATAAGTAAATAATTTTTTGAAAAATTTCCAAGAAAAAAAACTGTATCAGAATAAACATGTGGATTTAAATATGTAAATCCTAAAGTTTTAAATACAATATTTAATTTTGAAATATTATTTGACTCAGTACTAAAGTTAATATCAGAATAATTAGATTTTATTTTTTTAAAAATAAAGTGAAGTAAAAATAAAATTAAAAATAAATTTAAAATTAATTCGATTAAAGAGTTAAAATATTGATTAAAATAATGGAAAAGGAAAATACCCAAAAATATTAATATCAAATCTGATATGGAGCATATTAAGCAAACAATAAATATGTGTTGTTTTTTTAAACCTTGCTCAATAACAAAAATATTCTGAGCACCTATAGCTAAAATTAAGCTAATCCCAGTAAAGAAGCCTAATACCAGGTATTCCATTAGGCTTTAAGTTTACTCTGAATTTGCTGTTAATGTTTTGATTTCTAGAATATTTTCGTTTGGGTCTTTAACGAAGAAAGTTTCTTGCTCGTATTTTGTTCCTTTAAATCTCAAATACGGTTCATCATAATACTTAGTTCCACTATCTTTTAATCTTTGTTTTAGAGCATCAAAGTCTTTTCTGGACAAATGAACACCAAAATGAGGAACAGAAACATTTCCCATATCCACATCATGTCTCTCATTGTCTAATTTATGTTCGCTTTTATGCAAAGTTAATTCATTGCCCCAAAAATCAACATCTGCCCACTCTTGTGCTGAGTTATCTAATCGACATCCTAAAGTTTCACTATAAAACTTCTTAGCTACCTCCAAATCACCACAAGGAATAGCTAAATGAAAACAATTAGTATTCTTATACATTTCAACCCTCTTTAAATTGCGTATTTAATCACTATATAAAGCATGTAATTTTTTTTATCAACCGCGACAAATTTTTAAGGAAATATGAGTGATTTTTTACAATCAATAATTGATAGAGACCCAGCTGCTAAGTCAAAACTAAGTTTGGTTTTAACTTATCCTGGTGTCAAAGCAGTATTCTTTCATAGAATAGCAAACTTTTTTAGTACTGCTAAATTTCATTTGATTGCAAGAATCATTTCTCAATTTTCAAGATTCTTAACAGGTATTGAAATTCATCCAAATGCAAAAATTGGAAAAAATTTATTTATAGATCATGGAATGGGAGTAGTGATTGGAGAAACATCTGAGATTGGTGATAACGTAACTATTTATCACATGGTTACATTAGGTGGTATTGCTCCAAGTATAAATTCCAATGATCAACGTAATATGAAAAGACATCCTACTATAAAAGAGGATGTGGTAATTGGTTCAGGTGCACAAGTGTTAGGACCAGTAGTAGTTGGTAGAGGTGCAAGAATTGGAGCTAATGCAGTAATCACTAAAGATGTTGAGGAAAATGCTGTGATGGTTGGAATTCCAGCAACAAGAGTTGGAATAGCTGATAGCGAATTTAAACCTTATGGTATTACGCCTGACAGTGATAAAAAATCAGATAATGAATAATACACAAAACGATTTTATTTCAGGAATAGGAAATACCCCATTAATCAAACTAAGAGCTGCTTCAGAGATTACTGGATGTAACATTTATGGGAAAGCAGAATTTTTAAATCCAGGAGGATCAGTTAAAGATAGAGCTGCGCTTGCATTAATTAAAGATGCTCAAGAAAAAAAATTAATTGCTAAAGGTGGAACAGTTGTTGAAGGAACAGCTGGAAACACTGGAATTGGTTTAGGTCTATTAGGAAATTCCTTAGGTTATAAAACAATCATCGTAATGAACGATAACCAAACTCAAGAAAAAAAAGATTTACTTAGAAATCTTGGAGCTGAATTAAGATTAGTGCCGCCTAAACCTTATAAAGATGATAACAATTTTGTTAAAGTAGCAGCGAGACTTGCAGATGAATTAAGACCAACAAATAATAACGGTGTCATTTGGGCTAACCAGTTTGATAACACAGCAAATGCGAAGGGTCATTACGAAGGAACAGGACAAGAAATATGGGAACAAACCGAAGGTAAAGTTGATGGCTTTGTATGTTCTTCTGGAACTGGAGGAACTATTTCAGGTGTCAGTAATGCTCTTAAAGAAAAAAATAAAGATATAAAAATTTACTTATCTGATCCAAAGGGATCAGCTCTTTATAATTACATTAAAAATGGTGAACTTAAGTCAGAAGGTGGATCAATTACTGAAGGAATTGGTTCAAGTAGAGTAACAGCTAACTTTGGTGAGGCTAAAATCGATGATGCCTATTCAATAGATGATCATGAAGCATTACCTATACTTTATGACTTAATTCAAAATGAAGGTTTAAGTCTAGGTACAAGTTGTGGAATTAATATAGCAGGCGCAATAAGAATGGGTAAAGAATTGGGTCCTGGTAAAACTATCGTAACAATTCTATGTGATAGAAGTGATAAATACGCAACCAAAATGTTCAATAAAAAATTCTTAGAAGAAAAAGGTCTCCCAGTACCTAATTGGTTTTAGATATAAATTTTATCAGCTAATCCGTAACAAAGTATTGCACTTAACAAAGTTAAAATACCTGGTGCAATAATTCCTTCATTAGATGTTTGTGGAGTATGACCTAATTTATTTATTTTAATTGTATAAATTCCTACACAAAAAGCTGAAAGGTTTTGTAAAAATACTAAATTAAAAAAAGCCCATGTTCCTTGTAGGCCATCAGGTCTTATGAACCCTACCCATATAGCCATTGCTACAGCTCCAATAAATAATGATCCAAAAAATCTTGTCATTCCAGCACCAGTATCGTCAATACCAAATTTATCTAAAAATTTTTTTGTAGCAAAAACAGTCTGATATGCGTAAGCAGCAAAAATTATGAAGTGAACAAGAAAAACAATTAAATAAAATATTCCATTAAATTTTTCAATCATGTTGAAATGTTATCAAAAAACAAATTCGAATTAAATAGCTAAAAACAGCATTTCTAGTTGATAAAAATTGCATATCTGACGCGCGATATGAACGCATGAGACTCATTAATAAAAATGTAACAGTATTCAGTTACGGTTTAACTATTTAGAAAGGTAAATTATGAAAAAATTAATATTAGCATTAATTTTTACATTAATGTCATCTCTTTCATTTGCAGATGGTCATAGTGGAAAAATAGATCTTAAAGGATTTTTTGTTGGTGATGCAAAAGCAATTTTTGACGAAAAAGGTAATCCAATGACATTTGCTTATGATGGTTTAGTAGGTATGATGGCGGTAGGTGGCACTACATTTGGAGATAATTCGTCTCATTATTGTGTTGGTGCTGGGTCAATCCCTGGAAAAGGATTTGAGATGGGCCACTGTATAATAAAATTTATTAATGGAGATACTGCAATAACTTATTATGAGATTAAATTAGGCTACTCTATGGAGGGTACATTTAAATGTATCAGCGGAACTGGCAGATACGAAGGTATCGAATGTAGTGGAACTACTGGCTATACCCAAATTAAAACAGCACAAGAAGGTAAAATTCATTCAACCAATTATCTACAAGGAACTTATACTTTAAAAAAGTAAGTTAATAGGAGAAACAAATGAAAAAAATAATTATATTATTAAGCACTTTATTTTCTGTTACCTTGGCTTATGCAGGTATGTCAGATAGCGATAAGAATAGAGCATGGGAATGTAGTGGAATCTATATGGCGAACTACTTCTTACCTTCAGGGGAAACATTTGAATATAGTATGAAAGAAAAATCTATGGCATCTGTAAAAGTTTTAAAAGCTTATGCTTTAGAAGTAGGAATTCCTGAAAAGGAATGGGATGAAGGCGTAAACAAAGCTGTGGATAAGCATTATGGCTCTAAATTTGACGAGTCTAAAACCAATGCATGTCACGACTTTGTAAATTCAACAATACCAAATGGAGAAGATAGAGTTAAAAAGGTGGTTCAAACTCTATATTAACAAAAAAAAGGAGAAAAAATGGAAAAAGAAATGTTAGTAGTAGCAAAGTTAAAAGAAGGTACTTTTGAAAAATTCATGGGATTTATGCAATCTCCTGAAGGACTTGCTGAGAGAGCAAAAGTTGCAGTGGTTGAAAAAACAATTGGAACTGTAACTCCAGATAAAAGTACTGTAATGTTTAAAATATTTTGTACTGATGAAGCTGCACTTCATAAGTTTATAGAAGGTACTGAGGTATCAAAACCAATCATGGATGAAGTGTTGGACAGTTACTCAATATATGATTTAACTAAGGTTAAATAGAAAGGAATAACATGTCTATATTAGAGAAATATAGTGCTGCTTTGAAAAATAAAGATGAAGCAGTAATGAATGAACTTTTGCATGATGATTTTAAATTCACAATGCACAAGTCTGGAAATGTTTTAACCAAAAGTGATGTTATCAAATGGGCGATGAGTGGTGATATTAATCAAGACAAGGTTAGAATTGTTTATGAAAATGACGAAGTTGGTATTCACCATGCCTTCGTAACATTTAATGATGGTAATGTTGAGGCGGTAATGGCAGTTTATAGATATGACAATGGAAAAATTGTCAGTTTAGAAACTGGTGCCACACCAATGCCAAAATAAGTGAGTGAAATTGATTTTTATTTTTCGATAGGGAGTACTTACACCTATTTATCCGTAACTAGAATACTTGATGTTGAAAAACAACATCAAGTAAAATTTAACTGGAAACCTTTTTCAGTAAGAGCAATCATGAAAGAGATGAACAATATCCCATTTCCAAAGGATAAAATGAATAAAGTTAATTACATGTGGAGGGATATTGAAAGGCGTGCAGAGGGATATGGTTTTTTTGCTAAGACACCAGTTCCCTACCCTTTATCTGAATTCGATTTAGCAAACCAAATAGCAATCTTAGGTTTTAAAAAAGGTTGGGGAGAAAAATTTGTTATTCTTACTTATAAAAAATGGTTTCAAGAAGGTAAAGAACCAGCAATTGAAACAAGTATTAGTGAAGTATGCTCAGAATTAAAACTTGATAAAGATGAAATTATCTCTGAAGCAAAATCATCAGATATAGAGATAAAATATAATGAAAACACAAACTTGGCTCGTGAAAATAAAATATTTGGTAGCCCATCTTTTATTGTAAAAAATGAAATTTTTTGGGGAGATGATAGAATGGAAGATGCTATTAAATGGTCTCTTAAATAATTCTATATATTCTCCTTAAATTCATTTAAAGTCTCGAAATGAGTCTTACAACTTCATATTTATTTTTAGGCATTGCAGTTTTTTTGGGTGTTACCTCAAATAGTTTTGCTAAAAGTGCTGAAGGCTTTACTCTTCTTTTTCCAAGTATAATTACAGCGATCACAATTGTATTATGTATGTATGCACTTTCATTGGTAATGAAAAACATTCCAATGGGAATCACTTATGCTTCCTTTGCAGGTTTAACAATTATAGCAACTGTTGTTGTGGGTATAATTAGATTTAATCAAGTACCCAATTTATATTCATTAATTGGTTTAGCTTTTATTATTGTTGGTGTTATAATGGTTAACCTGTTAGGTAATAATTAATATGATTAATAAAAAATTCGCTCAACCATTATTCATGATTTTTATGTCCTTTGGCATGAGTGTGATTATGAGTGGCGTTGTAGTTGCTGTAAACACTGGAGTTACAGATGGCTTTATAAGTAGATGGTTTTATTCTTGGATGTTTGCATTTCCAATTGCATTAATTGCTGCCTTTACAATGGCTCCCATAATGAGACCATTAGTTAATAAAATTGCATCAAAAGAATAATCATGAAACCTTTATTTGGTTATATATTTTTAGCTATAGGAATTTCTTTTGGTATTGCATCAAATAGTTTAGCTAAAATTTCAGAAGGGTTTACTAAACTAACACCATCGGTTTTATGTATCTTATTCATGTGTATTACGATGTTTTCAATAGCAAAAGCTATGCACGCTCTTCCTGTAGGTTTTGCTTATGCAACATATAGTGGGTTAACAGTAACTGGAGTTGTGCTTTTTGCTGTATTAAAATTAAATCAAGTTCCTAATCTATATGGAATAATCGGAATTATCTTAATTATTATTGGTGTAATAATGGTTAATTATCTAGGACGACTGAACTGATATTTTTTTAAAATCTCTGGAAGCTGATGTCTTCCTTCTTCATTCAACTGTAACTCATATTCATTCACAACTGTGCTAGTATCTAGAGGTGAATATAAATGAGGATACATATCTCCATTTGATGCCTGTTCCCACAGTAAATGTTCAAGCTTAAAAGCATTTACTCTTAACAAAACTAGATTTTCTTTTTTGGGGTAATGTTTATTTAAAGTTTCCTCTACCTGATCCTCTTCTGAAAAGTGAATATATCCATCTTTAAGATCTTTTTCTGACCCACCATAGGTTCCAGATTGTTTGGCCTTTTGCCATTCATCTTTATCTATAACCTTGAAAATAAATTCTAAATTCATTTTACCAAGAAGAGTTTGGATCTTTTAAGAATTCTAATTCTTCTTTGGTAGATTCTCTTCCTAAAATTTTATTTCTATGAGGATATCTATGAAATTGTCTAATTGCTTTTGTATGATCTTGCCAAAATTTTTTTATTTCATTATATCCTTCGTGTTCCCTTAAATATTTATTTAATAAGTAATATGCCATTTCATGATCACTGATTTCCTCACTATGAATTAAAGGTAACAACATAAAAAATCTTTGATTTACATTCATGGCTTCTAAATAACCTGAATAAACTGCATCGTTTACAATCAATCTAGTTTTTTGATCTTGAACAAAAGCTTTTTTGTCTTCTCTAAACATGTTTCTTGAAAACTGATCAAATAAAATTACTAACGCCAGGCAACTCATGGGGTTATCTTGCCAATCATCATATTCATTTTGACAGGCAAGTTCATAATCTTTTAAAAAATTATCTTTAATTTTTTGATCAAACTTTTCATCTTTTTTGAAACGCATTTCAGACGGAGTTTCTTTAAACCAGAAATCTAAAATTACTTGTGCTCTTTCTGGTATCATTCAGCTAATGGTTTTAATAATTTTAAAATTTTTTTATGATTGGCTTTATTATTTGAAACAATAATATTTCCTCCAACAACAGGGTTTTTGTTTCCCCAAGTCGTTACTATTGCTCCTGCTGCTCTCACGATTGGCATAATCGGGTGAATATCCCAAATCTTATTTGCACATTGTGCAACCATTTCAAGTCTACCTTCTGCTAATTGACAATAAGTCAATGCATCAAAACATGGAAATTGCATTCTTTTAATAAATTTTTGAATTTTTGATTGTTGCTTTAAAGTTAATTGATTATGAAAAGCAGCAGCTAATTTTGCATTCGTAAAATTTAATTTTGAGTTAACTTTAAGTTTTCTTTTTTTACTATTTTCAAAAATATATGCAGAATTTTTATTCACATTTAAATAATATTTTCTCATTTTAGGAAAATTTGCTAATCCTAAAATTGGTTCTCCATTGTAATTTAATGAAATGAGATTGCTCCAACTAGGATTACCTACAACGTATGATCTAGTTCCATCAATTGGATCAATTACCCATGAAAACTCACTCTTCGTATTTTTATGACCATATTCCTCCCCTATAATTTGATGATTTGGGAATTTTTTTGAAATTTTGGATCTTATAAATTTTTCAAAGGCTTTATCTGATGTTGTTACAGGATCATAACCTTTGCCTTTCATCTTGTTAGTTATCTTAAATGGCTTATCTAACTTAGCGTAATAAAACTTAGTTAAATCTTTAGCAAGTTGATTTAAAAAGCTTGCGTATATTGGATATTTTTTTGTATCAAATTTTTTCACAATGAACTCTTACTATTTAATTTATGTTGATTAAAGTTAAATTTTAAATAATCCTTGGCTTACAATTATGAAAATTGAGCTAATTGAAAATAAGGTTTATTTTAATAATGGGTCTGAAAAAAAAGAAATTCACCCATTCTGGTTACGAGAAAGAGTTAATGGTGAAGAATATTTGGATAAAGGAACTCAGCAAAGACTTTTTGATCCTACCTTTTTAAGTAATGATGTCTCAATAAACAAAGTAAACCTTAATGAAAAATATCTAGAGGTTAATTTTAATGATGGCGTTAATTCAAAACTTGAAATTGATAAAATTGCTTCTGAATTTTCTAAAGAAGATATTGTAATTAGATCTATTGAAAAAACTAAATGGGACTCAACTTTAAAAAATATAAAAAATTTTGAATACCAAGAAAATTTTTATGAAAGTAAAGAAATGCATGATCTGCTTGTTTCATTTTATAAATTTGGTTTTGTAATAGTAAAAAATATTCCAACATCTAAAAATTATATTGTTGAATTTGCAAATTCAATAGGCAGTGTTCGAAGAACAAATTTTGGTGAATATTTTGACGTAAAATCTAAACCTGATCCTAACGATCTTGCTTATACCTCCTTAGCTTTAGCACCTCATACCGATAATCCTTATAGAAATCCTGTTCCATGTATTCAACTTTTACATTGTATAGAAAGTAAAGTTTCAGGAGGATTATCGACTTTAGTAGATGGTTATACAGTTACTGAAGATTTAAAAAATCAATATCCAGAATTTTATAAAATTTTAACTGAAGTAAAAGTTAGATTTAGATTTATAGATAAAGAAGTAATTTTAGAAACTATCTCTCCTTTGATTGAACTAAATGAGGATAAGAGTTTCAAGCAGGTAAGATTTAGTCCTAGATTAGACTATGTTCCAATTTTAGAAAAAGAAAAATTAGATCTTTACTACCAAGCAAGAAAAAAAATATCTGAAATGTATAATTCAGACAAATATAGAATTGAATTTAAACTCGAGCCAAAAGACTTAATGATGATGGATAATCATAGACTACTCCATGGGAGAACAGCTTATGAGACAAAGGAAGGTGAGAGATTTTTACAAGGTTGTTATATTGATTACGATAGTACAGAGGGAAAACTTAGACACTTAAAAAGAAAGTTTAATCTTTAAACAAATTCTCTATTTGCGCTTCAGCATCTTTAATTGATTTTTCATAATCTAATGCCATTTGGTCTGCACTAATTATATCTACTTTTTCTATACCAAAAAAGTTAAGAATAAATTTTAACCAAGGAGTTAAAAAATCTTCTGAACTATTTAGCTTTGTTCCTCCAGAAGTAATCACTAGATACGCATGTTTGTTTTTTAACAATCCCTCTCTTCTACCATTTGGTTTAAATCTAAAAGTTTCACCTATACGAGCAGCTAAATCCGACCAAGCTTTAAGAGTTGCTGGAGGGCCATAATTATAAATTGGTGCTGAAATTATTATGATATCACTTTCTTTCAATTCCTTTACAAGTTTATCAGAAAGTTCAAACATTTTTTTATGTTCTTCTGTTTGATCTTTTTCATCTATATTCATTCCAGATTCTGTAAGCCCACTTACAAAGAGCATCTCATCATCTAAGTCTCTATAAATAACTTCATCACCAGGCTTTTTAATTTTATCTAAGAGTTTTTTTGCTAAAGCTCTAGAGGTAGAGCCTTTTTTTCGAGCACTGGAGTCTATTTGATAAATTTTCATTAATACCTTTTATCCGAATTTTTGCATAAAAGGAAAGATTTCAATGATATAAAAACCAATAGCTTGTAATTGATTGGTTAAAATTAAAATACCTGTAACCAATAGAGTTATTCCACCAATTTTTGATATTAAATTAATATTTTTCTTAAAATTTTTAGAAAATAACAAAAATCTTTGAATCAAGTATCCAGACAAAACAAAAGGAATAGCAAGACCTAATGAATAAGAAATTAACAAGATTACAGCTCTTGATAAAGTTTCTTCAATAGATGCCAAAGCTAAAATTGAACCTAAAATTGGACCAATACATGGTGTCCAACCAAAACCAAAAGCAACACCAATCACATATGGAAAAAGAATATTTCTTGATTCTTTTGCATCAAATCTTTTTTCAAAATTTAAATATGGAATATTGATAATTCCAATTAATTGTAGAGAAAAAATTATAATAACTATTCCAGCTGAAATTCTTAACACCTCTGAATTTTGTAGTAATGCCTGTCCCAAAAAAGATGCTGATGCACCTAAAAGAACAAATACAGTTGAGAAGCCTAAACAAAATAAAATTAATGGAAAAAAATTGATTTTTTTTTGATTTAAAATTTCTTGTAACGATTGACCAGAAATATAAGAAATATATCCAGGTATTAATGGTAAAACACATGGAGACAAAAAACTTATAAGCCCTGCTCCAAAAGCAATTAAGTATTCAAACATTTATCCGGTATTTTTCATTGCTGCAGAAATACCTGCAATCGATGTCATTAAGGCATCTTCAAGAAATTTTTTATCTAAATTTTTATATTTTTTATTTGTTAATTTATTCATCACATTTGCCTGAAGTATATTTAACATCTCCGTATAGTTATTTCTTATAAATAAAGCTTTTCTAAATTCTTTTCTTTCTTTTACCACTTCTTTAGGGGTAATTTTATTGTGCAATTTGACCAGTGCCTCAAATTGAAATCTTAATTTTTTACCAATTCTTTTTAATGAGGCATCAGCTAAATTATTTTCATAAATAATTGATATTTCTGGATCCACCTTAGAAATTACCATATCTAAAATATCCATAGTTGATACAAAGTATGGCCAATTTCTTTCCATGTCAGTCATTGTTTTTTTAAATTTTTTAATTGAACCGTATCTCAATGCTTCAGTTGTACCAAGCCAAGCAGGTAACATTAATCTAATTTGTGTCCAAGCAAATACCCAAGGAATAGCTCTTAAACTTTGAATATTATCAACATTCTTTCTTTTGGTTGGTCTTGATCCAATTGCAAGTTTTCCAAGTGATTTATGTGGAGTAACAGTTTTGAAGTAACGAATAAAATCCTCACTTTGATTTAGATATTTTCTATATGAAGATGTAGAAATTTCTGACATTTTTTGAATCAATTCACGCCAAGTAGTTTTTGATCTTGGTGGAGGATTTAAAGAAGCATCCATTACAGCTCCTATATAACTACATAAATTATACTCAGCTAAAGGTTTATAGCCATACTTTTGCTGAATTACTTCTCCTTGATCAGTAATTCTAATTTTTCCATTAACTGTTCCAGAAGGTTGTGATTTTAAAGTAGCCTGTATTGGGCCACCTCCTCTTCCTGGAGATCCACCTCTGCCGTGAAAGAAAACAAGATCTATTTTATATTTTCTAGCTAAATTTCTAAGCTCTTCTTGAAGTTTGTATTGATGCCAACTTGCAGATAATTTTCCAGCATCTTTGCTAGAATCTGAATATCCAATCATCACTTCCTGTTTTGACTTAATCATTTTTCTGTACCATGAAAGTTTGAACAAGTTTGTCATAACACCGTTAGCATTTTTTAAATCATCCAGAGTTTCAAAAAGTGGAACAACTCTTAATAAATTTTTTGTTTGTGCCTGCATTTGTAAAAAATAAACAGATAAAATATCGGATGCGGTAGACGTCATCGATATTACATAAGCACCAAGACATTGAGTTGGCTCTTTGGCAATTTGTTTAAAAGTATTCCATACTTCTTTATTTTCTTTATCTCGAATATTTATTTTATCTACAAAAGATTTTCCTTGTTTAATATTTTTATTTAAAAGTTTTATTTTTTCACCTTCAATTAGAGAGGAATAATTAATTTTATTTTTCTTTTTAAAAATTTCATTTAAAAGTTTTTCATGTCGATCAGACTCTTGTCTGATATCTAATCTTGCAAGATTTATTCCAAAACATCTAACTCTTCTGATTAAATCAAGTAAATCAGCATTTGCAATATGTTGACCTTTGTTTTGATTCAGAGAACTTCTTACTTCTCTCAAAGGGTTAATAATTTCATATTTATCTTGGAGTAATTTTTTTTCATTTAAAGGTTTATTAAAGTTTATGTGTGCTTCTATTAATTGATAAGTATTTCTTACTTTGTCTCTTAATGGTCTTAAATAAACTCTATATGGTTCAAAACTTTTTCCAGTAACTCTACTGATTGCAGGAGAACATTCTTCCATAGATAAATCTTGAATTAATTGAGTAAGTTCTTTCTCGTACAGTTTTGCGGCTTGCCATCTAGAAAATAAAATTACTTTCTTAGTTACCTCAGAAGTTACATTTGGATTTCCATCTCTGTCTCCACCCATCCATGAACCAAATTGAATAGGATTAAAATTTCTAGGCAAGTCTTTGTTTAAATTTTTTCTAAAAATATCGTTTAATCTTTTATAAACCTTAGGAATAGTATCCCACAAACTATCTTCAATTACAGCCAATCCCCATTTTGCTTCATCCAATGGAGAAGGTTTGGTTCTTTTTAGCTCATCTGTTTTCCAAATTATTGCTATTTCTGAATATAGTTTTCTATCTAATTCTATGATTTTTGATGGGTATTTTTTATAGAGATGTCTTTGCTCCATAATCGATATCAAATTTGCATATTTTTGAATTAAAGTTCTTCTTTTAACTTCTGTTGGATGAGCGGTAAGAACTATCCCAATATCTAGCTTGGTTGCCAAATCGTAAATTTTATTATTTGAAATATTTTTATTTTTAAAAAGTCCCTCAATAATATCCTCAATAAATAAATTTTGATTTTTGCTTTTAAAATATGGATTTTCATATTCATTTAATTTTCTAGATGCATCTAAAGACTCAGCTAAATTCATCAAATTAAGGATGTGCGAAAAAGCCCTTGTGATTTTAAAAATTTTTTCTGGCGAAAGTTTTTTTACTTCTTTTGATATTTTTGAGAAAACTTTACTTTTATTTTTATCTAATAATGTGTTTTTTGAAAGTAATCTTAATTTTTCAACAATATTAAAAAAAGCTGGTCCTTCCTGATCTTTAATTACTCTTCCAAGAAAAGTTCCTAATAATCTAATATCTTCTCTTAAAAGCTTTGTTGGTATTCGCTCATAGTAAAGATCTCTTTTCTTCATTACTTATAATAAATTTTTTTTGTAAAACTCCTCTTACGTTTGTTTTTACACTAAAAAAGAATCCTGAATATCTAAATTTTCGCAGATCTGCTTTGCTCATTCCTTTTGTTGCTGTTGAAACGTAAAGTTCTTTTGTATTTTTACCTCCAAATGCACAATTAGTTATATTTTTTGCTGGAAAATGAATTCTGTGAATTAATTTTGCTTTTTGATTAAAAACAGAAATACAAGCACCATGAAAATGTGCTACCCATAAATTTTTATTTTTATCTAAAGTCATACCATCAGGTGCACCATCTTGGATTGAGAATTTTTTAAATATTTTTTTACTAATAATTTTATTATTTTTATTTATTTTGATTTTATAAATATTTTTTTTTGAGCTGTCGGTATGATAAAAATTATACTGATCAATAAATGCTGGTCCATTTGTAATTCTATAATTTTTATCAACTTTTATTAAATTAAAATTTTTATCTAATTTATATAAAAAACCTTTTTCAATTTTTCTTTCCAGGTTATCCATGGTGCCAAACCAAAGATTTCCAGCAGGATCTGTTTTCCCATCATTAATTCTATTTAGTTTCAAGTTTGGTTCTATCTTAATTGATTTTAAAATTTGTTTGGATTTTAAATTTTGAATTCTTAATTCACCTTGTAATCCTAAAATAAAAATATGATCTTTGATATGAGCGATAAAACCAATTTCTTTATTTACTTTAAAGATTTTCTTTTTTTTATTTTTAATATTGAAAGAACAAATTTTCTTTTTTTTAATATCTACAAAATAAATTGAATTATGTTCACCAACCCATAATGTTCCTTCACCTAAAGTACATCTTATTTTCCAAAGAGGTTTTGGTTCTGAGGTTTTTATTTTATTCATTTACTTCAAACTCCTTTATAAAATCTTGATCGGGGTTAATACCAATGCCTGTATTATCTGTTACTGATGCAAAACCATCATTGTTTTTAACTTGGTCTAAAATTGAAAATTCTTCTTTAGGCAAATCTGTGATAAAAATATTTTTTTCTGTTGTATCAAACTCGAGCATAGATTTAGATGGAAATAATCCACCTGGCATATCTGGTTGTGCTGTCAACAAATGAAGGTTAACCGCAATACTAACTGCAGAACCCCATACATGATTAATTACTGGTATAAAATTTGCTTGCGCTAATGCTGCAACTTTTAAATACTCCGTAATTCCGCCAAGTCCACAAACCTCTGGTTGAGCTATATCAATACATTTATTTAATATTAATTTATTCCAGCCATATTTGGTAAATTCAGCTTCTCCTCCTGCAATGCTAGTAGAGATTTTTTGTTTTAATTCCCTGTAACCCTCATAATCTTCAGGAGCCACAGGTTCTTCAAACCAATAAATATCTAATTCATCTAAACCTTTTCCAACATAAAGAGCATCTTTCAAATTATAAGCGTGGTTGGCATCAACCATTAATTTAAAATCTTTTCCAACAGAGTCTCTTACAGCTTGAACCAACTTTAAATCTTCTTTTGGACCTAATCCAACTTTCATTTTCATGGCTTTAAAATTTTTTGATTTTATTTGCTTAGACTCTTCTTTGAATAAGGCGATCAATTCATCAACTGATTTTTTTTGTAACATCATTCCATATCCATACACTGGAACTTCATTATTACATTTGCCACCTACAAGTTGATAAAGAGGAGTATTTGTTTTCTTTCCAAGAATATCCCATAAAGCAATATCCACTCCTGATAATGCTTGAATTGGCATGCCCTTTTGGCCGCTATCTCTTAAAAGATTGTATACTTTTTGCCAGATGTGTTCTTTGTTTAAAGGGTCTTCACCAATTACTAAAGGCTGTATAACTTTTTCAATAATAAACTTGTTCGCTAAAGCTATATTTCCAGGACCAAAACATTCACCCCAACCTGTTATTCCTTCATCTGTTTGAACTTCAACAAGATGGGCTGTACGATGTTTATAATACTGTTGTGAGTAACCAAGTTCTTTTTCTAACTCATATCTAAGTACATGACTTTTAATAGAAGTTATTTTCACAATTAATTATAAAGCAACTACCTTCGAGTTTTGCTCTCCTAGGTTTTCTATTGATAATTTCATTGTATCACCTGCTTTTAAAAACTGTTGAGGTTTCATTCCCATACCAACTCCTGGAGGTGTTCCAGTTGTAATTATATCGCCTGCTTGAAGAGACATATATTTACTCAAATAAGAGACAATAACATCGACGTTAAATATCATTGTACTTGTATTACCTGTTTGCATCCTTTTTCCATTTACATCTAAACTCATATTTAAATTGTTAACGTCTACAATTTCATCTTTAGTAACAAAGTAAGGGCCGATTGGTCCATAAGTGTCGTGAGATTTTCCTTTAACCCATTGACCCATTTTTTCAATTTGCCACTCTCTTTCACTCACATCATTAACCAAACAATAACCTAATATATGATCTTGAGCTTGGCTTTCAGAAATATGTTTAGTTTCTTTTCCTATAATAATCCCAAGTTCAACTTCCCAGTCTAATTTTTTAGATCCAGAAACTATTTCAACGTCATCATTAGGTCCAACTATACAACTAGTAGCTTTCATAAAAACTATTGGTTCAGAAGGAACATCAGCTCCAGTTTCAGCAGCATGATCGGAATAATTTAATCCAATAGCTACAAATTTACCTGGCTTAGTAATACAAGATCCTATTCGATCACTTGAAGATAATTCTGGTAAAGAAGATAAATCAGCATTTTGTAATTTAGAAATAGTTTCAAAATTTAAATGATCAGGATTTAAATCTTTAACATGAGAACTTATATCTCTAATTTTACCATCTTTATCTAATACAGCTGGCTTTTCGCTTCCTTTTTGTCCTACTCTTAATAATTTCATATTTATCCTTTTGTTGTTAAATTATATTGAAATTCCACCATCAACATGAATTGTACTTCCTGTTGTAAATGTTGCATCATCGCTAGCTAAATAAACAGCCACAGCTGCTATTTCTTCTGCTGTACCTAATCTTCCCATAGGTTGTCTTGCTATAAAATCTTTTTTTGCTTGAACAGGATCTGGACTTTGATTGACCCTATCTTGCCAAGAAGGCGAATAAACTGTACCTGGCGCAATTGAATTGCATCTAATGTTTTTTTTAACAAAATCTGCAGCAATAGCTTTTGTTAAACCAATAACTGCGCCCTTTGTTGTTCCGTAAACAAATCTATTTGGAAAACCTTTAAAGCTAGATGCACATGAAGATATATTAATAATACTTCCACCATTTTGTTTGATCATTAAAGGTAAAATAGCTTTACACATAAAGTACATCGACTTAACGTTTACATTAGAAGAAAAATCCCAATCTTTTTCATCACATTCCAATATTGTTCCATGATGAACAAATCCAACAGCATTAAATAAAACATCAACTCTATCTAAAGTTTTAGTAAATTCTAAAATTGCATTGTTGTCTGTTGAGTCTAGCTTTTGCACTTTAATCTCAGGATATTCTTTATTTAGATCAGCTAAAGTTTTATCATTTAAATCAGTAGCAGTTACATGAGCACCCTCTTTATGAAATGCTATTGCTGTTGCTTTTCCAATCCCTTGGCCTGCTGCTGTTACGAGAATTTTTTTACCTTCTAATCTTCCACTCATTTTTTATTTATCCTTTCGATTTCATTATAAAGTGAACTATGATCAGTGTTTCCATGACCATTATCGACCAGGGTTTTATACATTTCTTTGACTAAATTTGAAATAGGTAAATGTGTATTATATGAATTTGCACACTCCAAAATGTTATTCATATCTTTTAAATGGGTAGATGTTTTACCTTTTGGGGTAAAATCTTTATCTATCATTCTTTTTCCGTGAGTTTGTAGAATTTTACTATCTGCCCAACCTCCAGAAAGAGCTTTAATTAATTTTACTGGGTCAGCTCCAGCTTTTTCACATAAAGTTATTGCCTCCGCAACTGCACCTATGGTAACTCCTACTACAATTTGATTTGCTAACTTTGAAACTTGTCCACTGCCAATTGGTCCAACCAAAGTTGGATTTCCCATGGCTTTTAAAATATTTATAGAGTTGTCAAAGATACTTTGCTCTCCTCCAACCATTATAGCTAGTGAAGCTTCCTCAGCTCCAATTGTTCCTCCTGAAACCGGTGCATCTAAATAATTAACATTTTTTGATTTTAGACTATTTCCATATTTTTTTGCTGTCGTTGGTTTAACGGAACTCATATCAATAAAAGTTGATCCAGATTTTAAATTTTCTAATAAATCTGAATTGTTCATTATTGAATCAACAGCGCTATCATCTGTTAACATTGTAATAATAAAGTCATTATCTTTAACAACTTCACCTAAAGTTTTTGATATTTCAGCTCCAAATTCTTTTAAGGGTTCTGCTTTACTAATTGATCGATTAAATGCTTTTAATTTAAAACCAGATTTTAATAAATTTTTAGCCATTGGAAGACCCATAAGGCCTGTTCCAATAAAGCCTATTTTCTTCATGGTTTTGGTTTAAATTCGTGGAAGTTTTGTGTCATCGCTTCTGGGAAAAACATAACACATGCTAACACAATTAACTGAATTACTATAAATGGAGCAAAACCTCTAAATATATCTGTTAACGAAATATGTGGAGGAGCAACTGATTTTAAATAAAAGGCGGCGGGCCCAAATGGTGGACTTAAAAATGAAACTTGCATGTTTACACAGAATAATATTCCAAACCAAATTGGATCAAATCCTAGAGCAATTACTATTGGTAAAAATACAGGCATTGCTAATAATACAATTCCAACCCAATCCATAAATGCTCCCATAATCAAAAACATAATCTGCATCATGAAGATTAAATACATTGGTTTTAAATCATAAGCCAAAATAGTTTCTGCTACATATTTAGGACCTCCAGCAAGAGAATAAGCACCTGCTAAAACTGTAGCACCAAAAGTAATAGTTAAAATAGTTCCTGATGCTTTGAAAGTTCTTGTTAATGCATCTTTAAATAAAAACCACGTAAGTTCTTTTCTTGCAAAAATTATAATTAATGTAGCAACTACTCCCATACCAGCTGCTTCTGTAATTCCTGTCATTCCAGAATAAATTGAACCTAATACAATTATCACAATACCAATAGGTGGTAAAAGACCTGGAAGGTATGACATTTTTTCTTTTAATGTTAAAGCTGGTTCATCACTTAAAGGTGCTAAATGCGGTTGTAATCTTGTACGAATTAAAATGTATGTAATAATTAAACCTGAAATCATTAAACCAGGAACAATAGCTTCTTGGAATAACATCGTAATAGAAGTCTCCGTTGTTAATCCATAAATAATTAAAACAATTGAAGGTGGTATCATTGTTCCCAAAGATCCTGATGCACAAATAATACCGATCGACATATCCTGATCGTATTTTAATCTCAACATTTGAGGCAGTGCAATCAAACCTAATAAAACTATTTCTCCACCAATAATTCCACTCATCGCCGCCATAATTGTTGCCATGATGGCAGTAACCACTCCTACTCCACCTCTAGTCTTTCTTAACCACGCATTTAAAGCGTCATAAAGATCTCTTGCGATGTTCGAACGTTCGAGCAAGGAGGCCATAAATATAAATAATGGAACAGATAAAAAGGAATAAGTGACAACAAGAGAATAGTATCTTGAAAGTAATATGCCTAATGCATGTTCACCTATGTATAAAAATACTAGTACTGCACCCATAAAACCAGATGCAAAACCCATTGGAACACCTATAGATATAAGCAATAATAATCCTACTATAAGTATTATTGAAAGTGATCCTATATCCATATTATTTTAATTCTTTAGATGGATCGTATTGTTTTTCTTTTGGATTTCTCCAATCAATAATTAAATTATTTACTGATTGAACTGCAATAAGAAATACACAGAGAAGTGTTAGCGGTTTCATAGTTGCGGGAATTGGTGGATCCCAATAAGTTGCAAACCTTTCCCAATTTATAAATGATCTGTATGCATCTTCCATACCTCCATAAATTACAGCTGCTGCGAAAAGAACAATAATTAAAGTGCTGATTAGATCAAAAATTCTCTGTGTCGGTCTACTAACCCAATCATACAATAATACTATTCTAATATGGCTTCTTAATCTTGTTGCATATATTCCGCCAACCAAATAACAAACACCAGCAAGCCATAAACACAATTCATTTGCCCACAAAGTTGGTTTAAACAATACATATCTCATAAAAATTTCGTACATCATCACAATTACAATTACAGGAATTAAATATTTAATTGTGTGACTTAAAAATAAGGAAACTCTATCAATCCAATTTATTGGAAAATCATCTTTACTCGCAACTTTTTCATTTTGTTCTTGTAATTCTTTATCGATCATTGCGTAAAAATTTATGTAATTCGAAGGGCCTTTTCAGGCCCTCCAAAATTTCTTTATTACATGATACCGTTAGCTTTCATATAAGCTTTGTGTATCTCGATAAGTGCCGCAGCTTCTGGAGACTTAGTCTTCCATTCTTCCCAAGCAGCTAGAGCAGCTTGTCTGAATTTAAGTCTGTCTTCTCTAGACCAGTCATGAAGAGTAACGCCCATCTCATTTAAAGCTTTAACAGCTTCAGCGTTTTTTCTTTCAACTAAGCTAGTGATAGTTCTTCCAGCAATTTCTATTGCAGCTAACATAGCACCTTGCTCATGTTTCTTTAACTTCTTCCATACTTTCGTATTACAAGCTAAGTGGTCAGCTGGCATAGAGTGGAAACCTGGGTATGTAGCATATTTATTTTGCTCATAGTGTCCACCTGCATAGTTAGTAGCTAAAGATGAATAATCAGCACCGTCGATTAGACCAGTTTGTAAAGCAGTTGGAACTTCACCAAAGTCCATTACGATTGGCTTAGCACCTAATGCTGTAAAGATCATACTTTCCATTCCTGGAGGTGATCTAAATTTGAAGTCTTTCAATGAAGCAACATCTGGAATTGGTCTGCTAGATATTAAAGACTCATGTCCTGGTATCCACCAACCAATTAGTGTCATTCCATATTTGTTGTAAAGTGCATCAACAGCTTCTTGAGCTCCTGGGAAATTCAAGAATTCATATTGCTGATATGGGTTATCGTATCCACCCATTACATCACCTGCGAATTGGAACGCTGCATTTTTACCAGTTTGGTAACCAGCACCAGTCATATCACAATCAATAATTCCAGTTTGTGCAGAGTTAAACACCTCAGCAGATTTACCTGTTACTGATGATGAGTAGAACATTTCTACTTTTAAGCTTCCGCCAGAAAACTTCTCTACGTTTTTAGCGAATTGAGCAGCAACTTCACCATTTGGTGAACTAGCTGTAAAGTGTGTTTCAATCTTTAAAGTCTTTGCATTTGCAGAGCCAAATAAAGCAACTGAAACAATAGCTACAGCTGCTATAGTTTTAGATATAAGTTTAAACATTATCTTCCTCTCGTTTATGTTTTTTCGAAAGTTAATCATAAAAGATTTTTGAGATCAATAATTTCGTTTAACATTTATATATAGAAATTATATATATTAACTAAACAACTTATAGTTGTTCTAAACTACTTCTGAAATAAGAGGTTTTTTGTTAAAAAAACAGAATATATTGTCGACAGCCATCATGCTCATAGCTAATCTTGTTTCATGTGTTGCACTTCCTATGTGAGGTAAAACAAAACAATTATCTAATTTTAAATATCTTTTATCTAAATTTGGCTCATTATTAAAAACATCTAGACCTGCTGCATAAATTTTTTTATTTTCGAGCGCATTTATCAAAGCGTCATCATCAATCGTTGATCCTCTTGAGGTATTTATTACAACAGCATGTTTTGGTAACAAGCTTATTGTTGAAGAATTAAGAATATGTTTAGTTTCAGCTGTTGCTGGTGTGTGTATACTAATAAAGTCACACTCAGGTAGCATAGTTTTAATATCAGAAAAATATTTAGCTCCATCCTCTAAATCATCAGATAGTTTATTTCTATTGTAATAAATTATCTTCATACCAAAAGCTTTAGCACATTTTGCAGCCATTCTTCCGATACGCCCCATACCAATAATACCTAAGGTTTTACCTGTAACAGAATTTCCAATCATGAATTTAGTTAAATCTGGTTTTTGATTTTTCCAATCATCAGCTCTAACTAAATTGTAAGCTTCACCAATTCTTCTAGATGCAGCCAAAATCAAAAGTATTGTAGTTTCAGCTACCGCCTCATTTAATACATCTGGAGTATTTGTTACTTTAATTTTTTTTTCTTCAGCAGATTTAATTGAAATATTATCATAGCCAACACCAACCTGAGCTATAATTTTTAATTTGCCATTTAAATTTTTAAAAAAATTTTCACCAATTTTATCAAAACCTGTTGATATCATTCCATCATAATCATTAACAATTTTAATTAATTCGCTTTCTGGAATAGGTTCGTCTTTTGGATTAAGAGTTACTTCAAATTCTTTTTGAAGTTTTTCCTCTGCTAAATCAGATATTTTTCTAGAAACTAATATTTTTGGCTTCATATTAGTGAGAATCTCTTGGTAAACCTTTGGTATGTGATACGTCTAAATATTTACCTCGAGAATTAATGCATGCACCATCATCCAATTGACCAACAGTATTTCTAAATATTTCCTGCCAAGGAGTTTGATTATTTGGTTTAAATACTTTTTTATTTTTTCTTCGTTTTTTAAATTCAGCTTGAGAAATCAATAAATCAACTCTTCTTTTATTCAGGTCTATTTTTATTTTGTCATAAGTTTTAACAATTCCTAGATCTCCACCTACTGCTGACTCTGGTGAAACATGAAGTATTGATGGACTTTCTGATGTTCCACTTTGTCTTCCGTCTCCAAGAGTTGGAAGATGTCTTATTCCTTTTTTTAATAATCTGTCTGGTGGTTGCATATTAACTACTTCAGCTGATCCAGGATAACCAACAGGTCCGCAACCTCTAATAATTAATAGAGAGTTTTCATCTATCTTTAACTTCTTATCATTAAGTCTTTTATGATAATCCTCAGGACCTTCAAAAACTATAGCTTTACATTCAAAAACATTTGGGTGTTTAGGGTTTGATAAATATTGATCTCTAAATTCTTTACTAATTACAGATGTTTTCATGATAGCAGATGAGAAAAAGTTGCTTTTCATAACTAAAAAACCAGCTTTTTCAGTCAATGCATTCTTTAATGTTTTAATTACTTTGTTATCTACATCAACTTTCTTTCTTAAATTTTCTCCTACAGTTTTTCCTGTAACTGTCTTTATGTTTGTGTGAATTTTTTTGTTTTTAATTAACTCCTTCATTACAGCAGGTATTGCTCCAGCTCTGTGAAAACTTTCCATTAAGTATTCTCCTGCAGGTTGGCAATTTACCAATAAAGGAATGTTGTGCCCAAGTTTTTGCCAATCAGAAAGATCAAATTTAATTCCCATATGTTTTGCAATAGCACTTAGATGAGCTGTACAATTACTAGATCCACCAATAGCACTTGCAACAACTACTGCATTTTCAAAAGCTTTACGTGTCATAATTTTTGATGGGGTTAAATCTTCATGAACCATTCCAACGATTCTCTTTCCTGTTTCGTAAGAAATTTGTTCTCTTTCCCTATAAGGAGCTGGAATAACAGCACCCCCTGGTAAAGACATACCTAATGCTTCAGCAACAGAGTTCATTGAGGAAGCTGTTCCCATTGTATTACAATGTCCAGCACTCGGTGCAGAAGATGCAACCATATCCATAAATTCTTCGTATTTAATTTCTCCTTTGGCTAACATTTTTCTCGCTTCCCAAACTACCATTCCTGAACCAGCTAATTTTCCTTTATAAACTCCATCTAACATTGGACCGCCTGATAAAACTATTGCAGGAATGTTTACTGTAGCAGCCGCCATTAAAGCTGCCGGAGTAGTTTTATCACATCCTGTTGTTAAGATAACTCCATCAATTGGGTATCCATACAAAACTTCAACTAGTGACAAATAAGAAAGATTTCTATCCAACATTGCTGTCGGTCTTTTTCCAGTTTCTTGAATTGGGTGAGTGGGAAATTCCATTGGTATGCCACCTGCTCTTCTAATTCCATCTTTTATTCTTTTACTCAAAGACATAAAATGTCTATTGCATGGAGATAGATCACTGCCAGATTGCGCTATTCCTATAATTGGATTGCCAGATTGTAATTCTTTTCTTGTAAGACCATAATTTAAATACCTTTCTAGATATAAGGCCGTCATGTCAGGGTTTTTTGGATTATTGAACCACTGTTGACTTCGGAAACTCTTTTTTCTTTTTTTAGGCATAATTTAAATAATGGTTTGTTTAAGTTATTGGTTATATAATAAATTTATGAATAATCTAATAGTTTTAAACAAGAATGACAATGTGGGTGTTAGCCAATTTATTATTCCTGAAAAAACTAAAATTGAAGGTCATGAGATCAGCACTATTGATCCAATCCCTTTTGGACACAAAGTTTGTTTAAAAACTATTAAAAAAGGTGATCCAATCATAAAATATGATCAAATTATTGGATTTGCTTTAAATGATATTGAACCAGGACAACATGTTCATTCTCATAATTTAGAATTTAGAGAATTTAAAAGAGATTTTAAAGTTACAGATAAAAAACATGTTATTGATGAAAAAGCAGACACCTTCTTTAATGGAATTTTAAGAGATAATGGACAAGTTGCTACCAGAAATTACATTGGAATTGTAAGTACTGTAAATTGCTCAGCTACTGTCACTAAAATGATAGTTGAGAGGATTAAATATTCTGACATTTTAAAAGATTACCCAAATATTGATGGCATAGTTCCAATTACTCACTCAACAGGATGTGGAATGAATACTGAAAGTGAAGGAATGCAAATTTTTCAAAGAACTATAGATGGATTTAAAAATCATCCCAATTTTTCTCATGTTTTTGTTATAGGTTTAGGATGCGAATGTGCTCAAGTCAGTTTGTTTGATGAGTCTTTAAAGAAACATAACCGAATTCATTTTCTAACAATCCAAGATGAAGGTGGAACTAAAAAAATAGTAGAGAAGGTATTGTCTCAAATTAAAAATTTGCTTTCAGAAGCTAATAATGTTCAAAGAACTTCACAACCAGTAAGTCATTTAACTTTAGCTCTTCAGTGTGGTGGTTCAGATGGATATTCAGGAATAACTGCAAATCCTGCACTAGGAGTTGCAGCAGATCTCTTAGTTAAAAAAGGTGGAAGTTCAATTTTATCCGAAACTCCAGAGATTTATGGAGCCGAACATTTATTAATTAATAGAGCAAGCTCACAAGAAACTGCTGATAAACTTATTAAAAGAATTGAATGGTGGAAACATTATACTTCAATCAATAACAGTTCGATGGACAATAATCCTGCGCCAGGAAATAAAAAGGGTGGTCTAACAACCATATTAGAAAAATCCTTAGGCGCTGTTGCAAAAGGAGGAAACTCAATCCTTCAAGATGTATTGCATTATGCTGAACCTTTAAAAAATAAAGGTTTCAATTTTATGGATTCTCCTGGTTATGATCCTGTATCTGTGACTGGTCAAGTTGCATCAGGTGCTAATGTTATTTGTTTTACAACAGGACGTGGATCTTGCTTTGGCTGTAAACCAGTTCCAAGTTTAAAACTTTCAACAAACTCAGCGATGTTTGAAAGAATGTCAGAAGATATGGATATTAATTGTGGTACAATTGCTGAAGGAAAAGAAAAAGTTGAAGAAGTTGGTCAAAAAATATTTGAATTAGTTGTAAATACTGCCTCAGGGAATAAATCAAAAAGTGAAATCAACGGCTACGGTGACGAGGAGTTTAATCCTTGGCAAGTTGGCGTTGTAATGTAATTTATTTTTCCTGTGCCTCAACAAACATCCTTAATTAACGTAATTTTATTAGCCGCTGGTGGATTTTTTATGTTTGTTTGTATGGACTCTACAGCAAAATATCTTGGAACAGTAATGCCAGTTACTCAAGCAATTTGGGGGAGATTTTTTTTTCACTTGGTATCTTTAATTATATTTTTTTTAATTTTTAAGCCAAAAGTTAATTTGAAAAAAAATTTTAAAGTCCAAATAATTAGATCAATATTAATGGTCACTGCCACCTCGTTTATGTTTTATTCTTTGCAGAAATTTGACTTGGTAGATATTTATGTTGTTTTCTTTACAGCTCCTCTAATCGTTTCACTACTTTCAGCATACTTCTTAAAAGATATCTTAAGTACAAAAGGTATATTTTTAATGTTATTGAGCTTTGGCTCGATTGTTTATTCACTAGGTCCAAGTATGAGAATATTTAGTTTAGATTTAATATTCCCTATTGTTCCTCCAATTTGCTGGGCTCTTTATCAATTTTTTACAAAAGTTGTATCAGGCGATAACGATCCATTTGCTGCTATATTTTATACTTCAATTTTAGGTGCAATAATTTTTAGTATTTTTATATTTTTTAATTGGGTGCCATTAGAGAAGAATATCTTTTGGCTTTATTTGGTAATTCTAGGTGTGGCAGGTTTTGTAAGTCATTCTTTAATTATATATGCAATACAACTTTCTAACTTGTCATTTGTAACTAATTTTCAATATTCTCAATTAGTTTGGTCTACAATTATTAATTTCTTAATTTTCGGCGTACCTTTTGATTATAATAAAATTGTTGGGGTGATAGGAATTATTGTTTTTGGTATTATGTTCATAAGAACAGAAGGTAAAAAAAGTTATTAGTGAGGTTTGAATGAAAAATATAGGTTTTGTTGGTGTTGGATATATGGGCTATGGAATAGCTAAAAATATTTTAAAACACAAAAATAAACTCTTTGTAATTGCTAATAAAAATAGAAAACCAATTGAGAAAATTGTTAGCGATGGAGCTGAAGAAGTAAAATCTTTTGAAGACTTTTCTAGTAAAAATTTAGATGCGATGTTTATGTGTGTTACCAACACTCCTATAGCAAAATTAATTTCTGAAAAAATTTCTACGGTGTTAGATAGTAAAACTTTAATTATTGATATCACTACTCACAACAAAACTGGCTCAATGGAAACTGAGAAAATATTCAAAGCAAAAAATATTAATTATGTTGAATGTCCTGTAATGGGAGGACCTGTTCAAGCTGAGGAAGGTATATTGGGAGGAATTGTTGGAGCATCAGATGAAAATTTTAAAATTGCTGAGCCATACTTTAATTTTTTCTGTAAAGAATATTTTCATTTTGGACCTGTTGGTATGGGTGCGAAATCTAAGCTTTTAAATAATTTTTTATCCCTTGGAAATGCTGCATTAGTCAATCATTTGGCTAAAAGTGCTACAGAGATGGGTTTAGACTTAAAAAAAGTATTTGATGTTGCAAAACTTGGTTCTGGAAATTCTGCAGCACTTAATAGAGTTTTTGATAATCTGTTAAAAGGTGATTTTACTGGATTTAAATTTACGGCAAGTAATTCTGTAAAAGATTTAACTTATATTCAAGACTTGTTAAAAGATTTTCCTGAAGCTGAAAAAGTTGCTGAAGTAAATAAAAATTATTTTCAAAAAGCTGTTGATGACGGTTACGGTGAAAATTTTATCAGTGAATTAATAAATAAAAAATAATTTTGGAAGTAACTTAAGTTAGCGGGAATCTACTAAAGCACTAGGTTGTATTCAATAAATATATTTGCACAAAATCAAAATAAATTAATTGAAATTGTATAAATTATAATTACCTTTTTTATATAAGGAGGTTTATGTTAATACTTTCACCACCTGATACTTAGCTGAACAGCTCATATTTCAAAAATATAACGAAAAATAAATTCCTCTCGGAATTATAATGCCAAAGAGGCGATATAAGGGAGCTCTTTAGGTATACACTTAAAGAGCGAACCCTTTAAAAACTAATTTACAGATTTTAATATTTCTAGTGGAAGTGGAGCTTCTGGGTATTTTTTTTGACACAACTTTTCGTAGTTTTCACAAAAACTCATAATAGTTTTTTGAACTTCTTTTTTATTTTTATTTAAAAGATTAAGCTCTTTAATTAATTCACTGCAATTTTTTTCTAATTCTTTTATTTGCTCTCCTGAAAAAAATTCTCCTGTTTCTATTTCCCAATACGTGTCTTCAAGCTCATCATCAGTTAAATCATTTAATTTTTTCTGCAATAATTTAATAGTTTCGTCCTCTGTTGCCTTATCTCTCATAGGAGAATCTTTAAGTTTTCCAAGGCATTTATCTCTTAATCCATCAATGAAATGAAAATAAGGTTTACCTTCTGAAAAATCTTTAAAGTGATTTGTGTTAAAATATTTATCAATAGCTGTTTCTGTTGAAACCTTCTCTTTGCCCTTAATAATAGCTATCTGAACATAAACTTCTTGGCTAATATATTCTTCAATATGATCTTTAACTTTTTGAGGTATCATTCTTACTCAATAACTAATGTTCTTCTCTGTACCTACTATGACAAGCCTTACAATTACTCCACATAAATTGTTTTAGAGTGCCTCTTATATCTTCAGCATCTTCAATTACAGATGTAAGTTTTATCATATCATCAGAGGCTTTTTGCATTAATGCATTGAAGTCATCTTTTTCATCCCAAATGGTTAGTAAAGCTTCAGTATCAAAACCCTCTTGAGTATTTTCAGGAAATAGATCTATTAAAACTTTATAATTTTCACTCATTTCAATCATAAGTTTTTTTGCTTTTTCAAAGTCTCCTTTTGAAGAGAAAGCCTGAACCCTTTTAGCTGTACTATAGTTTTTACTAAACAATGCCTGTCTGCTTTTAATAATATCTTCAACTGTCAACTCAGCATTAGAAGATGAGACGAAAAATACGCTTAAAATTGAGAATAAAATTATTTTAATATATTTTTTTATGTGATTAAATAAATTATGCATGTAACAAATACCTTAACAGAGTATGGAATTATCTCAAAGGTGTTACATTGGCTCAGCGCAGCTATTCTATTCATACAAATACCTTTGGGTTTTTATCTAGTTGATTTAGATTTTGGTGATCAAAGAATAACTATTGAAGATATACACGTTACGTTAGGTTTAACTGTGTTTTATATAATAATAATTAGATTAATAAATAATATACTTAATCCAACTCCAAAATTAGATCCAAGTATTTTTAAAGGACAGAGGTTTTTGGCAAAAATGAACCATGTGCTTTTATATATTGCTATTTTATCAATAACAATTTCAGGAATATTAAAAAAATTATTTAACGGAGAAACATTAACAATATTGTTCAGAGAAATTCAGATTAATGAAAATTTTGATTTAGCAGATCAGTTTTATGAAATTCATATTCTTTCAAATTATACCCTTATCGGTTTAATATTGCTTCATATAACTGCTGTTATTATTCACAAACTGTTTTTTGGGGACAATTTATTAAAAAGAATTCTTTAATCTTAATGACAAGCAATTCCAAACTTTTTTAATCTCCAATAATTATAGGGCCAAGGAGTTAAAAAACCTACAATCAGCATTATTGGCACCACCCACCAAGTTAAAATTGCACCTCCAGTTAACACATAGTCAGTCAAGTTCATCATGATTTCCATGCTGATCATTGATATTAAACTCATACCACAAGCTGTTTTGAATGCGTTAACAAAATTAAAATTTTGTGTCATTAAAATTATTGTTTCTAAAATAATACTTGTAATCAATCCGTTGATGATTGCTAAAATCATTATTCCTAAAACTGGAAAAGGAATTTGAGTTAATTGAAAAAATAATATTGTTCCAAAATCACCAATTGCACAACCAAGTACACACCAAGCTGTATTTTTTGCGCTTCTTTTCCAGGTATGTCTACAAGACCAATGAAATGTAGAGGTATTCATAATAATTTGATATTAATGATAAATGATTTTTAGACAAGTTTTCGATAATAAATCATCAACCTATACTTATTTGATTGCGTCGGCAAAAGGTCGCGAGGCAATCATAATTGATCCAGTAATTGAGAATGTTGAAAGCTACATCAAGCTACTTCAAGAATTAGATTTAAAATTAGTTAAGGTAATAGATACCCATATTCATGCTGATCATGTAACTGGTGCAAATAAACTAAAGCAAGCAACCAATTGCTCTACACTAATGGGGGAACATACACCAGCTGATGCTGTAGAAATTAAAGTAAAAGATGATGAAATAATAAAAATTGATCAAATAGAAATCAAAGCGATGTATACACCTGGTCATACCTCAGATAGTTATAGTTTCTTGATGGATAAATATTTATTTTCGGGAGATACCCTTTTAATTAATGGAACAGGTAGGACAGATTTTCAAAATGGTAGCTCAAAAGATGCTTATAATTCTTTATTTAATAAATTGCTTAAACTACCTGATGATACTTTGCTTTATCCAGGGCATGACTATAATGGAAACCTATCTAGTACTATCGGTAAAGAAAAAGAACATAACCCAAGATTACAAGTGGAAAATGTAGATCAGTACATTGAAATCATGTCTAATTTAAATTTATCGAAACCACAAATGATAGATCAAAACATATCTAGAAACCTTAAGCTTGGAAAAATATAATAAAATTTTTTAAGGAGAGGCAAATAACATAAAAACGGGAGAGGTATGTTTTTGCCTCTCTTTAAAGAAGGCATGAGTAATAAACTAAGAAAGAGATAATTAATTAAAGAGATTTATATAAATTAATTAATCTTTTATTATGCCATTCTCAAAATCTATATAATCAAATTTCATCAAAACAGAAATTTTTAAAGTAAGATTTTTGTACAGTAAGTTAACACTATTAAGAAAAAATAAGTTAAGCTAAAAAACAAATATGATTAACCAATAAGACAAGAGACCAGAGAATATAGTCGCAATAACATTTTTTGAAAAATAACCCACGATAACTGCAACTAATGCACCAAAAATTTTTGGATCATTGATTTCAATAAAAGTTCCGAAATCATTTATAAATATTCCTGGAAATATTATTGCTGGAAATACTGCTGAAGGAACATATTCCAACACTGCTTTAATTTTATCTCCCAACATATCTCTATTTATTAAAGCAATCATAGTCATTCTAGTAAAGTAAGTTAATATTCCAGCAAAAATTATTGCAGCAAGAGTCATTTTTTTAGCCTTAATAATAATGCAGCAATGAACAAAGCAATTACTGGAGAAATAATTATGTAAGATTTAAATGGAGCGTCAAAAAATAATAGTGAACTTAAACCACAAGTAATCATAACAATAACATGGTCTAATTTTTTTAAATCCTGAACAACAATTGCTATAAATGTTAAAGGAATTGCAAATTTTAACCCAAGTTCTTCTGGAACAAATGAACCTAAAACAATACCTGATAAGGTTGCAATTTGCCAACAAACCCACATTGTACAACCAGTGCCAATTAAATGATAATGTAAAAATTCTTCATTTCTGTTTTTTTTAAAAAACTTATTAGATTCAGCAAAACCTTGATCTACCACTACATATGAAATTAGTAATTTTTTTATAAAAGATAATTTTTCTAAATATTCAGATAAAACTGCTCCATATAATAAATGTCTAGAATTTATAATACCAACAGAAGCAACAGCAACTAAACTAGAAGCGCCCCCCGATAACAATTGTAAAAATACTATCTGTGAAGCTCCTCCAAATATGATAAAAGACATTGCGTAGACTAGATATGGGTGAAATCCAAGTTCAACCCCGATTGCTCCACAAATTATTCCAAATGGAATTACCGAGAGCATATGTGGAGAAATATCCAACATCCCTCGAGTAAATAATTGTTTTTTGGTAAGCATTTGCTTGTTTTATTAAAAACAAACTATGTGATCAATATTAATCGGTCTCTTAATTCCAAACTTTTCGTCAGCTTCATGTTGATGTTCGTGATGAGAATGAACAAAAACTGGTATCAATAAATTGCTATTAGTTTTTAGAGTATAAATAAAGTTCGTCCCTCTAAATTTCCGATCCACTACCTCTAGCTTTAGATTGCTTTTGTCATCATGCTCAAGGTCTTCTGGCTGTAATAAAAGTTGTACCTTAGAACCTTTTGGGTAATGTTTGGTGAAGTTACCTTTAATTGTTCCTAAATCGTCATTTTCCAATGTATTTTCGTCAGTAACTTTTGCAGGAATTAAAATGCCTCTATTTAAGAAATTAACAACATCCACAGAATTTGGGAAATGATAAACATTATATGGATCATCAAATTGTTTGAGCTCACCATCTAAAATAATTCCACATTTACTTCCTAAATAAAAAGCTTCATAAGAGTCATGTGTAACTATTATTGTTGTAATTTTTAAATCTTTTAAGATTTGTTTTAATTTAACTTGTATTTCTTCTTTAAAACTCTGATCAATATTTGATAATGGTTCATCCAAAAGTAATAGATCAGGATTTGACATTAAAGATCTTGCTAAAGATGCTCTTTGTGCTTCTCCAGAACTTATTTCATGAGGAAATTTATCTAGAATATTTTCTAGATGAAGAAATTTCACTATATCTTTAAGGTTCAATCCTTTCTTTTTTTTCCTATTTCTTTCAACTCCAAAATTAATATTTTCTAAAACATTATAATGTGGAAAAAGTGAATTGTCTTGAAATGCCAAAGATATATTTCTATCTTCTGGCTCAACATGATTTTCTTTAGAAGAAATTATTTTATTTTTTAGAATAATTTTTCCTGAATGTATTTTTTCTAATCCAGCTATTGTTCTTAAAATTGTAGTTTTTCCAATACCAGATGGTCCTAGAAGACATACAATATCACCTTCATTTTCTATATTAAAAGAAACATTGTTCACTTTGTTTTTTGAACTTGCTGCAAAAGTAACGTTTTCAATTTCTAAAAAATTATTTTTCATATTTATTTATCTTTAAGAATATATCTTGATGTAATCAAAATGAAAACACTTGCTATAAGTATAAGTATCAAAGATGGTGCTGCGGCAGCTTCTAATAAGTCTTGAGAAGCAAATATATAAGCTTGAGTAGCAAATGTTTCAAAATTAAATGGTCTCATGATTAATGTAATTGGTAGTTCTTTAATTATTTCAATTGATAATAAGATACCAATTAATAAAACAGAATTTTTTAGATATGGGATATGAATATTTATAAATGTTTTCAATTTAGAATATCCTAACAAATATGCGCTTTCATCTATTGAGTAATTAATTTTAAGATAACCAGATTTAAGACCATTATTCGCTAAAGAATAAAATCTAACAAAATATACAATTACAAGTCCAGCAATTGATCCAATAAAAATTGGTTTAATATCAAAAAAATAAATTATATTTTTATCAAACCATGAAACAAAAGATATAAAAGCTACAGCTAAAATTATTCCTGGAATAGCGTAACCAGTAATTGAAAAAGTAGTTAAA
The DNA here is from genome assembly GCA_902592275.1 of uncultured Pelagibacteraceae bacterium. Taxonomy (GTDB): domain Bacteria; phylum Pseudomonadota; class Alphaproteobacteria; order Pelagibacterales; family Pelagibacteraceae; genus Pelagibacter. The sequence continues at coordinate 103,123 of CACJDW010000004.1, forward strand.
ATATCTAAAAGTTTATTTTTATTAATTCTATTTCCATAATTAGATATGAAAGATAATGAAATTAAAAGAAAGCTTGATAGAAAAACTAAAATTATTGTATTTGATAATAAATCAATAATATTTAGGTCTATAAAATGTTTTGGAAAAATTAATGTCCAATAAAGCATTTGTGTTACAGGAAATAAAAAGCTTAAAAAAAATATTATTGAACAAAATAAAATTGCAAAAAATGATTTCCAACCAGTTAATTTTTTTAAAGATT
>CACJDW010000005.1 GCA_902592275.1 uncultured Pelagibacteraceae bacterium
TTTGGATTTCCCTTAGTTTTTAAATAATTAGCTGTGTATCCGTTTTTTGGTTTAGTGGTCATAAATCCATTTAATTTAAATCCAAATGGTACGTTTAATTTTTTGATTTCTTCAAGATTGTGATCATAATTTTCAGGTGAAACACAAGACAACATAACGCCTAAAAGATTTCCATCAATAATACTTTTAATATCTGAAATTTTTTCACCACTAGGTAGCTTTGTGCCTTCTGAAATATGAATTCCTATTAAATAAGGTTTTTTGAATTCTTTAATTGCCTCAATACCACATTTAAACTCTCTAATGCTGCTCCAAACATCAAAGTAATAAAAATCTACATATTCATTTAATAATCTAGCCTGTTCATTAAAGTCTTTAGTGATTTCAACCTCACTTCTTATATCCTCTTCATAAGTTAAACGTTGAGGTGGCAAACCTCCAGCAATCATTATATTTGGATATTCATTTTTCACTTTTAAAGCAATTTCTCCTGCTTTCTGATTAAGATATTCAAATTTATCTTCAATATTGTTTTCACTTAGTCTTTTTCTTCTTGTGGTAAAAGTTGTTGTAACAATTACTTCTGCCCCAGCTTTTACAAAATCTTTGTGAGTACTCTCTACCAATTCATGATATTCAGAATTTAGTATCGCATTAGCACTCCATAAAGTTCCATTTGGCTTCATGCCTCGAGCCAAAAGCTCTTGACCCATTCCACCATCCAATATTCTCGTCTCTTTAAAAAAATTAATATCCATTTTTTCCTCACTTTTTTAGTGCTTTAGCTTTATGCTAGGTGCACAATACAGTTCAACTACCTTGCTTATTTGATTATTTTGGGATTTCCATTTTAGCAGTTTATGCCCGCAATAGGATCAAATCGGCAATTATCTTTTAATATATAAATGAATGTTTGTAAACTATTTATCTGAAATAATTTTAACATTAAAAGAAAAAGATCTTCTTTCAGCATTAATATTAAATGGATATGCAGTATGCATCAAATAGTTTGGAAAAATTATCAAGTCTCTTTCTTTAGGCACAATATTAAAAATACTTCTGCTTAAAAAACCCTTTTGTCCGTTTATAAAATCAATTGTGCCATTCGTCTTATCTTTTTTATTTTTTAAAAGTTTATTTCTAGTCATATTTTTTGGGACTTTTAAATAACCCACACCGGATATATCTCCATCATGATAATGAATAGGGTTATATTCATCTTTAAATTGACTAACTACCCATAAATTTAATATTTTTATATTTTTAACTTTTTTAATTTTTTCATTTTTAAGAAAATCTTTGATATTTTTTTTTATTTCTCTCTCTAAATTCTTTTTTATAAAATTATTTGAAATTTTAATTTCTTTTTTAATTTGACTAGCTAGTTTAGAGCTATAATTGTTTTTTTTTGTTAAAACTTTATTATCAATCTCTTTATTCAAGATATTTAAAAATTTCTTTGAGATTTTTGTTTTTCCAATTGATGGACCAAAAGGCTTAAAATTTTTCATAATACTTTAAATATATTAAAAACATATTTATTCAAGATTAAGCAATAAGTTTAATCCCCATTCTTATTGCGACAAAAATTACAAGAAAAGAAGTTAGTAGAGCTAAAATTTTATTCGATAAAAATTTAATGTTTAATAAGCTACCAATTTGTCCTCCAATAAGTACCGATAAAAATAATGGCCAATAAGTAATAACTTGATCTAAAACCTGATCTTTTGTCAGCTGTCCAGCTATTCCAAAGATAGAATTGATTAATATAAATAAAGATGCACTGCTGGTGATATGCTTAGGGTATCCAGCTTTCATTAAAAATAGAAGAGGGCTTAAAAAAATTCCTCCACCAATTCCTACTATGCCTGACATAAAGCCAATTATCGATCCAAAAGAAATTGAGATTAATCTTGGTATTTTATTAATTTTAATTTGCTCTTTATTAAAAGATTTACTTTCAATTAATAAAAAAATGCCTGCAACCATCAAAACACAAAATAATAAAATCTCAAATAAACTTTTTTCAATTTTTATTGATCCTCCAATAAAGGCAAAAGGTATGGAGCCAATTAAATAAGGAATAAGTAAATTAAAGTTTATATTCTTAGATCTTATAAAATTAATAGAATTACCAGATACAACAATAATATTACACACAAGGGCTATAACGGGAAATATTGTGTAAGGTACACCCCAAATTAAAAGTATTGCAAGATATGTTGAGCCTCCCCCAAATCCAACACTTGAGTATATTAAAGCAGTTACAAAAAAAAGAATTGATAATATAATCATTTTTAAATTATGGATGTAAATATAGCTTTATTAACTGTAACAGATACAAGAACATTTGATAATGATAAATCGGGTGCAATCTTGGTTGAAAAAATTAAAGAAGCTAAACACCAATTAATTGATAGAAAAATTTGCAAAGATAATAAGGAAGACATTGTGAAAATTTTAAAAGAATGGACAAATCAAAAAAATATAGACGTCATAATCACCACTGGAGGAACAGGTCTTACAGGTAGAGATATAACTCCTGAAGCGATTGATGAAATTGCAGACAAACATATACCTGGTTTTGGAGAGGTTTTTAGAACAATAAGTCTGAAAACAGTTGGAACATCATCAATACAATCTAGAGCTTGTGCAGCTTTATCTAACGGTAAATATATATTTGCATTACCAGGATCCTCCGGAGGTGTAACTGATGCGTGGGATGGAATATTAAAGCATCAACTAGATATTAATCACAAACCTTGTAATTTTGTTGAATTATTTCCTAGACTTAAGGAAAAATAATTATTTTTGATATTTATCTTTCCATTCAGAGTAAGGCATTCCATAAACATGCTCTCTTGCATCAGGATCAGAAATTTCAATTCCTTTTTTCCCCGCCTCTTCTCTGTACCACTTAGAAAGACAGTTTCTACAAAAACCTGCAATGTTCATCAGATCTATATTTTGCACATCTTTTCTTTCTCTAAGATGAGATATAAGCCTTTCGAATGCTGCAGACTGTAATTCTTTTTTTGTATTTTCGTCCATAATTTATTATATGTTTAATTTATGAAATTAACAGGATCTTATGAAATTAATTTGGAGAAACAAAAAGTTTGGGATGCTTTAAATGACCCAGAAATTCTAAAACAAGCAATCCCTGGGTGTGAAGAGTTTAATAAAAAATCTGACACTGAATTTTCTGCAAAAGCTACAAATAAAATTGGACCTTTTAATGCTACATTTTCTGGTGACATTGAATTGAAAGATTTGAATCCTCCTAATAGTTATAAGATTTCAGGATCTGGAAATTCTTTAGTTGGTTTTGCTTCAGGAGAAGCTGAAGTTAAACTTGAAGATACAGACAAAGGAACAAATTTAATTTATTCCGTTGAAGCACAAGTAGGCGGTAAAATTGCACAGGTAGGCTCAAGACTAATTGATATGACAGCAAAAAAGATGGCAGATATTTTTTTTGGCAAATTTTCAGAATTGATTTCTTCTGAAAAAGTTGAAGAAAAAGAAATTCCATTAACAACTGATTCAAAAACACCAGAAACAAAAATAAATTATGGTTATTTAACTGCTGCAGTAGTTCTTGGAATCTTCTTAATTTATTGGATATTTTTAAAATAAAAATTCTAGTCCAAGTAGTGTTCAATTTGACACTTGCCTTCGTATTCTCAAAATGATTAAATCGTTATATTATTTATAAGGAGAGATTATGGGTAAAATTTCATTAGAAGTTAATGGAAGAAAAGTAGAAAAAGAAGCTCCTGATAACACTTTACTATCTACATTTTTGAGAGAGCATTTGCAGCTAACAGGTACACATATCGGATGTGATACTAGCCAATGTGGAGCATGTGTAGTTCATGTTGATGGAAATTCTTTAAAAAGTTGTACGGCTTTAGCAGCTGATGTTAATGGATCAAAAGTTACAACAATTGAAGGTTTAGAAACAAATGGAAAAATGCATCCAATGCAGGAAGCGTTCAAAAAACTTCATGGCTTACAGTGTGGTTTTTGTACTCCAGGAATGGTTATGAGCGCAGTTGATCTTTTGCAAAAAAACAAAAAACCATCAGATACAGAAATTAGAGATTGGTTAGAAGGAAATATTTGCAGATGTACAGGATATCAAAATATTGTTGCGGCAGTTAAAGAAGCAGCAACGAAAATGTAATTTTAAGGAGGAAAAAGAAAATGGCAAGTTTAGTAGGTTCTAGAGTTGAAAGAAAAGAGGATAAAAGATTTTTAACTGGCAAAGGTAGATATACAGCAGATATTAATTTAGCAAATCAAACTTACGCAATTTTTGTTAGGTCTCCACATGCAAGAGCATCTATAAAAAAATTAAATATTGATAAAGCATTAAAATCATCAGGAGTAGTAAGCATACTTACTGGAAAAGAAATAGCAGATGATAAAATTGGAGGTTTGATAGCAGGTTGGGCAATTAGAAGTGAAGATGGTACAGAAATGAAATGTCCAGGAAACCCTCCACTAGCTAAAGATAATGTAAATTTTGTTGGAGACCCTGTTGCTGTTGTAATTGCTGAAAGTTTAACAGAAGCAAAAGAAGCTGCGGAAAAAGTTGAAGTTGATTACAAAGTATTAAAAGCAGTAACAAGTACTGCAGATGCAATGAATGGAGATACCATCCACGAAGGAATTGATAAAAATCTTTGTTTTGACTGGCTATTAGGCGATAGACAAAAAGTTAAAGAAGCATTTGATAAGGCTGACAAAGTAATTTCTATCGATATCATTAATAATAGATTAATTCCAAACGCAATGGAGCCAAGAGCATGTGTTGCTGATTACAATGCAGCATCTGAAGAGATTACTTTATATACAACAAGTCAAAATCCACATTTATCAAGATTGATAATGTCTGCTTTTGGAAATGTAGCTCCTGAACATAAGTTAAGAGTTGTGGCTCCAGATGTTGGTGGTGGTTTTGGTTCAAAAATTAATGTCTATAACGAAGATATTGTTTGTAGCTGGGCAGCTAAAAAAATTAATAGAGCTATTAAGTGGGTTGCAGAAAGATCAGAATCTTTTTTAACTGATATTCATGGAAGAGATCATGTTACTCATGCAGAATTAGCGGTTACTAAAGATGGAAAGTTTCTTGGTTTTAAAAATGAAACTATAGCAAACCTTGGAGCTTATGCTCGGGTATTTGGCACAGTGACACCAACTTATTTATTTGGACCTTGTGCAACTGGAGTTTATGAAATTCCAGCAGCTTATACAAACGTCAAAGCTGTATATACAAATACAGCTCCAGTAGATGCTTATAGAGGTGCAGGAAGACCAGAGGCTACATACACAATTGAGAGATTAGTTGAAAAAGCTTCTATGGAATTAGGGATAGATAAAACTGAACTTAGAATTAAAAATTTCCCTACAGCATTTCCTTTTAAACAGACATTAGTTCATACAGTAGATTCTGGAGATTATGTTGCTGGAATGGAAAAAGCTAAACAGATGGCAGACTATAAAGGTTTTGAGGCAAGAAGAAGAGAGTCTGAAGCTAAAGGCAAGCTAAGAGGTATTGGTGTTACTTCTTATTTTGAAGCATGTGGTATTGCCCCTTCTGCTGCAGTAATGTCCTTAGGATGTGGAGTTGGATTATGGGAGTCTGCAGAGGTTAGATTTAATCCAACTGGACAAGTTACTGTTTACACAGGTTCACATAGTCACGGACAAAGTCACCAAACAACTTTTGCTCAAATAGCAGCGGATGAGTTAGGTGTACCAATAGAAAATATAGACATTGTTCATGGAGATACAGATAAAGGAACATTTGGAATGGGAACCTATGGTTCTAGATCTTTAGCTGTGGGCGGTATTGCTATTGTTAATGCTTGTAAAAAAATAGTTGAAAAAGGTAAAAGAGTTACAGCAAAAATGTTAGAGGCAAATCCTGAAGATGTTGAGTTTAAAGATGGTGAATTTATTGTTTCTAAGTCGAATAAAAAGAAAACAATTGGAGAAGTAGCTTTTGCTTGTTATTTACCTGGTGTTAGAGATGAAATGAAATCTCCATTACCAGAAGGTGATGAGCCTGGTTTAAAAGAAACTTCTTTTTATGACCCTTCAAACTTTTCTTTTCCAGCAGGGACACATATTGCAGAAGTTGAGATAGATCCTGAAACAGGACATGTTAAGCTTGAAAAATATACAGCTTGTGATGACTTTGGAAGAATAATTAATCCAATGGTTGTAGAGGGACAAGTTCATGGAGGTCTTGCTCAAGGTATAGGTCAAGCATTGTATGAAAATGCAGAGTATGATGAGACTGGTCAGTTGATGACAGGGTCTTATATGGATTATACGATGCCACGTGCAGATAATTTTCCTGAGTTCAATATTGGTTATACTTGTACACATGCAACCACAAATCCTTTAGGAGTTAAAGGTTGTGGAGAAGCTGGAGCTATAGCAGCACCACCAACAGTAATGAATGCTGTAATTGATGCTTTAGGTGGACAGGAAGTTACTATGCCAGCTACGGCTGAAAAAGTGTGGAAGGCTTGTAAAAATCTAAAAAAATCTAACTCAAAAGCAGCATAGGAGGTTTATGAAAGATTTTAATTATCATTCAGCAAAAGATAGCAAAGAAGCATCTAAACTTGCTTCATCTAGTTCTGCCTTTTTAGCAGGAGGCATGACTACTATTCCTTCAATGAAGTTAGGTTTAGCCACTTATAAAGATTTAATCGATATAAAAAATATTAAAAAATTAAGTGGAATAAAAGTAAGTGGTAAATCAGTTACAATAGGAGCTGCAACTAAACATGTTGAAGTTGCTAATTCTAAAGATGTTAAAAAAGCAATTCCGTCATTGTCTAGTTTGGCTGAAGGAATTGGTGATCCACAAGTAAGAAATAGAGGAACGATAGGCGGTTCAATTGCAAATAACGATCCATCAGCTGATTATCCATCTGCATGTATAGCTTTAAACGCTACAATACATACTAACGAAAGAAAAATTGAAGCGTCAAAGTTTTTTAAAGGAATGTTCGAGACAGCTTTAAAAAAGGGTGAGTTAATTGAAGCTGTAGAATTTCAGATACCAGAAAAATCAAGCTATCAAAAACATCCTAATCCTGCGTCCAGGTATGCAGTTGTAGGTGTGTATGTCGCAAAACATAAAAGTGATGTAAATGTTGCTGTTACAGGTGCAAAATCATGTGTTTATAATGATAAAGAAATGGCAAAAGCACTTTCAGGCAATTTTTCTTCTTCATCAATAGATGGAATGGATCTTGATAGTTCTGATATGAACTCAGATATTCATGCTTCTGCAGAGTATAGAGCTAGTTTAGTTGTCACGCAGGCTAAAAAAGCCGTTGATGCTTGTTAGTTAAAAACTATATTTTATCAGATGAAAAATTCATTTGATGAGAAAATTTTAGACGAAGCTCAAGATTGGATCAAAGCTAATCAAAAAGTAGTTTTAGCAACAGTAATTCAAACCTGGGGATCATCACCTAGACAAGTTGGCAGTAGAATGATTGTCAATGAAAAGGGAGATTTTTCGGGTTCTGTTTCTGGCGGATGTGTTGAGTCTGCAGTTGTAAGTGAGTGCCTATCATTAATTAAAGATAAAAAGCCTTGTAAAAAAATAGAATTTAAAGTTTCAAACGAGAGTGCGTGGGAAGTAGGACTCGCATGTGGTGGAGAAATTGCAGTATATATTGAGCAGATACACTAATGAAACTTAAAACACTTGAAGAAATTTTAAAAAAAAAATCATCAAAAACTGAGTTTGCAATTCTTACAAATTTAGAAAACGGGAATAGTGAGATTTATATGCCTGGAACTTCTCCAGAAGGAGAGTTTTCAAAATACACAAACGAAATAGAAAAATTTTTTAAATCAAAAAAAAATGGAGTTATAGAAAATTCAGAGATTTTTGTTGAAACTTATATAAAACCAATAAAAGTAATTATTGTTGGTGCTGTACATATTGCGCAATACTTAGTTGATTTTGCAAAAAGTTTAAATTTTGAAATTAGTATCATAGACCCAAGAGGATATTTTGCATCTGAGCAAAGATTTCCTGATATTAAAGTTATTAATAAGTGGCCAAAAGAGGCTTTTGAAGAAATTGAAACAAATTCAAATACAGCCTTAATAGCTTTAACACACGATCCAAAAATAGATGATCCTGCTTTACAATTCGCTCTAAAGAATAAATTTTATTATATCGGAGCACTTGGTAGTAAAAAAACTCACGAAAACAGATGTCAAAGATTAAGTGAGGCTGGATTTACTAATGATGAAATTAATTCAATTCATGGACCAATTGGAATTAAACTTGGAGGTAAATCTGCTCCAGAAATTGCTTTATCTATTATAGCTCAATTAGTTTCTGAAACTTATAAAAAGTGATTAAAGTTATATTACTTGCCGCTGGTTTGTCCAAAAGAATGAAATCAGAAAATAAACTTATTAAGTTATATAAAAATAAACCTCTAATTAATTATTCACTAAATGTATTAAAAAAAAGTAAAGTAAATAAAATTATTATAGTTCTTGGGCATCAACATAAAGAAGTAAGAAAAATAATTAAAAAAAATAAAAAAATTATTTTTACCTATAACAAAAACTATAAAAAAGGAATGGCCTCTTCCATAAAAATGGGATTAAAAAAAGTATCTAAAAATGACAAGGGCTTTATCGTAGCTCAGTCTGATATGCCATTTGTTAAACTATCAGATATTAATAAAATCTGCAGATCTATAAAAACTAAAAAATTCTTAGTTCACGCTTTAAAATATAAAAATAGATTAGGTAATCCCATTGGTTTTGATATTTCTTTGATAAAAAAATTTAAAAATATTAAAGGTCAGTTTGGAGCAAAGTTTATGGTTAAAAGGCTTAAAAATAGAACAAATTTTATTAATATAAGTAGCCTTAAATCCTTTAAAGATTTCGATAAGGTTTCAGATTTTAGAAGCTGATTTAGTAATTTTAACCCTAAAAAGTAAAAGAATTATTAAAAGTATTAAAAATATAAGTGGCTTAAAAAATATTGTTTTTGATAGCCAAATAAAATGAAGTACACCAAAAATTGCAATTACATAAATTAATTTATGAATTTTTTTCCAATTTTGTTTCAAGAGTCTAACCATTTTTTGAGATGATGTTACAGCCAGAGGGATTAATAAAAGCCAAGCTGAAAAACCAATAAAAATAAACTTCTTTTTTAAAACATCATTTATCAATGGTTCAAAATCAAATCTGTAATCTAGACCAACGTAACTCAACATATGAACAGATGCATAAAAAAAGGCGAACAAACCAAGCATTCTTCTAAATTTGATCCATTCCAACGATTTGGTAATTTTCCTAAGTGGAGTCATTGAGAGAGTTAAAAAAATAAAAATTAATGTCCATTCACCAAAGTGATTAATAATTCTATCCACAGGCTCTGGTCCTAATTGATTAAAAACTATTTGATAAGTAATTAAGTAGATTGGCCAAAGCGAGAGAAAAAAAACTATAATTTTAGAATAGCTTTTCAATTTAGTTTAATAATTTTTTTTTAAATCCATACCGCTATAAAGACTTGCAACTTCATCTCCATAACCATTAAACATTAAGGTCTTTACTCTAGGCGCCCAAACACCTTCACCAATTATTCTTTCAGTTGCTTGAGACCATCTTGGATGATCAACATTAGGATTAACATTTGAGTAAAACCCATACTCTCTAGGAGAAGCCCACATCCAGGACGAGGTAGGCATTTTTTCTACAAATTTAATTTTAACAATTGCTTTGGCACTTTTAAAACCGTACTTCCATGGAATAAATATTCTAAGTGGTGCTCCATTTTGATTTGGGAGTTTTTTACCATATAAACCTGTCACAACTGTTGTTAAAGGATGCATAGCTTCATCAATTCTTAAACCTTCTTTATACGGCCAATTCAAAACGGGATATCTTTGACCTTTCATCTGATCAGGATCGTATACACTTTCAAATTCAACAAATTTTGCTTTATTAGTTGGTTTAACTTTTAATAACAATTCGCTTAAGGAAAAACCCATCCACGGAATTACCATTGACCAACCTTCAACACACCTTAAACGATATATTCTTTCCTCAGAAACAAACATCTCCGAGATTTCCTCCATTGATAATTTAATTGGTTTTTCAACTTCTCCTTCAATAGCTATTTCCCAAGGGGTAGTTTTAAATATTTGAGAATTTCTATGAGGATCACTCTTTGATGTTCCAAACTCATAATAATTATTATAAGTCGTAATATCTTTATAACTTGTTAATTTATCTCTCTCGCTTGCTAAAGATTTATTTACAAATAGTATAGTAGAAATAGCTAGTGAGCTTGCACCAAGACCTATAGATTTAATGAAAGATCTTCTTTTTTTATAAATACTTTCTGGTGTAATTTCTGAATTTTTAAATTTTATCATTTTAATTGTTTAGAGATACTCCTTTCAACCACTCACTATCCTCATTTTGATAATGTTCTTTTTTCCAAATCGGAGATCTTTTTTTAATTTCCTCAATTATGTATCTAGATAAGACAAAAGCTTGATCTCTATGTTTGCAAGCTACACCAATAATAATGCTTTTTTCTTTTAAACCCACATATCCTTTAACATGTTCAATAAATACTGCTTTTTCTTTAATATTTAACTTGTTATCTGCTTCCTCATATATTTCTTCAAAACTTTTGATAACCATACTTTCTTTGGCATCATAAGTAATACCAGTAACTGTTTTATTTTCATTTAAATCTCTTACAGTTCCAACAAAATATATTACAGCTCCAAATTTAGATTGATTTAAAAAATTTTCTGCTTTTGTAATCTCAATCTTCTCATTTTTTGAAGTATCAATAATTTTGGTATGTAGCATTAACCGCCTCCTATAGGAGGTATAATGCTAAAGTTTTGTTTTTTAACTATTTTATAATTGTCTGAGACAATTTTATCATCAGACGAACAAAAAGCTGATGATTTTATAATTTTTTTGAAATTTTCATTCCCTTTAAATTTAATATCAATAAAATCTATCATTTGGTTTCTAAGATCTTTTATTGAGGAGTTTTCAATTAATTCAAAATCTAAATGTGATTTAGTACTAAATTCTCTAGCTGCGCCAAAAAGTTCAACTGATATTTTCATTAAAAAATATTTTCTAAAAAATCTGGGAGCCCATCAGGGTTTTTCCACAACCCACTTTTTCCACCTTCTTTAATTAATAATTTTACGTTATCAATTTTAAGATGTGGATTTACTATTTTACTTAAGTCATAAATTGTAATTAAGGCTGAGTTAACTCCCATTATAGCTTCCATCTCAACACCTGTTTTTGCAACTGCAGAAACGACACAAAAAACTTCTAATGAACTGTCTAATTCATTCATAATTATTTTTGTAGCAGTATGGTCAATTGGAAGTGGGTGACATAACGGAATAAGTTCACTTGTTTTTTTTACACCCAACACAGCTGATACCTCGGCTAAAGTAATGGGGTCTCCTTTAGGCATCTTCTTATTTTTAATTAGATTAAAAACTTCTTTTCCAACATAAATTTTACCTGATGCTAGGGCTCTTCTAAAAGTTTCTTTTTTTGAAGAAACATCTACCATATTAAAAGAATTTTTCTGAAATATTTCTTTGGCCCAATCTTTAAGCTCTTCTTGATTTATAATTTTTAATTTTGACATTAGCCACCTGTGGTAGATAAATTTTTAGTTAAACCAGTTTCACCAAGTTCCAAATGGTGAGATTCTTTTTTAAATTTCATTTGACCCATTATAAGATCTTGTAATTCTTCAATTTGATCATCTTTTTGCAATAAATGTCTTATACTTATTCCAGTATTTCCAAACAGGCATAATCTCAAATCTCCTCTTGATGTAATTCTTAATCTATTACAACTTCTACAAAAATCTTTAGAGTAGGGTGCTATGATTCCAAATTTACCTTTATATTCTGGATTGATATAATTTAGTGACGGCCCCGCGTCCTTACCTAATGTTTGATAAATCCAATTATTTTTATTTAAGAATTCTTTGAAGATTTTTGAAGATACATGGTATTTTTTAAAATAATCTAGGTTATCACCTGTTTGCATTAACTCTATATATCGAAAATCTACTTTGTTCTGTTTTATAAATTCTCCCCAAGACTCAAAATCTTTGTCTGATGCATTTATTCCATTTAAAAGAACTGCATTAATCTTAATATTTTCAAAATTTAAATCTTGTAGGATATTAATTCCTTTTAAAATCTCTGGTAATCGATCATGACCTGTAACATTTTTGAATGTATTTCTATCTAGACTATCAATGCTAATATTAATTCCGTTTAAGCCACTATCCGCTAACATCTTTGCTTTTTCATCTAAATGATAACCATTTGTGGTAATTACAACTTTTTTTATTCCAGCTTCATTTTTTAAGATCTTGATTATATCAAAAAAATCTTTTCTTACCGTTGGTTCACCTCCAGTAAGTCTAATTTTGCATACACCCAATTTTGAAAAAACTTTTGCTAGACGTCTAATTTCTTCTAAGTGAAGAAATTTTCTGTTATCGCTCTTATCAATTTGATAACCATTAGGCAAACAATACCCACACTTAAAATTACATACATCGGTAATCGAAAGTCTTATATATGGAAAAGTCCTACCAAAACTATCTCTTAACATTTTCATTTAAGTTAAAACTATCATAATTAATAAAATTAATCATGATAGAATTAACTTAAAAATCTAGCTTTAACCTGCTGGTTTATAATTAGCCATAGCTTTTGATGCCATGCCAGCGGCTTTACCCATATCCATTTCTTCTAATATGGTAAAATTAGTTATAGCTCCAGAAGCTTCAACTGCTAGCTTAACTGCTGCTGCTCCTTCAAATCCAATACTACCACTCACAACTCCTACAAAATCGTAAGCTCCTCTTGTGATCATAAAAGATTCCATTTTTCCTCCCACTGCTTCTGATAAAGCAGTGGCTGCTGCAGCTCTGTCTTGATCTGGATTTCCTATAAATCCTTTAAATGCTTGGGCTGTATAATTGCCCATTACTATAAATTTAGCCATAGTTACCTCCTTTAATGAAATTTAACATTATAAGAAAAAAAACATCAATGAGAAAATTACATATTTGTTATGCGAGGGTTAAGTGTATATGTTCAATTAATGCTAGATTTATTAAATAATTATAGAAATTCTAATTTTATAATATGAATGTAAAAATCAATAATCAAAATAAATCTGAAATTGATAAGATAATACAACTTTACAAACGAAAAAAATTTGATGATGCATTAATATTGTCTAACAAACTTTTAAAAACAGAAAAAAATGTGCCTTTTTTGTTTAACTTAAATGGGCTGATAAATTTGAGTTTAGAAAATTGGGAAAATTCTGTTCAAGTATTTCAAAAAGCCATTGATTGTGATGATAAATTTGTTGAAGCATACAACAACATGGGAATTGCTTACAGTCATTTGGGCAAAGAAGATAAAGCTATAGAAAATTATAATAAAGCAATAGAAATAAAAAAAGACTATTCAAATGCTTATAACAATTTAGCAACTCATTATGATGATTTAGGAAAGTATGATCAAGCAGTCAAAAATTATGTGAATGCCTTAAAATTTAATTCAGATCATTTACAAGCCCAAAATAATTTAATTCACTTAATGAATTTTTTTAATCCTGAAAATGATGAAAACAATTCAATCATTAGAGCTAATCACGATATTAAAAATATTGATATTAAAATTTCTATATTAAATAAAGTTTCAACAAGAGAATTGAATGATTATTTAATAAAGTGTAATCAAATATTAAAGAAAAACTTAAAAAATTTATCTTTTTTCGATACACAAATTCACAGAAGAAATGGGTTCAACCTAAATTGTGATCGACATCATAAAGCATTTAACAAATTCAAAATAATACCAAAATATTGTTTTGGTTGTATCAAAGTTGAAATTAATTTAAAAACAGTGGTTCAATTATTGAAACTTTATTTTATATTTGATCAAATTAATTTCCCTAATGATAATATTAGAAAGTCATTCGTCGAGTTAAGACCGGGTATCCCAGGAACCTATAAAGGCCTTGTTTATTGTGAGTCAGTTGAAGAAGCACAAAAAATTATTGATATTTTAGAGCCCTATATGACTAAATTAATTGAAAAGAATTTTAATTTATCAATAAAAAGAGGTTGTACTGAATTTGATATTGAATTTCCTGGATATAAAGATGTAAAAAATTTAAAAAATGTTTTGTATCAAGATGATTGGTTTCAAAGTGAAAAATTAATTGATGAAGAAATATTGAATGGAAGCAAAAAGGGGAAAAAGGTTTTTAATAGAAGTCTAAGAGGAGTCGGTTTGTCTGACTTATTAATCATTCATAATTGGCTAAATTACGCAAAGTTGATTAAAGATGAGAGTTACAAAAATATTACAAATGAAATATTTTTTTCAGAATATATTTTTCAAGCTGTAAAAAGGAGAGATGATCAAAATTAATTTTTTAATATGCCAAAAATACTTTCAGATTTCGAAATAAGTAGTTTTAGAGAACATGGCGCTGTTTTTCTTAAAAATAAATTTGATGTTAAGTGGATTAATAAACTTCACAAAGGAATAGAAAAAGATATTGCAAACCCCAGTCCTAGATTTAAATCACATACGATAGAAAAAGGTGCACCTGCTTATTTAGAAGATTATTGGACATGGCATTTAGTTCCTGAATTTAAAGATTTTGTTTATAATTCTCCATATGCAGAAATAGCTTCTGAATTAATGTCTGCTAAAAAAATAAATTTAGTTATGGATAATTGGTTTTTAAGAGAAGCAGGGTCAAAATCTTCAACACCATTTCATCATGATATAAGTTATTTTGACATGGATGGTACAATGTGTGTTCTTTGGCTTCCACTCCAGCCAACCAAGAAAGATGAAGGAGTTGTTTGGGTCAAAGGATCACATTTATGGAATAAATTTTTTTTAAGAGTTTTATTCAAAGATGGACACAAAATTGAAGGAAATGAATGTGTTGTAAATGGAAAAAAATATGAGCTACCTCCAGATATATTAGGTAATAAAAAAAAATATGAATTTTTACAGTGGGATTGTGAAATTGGCGATGCTGTAATTTTCGACATGAGAACTCTTCACGGAAGTTTAGGAGAAACAATTCCTGGAAAGACTTTAAGTCGTTATACTTTAAGAGTAGCTAAAGAAGGTTCAAAAATTAGTTATGATGGTGATTGGACTAGTTTTAATTATAGAAAAGCGATGCAAGAGGCAGGTTATAAAAATGGAGATCCTGTCGAAGGTGAAATGTTTCCTACACTTTTTGAAAAAATTTAGCTATTAAGCCTGTTCATCTCTTCTAGTTCGACTTCTAGTTTATCTAGCTCTTCTCCACCCGCCATCATTCCTAAAAGTTCTTCTCTACTAATATCTTTTTTATTAAAAGTTCCTAAACTTTTACCTCTATTTAAGACAGTAAAGCTGTTTCCAACTGGATATGCATGATGAACGTTGTGGGTAATTAAAATTACAGCTAATCCTTGTGAAGCTGCTTTTACAACATATTTTAAAACCATTGATGCCTGATGAACTCCAAGTGCAGAAGTTGGTTCATCTAAAACTAAAACTTTTGCACCAAAATATATAGCTCTTGATATTGCTAAACATTGTCTTTCACCTCCAGACATTGTTCCAACCGCTTGGGAAGGATCTCTGACATCAATTCCTATTTGACCCATTCTTTCCGCAGCAATTTGATTTGCTTTTTCAATATCAAAAGTTTTTAAAAAAGGAGGTCCTTTTAATGGTTCTCTTCCCATAAAAAAGTTTCTTGTTACACTCATTAATGGAACTAAAGCTAAGTCTTGATAAACTGTTCCAATTCCCATGTCCAAAGCATCTTTTGGTGAGTCAAAAACAGTTTTTTTACCTTCTATTACTATTTCACCTTCATCAGGTTTATGAACACCAGCTAAAGTTTTAATCAATGTAGATTTTCCAGCACCGTTATCTCCAAGTAAGCACATAATCTCACCTTTTTTTAATTTCATAGTGACATCTTTAAGAGCAATTACTTTTCCAAAAAATTTACTAATGTTATTAAATTCTATTAAGTTTTCTGACATTATTTACTCTCAGTTACTCTTTTTCTTATGTAATTATTAAACACAACGGCAATTAACATCATTGCTCCTAAAAACACTTTAAACCAATCGGTATCAACGTCTGTATAAAATATACCCATTGAAACAGTTCCAAATATTAATGCTCCAAAAGCTGCACCAATTGCGGAGCCATACCCACCAGTTAGCAAGCAACCCCCAACAACTGCTGCCGCAATTGCCTCTAATTCTTTTAAATTTCCTCTCATAGTATCTGCAGAGCCAGCATCTAAAACTTGAATAGTCGCAAAAATTGTAGCTGCAACCGCAGTTCCTATAAACAAACTTATTTTCACTCTTCCAACAGGCACACCAACATTTGTTGCACCGTTTTTGTCTCCTCCTGATGCAAAAATCCAGTTTCCATATCTAGTCTTCATTAATATCCATGTTGCAAAAAGGGTAGCTGCAATAAACCATATTACTGAAGGAGGAATACCAGTAGCTAATGGGGTTCCATCAGTTCTTAATGCAATTAAATTCATTGAACCCAACCAAGTAAACAACCATTTGAAAGTATCAGTTGCAAACATCCACGCGATTGGATCATTCTCAATTAAAACTCTTAAGCCTGGAACTTGAGTTCTTCCTGTAATTAATCTTGTAATTGCTAATGTTGCCCCTCTTAAAATAAACAACATTGCTAGAGTTACTATAAAAGATGGAAGTCCAGTTCTAACAACAAGGATACCATTAAAATAACCAACTAGTACTGCCATAGCAAAAGCAAAAATAATACTTATCCATAAAGGCCAACCCCAATAAATTGCAGGTATTGCTATACAAATTCCCGCAAAACCAATCATTGATCCAATTGATAAATCAAATTCACCACCAATCATTAGCATTGCTGCTGCGATTGCAATTATTCCTAAGTTTGCAGAAACATCTAAAAAGTTAAGAGTTCCATATGCACTGAACATTCCAGTGTCACCTGCAACTATTCCAAAAAATATGAATACTAAAATTGCACCACCAACAGCACCTAATTCAGGTCTATTCAAAAGCAATCTTAGTTTTGATACTTCTTTAAGTCTTTCGTCTTGTCCTGAAGTTTTTTTTGATGCGATACTTTTAGCTTTATCTGACATTAATTTGAATTTTTTTTAGAAAAAAGGCCTAACTAAAAGTTAGCTAGGCCTTTTAAAGTATTTTTTATCTGTAACCTTGAGCTGCCCACTTAATTACTTTAGCAGCATTATCAGGAGTTACGAAACCAGGACCAGTCATAACTACTCCAGCTGGCATAGTTCCATATCTCATGTACTGACCAAAAATTGCTATTGGTAAGTAACCTTGTAGGTATTGTTGTTGGTCAATTAAAAACTCTACTTTGCCTGCAGCAGCAGCTTTTAACATTCCTGGTGACATATCAAATGTACCAAGTCTAACTTTACCAACTTTTCCAGCAGACTCTAAAGCTTTAAGGGCAGCTTCACCTGCAAGACCAGCACCTAAAGTTAGGATAGTGTCATATCCACCACCTAATTTAGCAGCAACAGCTTTTTGAATTTCTGTTGGGTCATTAGAAGTTCCTAAGATGTCAACTGATCCACCAAAACCTTTTTTGAATCCAGCACATCTTCTGTCTAGCGCAACGTTTCCAACTTCGTGGTTAACACATAGTGCTTTTTTACCACCAGCAGCTTTCATTTTTTGTCCGCCACCTACACCAGCTTCAAACTCAGTTTGTCCAACGTGAGCACTGATACCTAGTGATGCAAAGTCATCTGAACCAGAGTTCATTGAAATTACTGGGATACCAGCAGCGATAGCAGCTTTAACAGATTTCCCTAAAGCAGCAGCATCTGGAAGAGTAATCACAATACCTTTTGGTTTTTGTGAAACTGCGTTGTCAATTAATTTAGCCATTTCAACCATGTCGAAAGTAGCGGGTGCAGTGTACTTGCAAGATATTCCCATATCTGCACATCCTTTATCTACACCATTCTTAGCAACAGACCAAAACGGGTCGTTAGCTTGTCCGTGAGATACAACGATCACATCTACTGCTAAAGCAGACACTGAAAGCATAACCCAAGCAACAAAAGCTAATAATGATTTGTATAATGTTTTCATTATTTTCCCTCTCGTTTAAATAAAAGTTAACTTTTAATGCGCAAACGTTAACATAAAAAAAACCAAGTTGTAAAGACGACAACTTTAAAATGTATAACTTTTATATATAGTTTATAATTGTTTTAGATTTTCTATTATTAGTTGTATCTAAAATTTTATTTTAATTTGTTTTCTTTGTTTCAAAGAATTCGATGCAGCATTTGCTAAGATAAGAGCTCTTTTTCCATCCTCAAAACTAGATATGGGTTTATTTTTCTTTAATGTGTATCTTGCAAGTTCATCAAGCTGAAGCCTGTAAGCATCAACATATCTATCAATAAAAAAATTAAGCAGAGGTTTTTTTTGAGAAGTATTGTTTTTGGAATATATTTCGGTCTCGTTTTCTTTTTTATTTCCAGAAATCAACATGCCTTTAGATCCAAACAATTCCACTCTTTGATCATAACCAAAACTACAATGTCTCGAATTGGTGATAATACATTGTACACCTTTTTTAGATCTTAAAATACATGAGGCAAGCTCATAATCTTTTATTTTATTAAATTTTTTGTCAGAAATATTACTTCCTGTTGAAAAAATGGAGTCTACTTCATCTTTTTCCAAATAAAATCTAACTAAATCAAAGTCATGTATCATCATGTCTTTAAATATACCTCCAGAAACTTTTAAATAGTCTAAAGGAGGAGGGGCAGGATCTCTACTAGTAATTATAATTTTTTCTAGCTGTCCTATTTTTCCTTTTTGAAGCTCTTTTTTTAACGAACTATGACCCGGGTCATATCTTCTATTAAATCCCAATTGTATTTTTGGATTAAGTTTTTTAATTTTTCTTAGGCATTTATTAACTTTTTCAATATTTAAATCTAAAGGTTTTTCACAGAAAATCACTTTTTTATATTTAGCACCTTCCTCAATTAATTTGATATGCGTTGGTGTACTTGATGCAATAAATATTAGATCTATATTTTTATCTTTGAAAGCAATTTTAGGATTGTTAATAGATATTGAGTTAAATTTTTTCGATATTTTTTGATTAAGTTTTGTATTGATATCAAAAGTATATTTTAAGTTAAAACTTTTATGAGAAAATAAATTTTCAGCATGCATTTGACCAATTCTTCCAAGACCAATTAAAGCAACGTTAATCATAGCTTAACCCATTTTTTTGATTTGCTAGATTTTTTACATGCATTAATAAATTTAGCAGTTTCATATCCATCATCTTCATTAGGATAAAAAATTCTTTTTTTTGATTTTAATGATTCAGCAAACTCTCTATAAATATTAGAAAAAGCATCTAAATAACCTTCAGGATGTCCAAATTTTATTCTAGAAAATTTTTTTGAAAAACTTGCGTCATGAAATCCCCTTTCTAATATTCTAACAGCTCCCTTTGATGGATTAAATTTTAAATAAGTTGGATCATTTTGTACCCATTCTAAACTTCCTTTAGATCCAAAAATTCTTATTCTTAAACCATAAACCCCACCTCTTGCAGTACAATTTGTCCAAAACATTCCTTTTGCACCATTATCAAATTCAATTAATACTTTAGCGTTGTTATCCATTTTAACTGTCTTTGATACTTGACTAATATCAGCAAAAACTTTTTTTGTTTTCAATCCAGACATATAACTTGCAAGATGACAAGCATGAGACCCAAGCTCATTTAAAACCGTAGAGACGCCTACAATTTTTTTATCAAGTTTCCAACGAAACATTTTTCTAGAGTTTTTTTTATTTATTATTTTTCCTTCACTCCAGTCTTGAACATACTCAAAATTAATATCTTCTACTTTTCCAATTTTTCCTTTTTCAATTAATACTTTGGCTTCTCGAACCATTGGGTAAGCCGAATAATTATGTGTTAGAGCATATTTAATTTTTTTATTTTTTTTTATTTTATTAAATAAACTTTTGGCTTGTTTAAGATCAGCTGCAAAAGGTTTGTCAGAAATAATATGAATGTTTTTATCGATAAACTTTTCAGCAATAATTTGATGACTTCCTGGTGGTGTCATTATTGATACAACATCAATTTTATCTTTTCGAAGACTTTCTTTGTTGGCCATCGTTAAATAATTTGAATAACATCTATCTGCAGTAACACCGATGCTCTTTCCAAACGAAGTTGATTGTTTTGAATTTCTTGAAAAAACTCCAGCTACAATTTCATATTTGTCATCAAACCTAGATGAAATTCTGTGCACGTGACCAATCCAAGAATTAGGTCCACCTCCAATGATACCTAGTTTTAATTTTTTAGATTTCATTTTTAAAACTTATATATATAAGACTTATTTATGTCAGTAAAATTAGGAATAGCACCGATTGCATGGAGTAATGATGACATGCCAGAACTAGGAGGTGATACTTCTTTAGAACAATGCTTGTCTGAAGCAAGTCAGGCAGGTTTTATTGGAATTGAGTCTGGAGGAAAATTTCCCAAAACATCCGAAGAGTTAATTCCTAAATTAAAAGAGTTTAATTTAAATCTTTGCTCAGGTTGGTATGGAGCAAATTTAAGAAAAAATAGCATTACAGAGGAAAAAAATTTAATTCAAGATCAGCTAAAATTATTTAAAGATTGCAACTCACCTTGTATGGTTTTTGCTGAGGTTTCAGGTTCAATTCAAGGAGATCCAAACAGAAGACTTTCTACAAGACCAAAAATGGATCTTGATGAAGCTAAAAAATACTATTCAAAAATTTCTGAAATGGGAAAATATTTAGAAGATGAAGGAATGCCTCTTGCTTACCATCATCACATGGGAACTGTTATAGAAACTGAGGAAGATACCATAAGATTGTTAGAAAATACCGATGATAGTGTTAAACTTACTTTAGATACTGGCCATATGTTATTTGCTCAGGGTAATTCTCTAAAAATTTTAAAAGATTTCAGTGAAAGACTTATTCATATGCACTGCAAAGATATTAGAAAAGATGTTTTAGAAAAATCTTTGAAGGAAGATTTAAGTTTTAGAGGAGCATTTTTAGAAGGTGCTTTTACAGTGCCTGGAGATGGTTGTATTGATTACAAACCATTATTTGATGTATTAAAAGAAAAAAAATATTCAGGCTGGTTGGTAGTTGAAGCTGAGCAAGATCCAGCAAAAGCCAATCCTTTTGAATATGCAAAGATTGGTTATAAATATTTAACTCAAACCTTAAATAGTAGCAATATAGAGATATATAAAAATTGATTATCTATAAATAGAAGTAAGTTCGTTGTTTCCTGCTGCAACACAAGGAGATTTGAAACAAGTACCAACAATCCATTCAGAACCAGGATCAGGTAAAAAATTTGAGGACATAACAAAGATCACTCCCATTTCAACTGCTTGACCAGCTTTACCTTCAGCTTTTATTCTTGGATCTGGATCAGTTTTTACTTTTGAGTCATCAGAAAATGGATTTTCTATTTTTAGATTTTCATTGATATAATTGACAACTTTATCAGCTATCCATTCACCATTACATGGATCACCCCAAACAGTGAATTTACCTTCATCGTTGTTTCCACATTTATTAATTTCATCATTAATTAGATCAACGACTTTATTGTGATTTTCTTTTACTAAATTTGCTTTAGCTTCAACTGCTGGCCTTGTACTTGCTGTCCAAATTAACATTCCAACTACAAAAATTGCTGATGCAGATACTAAAAACTCTAAAAAACCAAAATTCTTGAAATTAATTTTCATTTATAATTTTACAGTCTTTGATTTTTCCAACTTTTTATCAAAAAAATCAATAATATTTTGAATAGTTTCTTTTCCCATTCTTGTCATGCATTCCTCAGTGAATGCAGCAGTGTGTGGGCTCAAAAACACTTTATTATTTTTAAGCAAAGGATTGTTTGGATCAGGTGGCTCAATTTCAAAAACATCTAAACCAGCTCCAAGAATTAAATTTTCATTTAAAGCTTTATCTAGATCAATTTCATTTATAACTCCACCTCTTGCAGCATTAATTATAATGCAATTTTTTTTCATATTTTTTAGTAAATCATAATTGATAATATTTTTAGTTTTTTCATTAAGTGGCACATGAAGAGATATTGCGTCCATGTCTTTTGAGGTTTCCTCTAAATTATCGACTTTTATACCGCCATGCTTTTCAATCATTTCTTTAGATACAAATGGATCATAAACAAAAACTTTCATTTCAAATCCATGACATCTTTTTATCAAAGCTTGTCCAATACGACCAAACCCAGCAATCAATATATTTTTATTCCACAATTCAACTGTTTTGGGCAATTTATTTCGATCATTGAATTTGCCGCTTTTAACAGTTTCATCATACATATTTCCTTTTTTAGAAATATTTAGCAGCATAAACATCACATGTTCAGCTACTGCTACTGCATTTGCAGTTGCTGTAATCGCAAGAGTGATATTATTTTTTTTAGTACTCTCTAAGTCTATATTGTCATAACCAACACCATGTCTTGAAATAATTTTTAATTTAGTTGAACCTTCTATAACTTCACCAGTAAGTTTTGCAGTCCTGATAGAAATACCATCACAATCCTTTATCTTGGATTTTAAAAATTCATTATCTGTATTTTCTACTATTTCAAATTCATAATCAGAATTATCTTCTAATAATTTTATTCCCGCAGTGTGAATAGGCTGAATAATTAAAATTTTTTTTTTACTACTCATAGTTAAGTTTTAATAAGGACTTTCTAATACGAAAATTAATTAAAAATGTAAATTACTTTTTACATGCCCCATCGCATAGCTGCAGTATGTACAGGTGCATCCCAATTTTTTAAAATTTCTTCATCACATTTTAGGAGTGTTATAGATGCTCCTTGCATTTCAAGTGATGTACAATAATTACCAACTAAACTTCTTGTGATTTCAATACCTTTAGATTTTAAAATTTCACAAGCATCATCGTATACTAAATATAATTCAGTAAGAGGAGTTCCGCCCATACCATTTACAAATAGAAGAGTCTTTTCATTTTTTTGTGGTTTTAAATCATCAAGTATAGCTTCCAACATATTATTGACTATTGTTTTTGATGTTTGAATTTTTTCTCTCTTTCTTCCAGGTTCACCGTGTATACCTACTCCAAATTCCATTTCATCATTTCCAATATCAAAAGTTGGTTTTCCTGCAGCAGGAACTGTGCAACTAGTAAAAGCAACACCCATAGTTCCTGAGTTTTTATTTACTTTTTCACCAAGTTTTTTACATTCTTCTAAAGAACCTCCATTCTCAGCAAGCGATCCAACAATCTTTTCGACCAAAACTGTTGCAGCCACACCTCTTCTACCAGTTGTGAACGTAGAGTCTTCAACAGCGACATCGTCATTAGTAATGATGCTATCATTTTTACCTGAGTACATTTCTGCACCCATTTGAAAATTCATAATATCTCCAGAATAATTTTTAACTATGAACAAAACACCAGCTCCACTATCCACATGTTCAGCAGCAGCTTGCATTTGATCTGGAGTGGGTGCAGAAAAAACAAAACCTGGACATGCTGCATCTAGCATTCCATGACCAACAAAACCACCGTGCATCGGTTCATGTCCACTTCCTCCACCTGAAATTAAAGATACTTTTCCTTCTTTAGTTTTTGTCTTTCTAGAAATGAAGTTTGGCTCAAAATTTACTTTAATTATATCGCTATGCGCTTTACCAAATCCATTAAGACTTTCTTTTAAAAAATCATCAACATTATTTATAAATTTTTTCATATTTCCTCCTATTTATTAATTAGTGATTTGCATATTGTATCGATTATAAGTTGTGAAGAACGAGCTCCTGGATCTATATGACCTTTGGCACGTTCTCCTAAAAATGAAGCTCTACCTTTGGTAGCAAGCATGTCTTTTGTTGCTAACATTCTATCTTCAGCAATTTTTGTTATCTCACTTAACCCTTCTTTCATATCCGTATTACCACTTTTTAATTCATTAAGTTTTTCTGATACTGGAATTAAAACATCCATCATTGTTTTTTCTCCAACATCTGCTTTTCCTCTTTCCTTCATTGCATTAATTCCCGTAATAACCATTTCACATGCTTTTTTAAAATCTATATCTTTATCTAGATCTGGTGTTTTAGCCATAGACATAAAGAAAGTTCCAAACAAAGCTCCAGAAGAGCCACCAATACCTGACAAGACTTTCATAGCAATCATATTTAAACCTTTTTGTAAGGGTAGGTTTTTAATATCATCTTCAAGCTCAACTACTAACTTAAGACCTCTTTGCACATTAAATATATGATCCCCATCTCCAATATTTTGATCTAGTGCTTCAATTTCTGCTGCATTTTGATCAATAACTATTTGAATATTTTTTGCTTGAGAAATTAAAAAATTAACGCTCATGTATCCTTTGGTCTCCGTTATCAAATTTTAAAACTTTATTCGTATTAATGTCAAAATTAATTTTTTCATTAATTGATGACTTATAGCTACCCTGAATTGAAGCTAATATTTCATTGTCTTGAAAATTAATAGCTACCACGGTCTCTGAACCTAAATTTTCTATAGAGATAACCTTTCCTTCGTATGGTCCATCACCTAACTCTATATTTTCTGGTCTAAGTCCAATTTTTGGTATGTTGTTATCTAGTTTAAATAAAGAACCAGGTAAAATATTTATTTTTGGTGAACCCAATCTTTGGGATACATAAATTGAATTTGGATTTTCATAAATTTCTTCAGGAGTTC
This sequence comes from uncultured Pelagibacteraceae bacterium, assembly GCA_902592275.1. Classification (GTDB taxonomy): domain Bacteria; phylum Pseudomonadota; class Alphaproteobacteria; order Pelagibacterales; family Pelagibacteraceae; genus Pelagibacter. Next base: position 25,007 of record CACJDW010000005.1, read on the forward strand.
CAATTTGAACAATTTTGCCTTCTTTTAAAACTCCAATTTTATCTGCCAATGTTGTTGCTTCAGCCTGATCATGTGTAACATACAATATAGTAGCATTTAGATTTAATTGAATATTTTTTAATTCAACTCTTAGAGTTTCTCTTAGTTTAGCATCTAATGAGGAAAGTGGCTCATCCATTAAATAAATATTTGGTTCACGAACTAGAGCTCTACCAATAGCTACCCTTTGCATTTCTCCACCAGAAAGTTCAGTTGCTTTATTTTTTAATTTGTTTGTAATTTTGAGCATTTCAGCAATTTTCTCTACTTTATTTTTTATTTCTTCATCAGGAAGTTTTCTCATTGGAGACCTCAAAGGAAAAGCAAGATTTTCATAAACAGTATAATGAGGATAAAGAGAGTATTGTTGAAAAACAAAAGACACATCTCTTGAAGCAGGTTGATCATGAGTTATATTTTCATCATTGAATAATACATCGCCAGAATCAATTTTTTCTAAACCAGCTATACATCTAAGTGTTGTAGTTTTTCCGGCACCAGATGGACCCAGTAATACAAAAAATTGACCATCTTCAATTGTAAGATTTATATCCTCCAAAGCTTTAATTTTTTTATTATAAGTTTTAAATAATTTTTTTAATTCTACTTTTGCCATTATTTTATAAACTCACTATTTAAAGATTTGTCCGTCTGACCGTCAAAAATAATAATGTTATTATTTAAAGGTTTAACCTGCACATTTTCATTCAATTTAACGTTAATAGAAATATCTGTTTTAACTTTAATTTCACCCAAACTTGTTTTAACTGTAATTATTTTTCTTGATCCTAAATACTCTACTCCAAAAACTGAACCTTTTAGACCTTCATTATTGTTTAGAGTTAAATTTTCTGGACGAATACCAAAGAAATTTTTACTTCCTTTTGATTCCTCAAGCTGTTTGGGAATATCAAATTTAGCTCCTTCTATATTTACAAATGATTGATCTTTAGAAATTCCCTCATTAACTTCAAAAAAGTTCATACCTGGAGATCCTATAAATGAGGCCACAAATTTAGTTTTAGGTTTATTGTAAATAATATTAGGCTCATCAGCTTGTAATATTTCACCACCATCCATAACTGCAATTCGGTCAGCTAATGACATTGCTTCTAACTGATCATGAGTTACATAAACTGTAGTTGCTCCAATATCTAAATGTAGTTTTTTTAATTCTAGACACATTAATTCTCTAAATTCAGCATCTAAAGTTCCCAATGGCTCGTCCATCAAAAATGCTTTTGGTCTTCTAACTAGTGCTCTACCTAAAGCTACCCGCTGTCTATCACCTCCCGAAAGAGAGGAAATGTTAGAATTTAAAATGTGATCAATTCTTAAAAGTTTTGCTGCTTCTTCAACTCGATTTTTGATATCACTTTTTTTATAACCCTGCATTTTTAGAGGAAATGATAAGTTGCTTCTTACATTCATGTGTGGATAGAGGGCAAATAATTGAAAAACAAAAGCTATATCTCTTTCTGATGCTCTTAACATTCCTACTTCTTCATCTCCAAGATATATCTCACCAGATGTAGGTAATTCTAATCCTGCAATCATTCGAAGTGTTGTAGTCTTTCCACAACCAGATGGTCCAAGTAAAACAAAGAACTCTTTATCATTAATCGTTAAATTAGAATTTTTAACTGCAGTAAAATCGCCAAATGATTTTTGTAAATTTACTATTTTAATTTGAGACATATTAATCCGGAAAGTGGCTTGTGATTATGAAACCTATAGTTCCTACTAAAATTACAATAAAAGAGTAAGTAAACATCCACATTGCAAACGGTTGTAACAACATGAAAACTCCAATTAAAATTAGTATCGTCGATAAGTTTTCCCAGTAAACTCTTCTAAATATTTTTCGCATTAATGACTTTTCTTCTTGCATTATTTTCTTACTGCTCCAAAGGTAATACCTCTTAAAAGATGTTTTCTTAAAATTATTGTAAAAATCATTACCGGTAATAGAAATAAAGTTGTTCCTGCCCCAATTGCTGGCCAATCAAGACCACCTTCACCAATGATTGTAGGGATAAATGGTGGAGCTGTTTGTGCATTGAATTGAGTTAGTAAAACAGCAAAAGCGTATTCATTCCATGAAAAAATCATACAAAAGATTGCAGTTGCGGCTATACCAGTCATTGCTTGCGGAAGAACAACTTTAAAGAAAGCTTGAAGTCTAGAATATCCATCGATCATAGCTGCTTCTTCATATTCTTTAGGAATTTCATCCATAAATCCTTTTAATAACCATACTGCTAAACTTAAGTTTACAACGGTATACAATATGATCATTCCAAGGTGAGTATCCCCAAGACCTAATTTTCTGTACATAATAAATATAGGAACTGCCACTGCTATAGGGGGAAACATCCTGGTCGAAAGAATAAAAAATAACAAATCATCTTTTAAAGGAACCCTAAACCTTGAAAACGCATATGCAGCCAATGCTCCTAAAAATACAGATGCAAAAGTTGAACCAAATCCAATTATCATAGAATTTGAGTATCTACCTAAAAATTTAGATGGTCCTGTTATAACCATCTCTCTGCTTCTAACTAGTTCCTCATACCAATTTTCTGGGGGAGGTAGTGAATCAAGATATTCTTGTGATTGTCTTGACCTATTAGTAAATAAGTTAACATATCCCTCTAGTGATGGTTCAAACAAAACTTCGGGTGGATACGAAATAGCACTATCAACGTTTTTGAAACTTGTCATCACCATCCAAGATATTGGTATCAAAGTAATTACAGCGTATACTATGATAATAGCAGCAGCCATTTTTTTTGAAAAAGACGAAGGTTCCAAATATGATCTAGAAGTATCCATCAGCGTTCCTTTATTTTATTCATTACTTTTACGTAGACATTTCCGAAACCAAATATGGTAACAAAAAGAATAACAGCAAATGCTGAGCTGTAACCTGTTTTCCATTTTTCAAACGCTTCTCTTTTCAAGTTAATTGAAGCAAGCTCTGTTGCAGAGCCAGGACCACCAGAGGTTAGCTCAACAACCATGTCAAACATTTTGAAATTCTCAATCCCTCTAAAAAGCAGAGCTAATAATAAAAATGGCAAAACGGAAGGCAAGGTAATATATATAAATTGCTGCCATTTACTTGCTCTATCAACCTCTGCAGCTTCATATAAATAATTTGGAACAGATCTTAGACCTGCTAAGCAAATTAACATTGTAAAAGGTGTCCACATCCATGTATCAACAATAACAATAGCCCAAGGAGCAAGCGTACTTGAACCAATCATGTCAAAGCTTCCTAAATCATAGAAAAAATTAACCACGTAATTAAATAGACCTACTTGAGGATTATAAAGATAAGTCCAAAATACTCCTACTACTGCAGGTGATAACATCATAGGTAAAACAATTAATGTGGTTAATAGTTCATTACCTTTAAATTTCCTATTAAGAAGTAAAGCTAAACCTAAACCTATGATTGCTTGGAGCAATAAAGTCCAAAACATAAAGCTTGCTGTAACTTGCATTTTTTCCCATATCGCTTCTTTATTAAGAACTTTAATATAATTTTTTAAACCAACAAATTGAGGTTCTCTTCCAATTTTATTTGCGTAAAAATTTGTAAAAGACATTTTGATTGCATAAACCAATGGATAAATATTTATAGCCAGTAGCAGAAGTACAGTTGGTCCAATAAAAAGCCAACCTACAGCTTTATCAGAAAGTCCCTTGAATTTTTTTTTAACGCTCATATGAATTTTTTAATAAAAAAAGGGGAGGTTTAACCCCCCCTAATTTTAATTTCTTAACTATTAATGTTAAAGTTTTCCGTCTGCTTCGAACACTTCAACCCACTCTTCGATAATTTTATCTAGAGCTTCTTTAGCAGTCCCTTTACCATTAACAACATAGTCATGAATTGCTTCTTGCATAGGAAGCATTAACTCTACGAAAGTTGGTTCTTGCCAAAAATCTTTGACAATTCCCATTGAATCCAAGAATCCTTGTGCATAAACAGTAGATGTTGGAAATGAAGGTGAATTCAAAACATCGTTATGACATGAGTATCCACCTAGATCCCACCATTTTTGTTGCACATCTGGTCTTGCAAACCATTTAATGTATTCAAGAGCAAGATCTTGTTTGTCTGAGTATTTTACAACAGATATCCCTTGTCCACCTAATGTTGCAGCTGCAACATTTTGTTTTGGATTTGCAAAGAAACCACTGACTCTTCCATCACTATCTTCTTTAGATACACCCGGCCAGAAAGCATACCAGTTCATTTGGAATGCAACTTGTCCTGATTTGTAAGCATCTAAGTTTGCAACCATGTAAGCATCAGAGTGTCCTGGAGGTGCGCAGTCTTCATATAACTTTCTGTAAAACTCAACTGCTTCTACAGCTTGTGGTGAATTGAAATATCCTTCCATGTCGTATGGTTTGTTAGGATTTTCATATTCCATACCCCACGCATACATAGCAGCTGTAACACCCATTGTTATACCTTCTGATCCACGCTCTGTGTTAATTGCAGCCCCATATCTTTTTTGACCATCAATTTCTCTTCCTTGGAAGAAAGTACACATATCGTATAATTGATTCCAGTTTGCAGGAACCCCTAGATCATAACCGTGTTTCTTTTTGAACTCAGATTTAAGTTCTGGTCTATCAAACCAGTCTTTTCTGTAAGCCCAAGCTAATGCATCTCCCATAGCAGGTAATGCATAATAGTTTTCACTACCTTTAGGCCAAGTTGAATATGCGTAAACAGTAGCTGGTGAGAAATCGCTCATTGAAATTCCCTCTTTATCAAAGAAATCATTCAACTTAACGTAATGCCCGTATACTGCTCCAGCACCAATCCACTGTGAGTCACCTATTAAAAGGTCAAATGTTTTACCTTTGTTGTTAAGTTCATTTAACATACGGTCGGCAAAATTTGGCCAAGGCACAAACTCAAAATTAACTTCTATTCCAGTTTCTGCTGTAAATTCTTTAGTTAATTCTTGCAAAGCATTAGCAGGGTCCCAAGCGGCCCATCCTAAAGTGATTGATTTAGCGTTTGAATTTACAGAGAAAGAAAATAGAGAAACAAACAATAAAATCATTATTTTTTTCATTATATATCTCCTCTTAGGTTTAATTATTCTAATTATAATCTATCCAAAATGTTTTGTGCCTGCTAGTATTTTTTTTATATAAAATAAAATTGTTAAAAAATTTAAAAAGAGAGGAAGATTATGAACAATATTAAAGGTCCTGCAATTTTCCTAGCACAATTTGTAGGTGAAGATGCACCGTTTAATTCTTTAGAAAACATTTGTAAGTGGGCATCTTCTTTAGGTTATAAAGGTGTACAAATTCCAAGTTGGGATAGTAGATTAATAGATTTAAAGAAAGCTTCAGAAAGCAAAGATTATTGTGATGAAATCAAAGGCATAACAAAAAAACATAATCTCGAGATCACCGAACTATCAACACATCTTCAAGGACAATTGGTTGCAGTACATCCAGCATACGATACTGCATTTGATGGATTTGCCGCACCTGAAGTTAGAGGAAATCCAAAAGCAAGACAAGAGTGGGCAGTAAATCAATTGATGATGGCAGCTAAGGCCTCAAAAAATCTTGGACTAGATAGGCATGTTACTTTTTCTGGAGCACTAGCTTGGCCTTATGTTTATCCTTGGCCACAAAGACCTGAAGGACTAATTGAAAACGCATTTAATGAACTTTCTAATCGATGGAAACCAATTCTTAATCAATTCGATCAAAATGGAGTTGATCTTTGTTATGAGATACACCCAGGTGAGGATCTTCACGATGGTATCACATTTGAAATGTTTTTAGAAAAAGTTGGTAATCATAAAAGATGTAATATGCTTTATGATCCTAGTCATTATGTTTTACAGAATTTAGATTACTTGGCTCATATAGATATTTATCATGAAAAAATAAAAATGTTTCATGTTAAAGATGCAGAGTTAAATCCTACTGGAAAACAAGGAGTGTATGGTGGTTTCCAATCTTGGGTTAACAGAGCAGGTCGATTTAGATCTCTTGGTGATGGTCAGGTAGATTTTAAATCAATCTTTTCAAAGTTCACGACTTATGGTTATGATGGTTGGGCAGTTCTAGAATGGGAGTGTTGTCTTAAACACCCAGAAGATGGAGCAAGAGAAGGAGCTGAATTTATCAAAAATCACATTATCAACACCACAGAAAAAGCATTTGATGACTTCGCAGGCAGTGGTGCTGATATTGAATCCAATAAAAAAATGCTAGGTATAAATTAGTGCAAAGAAAAATCCGTATTGGAATGGTCGGTGGAGGAGAAGGCGCTTTTATTGGGGGTGTTCACAGAATAGCCTTAAGACTTGATGGTCATTACGAATTAGTAGCAGGATGTTTTTCATCTAATTTTGATAACTCAAAAGAAACTGGGAGAAAACTTGGATTGTCAAAAGAACGTATCTATGAGACTTATCAAGAAATGGCAGAAAAAGAGTCTGCACTTTCAGATGGGATAGATGTTGTTTCTATCGTAACTCCTAATCACCTGCATGTGCCAGTAGCAAAAATTTTTGCAGAAAAAGGCATTCACATTATTTGTGATAAGCCTCTTGCTTTTTCAAGTGAAGAGGCAAATTCTCTTAAAGATATCATAGAAAATAAAAAGATAATTTTTGCCTTAACACATAATTATACTGGATATCCAATGGTAAGACATGCAAGATCTATGGTTAAAGAGGGTGATCTTGGAAAAATAAGAGTTATACAAGCAGAATACCCTCAAGATTGGTTAACTACAAAAGCTGAGGATACTGGTTTAAAACAAGCTGAGTGGAGAACTGATCCTAAAAGATCTGGAGGAGGTGGTTGCATAGGAGATATTGGAACTCATGCATTTAATCTTATTAGATTTATAACTGAGTTAGAATTGGATGAGCTATCAGCTGACATTCATACTTTTGTGAAGGGTCGAAAACTAGATGATAATGCACAAATCATGCTTAGATTTAAAGGCGGTGCAAAAGGTGCAATATGGTCTAGTCAAGTTGCAGTTGGTAATGAAAATAATCTTAAAATTAGAGTGTATGGTGAAAATGGTGGTTTAGAGTGGAAACAAGAAGATCCGAATTATTTGTATTATACAAAATTTGGAAAACCTACTGAAAAAATAACAAGAGGTAGTGGCAGTGCTAATAAAGAAGCAAACGATGTTACAAGAATTCCACCAGGTCATCCTGAGGGATATTTGGAAGGTTTTGCAAATATTTATACCGATGTTTCTAAAAGATTAAATGCTCAAATAAACAATGAAAAATATAACGAGCTAGATGACTGTTACCCAACTATTTACGATGGTGTTGAAGGTATGAAGTTTATAGAGACTGTTATAAATTCAAGTAAAAATAACAGCAAATGGATTCAGTTTAATCATTAAAATTGAATTAATTTAGATAAGTCTCTTTTATTTGTTTTGAATGTGGGTAATGGATATTTAAAAGCATATTTTCTTGGAATACATTTTTCTTTTGCTTTTTCCCAAAGGGCTAACCATTGTTTAAAATTCTGAATTTTAAGATTTTTTTTATTTTTGCTTCTTACATAAAAATTTGGTAGCGGATCTCTTCCAGATGGTTGTCCAGCAACGTTATATCTAAGGTCTGCACTTATTCTAAAATCATTTGATCTGTTAGGCAAAGAACAATGAATTGAATGTTTGTGTAAAAGAATTACATCCCCAACATCAGCCTCTAAGTGAATGTGTTCCATTTTATCTAGTAATTTGCTGTCCTTAATTTCGACTTGTCCTCTATAACCAGCAATATGATTTAACAATCCCATTTTATTAATTTTCTTAACCGTAATCATGCATCCATTTTTTTTAGTTGTTTTTGTAAAAGGTATCCACACTGTAACCATGTCAGTTAATTTTTGTCCTTTTGAATTCAGGACAGCTGCATCTTGATGCCAAGGTGTTCTTCCGCTTAAACCATCTAAAATTGACCCTTTTGGTAATTTTTTTTCAGGTTGTTTAATTCTAGTATTTTGCACTGGATTAGACATAATTTCTTTACCCAAAATTTTTTCAACAACATCTAAAATATTTTTATTAGTAATTAAATTCCATAAAGACTGAGTAGCAAAATAATCACTATCTTTCTTAACGTGATCTCTTGGCAATCTAGTATTAAAATATTGATCTAAATCATCAATTTTTAATTTTGATACATAAGAATATTTTTTTTTAAAATCTAAATTGATAACTTTTTTTATATCCCTTTTTTTTGCATATTTTTGGATTAAACAATCCATTACAAATTCCATGTCATTAAGGATTGGCTTTAAATCCCTTTGAAAATTAAGAACATTTTTTACTTTTAAATATCCTTGATTAAGTAATTTTTTTTGAAGATTATTTGCCATTAATAGAGTTTAGTAGAATTTTTTGATAACATCAATTCCTAGGAGCAGTTGTTAAATAATTTGCATCATGAAAAGAAGTTAACATTTTTTTCTTCGTACTGATGATGTGTGGATAGTAAGCTGTTCCTTTATAATTCCAAATAACCGGTTTATTGAGTGCATAACTTCCATAAATAAAAAATCTTTTTGGACAGTTTTTTTCTATAAAACGCTTAACTCCATGATAAGAATTTGGTGTTGATTGAAAAAATACCACAGTTCCTTTCTTTGGTGTGAAAGCTTTGACCACTTCCAATTCAATCATCTTTGGAAATCTTCTGAAACTTTTTCTTAAATTTTTCTTTGATTTTTTTCTATAAATCGTAAGTGATCCTCCATTTTTTTTTGGAATATCTGTCAGGTAAATTAAGAAATTGTATAATCTTGTGATGTCATCTCTATGAGGACGTAATCTGTATCCTCCTTTAGAAACTGAAAAATCAATATCTAAATTAACTTTTGGGTTAGTGTAATTATTTCCTAACAATTTTTTTAATTCGCTTGAATTTAGTTTCTTTTTAACAGTAAATTTTTTTTGATTAAATATTTTTGGTTTGTGAGTGTTTGTCCAAGATCCATCTTTAAAATTTTTAGAAAAAAGAGCTTCAATTTTTTTATAAAATGTTTTGCTATTAAAAAGTTTAAATAGTTTTGCAGAATTATTTGAAGATTTAATATAGTTTTTAAAATTTTTTGAGCCTTTGTTAATTCTGCTTCGACCACCCATAATCATGTCGTCAAAGGCTTTAGATTTACTAATCTCGTCAATTAATAAATTACAAGTATTTTTCTCAACAACTTTATCTCCAACCAATACAGGAAAATTACTTTTGATTTTTTTTAATCGATTGATTTTAAGCATCAACTATACATACCTTCTTTAACCTTAATCATTTTATACATCAGGTCATTTAAAGGTGTTTTTACTCCATGTTTTTTTCCTATTTTAGAAACTGCTCCACTAATAAAATCAATTTCAGTTTTTCTTTTGTACTGAACATCAAAAGCCATTGAAGATTTGTTAGTTTGCATAGAATCTACAATTTTATTGAACATAAATAGACATTCATCTTCAGAAACATTAACTCCATCAGCAAGTGCCACTTCTCTTGTCTCTAAAATGATTTCTTTACCAAGTCCTCTTGAAACATCATTAGCCTTATTATTTACGTAAAGATCAGTGTGATGTAGATCAAATATAGCTGAAAGAGGACCTATTGCTGTTAGAGCAAAAAGCTTCATCCATTTTCTTTTTTTTACATCTTCAGCTGCAATCATTTCAAGATTATGTGCAGTAAAAGTATCAGCTATTTCCGTAATTCTCTCTGTTATTCCTCCTTCATATTCGCCAATCCATGAAGGTAATGCGCCATGGTTCATTATATGACCTGGTCCTAAAATATTTGAAGCTTGTGTTGTTGTTCCACCGATTACCTTTTCATTTCCAACAATACTTTGAATTATTGCTTCATGACCAATTCCATTTTGAAATGACATGAAGACTGTATTTTCACCAATAATATTTTTAATGCTATTTAAAGCTGGTTCTAATGCAGTTGCTTTACACATAACAATCACTGCATCCATTTTATCTAACGATGATGGATCTGAAGTAGCATTAACTTTAATTATACGATCTCCTCCATGACCATCCATTTTTAAACCATCTTTATTAATTGTATCAACATGTTCTTTCCAAACATCAATTAAAGTTACATTTAAACCTTTTTCAGCTAGCAACCCTCCAAACAGACATCCCATTGCACCTGCACCTAATACTCCTACTTTTAAATCTTTATTTATCATCGTTACCTTTTTAAAATTATTTATGTATAGAAATTATATATATTATCTATAGACAATATGCAAAATAAATTATAGCTTATTAACATCATGCAATTAAAAATAGAAAAAGGAACTTTTACAAATCATTCACTTGAAGATATAGCGAGTGCATTAAAAAAAGGACTTTCAGAAAATTTTAAAAATGTTGAAGTAGAAGTTGTTGATTGTCCAAATCTTCGTGAATGGGATTGTCCATCTGAAGGAATAAGCGGTAACCAAAAAATCATAGACGTTGGTGGAGAGCCTTACATGCATGATCCTAATTTTATTGGTGCAGAATTTGATTACGAAGAAATTTCAAAAATGATCGGATCAGAAAAATCTTATGCTTTAGGCGCAGGATCTGGTGCAATGTCGTGTTTGGATGGTCACTGTGGTGAATTAGTAATTAATGAAAATTTAATTACTGATGAGTCTAGATCTATAATTGCAAGAGTAAGTCCTGATAAAAAATGTATTGTTGAAAAATATAGTGCAAGAAAACATGGTGGACTTGGAAACATTTATTATACTGATGGTAAACAAGGAAAAGTAATTAAAATAAAAATCAGAGGAAGATCAGGAGATCAAGGTTCATTGCCACAAGCAATGAGGTCTTCTTTATCAAAAAATTTAAAAATTAAAGATAATGAACATTTGTCTCTTGCTGGCGTATTTAGAGTGTTAAATGGAAAAATAAGATCGCATGTGCAACCTGATTATAAAGATATTAAACACGAGTATTACGATCCTAAACAAATGAAGTGCGTAAAAGATTTTCTTCAATTTTATGAACCTGTTGGACCAAAATTACAATGTTATACTGTTCTTTGGACTGGTGATCCTACTGGAGGAGAATTAAATCTAAGAGAGTCCGGCGAACATACTCACTTTCATTCTTACGAACATGACAGAGATGCTGGGCATTATCATTTTGACGTAACACCTGAAGAAATAGAATATGAAGGTTATTTTAACACTGCTACAGAAGTACATAGAGTAAATAACATTTATAAAGAGCTACTAAGTAAAAATAGTATTGAATAGAAAACTCAATGAGTTTAAATTTATTTAAATGAAAAGACAGTTCAAGTATCCTAAGCACTTTGAAGAACAAAAAAAAATACCAAAACTTACTCAAAAAAGAATTCAATTAGCAGAAATCTCACTTGGAGATTTTGAAGGAAGGTTAGCCAATGAATTATTGAATTGGTTCTCCTTAACTCCACAACATTGGATAATGTTGCATATGGTTATGCTTGCTTATTACAAAAATAAATCAATTACTAAAAATCAATTACTTAAAGTGATCGAGAAATCATATTTAACCTCAAATGTTTATATCGATACTGCAATTAAAAAAGGATATTTTAGAATTATAAGAAATGAGCGAGATAAAAGATCTATATTTATATTACCTTCAGTAATTACCATTAAAACCTTTGAGGAATTTATTGATAGGAGAGATATTCTTTATAAAGGTGTTAAATAATGAAGAATATCTATACTTGGGCTGCTAAACCGGCAAAACGAACTTTGACTGTTGGGGATTTAATAGCAGCAAAAGGAAAAAGAAAATTTACACAAGTTACAGCGAATAGTGTTGAAGAAGCTGAGGCAGCTGAAAAGGCAGGATTTGATATGATTATATCAAATGCAAAAAATGTAATTCCTGTAAGAGAAGGTTCAAAAAATTTATTTTTAACAGCTGCTTTAGTTTTAAATGAGTTTGTAACTGCAGAGGATGTTATGCATGGAGCTTTTAAAGCATTGGAGAATGGTGCGGATGCAGTTATGACCCCAAGAAGTATGGATATAGTTGAAATGCTGGCTAAAGAAGATATTCCAGTAATGGGGCATTTAGGTTTAGTTCCAAGAAAATCTACTTGGATTGGTGGCTTAAGAGCTGTGGGTAAAACTGCTAATGAAGCGTACGAACTTTTTCAAAAATTTAAAAGATTAGAAGATGCAGGTGCCTTTTCGGCTGAGTGTGAAGTAATACCTGAAAATGTAATGGGTGAAATTTCAAAGCGTACAGATATAGTTACTGTTTCATTAGGTTCAGGTAAAAACGCTGATGTAATGTATTTATTTATGGAAGATATCTGTGGCGATACAGAAAATCCCCCAAGACATTCAAAAGCGTATGGAAATTTATTGAAACTTAGAAATGAAATAAAACTAGAAAGAATAAAAGCTCTTAAGGCTTTTAAAAAAGATTCAATGAATGGAAAATTTCCAGGAAAGAAAGAATCTTCAAATTTAGAAAAAAAACAATTTGAGGAATTTATAAAACAACTAGATTAATAAGCTTTAGACTCTTCTTTTTTTGAAGAACCTTTCATTTTTTCTACCACTGCTTTAGCGCCTGCACTTAATGCTCTTTGATCAGCTCCAATAGTTACAAAGTTAAAACCTTTATCTATCATTTTTTGTGCATACTCAGGTGTACCATTATGAATTCCTGCAAAAATATTGTTTTTTTTTGCGTGTTCTAATATTCTTAGTATTTCCGAATAAGCTTTTGTGTTTTCCGCTCTATCAAAGCCAGGTTCTTCTCCTATTGCTAAACTTAAATCAGCTGGCCCAATATATATTCCATCTACTCCAGGAGTTGACATAATCTCATCTAATTTTTCTAAAGACTCTTTTGTTTCGATCATAGCTAATTTTAGCATTTCGTTATTTGCATGTTTTGCATAATCTGAACCTCCATAGATTAATCCTCTAACGGGACCAAAACTTCTATAACCATGAGGAGGATACATACAAGCTTGAACAAATCTTTCTGCTTCTTGTTTATTACTTACCATTGGACATATAATTCCATAACAACCCGCATCTAGAATTTTCATTATTTGACCGGGCTCATTCCAGTTTACTCTAGCCAAAGGAGTTACATCTGTTGTTGAAATTGTTTGAAGCATTGGGAGTGCATTAGTGTAATCAACTAAGCCATGTTGCATATCTATTGTTAGAGAATCCCAACCTTGATGAGCCATTACTTCAGCTGAAACAGTACTAGGTATTTGAAGCCAACCATTAATAACAGGTTTCCCTGCTTTCATCATTTCTTTAACTTTATTTTTTCTCATTTTTAGATTTTTAACCCCATGTGAGTATATTTCACATTTAGATAATCTTTGATTGCACCTGAACCACCTTCACGACCATAACCAGTTTGTTTTATTCCTCCAAAAGGTGCTTCAGCAATAGCAACGACACCGGTATTAACTGCAACACATCCAGATTCTAATTTTTCAGATCCAATATGAGCTTTATCCATAGAATTTGTATAAAGGTAACTACATAATCCTAAGTCATTATCATTTGCTCTTTCAATTACTTCATCAAAAGTTTTAAAAGTTAAAATTGGAACTAGTGGACCAAAAGGTTCTTCTTTCATGATTGTAAAATTATCTTTTACATCATCAAATACAGTTGGTTCATAATAATAACCTTTATTAAAACCTGAAGGTCTTTGTCCACCCATCAATACTTTAGCTCCTTCTTTTTTAGTTGTTTCAACTAGTTTTTCTATTTCTTCCAATCTTTTAGCGGTAGTTAAAGGTCCCAAATCAACACCCTCATCCATACCGTTACCAATTTTTAATTTTTTTGCTCTTTCCATAAAAGCATTAACGAATTCATCTTTTCTATTTTCTTGGATATAAAATCTATTCGGTGAAATACAGACTTGTCCATTATTTCTGAATTTACCTGTTATTGCTATATCAGCTACTTTGTTCATATCTACATCTTCACATACAATAAAAGGTGAGTGTCCACTAAGCTCCATTGTAACTCTTTGAACTTTATCAGCTGCTTTTTTTAAAATAATTTTACCTACTCTAGTAGATCCAGTAACTGAAACTTTTTTAATTATATCAGACTCCATTAATTCATTTGATATTTCAGCAGGATCACCTGACAAAAGACTAACCACACCATCTGGTACTCCAGCTTCTTTACAAATGTTTACTAATTCCATTACAGCACCAGGAGTAATTACGTCTGGCTTACAAATTACAGAGCACCCTGCAGCTAAAGCTGTAGAAATTTTTCTAGATGCTAAAACTATTGGGAAATTCCAAGGAACTAAGGCTGCAACAACTCCAACTGGCTGATAATAAACATGAACTCTTGTATCTGGAAATCTACTTTGTTGAGTTTGACCATAAATTCTTTTTGTTTCTTCGGCATTCCACTCAAAAATATCGGCTCCACCACCAACTTCACCAACTGCTTCTGCAAGAGGTTTTCCAACTTCAAGAGTTAACCATTTTGCAATAACATCTTTTTTTTCTCTCATCATGTCTGCAATTTTTCTAAGCACATATGCTCTTTGCCATGGTGCAGTGTTTTTCCAAATCTCCAATCCTTTTTCTGCTGACTTTAATGCTTTTTGCACTTCAATAGATGAAGCTTTCGATGCTTTTCCAATTACCTCTTCAGTTGCAGGGTTGATTACATCATAAGTTTCTTTTTTTTCAGCTTGTTGCCATTTACCTTCAATGAATTGTCCAAATTTTTCGTACATAGAATTTATTTTTAAGTTTACTTAATTAGGTTTTTTAATTTATAAATAGAATTATATATAAACACTATACATATTAAAAGATAAACATATTTATGAAGAAAATTACCCTCACTTGTGCTCATGCAATTGTAAAATATTTAATTGCTCAAAAAATATTAATTAATGGTAAAAAAGAACCATTATTTCCAGGTGTCTTTGGAATTTTTGGACATGGAAATGTAGCTTGTTTAGGTCAAGCTCTAGAAGAAAATCAAAAAGAGCTTCCAACTTACAGAGGGCATCATGAGCAAAATATGGCTCTTACTGGAATTGGTTATGCAAGAGCAAAAAGAAGACAACAAATATTTGTAGCAACATCCTCAGTTGGACCTGGGGCAACAAATATGGTTACAGCTGCTGCAGTTGCTATGAGTAACAGGTTGCCAATTTTATTTTTACCTGGAGACACTTATGCAAATAGAATGCCAGATCCAGTATTGCAACAAGTTGAGCATTTTAATAATCCTGGTATTACAGCCAATGATGCGTTTAAACCTGTAACAAGATATTTTGATCGAATAACTAGACCAGAACAAATTATTCAATCATTTCCAGCGGCAGTTCAAACTATGTTAGATCCCGCAGATTGTGGCCCTGCATGTATTGCTTTAAGTCAAGATATACAAGGTCAAACTTTTGATTATCCTGAAGAATTTTTTAATGAAAAAGTTCACGCGATTAGAAGACCAAGACCAGATGAATTTCAAATTAAAGAGGCAGCAGAAAAAATTAAGTCATCTAAAAATCCAATTATAATTTCTGGTGGTGGAGTATTTTACTCAGATGCAATGGATGAGTTAAGTCAGTTTGCAATTAAACACAACATACCAGTAACCCAAACTGTAATGGGATATTCTACAATGAAAAGAGATCATTCTCATTTTGCAGGCCAGATTGGCGGTTTAGGTGGAAAAAATACAAATACATTAGCAAAAGAAACAGATTTAGCAATTGCGGTTGGAACTAAACTTGCAGATTTTACAACTGGATCATGGGCAAATTTTGAAAACAAAAATTTTAAACTAGTTTCAATAAATGTATCAAGATTTGATGCTAACAAACATTTAGCGCAAGCGGTCATTGGAGATGCTAAAGTTTCATTAACAGAACTTTCACAAGCGTTAGGAAGTTGGAAAGCTGGAGATGAATGGAATAAAAAATCCCAAACTGAGCTCAAATCATGGAATGAACATATAGATAAAGAGAGTGCGCCAACAAATCAAGAAGTTCCAAGTTATGTTCAGGTAATTGGCGCGATTTATAGAAACTCTGATCCAACAGATATTGCTGTTACTGCAGCAGGAGGTTTAGTTGGTGAAGTTGTTCAAGTTTGGAGACCTAGAGAATTAAATACTCATGAAACAGAGTGGGGTTTTAGTTGTATGAGTTATGAAATTTCTGGAGCGCTTGGAATAAAAATGGCTAATCCTGATAAAGAAGTAATTTCTTTTGTAGGAGATGGTTCTTATCTTCTAAATAATACAGATATTTATTCATCAGTTATTACAAAAAACAAATTGATAATTATAGTTTGTGATAATGGTGGGTTTGCAGTTATCAATCGACTTCAATTATTTAAAGGTGGTAAAGAATATAACAACTTATTAAAGAGCTCTAATACTCCTGGACTAGTTGATGTTGATTTTGCAAAACATGCAGAAAGTATGGGAGCTAAATCTGAACATGTTAATTCAATTTCAGATCTTGAGGCTGCATTTAAGAGAGCAAAAGCATCCGATGTAACATACGTTATTTCAATTAAAACTCATGCTTATAAATGGGTTGAGGGATCAGCTTTTTGGGATAGCCCTACACTAGAAATTCCGACAACTAAAGAGAATGAAGAAGCTTTAAAACTTTATAAAGAAGGAAAAGGCAAACAAAGACAAGGTGTATAAACCTTTATGAACAAAATTTTTAAAGTCGGTCTTATTGGCTGTGGTCATATTTCAGAAACTTATTTTAGAGCTCAAGAATATTTTAATAATATTAGAATAGTTAAGTGTGCAGATATAAATATGGAAGCAGCTAAAAAGTGTGCAATTCATTATAATATTGAAGCTTTAACAGTAGAAGAACTTTTAAAAGACAAAGAAATTGAAATAATTCTAAATCTGACGATCCCGGGAGCACATTACGAAGTTTCTAAAATGGCTCTAGAAAATGGAAAACATTCATATGCTGAAAAACCAATGGCAGTAAATTTTGAGGATGGAAAAAAATTACTTGAACTAGCTAAAGAAAAAAAACTTTATATAGGAAATGCTCCAGATACATTTTTAGGTGGAGGAATTCAAAAAACTAGAGAGTTAATTGATAATGGTGTAATTGGTGATATTAAATTAGGAAATGCTATATTTGCATTTCCAGGAGTTCAATCCTACCACCCAAATCCAGAAAGTTGGTTTGCAGAAAACGAAGGAGGACCTGTTATTGATATGGGTCCATACTATTTGACTGCATTAGTAAATTTAATTGGACCAGCAAAACAAGTGCAAGGAAGATGTACAAAAGTTTTTGAAGAAAGAGAAATCGGAATTGGTCCTAAAAAAGGTAAAAAATTTAAAGTTGAAACACCAACAACATACTTAGCAACGATTCAATTTGAAAATGATTGTATCATCCAAATTACCTTATCATTTGATGTAGTGGCCCATCAAAGAAATCACATTGAGCTTTATGGAAATAAAGGATCAATAATTGTTCCAGATCCAAATATGTTTGGTGGATCTGCTTTTGTTTCAGTTACAGCGGGCGGTAACTGGGGCGAACACAAAACTGACATGATGCCTTTAGGAAAAATAAATATTAAAAGCCAAAGTTCTAGAGCCAATGAGTCTCCAACAAATGCAAATTATAGAGGAGCAGGCCTTTCAGAAATGGCTTATGCCATTGAAAATAAACTAGAGCATAGATGTAATGGAGAATTATCGCTGCATGTATTAGATATTATAGACTCTACAATGAGAGCTTCACAAACTGGAGTTCCTCAAGAAATAAAAACAACTTGCAAAAAACCAAAACCTTTTACACTTGAAGAAATTAAAAAAATATTAAATTAAAAATAATTATTAAATTTTAATTTATTGATTTGTTTTTATTCTCAGCCATTGATAATGCGATCTTAAATGAATTTAAAATTGGAGCTAAATTTGCCTCATTTTTTCCTGCAATAGCAAATGCAGAACCATGAGCTGTAGTAGTTACTGGTACAGTTAATCCACCTTGTACTGTTACTCCTCTATCAAAACCAAATGCTTTAAGACCAGATTGAAGCGCATCATGATACATGCCTACCATACAATCATGATTTTTATTCTTATATGCCACTACGAATGATGTATCACAAGGCAAAGGACCATCAACGTTGTAACCAAGTTTTTTTGCTTCCTCTATTGCAGGTATAATTTCATCTTTTTCTTCTGTACCAAACTCTGCATGTGGATTAAGTGCCTGAATAGCAATTCGAGGTTTTTTTACACCATTTAACTTCATTACTTCATTAATTAATTTTATCGGCTTCATTATATTTTCTTTTGTAATATGTTGGGCAACTTCTTTTATTGGAATATGCGAAGTTACTCTTGCTGTCCAAAAATTATCTATAACATTAAACTCACAACAGAAACTATTTACTTCAAGTTTTTCTGCCATTAGTTGCAATTCATCAGAGTGTTTATTTCCTCCAAGTTTTAAACTTGTTTTGTTCATTGGCGCAAAATTAATAGCGTCTATTTTTTTTTCTTTAGCAAGGGTTAAAGCTAAATCTAAAGCTTCCAATACACTCTCACCTGACTCTTTTGATGGTTCAGCCAATTTATATTTATGATTTTTTCCTTTAGAAATATCTAATAGAAATCTATTTGCTTTATTGAAATCAATTTCATCAAAATTTTCAACAACATCTATATTATGTGAAATTCCTGTAATACTATTTCCACTTTCAAATACTTGCTTTTCACCAATGATGACGATGTTTGCTTTTTTAGTCATTTCATCATTTAAAAGTTTTGAAATTAATTCTGGACCGATGCCTGCAGGATCACCTAGCAGTAAAGCAATGTTAGATTTATTTTGAGCCATTTTTTTCTTTACGTCTTGTATCAGATTATGTTTAAATTATTAAATATAAATTAACTAAAGAGGGAAATAATGAAAAAAAGCTTTAAACTATTTTTAGCAGCTGCTTTCCTAGTAACTGAATTTTTTGTTGTAGCTCTTCCATTAATGATCACATCAGCTAAAGCTGACGGTCATCCAATACAAGCAATTACTCACGCTGGTTTTGGTGGTGGAACTGACGTTACTACTAGAATGATGTTATTAAGAGCAAGAAGAGTTCTTAAGCAGGATATGCAATTAGTAAATAAAAAAGGTGGTGGTGGAGCAGCATCTATGGATTACATGATGTCTTTACCAGCTGATGGAAACCATACTTTAACTTGGACAACAGGTCATGCTGTATCTATGGCTTTAGGTAAAACTAAAGTTAAGTTAAGCGACATGCAACCACTTGCTAGAGGAACTGATGATCCTCAATTATTTGTTGTTAATTGTAAAAACGATATCAAAGATGCTAAAAAATTCATTAGCACACAAAAATCAAAATCGCTAAAATATGGAACTACTCATACTGGTGGTATTGACGATGTTAGTGCAATCGCATTTACAAAAAAAGGCGGATTAAAAGATCCAACTATCGTTGCTTACAAAGGTGTTGCACCAATTAAAACTAACCTTATCAAAGGAGATATTGATGTAGGTGTTTTAAACTTAGGTGAAGCATTAACTGAAATTAATGAAGGTAAACTTTGTGTATCAGTTGTATTAGCAAACAATAGAATGGCTAAAATTGGAGACTCTCCAACAGCAAAAGAATTAGGTATACCTGTTTCTTTATCAACTGTTAGAGGTTTCGTAACTAAAAAAGGTGCTCCAGCAGATAGAGTAAAACAATTAGAAGCTGGAATGATGAAAGCTATGAGCCATAACTACTACAAAAATTTCTTAACAGAAATTGGACTTGATGAAACAAGTGTTGTTGGTGCAGATGAATGGGGTAAGCAAATGGAAGAAATGCTTGCTGAAATGACTGCGCAGCTTAAAGCTTTAGGTTACATTAACTAATCTAATTAAAAGTACATTTGAATATGAAAAATGTACAAAAATCAAAAAGGGCAAACAAAAGTTTGCCCTTTTTTTTTAAAGATGAATTTAAGGTTTCATTTGTAATTATTTTTATATCGTTAATTTTATTATTCACCACTTTTACTTTTGATGTTGTTCCTCCAATTTTAAATAGAGGAATTCAACCAGCAACATTTCCAAAAGCATTATTAATTTTGATAATTGCTATGACATTAATTATTTATTATTTAGCAACTAAAAATCCTTGGAAAATTGAAAAAAAATTACCAAAATCATTTTTCTTAACACTGTTTAGTTTTATTTTATTTGTAATAGTTTCTAAAACTTTAGATTTCTTTTTAGCCATATCAGCATTATCAATTTTTGTTTCTTATTGTTGGGGAGAAAAAAGATTATTTTATTTATTATTAGTTGGGATTATTTTTCCAATTATTGTTTTTATATTTTTTGAAACGATTTTGGGTTTAAGATTTCCTCCAGGAATAATTACTAACATTTACTATAGCTAAATGGATAATTTATTATTAATGTTGGCACCACTTTTCAGTTCTAAACTGTTATTAGTTTTATTTTTTGGAACATTATTTGGTTTGATATTAGGTGTATTGCCTGGGTTAGGACCAACAACAGGTGGAGCATTGATCTTACCTTTTACAATGACTCTAGATCCATTATCTGCAATTGTTTTGTTAACTTCTATTTATTGTGCAGGAACCTATGGTGGTGCAATAACAGCTGTACTTATAAATACCCCTGGAACACCAGCGGCGGCAGCCACTTGTTTAGATGGCTATCCTTTAGCACAAAAAGGCGAAGCTGGAAGAGCTTTAGGTATGGCAACAGTCTCAAGTACTGTTGGAGGTATTTTTAGTGTCGTTATATTAGTTTTTTTTGCTCCTATATTAGCACAACTTGCTTATGAGTTTGGTCAGCCAGAATATTTTGCATTAGCAATATTTGGTTTAACAATGTTGGCTTCAATAGGTGAGGGTAGCCCAATTAAAAATTTAATCGCAGGTGCATTTGGAATATTGATTTCAACAGTTGGGAAAGATTTTATGACTTCAATTGATCGTTTTACTTTTGGAATAAATGAATTAACTGAAGGAATAGGTTTTATACCGGTAGTAGTTGGGCTCTTCGCAATGAGTGAGATGCTTACTCAATCAACATTAATCAATCAAGTTTTTAACAGGATTGCCTTAAAAGCAATTAAGTTACCAAGCAAAGATGATTATAAGAAAACTTGGAAAACAATATTACGATCAAGTGGAATTGGATCTTTTATAGGAGTATTACCAGCAGAAGGTGGAACAGTTGCCTCTTTGATTGGCTATTCTGAAGCAAAAAGATTTTCAAAAAAACCAGAAGAATTTGGTAAAGGATCAATAGAAGGTATTGCCGGAGCAGAAGCGGCAAATAACGCAGCAACAGGTGGCGCGATGGTTCCAACTTTAGCGCTAGGTATTCCTGGTAGCGCAACAACAGCAGTTATACTTACGGGATTGATTATTCATGGTGTTAGACCTGGACCAGATTTGTTTAGAGAGCAGCCAGATTTCTTATATGGAATTTTTGGTGCCATGCTAATAGCTAATATCCTTTTTTTTATTTTTGGATTTTTTGGAGCAAAAATATTTGCAAGAATTACTTTAGTACCCAACAAGATCTTATGGCCAATGATATTCGCAGTTTCAGTATGTGGAACTTATTCTTTAAATCAATCTATAATAGATGTTTGGATAATGTTGTTTTTTGGAGTGCTAGGTTTCTTTATGAGAAGGTATGGCTTTTCAGTAGTACCAGTTATTATTGGATTAATTTTGGGTGAGTTAGTTGAGGGAACTTTAAGACAATCTCTAGTTATATTCGATGGTAATTGGCTGATGTTTTTCACAAGACCAATTGCTTTGACATTCTTTATTTTGTCTTTAATTGCTTTGGCTTTTCCTTTAATAAGATCGAGGAAAATAAAAAAAAATAATGATTAAGTACGATTTAAATGATCGAGTGGCAGTTGTTACTGGCGGAGCCCAGGGTTTTGGTTTAGCAATAACTGAGAGATTTATTGAAGCAGGAGCAAAAGTTATAATTTGGGATATTGATGAGAACGCTGCTAAAGAAGCGATTCATAAAGTTAAATCAGAAAACCTAAGTCATCAGGTCGTAGACGTAACTAATTTTGAAATAGTAAATAAAAATTTAGATGAAGTAGAGAAAAAATACGGAAAAATAGATATTTTTGTCAATAACGCAGGTATTGCAGGTATGAATACTACTGTCGCTGAATATCCATTAGATGAATGGAAAAAAGTAATGAACTTAAATTTAAATTCAGTTTTCTATTGTTGTAAAGCAGTTGTTCCATTCATGTTAAAAAATGACTACGGGAGAATAGTAAACATTGCATCTATTGCAGGAAAAGAGGGCAATCCTAATGCGAGCGCATATAGCACTTCTAAGGCTGGCGTTATCGGTTTAACAAAATCTCTAGGTAAAGAACTTGCCCAAAAAAATATAGCTGTAAATTGCGTAACTCCAGCAGCAGCTAAAACAAGAATTTTTGATCAAATGACTGAAGAACATATAAATTATATGTTATCAAAAATTCCAAGAAACAAATTTGCAAAAGTTGAAGAATTAGCTTCATTAGTAACTTGGTTAGCTAGTGAAGAAAATTCATTCTCAACAGCTGCAGTTTTTGATTTAAGTGGTGGAAGAGCTACATATTAGTTATGCAAGTAGGTATTGATGTAGGAGCAACTAAAATTGAGAGTGTTGTACTCGAAGAGAATGGGAACGAAAAACACAGATCAAGAATATCGTGTCCTAAGGAGTATACTCAAATTATAACTGCTATAAGAGATATTCACAGAAAATTAGAACAAGAGTTTAAACAAGAACTTCCAATTGGTGTTTGTCATCCAGGAGTTCATTCTCCTCAAACAGGATTAGTAAAAAATGCTCCCAATATTACATGGTTAGAAAAAAAACCATTTCAAAGCGATCTTCGTAAAGCTCTTGGAAAAGAAGTGTTTTGTGAAAATGATGCAAATTGTTTTGCTTTATCTGAAGCAATAGACGGAGCTGGTACACATTATAAAATCGTTTATGGAATTATATTAGGCTCAGGAGTTGGAGGTGGCTTAGTAATAGACAAAAAAATTATTACTGGCTCTAATGGAGTAGCAGGGGAATGGGGACATAACCAAATTCCATATTTTGCAGCTAAGAAAGAAAATTTTGACTCAAGTAATGCTAGAGAAGCAGAGATTGAAAGTTTTTTATCTGGTTTAAGTTTAGCAAAAAGATTTAAGAAACTTTATGGAAAAAATTTAAAAACAAATGAAATTTTCGAATTAAATAGAAAACATGATTTAGATGCTGAAAGATTTATAGATGATTTTAAAGTCAATTTAGCAATGTCTCTTTCAAGCATCATAAATATTTTAGATCCTGATGCTTTTATATTTGGAGGAGGTGTTTCAAACGAAATTGATTTTTTACATGAAATAGATTCATTGGTTAGAAAATTTGTCATTGGAAGAGAATATGAAGGTGTTTTTTTAAAACCTAGATACGGAGATGCTAGTGGAGTTAGAGGTGCTGCTAGATTAGGAAGAAGCGCGACATATTAGAACTTCAACTAAAAGTAGAATCAAAAAAAAAAATTTTTTTTATAATTAAAAAAAACATTACTAAATAAGAAAAAAAATCAATATCAACTCTTAGTTGAATAACATTTTTTTAGTTATCAATTGAGAATTATTCTACTTATAGTTTCGTTTTAAAAAATAGTTAACTAAATAAAAAAAGAGGAAGAGAAGATATGAAAAAACTAATGATCGCTTTAATTACTTTAGCGTTCACATCTACTTCATCAATTGCAGGACCTAAGATTGAGGTTTTGCACTGGTGGACGTCTGGTGGTGAAGCTGCTGCACTTAAAGTTTTAAAAGATGATTTCGCTGCAAACGGTGGTGAATGGATGGACATGCCTGTAACAGGTGGTGGTGGAGACGCTGCTAACGTTGCATTAAAAGCAAGAATAGTTGCTGGAGATCCTCCATCTGCATCTCAAATTAAAGGACCTACAATTCAAGAGTATGACCAAGAAGGTGTTGTAGCTCCATATAACATTGATGAAGTTGCTAAAGCAGAAGGTTGGGACAATTTATTAGACCCAATGATTGCAGCAATTCACAAGTGTGAAAATAATAGCGGACCTTATTGTGCTGCTCCAGTAAACATTCACAGAATTGACTGGATGTGGGCAAACAAAGCTGTATTTGATGCAAACGGTATTTCAGTTCCAACTACTTGGGATGAGTTAAATGCTGCTGCTGAAAAATTACAAGCTGCTGGTATCATTCCATTTGCACATGGTGGTCAGGCTTGGCAAGATGCTACAGTATTTGAAGCAGTTGCTATGGGTATTGGAGGAAATAACTATTACAAAAATTGTTATGTAGATCTTAAAGAAAGCTGTTTAAGAAGTGAAACAACAGTTAAAGTTTTTGATCAAATGAGAAAACTACAAGGGTTTACTGACGAAGGTAGTCCAGGAAGAGACTGGAACGTTGCTACTGGTATGGTTATTGAAGGAAAAGCTGGTTTCCAAATTATGGGTGACTGGGCAAAAGGTGAATTTACAGCTGCAGGAAAAGTTCCAGGTGTAGATTACTACTGTGCTGCCACTCCTTCAAACAATGGATACTTATATAACGTAGATAGTTTTATCTTTTACAAATCTAGCGATCCAGATAAACAAGCTGGCCAAAAGTTATTAGCTAAGCTTATGATGGGTAAAAACTTTCAAAAAGTTTTCAACCTATACAAAGGTTCTATCCCGGCGCGTTTAGACGTATCAATGGATGAATTTGACAAGTGCGCAAAAACATCTAATGCTGATATTAAAACTGCAGGTGCAAGCGGTGGATTAGTTCCAAGTTTTGCTCACGGTATGGCCCAAGGTAATACTATGAAAGCTGCCCTACAAGATATCATTACAGAGCACTTTAACTCTGATATGTCATCTGTAGATGCTGCTAACGCTTTAGCTGACTCAGTTTTAGCTAATATGTAGTACATAAAAATTAAAAGGCCACTTTTGATAAAGTGGCCTTTTTTTTTAAATCTAAAAATAAAAAATATTTATAATGCTCAAGTGGTTAGAAAAAAATTTACCTAAAATTGTAATGGCTCCTGCTGTCGGGTTAATAGGTTGGTTTGTATATGGCTTTGTACTTTGGACTTTATATATATCTTTTACTAATTCTAAAATTCTACCAAAGTATGAACTTTGGGGATTTGGGCAATATGAAAAACTATGGGCATCAAGAAAATGGCTAATTGCAGTAGATAATTTGCTAATTTTTACAGCACTATTTTTAATCTTCTGTGTTGTTATAGGAATAATTCTTGCAATTTTTTTAGATCAAAAAATCAGAGCAGAGGGTTTGCTAAGAACGATTTATTTATATCCAATGGCGCTATCTTTTATCGTGACAGGAACTGCTTGGAAATGGATATTAAATCCAACTTTAGGAATCCAAAAAATGTTCAGAGACTGGGGTTTCGAAAACTTCACCTTTGATTGGTTGGTAGATAGAGAGATGGCCATTTATACCATTGTTATTGCAGGTGTTTGGCAATCTGCAGGGTTTGTGATGGCGCTATTTTTAGCTGGATTAAGGTCAGTAGAAGATGAAATTGTTAAGGCAGCAAAAATAGATGGCGCAAGTTTATTTACAGTTTACTGGAAAATTTTACTTCCAATGATGAGACCTGTATTTTTTACAAGTTTTGTAATTTTAGTTCATATATCTATTAAAAGTTATGATCTTATCGTAGCACTAACACAAGGTGGTCCAGGTATATCAACGACTATGCCTGCTTTATATATGACCCAAACTGCATTCCATAAAAGCCAAGTTGGTTTATCTGCTGCGAGTGCGATGATGATGTTTATGGCTGTTGCAGCTGTAATTATACCATATTTATATTCAGAGTTAAGGAGAGAAAATGCAAGATAGTTTGAAATCTTCTTCTTATCAGCAGTTAGAACAGAAATCTAAATATACAAATATGTTTTTGAGATGGTTTTTGTATTTTATTTTAATTCTTTTTGCTTCTTATTTTATTTTTCCACTTTACGTAATGGTTGTTACTTCGTTAAAAACAATGGAAGAGATACGTCAAGGAACACTTTTAAGTTGGCCAAGCGGATTAAATCTTGAATCTTGGGCTGTAGCGTGGGGTGGTCGAGGATATGGAGCTGGTGATACTTTTTTAAGACCATATTTTTGGAATTCAATCAAGATGGTTGTACCAGCAGTATTTTTTTCAACATTCATTGGAGCGATGACAGGGTATGTTTTAACTAAATGGAGATTTAAAGGAGATCAGTGGGTTTTCCTTTTTTTATTATTTGGATGTTTCATACCTTTTCAAGCAATATTGTTACCAATGGCTAGAACTCTTGGAGTGTTAGGAGTTTCAAATTCTGTTGTTGGGTTAGTATTAGTACATACAGTTTACGGAATTCCTTTTACCACATTATTTTTTAGAAATTATTATGTTTCTGTACCAACAGAATTAGTTAAAGCTGCTAGGATAGATGGAGCTGGGTTTTTTAAAATATTTTTTAAAATCTTACTACCAATATCTGCACCGATTATTGTTGTAACAGTAATTTGGCAATTTACACAAATTTGGAATGATTTTTTATTTGGATCAACCTTCTCATTTGGAGAAGCAGCACCTATACAAGTAGCATTAAATAATATGGTTTTATCAAGTACAAGCGTGAAAGAATATAACGTTGATATGGCGTCAGCTATTATAGCGGGTATTCCAACACTTATTGTTTATGTATTAGCAGGTAAATATTTTATTAGAGGATTAACTTCAGGAGCAGTGAAAGGATAAGAATGAAAACGTTAAAAATTGAAGAACTATCAAAAAACTTTGGATCGACTGAGGTTTTAAGAAAAATTAATCTAGAGATAGATGAGGGTAATTTTTTGGTTCTATTAGGACCATCTGGTTGTGGAAAATCAACATTACTCAATATCATTGCTGGTTTAGAGACAATTAATGAAGGAAATGTTTTTATTGATGATTACAATGTAAGTAAAGTTGAGCCAAAAGATCGTAATATTGCAATGGTTTTCCAATCTTATGCTTTATATCCATCAATGAATGTTAGAGAAAACATGATTTTTGGTCTTAAACAGGCGAAAACATCTAAGGAAAAAATAGAGGAACAACTTGAAAAAGTTTCTAAATTTTTACAAGTTGATCAATTATTAGAGAGAAAACCTTCACAATTATCAGGTGGTCAAAGACAACGTGTAGCAATTGGTAGAGCTCTTGTTAGGGAGCCAAGAATATTTTTATTTGACGAACCTTTATCTAACCTGGATGCAAAGTTAAGAGTTGAGATGAGAAGAGAGATCAAAAAACTTCACCAACAATTAAAAACAACAGTTGTATACGTAACTCATGATCAAACTGAAGCGATGAGTTTAGGGACAAGAATTGCAATTATGAATCATGGTGTTATCCAACAAAATGATACACCTGAAAATATTTACAATAAACCAAGCAATACTTTTGTAGCTGACTTTATTGGATCACCATCCATGAATTTAATTAAAGGAAGTTTAAAAGAAAGCTCAGGTGGAATATCTTTTTCAGTAAGTGGTTCTAACGTTGAAATTCCAATTAAAGATTATGAATTCATAGATAAATCTAATTTAAATAATAAAGAAGTTTTCTTTGGTATAAGACCAGAGCATATTTACTTTAAAAAATCCAATGAAAGTGATTTTGAAATTAATTTAAGAGCGGATTTAAGTGAGTATATCGGCCACGAGCAGATAATGACATTTGATTATGCTAATCAAGAAATCTTAGCTAAATTTCCTTCAACAATTAAAATTGAATTAGCAAAAGAAACAAAATTATATTTTGATTTAACTCAAACATCATTATTTGATGCTCAAACTGAGGAGAGAATATAAAAATGAAAGTTAAATATTCTGATTTAAAAAATAAAAGAGTGTTTATTACTGGTGGTGGTTCAGGCATTGGAGCTTCAATAGTCGAACATTTTTGTGAGCAAGGAAGTGAAGTTTATTTTGTAGATATTGATCTAAAAGAAACAAAAAAACTTTTAAATAAAATTAAAAAAAATAAATTTAGAACCCCAACATTCATTGAATGTAATTTGTTAGATATTAATAAATTAGAAAAAACAATTAAAAATATTATTGCAAAAAAAGGTCCAATACATGCTTTAATTAATAATGCAGCCAATGATGATAGACACACAACAGATCAGGTGGATGAAAAATATTGGGAAAATAGAATGGCAATCAACTTAAAACATTATTTTTTTGCAGCTAAAGCTGTCGTTAAATCTATGAAAAAAATGAAAGCTGGTTCGATTGTTAATTTAAGTTCAGTTTCTTGGATGCTAGGTGAAGGTGATAAAGTTGTTTATGAAACCGCAAAATCTGCAGTAGTAGGTTTAACTAGATCTTTTGCACAAGAGTATGGGAAATATAATATCAGAACCAATTCAGTAGTTCCTGGATCTATAGCTACTGAAAGACAAATAAAACATTGGTTAACACCAAAGTACAAAAAGTTAATTTTGGACAGTCAGGCTTTAAAAAGACAATTAAAACCTAATGATGTTGCTCAAATGGTAATGTTTTTAGCATCAGATCAATCATCTGGATGTACAAAACAAAGCTTTATTGTTGATGGTGGTATAACTTGATCTAGGTGAAAGTTAAAAGTTCTACAATTCAAAATAAATTTCTACGAGTTCAAACTCTTAATTATGGTGCCAGTCTTTTTGAAGTTTATCACAAGAAAAAGAAAATAAATTTAATTTTAAACTTAGGATCAAAACAAAACTATCGATATAAACATCCAAGTGTTGGATCTACTTGTGGAAGATATGCAGGTAGAATTTCCAATGCAAAATTTAAGATAGGTAATAAAAAATATAATTTAAATGCAAATGAGGGAAAAAATATACTGCATGGTGGCAAAGTTGGTTTCTCAATTCTCCCATGGAAAAAATTAAATCAAACAAAAGATAAAGTAGTATATCAACTTCATTCAGCAAATGACGATCAAGGCTTTCCGGGAGATCTTGTTGTCAATTGTACTTATCAATTAATAAATAAATATCTATTTATAAAATATGAATATAAATCCAATAAAAGCACTCATGTTAATTTAACTAATCATAGTTATTGGAACTTAGAAAAAAATAAAAAAAATATGATTTATAGTCATGAATTAAAATTGAACTCATATAAATATCTTCAAATAAATAAAAATTTAATTCCAACAGGTAGATTTAAAAATGTAAATAAATCTATTTACGATTTTTCGAATTTTGAAAACATTAGAAAAAAATTAGATTATTTTAAAAATAAAAAGCTTAATATTAAATTTAAAGGTTTTGATAACACTTTTATTGTAAAGAAAAATATTAGAAATTATGTTGGAACTTTAAAAAATAATAATACCAATATTCAAGTTGATTTTTTTTCAAATTTACCTGGTGTTCAACTTTATTCAGCACAAAATCTAAATTACAAAAAAAAATTATTTCCTTATCAAGGCATTTGTTTAGAAACACAATATTTTCCTGATACTCCTAATAAAAAAAATTTTCCTAGCACTTTAATTAAACCTAATAAAAGGTATACATGCTTTACAAAAATTAAAATTAATTAATTTATGAGTAAAAAAATTAATATCTCTATAGTTGGAACAGGATTAATGGGTTTACAACATATTAAAGCTATTAAAAAATCAAAGAAAGCAAATCTTCATTCAATAGTAGACATTAATAATAACGCTAAAAATTTATCAAAAAAATATAAAATCCCATTATATTCTAATGTATCAGAGCTTTTAAATTCAAAAAAACTTGATGCTGTTATAGTTGCTACCCCAAATCAATTACATGAAAAACATACTGTAAGTTTTTTAAAAAATAAAATACCTGTTCTGTTAGAAAAACCTATTTCAGATAATATTCATTCTGCAAAAAAAATAATAAGCAGTTCTAATAAGAATAAAACTCCATTACTAATTGGATATCATCGTAGACACAATTCAATAGTCTCAAAGGTAAAAGATGTTATTAACAAAGGTAAATTGGGTAACATCGTTTCTGCAAACGTTTTATGCTGGTTATACAAACATAAAGCTTATTACAAAGAAAAATGGAGAGTTAGTAAAGGTGGTGGGCCTTTAGGCATCAATTTAGTGCACGATATTGATATGATTTGTTATTTGTTAGGTTCAATAAAATATGTTCAAGCATTTACAACTAATAAAACTAGAAAATTTCAAGTAGAGGATACAGCTACAATAAGCTTGATCTTTAATTCAGGAGCGCTTTGTACGCTTAATTTGTCAGATACAATTGTTGCACCGTGGAGTTATGAATTAACTGCTGGAGAAAATCCTGCATACCCAATTACCAACCAATCTGCTTACATGATTGGAGGTACCAAAGGTTCTTTACAGTTTCCCAATCTTAAATATTGGTTTTATAGAAAAGAAAGAAGTTGGTGGAATAAAATTTTTGTTAATGA
Source organism: uncultured Pelagibacteraceae bacterium (assembly GCA_902592275.1). Taxonomy (GTDB): domain Bacteria; phylum Pseudomonadota; class Alphaproteobacteria; order Pelagibacterales; family Pelagibacteraceae; genus Pelagibacter. The sequence goes on from CACJDW010000005.1 coordinate 55,688, forward strand.
AGATAAAAACAAAAAAGATGACAATACATTAGTAAATCAAATTGATCATTTTGCTGATGTTGTCGCAAAAAAAGCTAAACCAAAAGTTAATGGAAATGATGGTTTAATCTCTCTTAAAATTTTTGCCGCTATAACTAAAAGTGCAAAAACTGGAAAAAAAATTAAAATTTAAAGATTAGCTAAAATCGAATTAGAAGATTTAACAGTATCAGCATCACCTCCTAAATCTTTAGTTCTGTTACTTTTATCACTTAAAGATTTTTCAATTGCTTCAACTATAGAATTAGATGCTTCTTTTTCTCCTAAATAATCTAGCATCATTGCTCCAGACCAAATTTGTCCTACAGGGTTAGCAATTCCTTTTCCTGCAATATCAGGGGCAGAACCGTGAACTGGTTCAAATAAAGATGGAAATTTATTTTCTGGATTAATATTTCCAGAAGGAGCAATTCCAATTGTTCCTGTGCAAGCAGGCCCTAAATCTGAAAGAATATCTCCAAATAAATTCGATGCTACTACAACATCAAACCATTCAGGATTGAGTACAAATCTAGCAACTAAAATATCAATATGAAATTGATCTGTTTCAATTTCAGGATAGTTTTTTTTCATTTCATTAAATCGTTCATCCCAAAAAGGCATAGTAATTGAAATTCCATTTGATTTTGTTGCATTTGTTAATTTTTTTCTTTTTCGTTGTTTAGCTAATTCAAAGGCAAATTTTTGAACTCTGTCTATTCCATGTGCCGACATGATAGTTTCTTGAATTGCAATTTCTCTATCGGTATTTTTATACATTCTTCCGCCTACAGTAGAATATTCTCCCTCTGTATTTTCTCTAACAATCAACATATCAATATCACCAGGTTTTTTATTGGCTAGAGGAGGATTAATACCTGGGAAAAGTTTTACGGGTCTAAGATTTATGTATTGATCAAATTCTCTTCTAAACTGAAGCAAGGATCCCCATAAAGAAATATGATCTGGTACTCTATCTGGCATACCGACTGCTCCAAAAAATATAGCATCATGTTTTCCTAATTTTTCTTTCCAATCATCGGGTAGCATTTTTCCATGTTTCTCGTAATAATCACAGGAAGCAAAATCATATTCTGTAAAATTTATTTTAAATTGATGTTTTAAAGCAACGTCTTTTAAAACTTTTAAGCCTTCAGGTAATACCTCTTTACCAATCCCGTCACCAGCTATTGAAGCAATGTTATATTCTTTCATTAGTTGATTTTTATACTGCAAAATATCAATAAATTACATTGTTAAATTAATATTAAATTTTAAACCTTCATTGTTTTGACATATTTTTTTTGCTAACTTTGCTTATGAAAAAAATAATCCTACTTGCTTTATTTAGTTTATTATTTTTCACAAATTCAAATGCTGCATGTGACGATCCTTTAACAGAAGGTGTTGATTATTCTAATTGTAGATTTTCAGACTCACAAGATTTACAAGGAAGTTATCTTCCAAATTCAAATCTTTCTTTTGCAAGTTTTATTCAAGTAAACTTTGATAAAAGTATAATGATGACTTCAAATCTATCGTTTGGAACTTTTCCAGAGTCTACTTTTGTTAGAGCCAACCTTTATGAATCTGTTTCTATTGGCGCAAATTTTGAAAAAACTAATTTTACTGGCGCTAACTTAACTAGAGTTGATTTTATGGGAGCAACCTTAATCGAAGCAAATTTTCAAAACTCTAATTTAATGGAGGCTAACTTTACCTCTTCTAACATCACCAATGCTAATTTTGATGGAGCTAATTTGACTGGAGCAACGTGGACCAATGGTCAAACTTGTGGTCCAGAATCTATTGGTACTTGTAAACAATAATTAATGAATACTTCAGTAAATACTGATGATGTTATCTTTAATTTTTTTAAACAAATTTGTGATGAAAAAGATGATCAAAAATGTGTTGAGCTTGGAAACGAATGGATAAAGGCAATGGAAACTAATTTGTCTGAAATGGAAAAAAACCTAAACGGTGCTGATTATATTAAGCATAAAGATGATATTCAAAGTAACAGAAATCATCTTGATAGCCTGAAGAACAAAACATCATCTGAGTGGAGAGCGTACGCAACTCAATGCATGATTGAAATAATGAATCATAAGAGTCAAAAATAATTTTAGAAATAAATTTTAAATCACTAGCTATATCTATTAATATAATATAAAGACTATAAGAAGGGGTGTCTTAACAGACTGAGATCATACCCTAAGAACCTGTCCGGTAATTCAGAAAGGGATAAAATGGATAAAACATATTTTTTAACTCAATCAACATCATTAATATTAGTAATTGCAATTAGTTTAATATTTGCTTTTTTAGGAATTCTTCATTCTAAAAAATTTACAGGAATTAATAATTATTTAACTGCAAATAGAAACATCGGTTTATTTTCACTTACCACAAGTCTTGTAGCATCAGCTTTAGGTGCTTGGATTTTATTTGGTCCAGTTGCAGCCGCAACCTGGGGCGGGGTAGGTGCTGTTATTGGTTATGCATTAGGCACAGCTTTTCCAATGATTTTCTTAATTTATTTTGGAAAAAAAATTAGACATGAATTTCCAAAAGGATCTTCTTTAGTTGAGTTTATGAGAAAGAAATTTGGCAAAAGTCTATTTAAGTTAATTTTGTTAATGACGATCTTTTACATGTTCATTTTTCTTTGTGCAGAAGTAACGGCAGTTGCTGTATTAATTAATTATATATCTGGAACAGAATTGTGGATTACAGCATTAATAGTCTTGGTAGCTACCTTAAGCTACACCCTTTATGGTGGATTAAGAGCGTCAATATTTACTGATAATATTCAAATGATTGTAATAGGTGTTTTATTATTTATTTTGATTTCAATTATTGGTTCATCTTCAGGAAATAATTTTTCTTTTTCTTTAATTAATGAGAAAAACCCTCAACTAATAAGTTCAAATTATATTCCAGGATATACTGCTGGATTAACTTTCTTTATAGCAGTTGCAGCAACAAATTTATTTCATCAAGGAAACTGGCAAAGAGTGTATGCAGCAAAAGATTATCAAACATTAAAAACAAGTTTGATAATTTCTTTCTTTATTATTATTCCAATAGTTTTTTTAATGGGTTTTATTGGAATGGTTTCATTTTCAATGGATCCATCTGTTAGACCTGATTTAGGTTTTTTTAGTTTATTATTAAAAGATCAAACTGAAATTTTATCCTTATTGATTATTATTCTTGGTCTTGCATTAACAGTTTCTACTGTTGATACTTTGGTTAATGCTATTTCTAGTTTATTTGTAGTTGATGGCAAAGCAACTTTTAATTTAGATAAAAAAACTGATTACTTAAAAATATCTAAATATTTCATTTTAATCTTATCCGTAATTGCATTTGGTGTTGCTTCAAAAGGATTTGATATTTTATATTTATTCTTACTTGCAGATTTATTTTGTTGTGCGTTTGTAGTGACTGTTTTTTATAGCTTCTATAATAAAGTTGATGAAAAAACCGCTTATGTTTCAATTATAATTGGTTTAGTTGCTGGATTTTTAATGTTTCCATTTCCAGATTTTTCTAAAAGTTTATTAGTGGGAGTATTTTTGTCTAAAGACCTGTTTTCACCATTTATAGCTCAATCTTTATTATTTTTATCTTTTTTGATTGCAACATTCTTGCCTGCAATAATCTTAAAAACTAAATTTAAATAGAGGATTTTAAAGCATCATAAATAAGTTCTTTAGTGGTCTCACCAATGCTTCTGTAAACTTCTTTATTATCTTTAAAAATTAAAAGTGTTGTTTGATATTGAACGTTAAAAAATTGAGCAATTTCTTTATTTGTTACATCAAAAGCAAAGTACTCCATATTATCAAAATCATTTTTTGCTTTTTCAAGAACTTTCATTTGGCTAGCACAAGAAGTACAATATTTAATCCAAGAACTAACCACCACAACTTTTCCTTCTGATAGAGCTTTATCAAACAACTCTTTACTATAAGTGGTTTCTTTTCCAATTGCCTTAGTGCTAAATGCTAATACAAAACAGATAAATACTAAAAATTTTTTCATTAAACCAAAATTAAGGTAAATTTTAATTTATTGTAATACTATAAATTGTCTCTATATATGCCTAACCACATGTCAAACGAGCAAATAAGCATAAATAACCTGTCAAAAGTGTACGATAATGGTTTTGAGGCATTAAAAAAAATAAACCTAAATATTAAGAAGGGTGAAATTTTTGCAATGCTTGGACCAAATGGTGCAGGAAAAACTACACTTATAAGTATTATCTGTGGGATAGTAAGACCATCTTCTGGGAAAGTTACAGTAGATGAATTTGATATTATTGATGATTATAGAGAAACAAGATCTAGAATTGGATTAGTTCCTCAAGAGTTAACTTTAGAGCAATTTGAAACTGTATTTAATAACGTTTCATATTCTAGAGGTTTGTACGGGAAAAAACCTGACCCTAAACATATTGAGAAAGTTTTAAAAGATCTAAGTCTATGGGATAAAAAAGATTTAAGGCTTAGACAATTATCTGGGGGAATGAAAAGAAGAGTTTTGATTGCAAAAGCATTATCTCATGAACCAACCATTTTATTTTTAGATGAACCAACTGCTGGAGTAGATGTTGAGTTAAGGCAAGACATGTGGAAAGTTGTTGAGAGTCTAAGAAAAACTGGTGTTACAATAATTTTAACAACACACTACATAGAGGAAGCCGAAGCTATTGCAGATAGAGTAGGGGTAATCAATCAAGGAGAAATTATAGTGGTTGATGAAACAAAAGAATTATTAAAGAAAATGGGCCACAAGAAACTCACTGTGGACTTACAAGAAGAAGTTAAAGAATTACCAAGTAGTTTAGAAAAATATAATCTTGAAATTGGTAAAGATAAAATGTCAATAGATTATACTTATAATGTTCAAGCAAAACAAACAGGGATAACAAATTTACTTCAAGATTTAAAAGATGCAGGTTTAAAATTAAAAGATTTAAAAACGGAACAAAGCACATTAGAAAAAATATTTGTCAGTTTAGTAAAGGAAAATAATGAAATTTAATTATTATGCTTTTAAAGCAATTTATCTACATGAGATGGATAGATTTAAACGGACATTGATGCAATCTTTGTTATCGCCAGTTTTATCTACCTCTTTATATTTTATTGTTTTTGGATCAGTAATTGGAGGCTATGTAGAAAATATTGATGGGATTAGTTATGGATCATACATTGTTCCAGGTTTATTGATGCTTACTCTTTTAACTCAATCAATCAGTAACACATCCTTTGGTATATTTTTTCCTAAATTTAATGGAACTATTTATGAAATCTTGGCAGCTCCCATATCAACTTTAGAAATTGTTCTTGCTTTTGTTGGTGCTGGTGCAACAAAAACTTTAATTGTAGGTTTTGTAATTTTTATAACGGCAACATTTTTTGTAGAGGTAGATGTAAAATATCCTTTATTAATGATATTTTTATTAGTTTTAGTTGCTTTTACTTTTGCCTTGTTTGGTTTTTTAATCGGATTGATGAGTTCTAACTTTGAGCAAATGTCAATTATACCAACACTAGTTATTACTCCGATGGTATTTTTAGGTGGAAGTTTATATTCTTTAGATATGCTGCCAGAATTTTGGCAGATGGTTACATATTTTAATCCAGTAGTTTATTTAATAAATGGATTAAGATTTTCATTTTATGGAGTATCAGATTTTAATATTTGGGTTAGCATCATTTCTATGGTTGCTTTTTTATTAGGATGCATCACGATTGTTACTATTTTACTTAAAAAAGGCTACAATATTAAGTCTTAATCACACAATTAAAAAAATAGCCCCGTTAAGGGCTACTAAAAAAATGGAGAGGGAAGTTTTTTTTTAAAACTGTTCTGACTCTGTAGATCCAGCCATTGCTGTAGTTGAGCTTTGACCGCTACTGATAGTATTTGATACTGCATCAAAATAAGATGTACCAACTTCTCTTTGGTGTTTAACACTAGTATAACCATCTTTTTCTCGAGCAAATTCTTGTTGTTGAATTCTAGAGTATGCAGCCATACCTTCTTTTCTGTATTTTTCAGCAAGTTCAAAGATTGCAATATTTTGAGTATGAAAACCAGCAAGAGTAATAAATTGAAATTTATAACCCATTTTTGCAATTTCTTGTTGGAATGAAGCAATTTCATCATCGCTTAGATGTTTTTTCCAATTAAAAGAAGGTGAACAATTATAAGCTAAAAGTTTTCCAGGAAATTTTTCATGTATTGCATCAGCAAACTTTTTAGCTTCTGCTAAATTAGGCGTTGCTGTTTCACACCAAATTAAATCAGCATAAGGTGCATAAGCTAAACCTCTAGAGATAGCCTGTTCAATTCCATCTTTCACATAATGAAAACCTTCAGGAGATCTTTCACCAGTTAAAAATGGTTTATCATTTTCATCAAAATCATTCGTAATTAGTTTTGCAGCATTCGCATCAGTTCTAGCTAAAATAATTAATGGAACCTCTGCAATATCAGCAGCTAATCTTGCAGCTTTAAGATTTTTTACCATTGTTCCTGTTGGAACTAAAACTTTACCACCCATGTGACCACATTTTTTTTCACTAGCTAGTTGATCTTCAAAGTGTACACCTGCAGTACCTGCTCTTATAAATTTTTTAGTTAATTCAAACACATTTAATGGACCACCAAATCCAGCTTCTCCATCAGCAATAATAGGCAACATGTAATCTGTTCTATCTTCTTTTTTCATATCACCGTCTTGCATTTCCATATGTTGAATTTGATCAGCTCTGATTAAAGAATTATTCATAGACTCAACTAATTTTGGTGCACTGTCATAAGGATATAGAGATTGATCTGGGTACATTTCACCAGCTGTATTAGCATCAGCAGCAACTTGCCATCCGCTTAAATAAATTGCTTTTAAACCAGCTTTTGCATGCTGAACTGCTTGATTACCTGACAAAGAGCCGAGCGTGTTCACGTATGGCTCAGAATTTAATAATTTCCAAAGTTTTTGAGATTGGTTTTTACACAAAGAATATTCAATTTTAATTGAGCCTCTTAATCTTTCAACTTCCTCATCAGTGTAGTCTCTTTTTATTCCAGCAAATCTTTTTAAGTCGTATGAGATTTTTTCTGCACTCATTTTTTAGTTTCCTTTGTATTTTAATTTAGAAAATTGAGTAAGGAGAATGAATTAGTTGCTATCGTCTAAGGCTTTGATTAGCTCACTCATTCCACTTGAACCCCAATCACAATGATCATCTCTCATATAGATTCCTCTACTGTTGTGCTGATCTAAGTCCTCTTTTTTGATGATTTGAGCTTCATTTTCTGTGTTTTTTAAATTTTTATCCATGTAAATTATATATTTTACAGAATTTACAAAATCTATAAAAAACGTTAAAAAGCTTTGTAAATAGGGAAAAAAAATTGTAAAAATAAATTTACAAAATTTACAAATAGTAAATATGAGTCAAATAGATTTAAAAATAGGCCCAAAAATCAAGTCTTTTAGAAGACAGCTCGGTCTTCAAGCAAATAAATTAGCAGAAGATTTAAACATTTCTCCAAGTTATTTGAATCTTATTGAAAATGGAAAAAGAAAAATTGACGGTGATCTACTATTAAACTTATGTGAAAGATTAAATATTCAGTTATCAGATCTTACTTCAAAAACAGATATTAATCTTCAAAATAATATTTCTGAAATTTTAGATGATAGTTTATTCGAAGATTTAGATATTTTAGGACCTGAAGTAAAAGATTTAGTTAGTACTAATCCAAAAATTGGAAAAGCAATTGTAAGACTTGGAGATATTTTAAAGAAAAAAGATCACGAACTAATTAATAAAATTGAAAAAATTTCTGGGAAAATTGTTGATAATAGAAAAAATTCTTTTCCAGGAGAAGTTATTTCAGACTTTTTACAAGATAATAAAAATTATTTTCCTAAATTAGAAGAATTTGCAAATAAAGTATTTGATAAAATTCAAAAAAATAATCGTACAAGATACATTGCTTTGTGTGAATATTTGTATTCAGAATATTCTATTACTGTAAAAGATGTTATTCCTGATGAAAGCAAACCATTTTCAAAAATTTATAATAAAAATAAAAAAGAGTTATTGCTTAGTGATTACAGTTCACTAGAAACAAAAAAATTACATGCAGCTGCACAAATAGCACAAGAAGGTGCAAATAAAGAAATTGATGACTATCTTTCAAAATTTAGTTTTCCATCTGAGGAGTCAAAAAAGTTAACTAAAGTTGCTTTACTAAATTATTGTGGAGCAGCTATTTTAATGCCTTATAAATTATTTCATTCTGAGTGTAAAAAGCTAAAATATGATTTAGAGTTACTTCAAAATACTTTTGCAACATCTTTTGAACAAGTGGCTCACAGAGTAACTTGCTTGCAGGATCCAAAACTTCCTGGAATTCCTTTTCATTTTTTAAGAGTTGATATGGCAGGTAATATTTCTAAAAGATTTTCTTTATCAGGTATAGATATACCAAGATATGGCGGTGCTTGCCCACGATGGAATGTTTATTCTGCTTTTACTAGACCAGGAGTTATTCAAGCAGCTGTAAGTAAAATGAATAATGGTGAAAAATACGTTTGTATTGCAAGAACCGTTGAAAAAGGTATTGGACGATTTGGTCAAGCAAAGAGTGTTTTATCTATAGGACTTGGTTGTGATGCAAAATATGCAAAAGATTTTGTTTATACTGAAAACGTAAATATAAATGATAAATCGACTGAAATTCCAATTGGAGTTTCTTGCAGAACCTGTGACAGATTAGATTGTTCACAAAGAGCATTCCCCCCATTACATAAAAAATTTGATGTTGATTTAAATACAAGAGGTGTTTCGGTTTATGTCAGCGATGATAAAGCCTAATTATGATTAAATATATATTGCCAGCTATAATTATTTTTTTAATAGTATTATTCTGGGAAAAAATTACTGAGTTCGTAGAAAAAAAATTCAATATTAAGCTTAATTATATTGTTGTTAGCTCCATTATTGCTGCAATAGCAGTTATCCTTTTACTCCTAAATTACTAGGATTCATGAACAGTTTGGAAGTTTCAAATTTTAAAATTGAGGAAACTGAGGGAGTTTTTACCTTTAAAAATGAAAATACAACAATAGGCTTTGTTAGATTTAATGAAAAAGGTGAGGTAGAGTATATTTTTGTTAATCCTATTTTTAGAAAACAAGGATTAGCAACTAAACTATTACAATTAGTAAAACAAAAAACTGGAAAAGAAATAATACTTCAGGAACCAATTAGCCCTTTAGGGTCGAAATTGTTGAAATCATTAAACAAATGGAAATAAACTTATTATTTTTTTTTACAGTTGTTCCAGCCATAATTTTATACGGAATTGCAAAATCAGGATTAGGTGGATCCATGACTTTAATTTCCGTCCCGTTAATGACAATAGTGATGCCACTAAATCAAGCTTTAGGAATTATTTTACCAATTCTAATTTTTTCAGATTTTATTGCTGTTTATAAATATAGAAAAGAATTTGATTTAGGAACTTTAAAACTAATGGTTCCATTTGCAGCCATTGGTATAATTATTGGATCTTTAACTTTTTCATATTTTTCGGAAGATTTGTTAAAATTTATAATTGGAGTAATGGGTTTCTTATTTGCAGGTCATTATTTCTTTTTTAAAAAAGACAAAGAAAAAAAATCAGAGAAAAATTTTTTAAAAGGTGGAACATGTTCAGTGGTTGCAGGTTTTACAAGTTTTTGTGTCCATGCTGGAGGAACTCCAACCAGTCTTTACTTACTTCCACTTAGAATGAAAAAAGAAATCTATGTTGGAACAAGAATATTTTTTTTCACTTTTGTGAATTTAATTAAACTTCCTTTGTATATTAATTTGTCTATGACAAATCTAGAGTCTTTTAAACATTCAGCAATATTATTTCCAGTTGCATTATTAGGAATATTGATTGGATATAAATTACTTAAAATTATTGAAGAAAAATTATTTTACAATTTTATATATGCTCTAATTTTAGTATCAAGCACAAAGCTATTATATGATTATCTAATATGATTTTTTTACACATACTCAATTTAAAATAAATGTTTAAGTTTATTTAAATTATGAAAAAAAAATTTAATCCAAGAATTAAAGCTAGATTAAGAAAAAATAGACAAGTCTTAAGTAAAAATATCGACAACTTTTTTGGATGGATTAAAGGTGCAAAACTTGTTGAACTTAAAGAATGCAATACAGATGAAGATCCTGTAAGACCGGAGCTAGATAATAAGTTTAGAACGGGTTTTGGAAGAAAAATTTTTGGAGTTGAGTACAAAGGAGAAATTCATGCTGTTATGTGTTTTGCTTACACAAATGAAATACCAAAAAGTGTCGAAGAGTTAGAAAAACTTAGTACTGACGCATTTTTACAAACTGCTATGCGAGATCAGACTGGTGGTCAAATAGCAATTGCTTACACTGTATGGTCTAAAAAAAAGGGTGGTGGGAAATTAATAGTAAAAGAAGTATTCAAAAAAATTAAAAAATCTAATCATTTAAATAGATTGGTAACCCTTTCACCTCTAACAGAAATGGCAACAAATTTTCATCAGAGAAATGGCGCTAAATTAATTCAAATTAATGAAACTACACAAAATTTTGAATATAAAGTTATGTAACAATGAAAATTATTAAACTTTATTTTATAGTATTTTGTACTTTATTTATTTTACCTTATTCTATGGTTATGGCTTATGAAGAAGCAAATTATGAAGTTGTCTCTAAAAATGAAGTTTATGAGATTAGAAAATATTCAGATCGTTTAGCGGTGGAAACAATGACATCTGGAATAGATAGTAATTTTAGAAAGTTATTTAATTACATTTCAGGCAGAAACGATACCCAAGAGAAAATTAAAATGACAACTCCAGTTACTCAAGTTGAGAAAAATGGAAATATGAGTATGCAATTTTATTTACCATCTAAATTTAACTCAGAAAATGCACCAAATCCAAGCAGAGAAGATGTTAAAATAGTTAATATTGAAGGAGGATACTACGCGGTCCTGAGATATTCTGGACGAGCTTCAGATGGAAATTTTCTTAAGCATAAAGAAATTTTAGAAAAAGAGTTACAAAAAAATAATATATCAATTATAAGCCCGCCTATTAGAGCAACCTATGATAGCCCATTTACCCTCCCAATGAATAGAAGAAACGAGGCTATGTTTAAAGTTGAATTAAATTGATGAAATCAAAATTTAAAGCAATGGTGTTATCTTGTATGGATCCAAGATTTCAACATTTAGTACATAATCATTTAAAGAAAAAAAAATTAACAGGAAAATACAGTGCATTCACAATTGCAGGTGCAGCTGTTGGTGTTACACATAATAAATTCAAAAAATGGCATAAAACGTTTTATGACAATTTAGGAACCTCTA
>CACJDW010000006.1 GCA_902592275.1 uncultured Pelagibacteraceae bacterium
GAAAGAAAATATTAAGTGGGATGAAATAAAACATATCGTAATTTCTCTAATAAATGATTTTTATGCAGATGGTAAAGAGTTTGTAATTGATGAAAATGCAAAAGAAGAAGATTTAGATTTAAGTGAAATTGAATCAAAAATTGTAAAAATTCTAGAGGAGAAAATAAGACCTGCTGTTGCTAGAGATGGGGGTGATATAAAATTTAAAGAGTTTAAGGACGGAATTGTTAAGGTTCAATTACAAGGGAGTTGTTCAGGATGTCCTAGTTCAACTATGACTTTAAAACAAGGTGTTCAAAATCTTTTATGTCACTATTTGCCAGAAGTAAAAGAGGTTGTTGCGATATAATAATTAATTATGAGAAAAATTAAAAAATCAGGTTTTTTAAAAAATAAAAGTTTTAATATAGTTTCACGATTTTTCCTAAGTTCATTTATAGTAATTTCATTCTTTTATGTAACTCCTATATTTATTAATTTTGCTGATAAAAATTTTAATAATAAAGAATTTACCAATAATTCAAAAAATATTTTAAATAATACTTTAAATAAAGATAAATTAATCGAAGAAGACTCAACTGTAGAAGCTGATGAAAGAGATTTATTATATGATATTCTAGAAGAAAATAATTCTGAAATTAATCTAGTCAGATACACAACTTCCGAGATTGACTCATTATTTAAAGAGATAAATTATAATTTAAAAGATGTAAGAAATACAAAATTAGTAAAACCAATAGATATTGGTCTTCTTCCGAATGAAATTAAAAACATAGCTAATACTAAAAAAAGAAAAGATATGTTTATAAAAATTGTTCTTCCTTTAATAGTTAAAGAAAACAACAAAATTAGAGTTGATAGAAAAAGGTTATTCACAATTTTAAATAAAAATAGCAACACTGAAATTGAAAAAAAGTGGTTAGAAAAAAAATATAAACAATATGGTGTAAGAAAAAATGATTTATCTACTTTAAAAGTAAGAATGGATGAAATACCAGTTTCATTAGCAATAGCTCAAGCTGCTAAAGAAACGGGTTGGGGTACTTCAAGATTTGCATTAAAGGGAAATGCTTTATTTGGCCAATGGACTTGGTCCGGCGAGGGATTAAAACCTAAAAATGCAGATGAAGGTAAAGATCATAAAGTTATGAAGTTCCATAGCTTACAATTATCTGTAAGAGCATATTTAAGAAATTTAAATACACACTCAACATATAAAAATTTAAGGAAAGCAAGAACAGAACTTAGAAATCAAAATAAACCTTTAGATAGTCTAATTTTGTCTAAACATTTAGATAAATATGCAGAAACAGGAAATCAATATATAGAGGTTTTACAAAAAATTATTGAACAAAATAACTTAAAAGATTTTGATGAAGCGAGATTGTTGCCATCAAGCAAAGATTTACAGAGTTTAATTTAATTTTCTTTTATAGGAAATTGCACACCAAACCATCTCCATTTTCCATCATCATTCAGAGAACAATTAATTCTTCCTCTTCTTGGTTTGAATGGTTCTCTAAATTCAATCGTTAAAGAGTTGTTAGCAAATGTTGTTTTTGATTTGTCCCAAATATCTCCCTCATTAGAATAGCAATTAATATTAGATAAATTTTTTTGCTCTTTGAAAAATTCAACTTTGAAATTTGGAGGGTTTGTGTTTTCGAATAACTGTTTTTCCTCAGGAAGTATTCTTTTATATTCAAGTGGAAAATAATTTATTATTGATTTAAATCTTTTTAACTCCCCGTATTTTTCATTAATTGGAAATCTAGGTAATTCAAATTTGTCTTTATTTAAATCAATTACACCAGAATGCTGACCAAAAGCATATTTGAAATTTTTAGATATATAGTCTTTCATAAATTTAGAGTATTCCCCAAAGGGATATGAGAATAGGTTAGGGATATAACCAAGTTCCATTAGAAAAATTTTATTAGCCGTTTCAATATCTAAAATAAAATCCTCATTGCTTACATCTATGAGATATTCATGAGTATGAGAATGATGTCCTATATTTGCAAATTCATTCCCTTCAACCTCTTTAATTTGCTCCCAAGTCATGTAACCTCTTTTTCCCACTGGTTCAGTTGAAACAAATAAAATAAATGGAATTTTATTTTCTTTTAGATAAGGCCATGCTTCAGTATAAAAAGATTCAAAAGCATCATCGATAGTTATAAGAATTTCTTTTTTTTGTTTTGGTTTATTAAACTGTTCATCAAAATTATTTGGATTATGAAAATTAAAATCTGAGTTCTTAATAATATTTATATGTTCCTTAAATATATCCATTTTAATATTAGTTGAGGGGTACTTATTCTCATTAAAACGGTGATACATAATTGATAGAATTCCTTCATCATGGGAATAGTATTTGATATTATTTTCATCTGATTTAGAACTGATATTAGAAAATAAAATAATTATGAATAAACTGATAATTGATGTAGCTAGTGAAAAAATTTTTTTAATGATCATAACTAGTAATGATATTTATAATATTACTAAAGAGAATACTAAAATTAATTATGAAAAATTAACTTTAATTATTAATGATTTTTTAAATTCTCATCAATTAAACTTGAAAGATATTAATACAATTTATTTAAATAGAGGGCCTGGAAGTTTTGCAGGAATAAGAAATTCATTTTCTATAGTTAAAGCATTTAATTTAACTAATAATATTGATTACTATTGTTATAGCATACAAGATTTTAAAGGTGAAAAAGACATAAAATACGAAAATATCCCTCATTTGTGCGATAAATTTAATATTAAAAAAAATTTGATTAACCCTATTTATTTAAGTTAAAATTATTTTATGTCAGAAACAATAGAGCAAAAATGTATAGCAAAAGGAGTTAAATTAACTGATCAAAGAAGAGTAATTGCACAAGTAATGTCCGAGTCTTCTGACCATCCGGATGTAGATGAACTTTATAATAGAGTGTCTAAAATTGATCCAAAAATAAGTATTGCAACTGTTTATAGAACGGTAAAACTATTTGAAGAATCTGGAATATTAACTAAGCATGAGTTTAAAGGTGGAAAAGCAAGATATGAAGAGCTTAACGAAGGTCATCACGATCATTTAATTGATGTTAAAACTGGTGAAATTATAGAATTTGTAGATGAAGAAATTGAAAAGCTTCAAAAAAAAGTTGCGGAAAAATATGGATATACATTAGTGGACCATAAATTGGAATTATATGGGGTTAAGAAAAAATCCCAATAATATGAGTCAAAAAATATTTATCAAAACATTTGGATGTCAGATGAATGAGTATGACTCAAATAGAATTTTTGACTCAGTCAAAAAAATTGGCTATGAAAAAACAGAAAAATATGAAGAAGCAAATTGTTATCTATTAAATACATGTCATATTAGAGATAAAGCAAAAGAAAAAGTTTACTCAGAAATAGGTAGAGTAAAAAAAATTTTTAGATCAAAAAAAAAACCATTGGTGATTATTGCAGGCTGTGTTGCTCAAGCAGAAAATCAAGAGATGCTAAAAAGAGAACCCTACATAGATTTAGTTATTGGTCCTCAAGCTTATCACAAAATAAATGACACAATATTAAATTATAACAAAAAAAAGAAAAAGATTGAAGAAACCGAATTTGATGCAGTTTCTAAATTTAAATATTTGAGTAAAATTAAAAATGAAGCTGGAAAAGTTTCATCATTCTTAACTATTCAGGAAGGATGTGATAAATTTTGTCATTTTTGCGTAGTCCCATATACTAGAGGACCAGAATATTCTCGACCATTTAAACAAATTTTGGATGAAGCAAAATATTTAGCTGATAATGGTGCAAAAGAAATAATTTTACTTGGTCAAAATGTAAATGCTTATGATAATGAAGGATTCAGACTATCAGATTTGATTTTAAATATTGAAAAATTATCTGAAATTAAGAGGGTTAGATATACTACATCTCACCCAAAAGATATGACTGAGGATTTAATTGAAGTATATAAAACCTCTGAAAAGTTAATGCCACTTGTGCATTTACCGGTTCAAAGTGGATCTAATAAAATTTTAAAGTTGATGAATAGAAAACATACTATTGAGGAATATCTAAATACTTTTGATAAATTAAAAGAAATTAATTCAAATATAGAATTTTCAAGTGATTTTATAATAGGTTATCCTGGTGAAAAGGATCAGGATTTTAAGGATACTATTAGATTAATTGAAAAAATTAAATTTATTAACTCTTATTCATTTATTTTTAGTCCAAGACCTGGAACAGTCGCCGAAAATTTAGACCTAATTGACAAAAAAATTTCTATTGAAAGATTAGAAAAAATTCAAACTATCTTATTCAAAAATCAAATCGAAATAAACAAGTCATTGGAGGGTAAGGTTATTGATGTTTTGGTTGAAAATTTAACCGACGATAAAAGCAAAGCTTTTGGTAGATCTGAGTATATGACATCAGTAATTTTTAATGGTAAAAAGAATGATATTGGAAAAATAGTTCAAGTGAGAATTAAAGATAGTAATAGAAATACTTTATTCGGTGAAGTAATAACTAATTCGGATCAGAAGGTTGCATAGAATTTGAGTGGAATAACTAAAAAAAATTTCGATCAGTCTTTAAAATTTGTTTATTCAGATAACAATTCTTTAAGTGTTATATTTCATGACAATAACTTGTTGATGGGTGTTGTTGGGGAATTTAATAAAAATTTACAAGAATTAGAAAAAATTACAAATTCCAGCTTATATTCAAGGGGAAATTCAATTTTAATTAAATCAACACCTGAAAAGAATGAAAAAATTAAAAACGCTATTCAATTTTTAGCTAATCAGTTTATTAATAATGGAAGTATAGAGAATAAAGATATACTTTCATCAGTTGATAACTTTATGATTAATGAAAAAGTAAAAAATAATAATGTTACAGACATCATTAAAACTCCTAAGAAATCTATAATTCCTAGATCTGAAAAACAAAAAAGCTATGTGAGAGCTTTGAGGGAGAGTGATATTGTAATTTCAGCTGGGCCAGCAGGAACAGGAAAAACTTTTTTGGCAGTAGCTGTAGGCTTAACTATGCTTTTAGAAAAAAAGATTGAGAGAATTATTCTTTCAAGACCGGCTGTAGAAGCGGGTGAGCGTTTGGGATTTTTGCCAGGTGATATGAAGGAAAAAGTAGACCCTTATCTTAGACCTTTATATGACTCTTTATATGATCTCTTCGACTTTGAAAAAATACAGCGAATGATTGAGATCGGAGATATAGAGATTGCGCCTTTAGCTTTTATGAGAGGTAGAACTCTTAAAAATTCTTTTGCAATTTTAGACGAAGCACAAAATGCTACAGATACTCAGATTAAAATGTTTCTAACACGTATTGGAGAAAATTCAAAAATAGTTGTTAATGGTGATCCTTCTCAAATTGATTTACCAAATAAAAGCATGTCAGGATTAGTCCGATCAAAAGAGTTGCTTGGGCATTTAAAGGAAATATCCATAGTTGATTTTGATCATTCAGATGTAGTTAGACATCCACTTGTTTCTAAAATAGTTAAAGCATACTCAAATAATGATTAGTATTAATGTCTTCTCTGAGGAGAAGGCTTGGTCAAAAAGGCTTAAAAATAAGGATATTTTTTTTAAAAAAATATGTAAAGCTTTTCCAAAAAAATATAAATTTTTAAATAAAAAAGTAACCTTCACACTGTTACTTTCAAATAATAAGAATATTAAAAAATTAAACAAGGTTTTTAGAAAAAAAAATAAATCTACAGATATTTTATCTTTTCCATTAGATAAAAAAATAAAAATTAAAAAAAATACTTATTTGGGAGACATTATCATCAGCTATAATTATTTAGATAAACCAAAATCACAAGATTTAAAATCTTTTAAAGAAAAAGTTGCTAAAATATTAATACATGGTTTTCTTCATCTTTTAGGTTTTGATCATAAAAAAAATAAAGATTATTTCAAAATGTTAAAAGAGGAAAATCTATTATTTAAATCTGTACAATCAAAAATAAATTAAATTGAAAAATAAATTTTATATTGAATTAATTTATTTAATTTTATTAGGGGTGCTTACCTCCTTAAGTTTACCCCCATTTAATTATGTTGTAATAAATTTTTTAACTTTTAGTTTATTCTATATATTTTTAATAAAAAAAATTGAGTTTTATAAAAATAAAAAAATATTTTTCCTTTATGGTTGGTTTTTTGGGTTTGGTTATTTTGTAAGTAATTTATATTGGATCTCAATATCATTAACGTTTGATCAAAGTTTTAAGTTTTTAATACCATTTACAATAATATTAATACCCGGTTTATTAGCCTTGTTTTATGCTTTAGTTGCTTATTTATTTGCAGTTTTAAAACCAAATAAAAGTTTGAGCTCATTTTTTCTTTTTTCTTTAATATTTGGAATAGTAGAGTTTTTACGAGGATCAATACTAACCGGTTTTCCTTGGAATTTAATTGCTTATAGTTTCTCTAATCAAATCGAAATTTTAAACATCGCATCAGTCATAGGTACATACAGCTTTAATCTTTTCTGTATTTCATTATTTACAAGTCCATCAATATTTATTTTAAGAGAAAATAAAAAAGATATTAGCGTATGTGTTGCGTTTCTTATTATAACGTTATCATTTTATGTACTTGGTTCACAAAATTTAGAAAAATTTGACAATCAAGAAGTAAAAAATCTTGACTATAAAATAAGAATTTTGAGTTCAAATATAAGTATAGATAGATTTTATAACAATGTTGATCCTATAAGTGCAATAGAAGAATTAATTGAAATTAGCTCTCCCAAAAAAAGTGAAAAAATAATTTTTATTTGGCCAGAGGGTATAATTCCAGGTATTTCACAGGATCAATTAGTAGAATATAAATGGTTATTTGAAGAAAAATTCAATGAAAATCATTTACTAGCTATTGGAATTAATAGCAAAGAAGATCAAAGTAAAACTATTAAATATTTTAATTCATTATCTATTTTTGATCACAATCTGAATATAATAAATTCATATAAAAAAATTAATCTTGTTCCTTTTGGAGAATTTTTACCTTTTGAAAAATTATTAAAAGGTATTGGCTTAAAAACAATTACTAATGACTACCAATCATATTCAAAAGGTAAAGAAAGAAACATAATTGATCTGAAATATAATAATTTATCAGTCAAAATATTACCCCTTATTTGTTATGAGATAATTTATTCAGGTAAAATTTTTACAAACAGTAACTTTGATTATATTGTAAATATTTCTGAAGATGGTTGGTTTGGTAAATCAATTGGTCCAGAGCAACATTTTACTCATAGTATTTTTAGAGCCATAGAGAGTGGGAAATATGTTTTGAGATCTGCAAATAATGGGACAACAGCAATTATTAACCCAATGGGACTTGTTGAGCAAAAAATTGATATAAATAATTCAGGATATATAGATTTAAGTGAGTCAAGAAAAATAGAGATGACTCTATTTGCAAAATTTGGAAATAAAATATTTGGATTAATCATTTTATTGTATATTTTTTTAATATTTTCATTTAAGAAGCTTAAAAATGAGTAATTTAAAAAACTATCTTTTTACAAGTGAGTCTGTCTCAGAAGGCCATCCAGATAAAGTGTCTGATAGGATTTCAGATATGGTTGTTGATAGTTTTATTTCTGGGGATCCATATTCTAGAGTAGCTTGCGAAACTCTTACTACAACAAATAAAGTTGTTTTAGCTGGTGAGGTTAGAGGACCCGAAATTAAGGAAGATGAGTTAATTGAAAAGGTAAGAAATTGTATAAAAGATATTGGTTATGACCAAGAAGGATTTACTTGGAAAGAAGCTACAAAAATTGAAAGTCATTTACATTCCCAATCAGCTGACATTGCTATGGGCGTAGACTCCTCTGGTAACAAAGACGAAGGAGCTGGTGATCAAGGTATAATGTTTGGATATGCATGTAATGAAACAGATGTTTTAATGCCTGCACCTATACATTATTCTCATAAAATTTTAAGATTAATGGCTGAAGATAGAAAATCTGGAAAATTAAAAAATATAGAACCAGATTCAAAAAGTCAGGTAACATTCGAATATGTTGATGGAAAACCTTCAAAAGTAAAATCTGTAGTTATCTCTTCACAGCATTCACCAGATGTTAATCAATCTCAAGTCAGAGATTTACTTAGACCTTATATGTTAAAATCTATTCCTGAGAATTTTCTTGATGGTTTTAATGAGGATGAGTTTTATGTAAATCCTACAGGAAATTTTGTAATTGGTGGACCAGATGGAGATTGTGGTTTGACAGGAAGAAAAATTATTGTTGATACTTATGGTGGAGCAGCACCTCATGGTGGTGGAGCTTTCTCTGGAAAAGATCCAACTAAAGTTGATAGATCAGCAGCTTATGCGGCAAGGTACATTGCTAAAAATGTTGTTGGTTCTAAAATTGCTGAGAAATGTTTAATTCAGTTAGCTTATGCAATTGGTGTATCAAAACCATTATCTATCTATGTTGATTTATTTGATAACGACCTAGATAAAAATAAATTTGTTGTAGAAAAGATTAAAGAAAATTTTGATTTAAGCCCTAGAGGTATTAGAGAAATGTTAAATTTAAACAAACCAATATATGAAAAAACATCTGCTTATGGTCATTTTGGTAGAGCACCTGAGGAAAATGGATCATTTTCATGGGAAAAAATAGATAAAACTAACGTTTTTTCTAAATAGTTTCTGTTGAATTAAAAAAAAACTTTACTATATTGCAACTACATTATTGAACTTTACAAAATGGGCTTTAGCCCATTTTTTTTTGGAGCAAACAAAATTATGTTAAATAAAAGAGCAGATAAACTTGAATTATTAAGAATTGCTGAAGCTGTAGCTTTAGAAAAATCAATTGATAAAGAACTAATTATAAGTTCTATGGAAACTGGTATTGCTAAAGCTGCAAAATCAAAATTTGGACAGGAAAATGAAATTAAAGTTTCTATCAATAGAGACAATGGAGATATTGAGCTTTTTAGAAAATTAATAATCGCCGAAAATCCAGAAAATGCAAATACAGAGATAAAATTAGAAGATGCAATTAATTTAAATGAATTAAATAAAGATAAATCTATTGGTGATGAAGTATTGCAGCCACTTCCTTCATTTGATTTTGGAAGAATAGCTGCGCAAACCGCAAAGCAGGTGATTAGTTTTAATGTAAGAGAAGCTGAAAGAGAAAGACAATTTAATGATTTTATTGATAAGAAAGACACAATTTTAAGTGGAATTGTAAAGAGATTAGAATTTGGAAATGTAATTGTTGATTTAGGTAGAACTGAAGCAATAATTCAAAAAAATGAATTAATACCTCGTGAAAATATTAAAGCAGGTGATCGTATAAAAGCTTATTGTTATGACGTTAGAAGAGAACCTAGAGGGCAACAAATATTTCTATCGAGAGCTCATCCTAAATTTATGGAAAAACTTTTTGTTCAAGAGGTTCCAGAAATTTATGATGGACTAATAGAAATTAAATCTTCCTCAAGAGATCCTGGGAGTAGAGCTAAAATATGTGTGAAAGCAGTCGATACATCTTTAGATCCAGTTGGTGCTTGTGTAGGAATGAGAGGTTCAAGAGTGCAGGCTGTTGTAAATGAACTTCAAGGAGAGAAAATTGACATAGTTAATTGGTCAGAAGATCCTGCTATTTTAGTTTCAAATGCATTATCCCCTGCTGAAGTACAAAGAGTTAATGTTGATAGTGAAAGAAAAAAACTTGATGTAATTTTAACTGAAGAAAATTTAAGTAAAGCAATTGGAAGAAGAGGTCAAAACGTTAGACTTGCAACAAAACTCTTAAATTATGAAATTAATATAATGACAGATGCAGAAGACTCTGAACGAAGACAATTAGAATTTAAAGAAAAAACAGAGAATTTTGTAAAAAATTTAGAGTTAGATGAAACATTGGGCCAGTTATTAGTTGCCGAAGGTTTTTCAACTATTGATGACATTAAAGATAGCTCGGCTGAAAATTTAATGAAGATTGAAGGTATAGAAGAAGATACTGCTAAAGCATTGATAGAAAGAGCTAAAGAGTTTCATGAAAAGGATCAAGAGGATATTTCTCAGAGAATTAAAGAATTAGGTCTTGAAGATGCCTTGATTAATTTAAAGGGATTAACACCAGGAATGTTGGTCACACTTGGTGAACAAAAAATTTTAAGTTTAAAAGATTTTGCAGATTTAGCATCTGATGAATTAACTGGTGGTTATGATGTCGTTAAAGGTGAGAGAGTAAAAATCCAAGGTTATTTGGAGGATTTTGCTTTATCTAAAGAAGAAGCAGATGAACTAATTATGTCTGCTAGAAATATTGTTTATAAAGATTGAGTAATGAGGTATGGAGAAAAAAACAAGATTAACAATTTCAGGCTCAGCCAAAAAATCAATCAAGAACATTGAGATTACTAAATCTCAAGGAAAAAATTCTGTAGTAATTGAAAAACAAACTGGAAAATTATCGAGTAGAGGTGGATCATTTAGATCTAGTACGAATAAGCCAAGAACAACCTCAACTTTCAACAGAGGAGCACCATTAAAACCTTCATTTAATCCTAAATCACCCCCTATAACAAACGATTTTGAAAAGAGAAAACTAGCAGAGCAAAGAGCTACTAAACGACTTAAAGGAGATAGTGAAAGCAAAGATAGAAAAACTTTAAAAGCTGGAACAAAAAAGAGAGAGTTAAAGTTAACGGTGTCAAGAGCGCTAAGTGATGAGATTGATGCAAAACAAAGAAGCTTAGCATCAGTAAAAAGAGCAAGACAAAAAGAAATTAAAAATGCTACAAAAGATGATTCTCAAGAAAATTTAAAACCGATTAAAAGAGATGTTAATATTCCTGAAGCAATCACAGTAAGAGAACTTGCAAACAGAATGGCTGAACAATCAAGCAATGTAATTAAGCATTTATTTGGTATGGGTGTTACTGTGACTATCAATCAAACATTAGCTGCAGATACTGCAGAATATTTAGTTAAAGAATTTGGTCACAATCCAATTAGGGAAGAGAAAGCAGAAGAAATAATTCAAAAAATAAAAGCTTCAAGAACTGAAAATTTAAAAAATCGACCCCCAATAGTTACGGTAATGGGACATGTGGATCATGGTAAGACCTCAGTACTAGATGTGCTCAGAAGTGCAAATGTAGTTTCAGGAGAATTTGGTGGAATAACTCAACATATTGGAGCCTATCAAATTGAAAGTCAGGGTAATAAATTAACATTTATTGATACTCCAGGTCATGCTGCATTTACAGAAATGAGAGCAAGAGGATCAAAATTAACAGACGTGGTTGTATTAGTAGTTGCCGCTGATGATGGAGTTAAACCTCAAACAGTTGAATCTATAAAACACGCTAAAGCCGCAAATGTTCCAATAGTTGTAGCAATAAATAAATGCGATTTACCAGATGCAGATCCACAGAAAATAAAAAATCAATTATTAGAGCATGAATTAATTGCGGAAGACTTATCTGGTGATACTTTAATGGTTGAGATTTCAACTAAAACAAAACAAAACTTAGATAAATTAGTAGAGTCAATAATACTACAAGCGGAGATTTTAGATCTTAAAACGGATTATGAATCTAAAGCTACAGGTATAGTTTTAGAGTCCAAAATTGATGTTGGTAGAGGTCCAGTTGCAAATATAATTGTTACAACAGGAACACTTAAGAGAGGTGATTTTTTTGTAAGTGGTTTAAAGTGGGGAAAAGTAAGAGCTATCATTAATGATAAAGGTAAAAATATTAATGAAGCATTACCTTCTACTCCTGTTGAAATTTTAGGGATAAATGGTGCAGCCAAAGCTGGAGACGATTTTATTGTTCTTGATACAGAAAAAGAGGCTAAGACACTGAGTGAAAATAGAGCTCAAGAGAGTAAGGATGGAAAAAATCCACTAACTTTTGCAACACAAGACTCTGCCTTTTCAGATAAATCTACTGAAGAATTAAATTTAATAATTAAATCTGATGTACATGGATCATCTGAAGCAATCAAAAATGCAATTAGTCAAATCAAAAATGATGAGGTTAAACCTAAAATAATTTTAGCAGATATTGGAATGATAACTGAGACAGATGTTACATTAGCGAAAGCTTCAAATGCAGTATTAATAGCTTTCAATGTTAAACCAAGCAAAGAAGCAAAAAAACTTGCTGAAAATGAAAAGATAAAAATATCTTCATACAACATTATTTATGAAGTTCTAGATTACATAAAACAAAGAATGTCAGGATTATTGGCGCCTGATGTACAAGAAAAAATTACTGGTACCGCACAAATTTTAGAAATATTTAAAGTTTCGGGTGCAGGTAAAGTTGCTGGCTCAAAAGTAACTGAAGGAGAAATTAATAGTACTTCAGATGTAAGAATAATTAGAGACGGTGCTATTATTTATACCGGAAAAGTTTCATCAATATTTAGAGAAAAAAACCAAGTAAAACAGGTAAGTGATGGTCAAGAATGCGGAATAACTGTTAAAGATTATATGGATTTCCAAAAAAATGACACAATAGAAGCATTTAGTGTTACATCTACTGAGAGGTCAATTTAATGGCAGATAGAATAGGAAAACCAGTGTCACAAAGACAGCTAAGAGTAGGTGAAATGATTAAGCAGTCTTTAAGCATGATTTTTATAAGAAATGAGGCTAAGGTGCCGAATTTAGAAACGAACACAATAACTGTTACTGAGGTTAGAATGAGTCCAGATTTAAAAATTGCCAAAGCATATGTTCTTCCATTGGGAGGAAAAGATGCAGAGGAAACAATTAATGTTTTAAAAGAATACTCATTTTTAATTAGAAAAATTTTATCACAAAAAGTTGTTATGAAATTTTTACCAAAATTACTTTTTAGAAAAGACGAATCTTTTGAGTATGCGGAAAAAATAGAAAACTTAATAAAACAAACAAATAAATAGGAAGAAAGAGGCATGAATAAAAAGGCACAAGAATTAGCAATGCATGATAAAGATACTGGATCTTCAGAGATACAAATCGCTTTGCTAACAGAGAAAATTGAAACTCTCTCTAAACATATTAAGCAATTCAAAAAGGATAAACATTCATCTGTTGGATTGTTGAGAGCGGTAAATAGAAGAAAGAAATTGTTAGAATACCTAAAGAAAAATAAAATGGATTCTTACAAAAATGTACTGTCGAAATTGAATTTAAGAAAATAGAAGTCAAGATAGATAGAACGGAATGGAACGAAACGAACGAAACGAAATGGAAATGAAATGTTTAAAGTATATAAGAAGGAAATTGAAGTAGCGGGAAAGAAGATAAGTTTAGAAACAGGTAAAGTAGCAAGACAGGCAGACGGTGCAATAATCGCAACATGTGGAGAGACAGTCGTACTAACAACAGTAGTGGGAGCAAAAAAAGTAAATCCTGATATGGATTACTTTCCTTTATCTGTAAATTATCAAGAAAAATATTATGCAGCAGGAAAAATCCCAGGTGGATATTTTAAAAGAGAAGCAAGACCAACTGAAAGTGAAACATTAATCTCTAGATTAATTGATAGACCAATCAGACCTTTGTTTCCTGATGAATTTAAAAATGAAGTACAGTTATTACCAACAGTAATTTCATACGATAAAGAAAATGAACCAGATATTTTGTCAATTAATGCATCTTCAGCAGCTTTAGCTATATCAGGAATGCCATTTATGGGTCCTGTAGGTGCTTCAAGAGTTGGTTTTGTAGATGGAAAATATGTTTTAAACCCATCTAAAGCAGAATTAGAAAAATCAAAATTAGATCTAGTTGTAGCAGGTACAAAAGATGCTGTGCTTATGGTTGAGTCTGAAGCAAGTGGTTTAACAGAAGAAGAAATGTTAAATGCAGTTAAATTTGGACATGAAGGATTTGTTCCAGTAATTGAAATGATAGAGGAACTTGCAAAAGAATGTAGAAAACCTGAGTGGATAGTTGAGAAAAAAGACTTATCTGAAGTTAAGAAAAAACTTGAGGAAACTTTTACGGAAGATCTTAAGACAGCTTTTGCAACAAGAGATAAACAGGATAGATCAAATCAAATTTCTGAAATCACTGACAAAGCTAAAAAGCTTTATGAAGAAGATGAAAACTACACAGATCTTGATGTTAACGGTCAGTTAAAAAATCTTGAAAAATCAATTGTTAGAACTGATATTCTAAAAAATAAAAATAGAATTGATGGTCGAGGATTGTCAGATGTAAGACCTATTGAATGTGAAGTGGGAGTTTTACCAAGAGCACATGGTTCTGCTTTATTTACTAGAGGAGAAACCCAAGCAATTGTTGTAGCAACTTTAGGAACATCTGATGACGAGCAAAGAATTGAAAGTTTAGATGGATTGCAAAGAGAACGATTTATGCTTCACTATAATTTTCCTCCTTTTTCAGTTGGAGAAACTGGAAGAATTGGAACAGGTAGAAGAGAAATTGGTCATGGTAAATTAGCATGGAGAGCAATTAACTCTTCATTACCTACAAAAGAAGCATTTCCTTATACTTTTAGAGTAGTTTCAGAGATTACAGAGTCGAATGGTTCTTCTTCTATGGCTACTGTTTGTGGAACTTCTTTAGCATTAATGGATGCTGGAGTACCAATAAAAGAGCCAGTTGCTGGTATTGCAATGGGATTAATTAAAGAAGGTGATGATTTCAGCGTCCTTTCAGACATCCTAGGTGATGAAGATCATCTTGGAGACATGGATTTTAAAGTTGCTGGAACTAAAGATGGAATTACTTCTCTCCAAATGGATATCAAAATCACAGGTATTACATTTGAAATTATGGAGCAGGCATTAAGCCAAGCCAAAGATGGAAGAATTCATATCTTAGGAGAAATGAATAAAGCATTATCAGCTTCAAGATCTGATGTTGGAAAACATACACCGAAAATGGAACAAGTTAATGTTGATAAAAAAGACATTGCAGCTGTGATTGGAAAAGGTGGCGCAACCATCAGAGAGATAGTTGAAAAATCAGGTGCAAAAGTAGATGTAAATGATGAAGGTGTAGTCACAGTTGCTGCGCCAGATGAAGAGTCTAGAAACATCGCAATGCAAATGATTAAAGACATCACTGCAAAAGCTGAACTAAATAAAATTTATTCAGGTAAAGTAATGAAGATTATGGAGTTTGGTGCATTTGTTAATTTCTTAGGAAAACAAGATGGACTTGTTCATATTTCAGAACTTGCAGATAAAAGAGTAGCTAAGGTTACAGACGTTGTTAAAGAAGGCGACGAAGTAAAAGTTAAAGTAATTGGTTTCGATAGAGGTAAAGTTAAACTTTCTATGAAACAAGCTGCTGAATAAAGAATTTAGAGGTTTGGGGCACCTGGCAACAGAACGCCCCTTCTCATTTGTAAATTAGTTTGCAGTATCAACGTAAATTTAAAAATACAACCGAGTGAGTCGGCCTGTAGTCGGCATTTATTTATATTCCTTAAAGAATGCTTTCTTATTTTCTGCTTCAGCTAACATCTTCTTAATTTTTGCAATTGTCATGTGACACTCAACATATACTGTACTTTCAGTAATTAATTTACCAAGTTCCTTATTAGATAAGTCTCTATTATTTGGTGTTAAGAATTTTAAACCATTTGCACTTGCAAAAGTCTTTAACGTTGATGACTTAATTCCAAAGTGAACTCCTTGAACACCTTCTTCTACCCATGTTTGAACTGCAATACCAACCACGTTCCCTTTTTGGTTTATAATTGGTCCACCACTATTTCCTTGGTTAATTGCGGCATCTGTTTGAAAATATGAGTAGTTATCTCCTGCACCTGCTAGAGCTGTAACGACTCCTTTATGAGTTTTAATTGCTGAACTAATCTGTTTACCTAAGGGGTACCCAGCAACAACCACATCCTCTAATAAAGACACATCCTCATTAGATACTGCAAAAGCATTTTGTGGATTTATGTCTGTTTTTAAAATTGCAATATCGTTTACTTTATCTATTGATAAAACTTTTGCTTCAGATTGAGATCCTTTATGAGAAACTTTATTAACCTCACATCCATCTATGACGTGATAATTTGTTATTACAGTACCATCTTTTAAAACAAAGAAGCCTGATCCAGAACCTGCTGGAACTATTTTGTCATCATCAGGACTTTGTTTTGGTTGTTTCTTCTTTGGTTCATCTTTAGGTTTTTCAGCGATTTGTTGAATTCTATCGCAAATATTAAAACTAGATCTGTTCTCTTTTAGACTATGAATATAATAGTCAGAAGACTCTCCATCTCGACTATAATTCCAAGTATAGGTTATTCTTGGGGTATCTTTGCTGCCATATTTTTTTATTAATTTTTTAAGATATTTGGGGTTATCAATATTGTATTTCTTTTTACCCATATTTGTAAATTGAAACTCCCAGTAATTTTCATTTGTTAACTTATAAATTACTTTGGTATTATCTATGCTTACAATTGGGTGAACTCTTTTGTTATATCTTACACTTAGATTTCTTTTTTCTGCAGCACTTCTAGACCAAATAAACTCCTCTATTACAACATTAGTATCAGTATTTAACGTTCTTGTATAACTTTCAAAGATACTCCTATCGTTTGGATTGTAGCATTCATACTTAATAATTTCTGAATGTGCATTAAAACTTAAAATGAAATTTAGGATGACAATGACCAGAACCTTTTTCATGCTCCAAGACTACCAAATCATGAACCATGAGTCCAAAATATAGGTCTTGGCCGACCAACTTTTTGGTCGGCATTTAGTCGGAATTATTCTATAAATTACGTGATTTGATTATTGCTAAGTGTTGAATTATAAGGATTATTGAAACAAAGTCCGGGGCACCTGGCAACAGAACGCCCCTTCAAAGTTTAACCAAATTTATCTATATTTTAGGAGATATTTTTAGGATCTGGCATCCCAACCTTGTTGTATCCAGCATCAACATAGTGAATTTCACCCGTAACACCGTTTGCAAGGTCACTTAATAGATATAATGCTGAATTTCCAACATCATGGATATCTACGTTTCTTTTTAGGAAAGAATGGTCTTCATTCCATTTATATAAAAATTTTGCGTCTCCAATTGCAGAGGCAGCCAATGTCTTGATAGGTCCAGCACTTATAGCATTTACTCGCATACCTTTGGCACCTAAATCTCTAGCTAAGTATTTCACACTAGCCTCTAAAGCTGACTTACAAACACCCATAACATTATAATTTGGAATTGCTTTAGTAGACTCGTAGGTTAAAGTTAACATACTTCCTCCTTCTTTCATTACTTTGGATGCTTCTTTTGCGACTTCAGTAAATGAAAAGCATGAGATTAGCATACTTCTTAAAAAGTTTTCTCTAGTAGTATTTAAATATTCACCAGATAATTCTGATTTATCAGAAAAAGCAACCGCATGAACTACAAAATCTATTTCACCCCATTGAGATTTAATGTCTTTAAATAAGTTGATCACTTCTTCTTTTTTTTCAACATCACAACTGAAAGTGACTTTTGAATTTAATTTTTCAGCTAATGGTATTACTCTTTTCTTAAGAGCATCACCCAAATATGTGAATGCTAATTCAGCCCCTGCTTCTGCAAGTTTTTGAGATATACCCCAGGCAATAGATCTCTCATTAGCAACACCCATGATCAATCCTTTTTTACCTTTCATCAAACTCATAAACTAAACCTTTTCAAAAATTAAAGCTGCATTAGTTCCACCAAACCCAAAACTATTTGACATTACTGTATTTAAGGTTGCTCCTGTTTCAGTTTTTGCAACAATTGGAAATTTTTTAGCATCATCATCCATATCTGTAATATTTGCCGATCCTGTTATGAAATTGTTTTTCATCATTATTAAACAATAGATTGCTTCATGCACTGAAGCAGCCCCTAAAGGATGACCTGATAAAGATTTTGTTGAACTTATTTTTGGAATATCTTCTCCAAAAGTTTCTTTAATAGCATTAAGTTCAGTTATATCTCCAACTGGAGTAGATGTTCCGTGAGTATTAATGTAATCAATTTTATTTTTAGTAGTTGCCATCGCCATTTTCATACATCTGACAGCACCCTCTCCTGATGGAGCTACCATATCATATCCATCTGAAGTTGCTCCATAACCAGTTAATTCTGCGTATATTTTAGCACCTCGTGCTTTGGCATGTTCGTATTCTTCAAGTACTAATACGCCTGCACCACCTGCAATTACAAATCCATCTCTAGTTTTATCATAAGCTCTAGACGCAGATTGAGGAGTATCATTATATTTTGAAGACAATGCAGTCATTGCATCAAACATTGCTGTCATCGCCCAATGAATTTCTTCACTGCCACCTGCAAAAACAACATCTTGTTTACCCATTTGAATCAATTCCATAGAATTTCCTATGCAGTGACCACTGGTTGCACATGCAGAACTCATTGTGTAGTTAGTTCCTTTAATTTTAAATGGTACGGCAAGTGTTGCTGAGGCAGTACTTGCCATTGTTCTTGGAACAATAAAGGGCCCCATTAGTTTTGGAGTTTTAGCTCTAGTTTTATCTGCTGCAAGTATTACGTTTTCAATTGATGGGCCACCTGAACCCATTACAATCCCAGTTTTAAAATTACTCACTTCACTTTCTTCTAAGCCAGAGTCCTCAATTGCTTCTTTCATTGCAATATAATTATAAGCAGAGCCTGAACCCATAAACCTAATTGTTTTTCTATCGATATGATCTTCAAGTTTAATATTTGGTTTACCATGAACATGGCTTTTTAAATTGTGCTCTTTGTATTCCTCAGCATAAGAAATCCCTGATTTTGAGTTTAATAAAGATTGATGAACTTCCTCTTGATTATTTCCTAAACAAGAAACAACACCTAAACCTGTAATAACCACTCTTCTCATTATTTAAATAACCCCACTTTTAAACTTTCTGCTGAATATATTTTTTTATTATCTGCAAGAACAATTCCGTTTGCAAGCCCAACAGTTGTTCCTCCAGGAGACATAATTTTTTTCATATCTATTTCATATCTTACATTTTTTACACTCTGTAAAACTTCACCTGTAAATTTCACAGTACCCACTCCTAAAGCTCTTCCTTTTCCAGGATTTCCTAGCCAACCTAGAAAAAAACCCACCAGTTGCCACATAGCATCTAAACCTAAGCACCCTGGCATAACTGGGTCTTTTTTAAAATGACAATCAAAAAACCAAAGATCATCTTTAATATCTAATTCAGCTTTTAAAGAGCCTTTATTAAATGTGCCATTATTTTCATTGATTTCGGTTATTCTGTCAAACATAAGCATTGGTGGAAGAGGTAATTTTGCATTACCAGGACCAAAAAGATCACCATTTCCACAAGTTATAAGGTCATCGTAGGAGTATGAGTTTTTTTTCATAATTTTGAGTTCCCTTAATACTTGATTTAATGCTAATATAATATAATAAAACATTATATTTTTATTCATAATTTAGAATAATTATAAAAAACGATGCCAAAAAACTGCAATTTTATTGAAAAATTAAGAGAAGTTGGGCTTAGACCTACTAAGCAAAGAGTAAAAATGTGTGAAGTTTTGTATAATAGAGAAAAAACTTTTCATTTCACAATTAACGATTTGGTTAAATTGTTATCTGAGAAAATGAATCAAAAAATATCTCTAGCTACAGTTTATAACACAGTTCATGCATTTGAAAAAAAAGGATACCTAAAAGAAATTTCAATCGATAGTCATAAAAGTTATTTTGACACAAACACATCAGCACACCATCATTTTTTTGATGAAGATACGCATGAGCTAATCGATTGTGATGAGAGCGATATAGACAAAATAAATATTAGAAAAAATATAACTGGAAAAAAAATAAATTCCGTTGAAGTTTTGGTTAGAGTTGCGAGTGATAATCAAACTCAAAAATAATTCTATCAAATCAAATACTTAAAATCTACATTATAATAATTCTAAACTGTTGACATATTTCATATAACTATTATATGGTGAGTAACATTTAAAAGGAGAAAATAATGTCTTTAAAAGGAAGTAAAACAGAAGAAAACTTAAAAGCAGCATTCGCTGGAGAAAGTCAAGCAAATAGAAGATATCTTTATTTTGCACAAAAAGCAGACATCGAAGGTTACAATGATGTAGCTACAGTTTTTAGATCAACAGCAGAAGGTGAAACTGGTCACGCTCATGGTCATTTAGAATACTTAGAGCAAGTTGGTGACCCTGCTACAGGAAAACCAATTGGTGAAACTAAAGCTAACTTAGCTTCAGCTATCGAAGGTGAAACTCACGAGTACACAGACATGTACCCTGGTATGGCTAAGACTGCTAGAGAAGAAGGCTTTGAAGAAATCGCAGACTGGTTTGAAACTTTAGCTAAAGCTGAAAAATCACACGCTGGTAAATTTCAAAAAACTTTAGAGTCTATTAGCTAATCAAATTACTTAGTGGGCGTTAGTCGCCCACTAAAAAAAATTCGTATTTCAAATAACTAAATTATATGAGCAAAGAAGGAAGTTTAGGTGCACCTATAAGACACCCTATAGATTTTGAGCATCCTGATTTTTTAAATCCTGAAAAGTTAGACGCTGAAATGAGAAGAGTGTTTGATATTTGTCATGGATGCCGAAGATGTTTTAATCTTTGTGACTCATTTCCAAAGTTATTTGACATGATTGATGAATCTAAAAATGAAGATGTTGAAAGCTTATCTAGCGATCAATTTGCCCCTGTAGTTGATGCATGTACATTGTGTGATATGTGCTTTATGACTAAATGCCCATATGTTCCACCACATGATTTTGATTTAGATTTTCCACATTTGATGCTGCGATATAGAACAGCTCAAAAAAAATTAGGTAAATTACCAAGCGTACCAACACAATTAGCCCAAATAGACCGAAACGCTAAAATTGGTGTTATGTTCTCTAAAATAGTTAATTGGGCATCAAATATTAAAAATAAATTAATTAGAAAAATCTTAGAATTAATTACTGGAATAGATAAAAGAGTTCAATTACCAAAATATAACTCAGAAACTTTTTCTAATTTTTTCAAAAAAAATAGAGATAAAATAAATTATCAAACATCTTCTAAAGATAGAAAAGTTGTTATTTATTCAACTTGTTTTGTAAATTTTAATAAAAAAAATACAGGTGTTGCCGCTTTAAAAGTTTTGAAAAAAAATGGTGTAGAAGTTCAGGAAGCTTACCCTGGTTGTTGTGGGATGCCATTTCTAGAGCAAGCTGATCTGCCAAAAGTTGTTGAACAAGCAAAAAAAGTTTCTAAGGATTTAGTCGAATGGATTGATAAAGGATATAAAGTAGTAACATTAACAGCGAGTTGTGGGTTGATGTTAAAATTTGAATGGCCTTTGTTGTTACCAAATGATGAAAAAATAAAAAAATTATCTGCAAATGTTATGGATATTGATGAGTATGTTGTGGATATTGCAAACAATGAGGGATTAGCAGAAGGATTAAATGAGATTGACGGGGGAGTAACCGTGCATCATGCTTGTCATGCTAGGGCACAGAACATGGGTATCAAAGCAAGAGATATGTTAAAACTAATACCAAACGTTAAAATTGATGTAGTTGAAAGATGTGCAGGTCATGGTGGAACTTTTGGAGTAATGAAAGAAACTCATGATTTAGCAAATAAAGTTGGAAGGCCTACAGCTAGACAAATAAAAACCAAAAATAATAAGTATATGGCTTCTGATTGTCCCTTAGCTGGTAAACATTTAAAACAGTTAGAAGTTGATACAAACATATCTAATGATGAGGCACTACATCCTATCGAATTGATGGCAAAAAGTTATAACTTATGATTATGCCGAGAGAAAAAAGAGAAATTCAAAAAGAAGACATCATTCCCTTAGATGTTTATACAGAAAAGAGACGTGAATTAAGAAAAAACATTGTTGATTATAAAAAAAATAGAAGAGTTGCTTTAGGTCCTTATGCCACTTTTTATTTTGAAAGTTATGAAACAATGTTAGCCCAAGTACAAGAAATGTTGTACATTGAAAAAGGTGGTGACGAGCAACTTCATGATGAGTTATCTGCGTACAATCCTTTAATACCTAACGGCAAAGAACTAACTGCAACTTTAATGTTTGAAATAGATAATCCTATTTCAAGGGCTGCCTTTCTTGGAAAAGTTGGTGGAATAGAAGAAACAGTATTTATGAAAATAAATGGTGAGAAAATTAAAGCAGTGCCTGAAGAAGATGTTGATAGAACCTCTGCTGAGGGAAAAGCTTCTTCTGTACAGTTTATTCACTTTAATTTTACTGATGATCAAATAGAAAAATTTCAATCTAACAGTTCAGAAATTGAGCTTGGTATTGATCATAAAGAATATTCTCATAGCACAAAATTATCTAAGGAAAATATAGCCTCATTATCTGCTGATTTTAATTAATTTAGTCCCCAAATATTATCTGTTTTAATCCAACCTTCAAATTCTTCTGATGTAATTTTGCACCAATTTTGTTCACACTTTTCTATAATTAGTAATCTTCCTTCTTTTATTTGAGCAACTGGTTTAGCAAAAGATGTAGGTTTCTTAAATAAAACTTTGTCTTTTGTGGCTATTACTGAATTACTTTTTTTTAATTGTGAAATATGAATCCATCCGCTGTTATTTTTAAAATCAATAATTCGTCTAAAATTTTCTTTTTTATCGATTTGTTTTAAAGGTAAATTTATTTTTTTGTAAACATACTTGATGTCAGATTCAAAACTTGGTCCATAGCGTACATTCACCTTATTTTTTTTAAGAGAAACGAATATTTCTCCTGCATTACTTGAGGTAATAAAGAATATTAAAAGAGAGAATATAAAAATATTATTTATTAGATTTTTTATTTTCACTTTTCTTTGTTTTATTTAATTTAACTTTTCTAAAGCTTAAATTTAATAAATCTATAATAAGAATAAATCCATTTAAATTTTGACCAATTTTTAATATTTTTTTTAAAACTTCATTAGCTAGCATTGTTCCAATTGTTCCTGCTACTGGTCCCAATATTCCTTCGTATTCACAGTTTAATATTTCATCAGTAATAACTTCCTCTTGATAGAAGTCTCGTAAAGAAGGAGTATTTTTATCTACAAAATTAAAAGTAAAAATATGACCATCAAATTTACTAATTGCTCCAGTCACAAGAAATTTTTTATATTTTAAACTTAAATCATTTATTAAAAATTTACTTTCAAAATTGTCAGTACCATCAATAATGAAGTCATAATTTTTTATTATTTTTTCAAATTTTACTCTATCCATTTTAAAGTTATAAAGATTTATTTTTGTTTTTGGGTTTATTCTATTTAGTTTTTTTTTGGCAATTATAACTTTTGAGTGATTTAAATCTTTTTCATCATATAAACTTTGTCTATGAATATTTGATAGACTAACGGTGTCATGATCAACAATTCCTAGTTTCCCAATGCCAGATCGGGTCAAAAAATCAGCCGCTGGACATCCTAGACCACCCATCCCAATTATTAAAACCTTTGAGTCTAGGATTTTTTTTTGTCCTAATGGACCTATGTTTTTTAAAATTATTTGTCTAGAAAATTTATCTATTTCTTTTTTGCTTAAATTTTTGCTCATTTTCCAGTAGAGCCAAAACCACCTTCTCCTCTAATTGTTTCTGGTAGATCATCAGTTTCTTCAAGATCCATTTTAATTACAGGAGTTAAAATCATTTGTGCTATTCTATCTTTATCATTTATTAAAAAATCAGTTTTTCCGTGATTAAAAAGAATTACTTTTATTTCTCCCCTGTAATCACTATCAATAGTTCCAGGTGTATTTAAAACACTTATACTATTTTTTGCAGCTAAACCAGATCTTGGTCTTATTTGGATTTCGAAATCACTTGCAAATGCAACTGCAAGCCCTGTTGGAACTAAGCATGATGAGTTTGGTTTAAGATTAATGGGTTTTTTTACTAGTGCCATCAAATCCATACCTGATGCACCTTCTGTTTTGTAAGCAGGTAATTCAACCGTAGGGTCTAACTTTTTGATAAGAACTTTTGCCATTAATTTAATTGATCAATTATTCTATCAACTATTTCATCAGAAATTCCAGATTTTTTTTTATATGAAAGTTTTTCTTTTTTAACGTCTTTGTTTTTATAATGAATTGTTACCTCATTATAATCAGAATTAAATCCTATATCTTTATTTGATACATCATTAGAAATTATCCAGTCGCAATTTTTCTTGTTTAATTTTTCCTCTGCATTTTTATCAATCTCATTAGTTTCTGCTGCAAATCCAATGACAAGTCTAGGTCTCATGGAGTTATGTTTGGACACATAATTAAGTATATCTATATTCTTTTCTAAATTTAAGTTTAAATTCTCTTGTTTTTTAATTTTATTTTCATACTTTTTATTAATTTTAAAATCAGCTACTGCAGCAGAAAAAATTGCTACATCAACAGGTAAATTTTCTTGAGTGGCAACTAACATTTCATCTGCTGTTTCAACTTTTATAAGATTAATATCTTTAGTAATTTCAAGATTAGTTGGACCTGATATTAATGTTGTATCAAAACCTTTTTTGGATAATGATTTTGCTAATTCATATCCTTGTTTGCCACTTGATTTATTTGTAATAAAACGAACGGGATCTATGTACTCATTAGTTGGACCTGCTGTAACTAATGCTTTAAATTTTTTATTATTTTTTTGAGTTAAGAAATATTTATCAACTTCTTCAGCAATTACTGATGGGTCTGACATTTTGCCCTCACCATATTCACCACACGCCATATCACCAACCTGTGGACCAATTAGTTTATATCCAAACTCTTTTAATTTTTTTATATTTGTTTTAGTAGTTGGATGCTCCCACATTCTTACATTCATTGCTGGTGCTAAAATAATGTTTTTATCTGAAGCCAAAACAACAGTGGATGCTAAATCATCAGTTGTTCCTTGAGCCAGTTTTGAAATTGTATTTGCCGTTGCAGGTGCAATTACGATTATATCTGCCCATCTTGAAAGTGAAATATGATCCATTTCAGCCTCATTTTCTACACTAAATAAATCGCTGTAAACTTTACCTTGAGAAAGTGATGTTACTGAAAGTGGAGTTACAAACTCTTTTGCACTTACTGTAAGAATTGTCTTTATTTCTGCGCCACTCTTTTTAAAAAGCCTAATTGTTTCAAGACTCTTATAAGCAGATATTCCTCCACAGATAATAAATAGTATTTTTTTATTTAACAAATTTTTCATTTGCAGAATTAAAATACTATAAGGCCAAAAATTACAAGAAGTAATAAACCAATAATAGATTGATTTCTAAATGTTATCATTTCTGATTTCTTATTATTCAGAGCGGTGTAAGAATTTGAATTTTGTGGAATTTGACCACTAGCTAAAAACGTTAATGCTTGATTTGCTTTATCCATAATCTCAGGAAATTCTGGTAAACGTTTAATCACTTCAGATGTATTTTTTAAAGTTTCATTTAAATTATTAATTGGATCTTTGGTTTCTTTAAGCCAATTTTCTAGTACAGGCTTTGAAGTTGTCCAAATATTTGTGTTTGGATTTAACTTTCTTGCTACACCTTCAACAACAACCATAGTTTTTTGCAACATTAATAATTGAGGTTGAGTTTGCATATTAAACTTTTCTGTTACATCAAACAATTGTTTGAGTAATTTACCTCCTGAAATATCTTTTACTTCTTGACCAAATATAGGCTCACCAATTGATCTCAAAGCTTGAGCTAGATCATCGATTGGTACTTCTTTTGGAACTAATCCGGCCACTAAGTGAACTTCAGCTACTTTACGATAATCTCTTTGAATAAATCCAAATAAAATTTCTGCTAAAAACCTTTTACTAAGTTTGTCTAACCTGCCCATAATCCCAAAATCTATAGGTACAATTTGGCCGCTATTATCAACAAAAATATTTCCTTGATGCATATCTGCATGAAAAAAACCATCTCTTACAGCATGTCTTAAAAAATGTTGGATAATATCTTCAGCTATTTTATTAGTATCTAAATTTCTTTTCTTTAGCTCCTCAGCTTCTCTTATTGAAATTCCATCTATCCAATCCAAAGTCATTACATTTTCACTAGTAAAATTCCAATAAATTTCAGGAACTTTAAATCCAGCATCATTTTTAGTGTTTTCAGCATATTCATTAGCCGCAGCAGCTTCGAATCTTAAATCCATTTCAAGATTAGTTATTTCTTTAAGTAAAAAAACAACTTCAACAAGTTTTAATCTTTTTGTTTTTTTTACAAATGACTCAATAATAAATGCAAATAACATCATTGCATCTATTTCTTCATTGAATATTTTTTTTATATTTGGTCTTAAAATTTTTATTGCTACATCTTTAATTGTTCCATTATCATTTATTTTTGCTTTATGAACTTGTGCAATTGATGCAGCAGCAACTGGTTCACTTAAATCAATTATTGAATTAAACGCATCAATTCCAAGATCTTCTTTAATAATTTCTTTTGCTTCATGAATTGAAAAAGGGGGTAATCGATCTTGAAGTTTTTCTAGCTTTAAAGATAATTCTTCTCCAATTATATCTGGTCTAGTAGCAAGAAATTGCCCAAGTTTGATAAAAGTTGTACCCATAGATTCTAATGACCTAGATAGTCTTTCACCATCATCCTCAATTAAATTATTTTGTTCTTTTTTTTCAAATGAAATAGATAAAATTTGGAATAATATTGTTACAGCTAAAGGAGGTTTTTTAAATTTTGATGCAATTTTTAAAATATCTGATTTTGCAATTTTTCTTCCTAATTTAAATAAAGTAATAAGTTTTTTAATCATTAAATTTTCCAACCACTATGAATTGAAACAATACCACCAGAAAGATTTCTATAAGAACATTTATGAAAATTATTTTTTTCCATCAACTCTATTAATTCATCTTGATTAATAAATTGTTCAATACTTTTGATTAAATATTCGTAAGGTTTTTTTTCTCCAACTACAAACTGACCAATAATAGGAATGAGTTTTGAATAATTTTTATATACAAAATCAAGATTTGAATTTTGAATCTTAGAAAATTCCAGACATAGATAGCGTCCACCAGGCTTTAAAACTCTATAGGCTTCTGAAAGTGCTTTATTTAAATTTTTGGTATTTCTTAGCCCAAAACTAATAGTGTAATAATCAAATGAATTGTCTTTTATTGGTAATTTTTCTGCTGGAGAAATAACCCATTTTACATTTTTGTAATTAGATAATTTTTGCTTTCCTTGACTAACCATTCCTTTATTAGGGTCTACACAAGTAATTTCAGCCTCTTTATTTGTGCTATCTAAAAATAATTTTCCAACATCCCCCGTCCCACACGCAACATCAATTAATTTTCTATTAACTCTCGGATTCATCATATTGATTAAACTTTTTTTCCAATATCTATGTACACCCATAGACATAAAGTCATTCATTAAGTCATATTTGTTGTAGACCTGATTAAATACATTTTCTACAAGTCCTTTTTTATTTTGAAGATTTTGTTGCATAAAAAAATATATATTGAATATAGTATCAAATGCCAGAATTACCAGAAGTAGAAATTGTTAGACAATCCCTTCATAAAAAGATCAAAAAAAAAAGCATAAAAAAAGTAATAATTAGAAACAGGAATTTAAGGTTTAAAATACCAAGTGATTTTGAAAGTTTTCTTAAAAATAAAAAAATAATTGAAGTTAGTAGATTTTCTAAATATTTGATTATCCATTTTCAAAATGAAGATTATTGTTTAATTCATTTAGGAATGTCAGGAACAATTCATATTCTTGATAAGAAAAAACCTCTAAAATTTACGAATACTAGTTTTTATCATTCACCTTTTTTACCTAAAAAACACAATCATGCAGAGTTTATATTTGATAGCTTGAAAGTAATTTATAATGATCCAAGACGTTTTGGATTTTTTGAAATAATTAAAAATTATCAAGATCTACAGAGAAGATTTAAATCAATGGGTCCTGAACCATTTAGTGATAAATTTAACTTAAATTATGTAGTTAATTATTTTAAGAAAAAAAATAAGGATATAAAAAGTTTCTTACTTGATCAGAGATTTGTTTCTGGAATAGGTAATATTTATGCAAGTGAAATTCTTTTCGCTTGTAAAATAAATCCATTTAAAAAGGCAAAAAGACTTAATAAAAATGAATGTTTAAATATTATTTTAAATTCTAAGAAAATACTTCAACAGGCAATTAATAAGGGTGGTTCAAGTATTAGAGATTTTAAAGATATTTCAGGTAATAAAGGTACCTTTCAAAAGGAGTTTAAAGTCTATCAGCAAGACGGAGCTGATTGTAGTCGTACGAATTGCAAAGGCATTATAAAAAAAAAGATAACATCAAATAGGTCGACTTTTTTTTGTGTTTCTTGTCAAAAATAGTTAAATATTTAGTTGACCACTATAAATTCTCAAGCTATACCCCTGCGCAGATGGCAAACACAAAATCAGCAATTAAGAGAATTAGAAGAATTTCTAAACAAACAGCGGTAAATAAAGCTAGAAAGAGCAGATTTAGAAATGCTCTTAAGAAAATGAACCTTCTAATTGATGGTAAAAAGAAAGATGAAGCACTAAAATTTTTACCAAAGTTAAACTCTGAGTTGATGAAAATTGCAAAAACAGGAATAATAAAAAAACAAAATGCTTCTAGAAATGTTTCCAGAATAACAAAAAAAATTGCTGCAATCTAAAAACCAGCATTAAGTTTTCTAACAACTCTTAGTATCTACATCATATATTTAAACTTCATTTACATTTACTATATTTAGATTTAGTAAATATTTGAATGCTAACCATTCAATCTATATTTGATTCAATCTATGTTTGATTCAATTTAAAATTTTAATTTCAGATCTAAATTTAAATTTATCTGTAACATTATAAATCACAATCATAGATTTTATTTTTTTTTAATTTTTTTTATTAACTTGTTGCAAATTTTTTTAAATCGTTCTAACTGAGATTTCCCCTTAAGTTATGAATAAATTAACAAATACAAAAGATATTAATAATTTTTCTTCTGAAAGCTTCGAATGGAAGCAAGTACAGAATGAAATGAAAAATAAACTTGGCTTAGAAGTTTATGAGAGCTGGTTAAAAAAGATTTCTTTTGTAGAGGAATTCAATAATTACTTATTATTATCAGTTCCAACAAGATTTATTAGAGACTGGATTACATCAAGGTATTTAGACCAAATATTGAAAATAATTAAAGTTTATAAAAAAGACATTATTAGAATTGAGTTCAAAATAGTTGAAAAAGCTCAGGATATCACTTTAAAAGAAAATAGTATTAAAGAAAATAATACTAATGAAAATGTTTCATTTATAAAAGACTCTTATCTTCAGTATAATCGAATTGATCCAAATAAAAGATTTGATAATTTTATTACAGGTTCAAGTAATAAATTAGCTTACGAAGCTTCTTTAAAAGTTTCAGAAAATATATCCCACTATAATCCACTTTATATTTATGGTGGTGTTGGAATGGGAAAAACTCACTTATTAAATTCAATAGGTTTAGAGCTTAAAAAAAATAATAAAGTAATGTTTATTTCTGCAGAACGTTTCATGTATCAGTTTGTAAAATCAATTAAATCAAACGACATGGTTAAGTTTAAAGAGTATTTTAGAAATACAGATATTTTATTAATCGATGATATCCAGTTTATAAGTGGAAAAGAGGCTATGCAGGAGGAGTTCTTTCATACATTTAATGCATTACTTGATAAGGGATCTCAAATAATTGTATCGGCTGATCGATCACCAAACAAACTATCAAGGATTCAAGAAAGAATTAAATCAAGATTTTCTGGTGGATTAGTTGTTGATATTCAAAAGCCAGACCTTGACCTAAGAAAAAAAATAGTTGAAAAAAAAACTGAAGAATTGAATGCCTTGTATTCTGAACAATTGCAAGTTTCTAGAGAAATTCAAGATTTTATAAGTAATGAAATAACTGGAAGTGTAAGGGAATTAGTTGGTGCAATAAACAGAGTTGTTTCATTTTCAAGAATTTACAACAAAGTTCCAAATCTTGCTGAGACTAAAGTAGTTTTAAAGGATTTATTAAATTTAGCAGAAAATAAGGTTACAATAGATCTAATTCAAACAATTGTTTGTAAGTTTTTCAAAATCAGCAAAAATGAAATGTTATCATCTAGAAGATCAAGATATTTAGTAAGACCTAGACAAACAGCAATTTATTTAACTAAAATTTTGACTTCTAAATCATTACCTGAAATTGGAAGAGAATTTTCTAACCGAGACCATACAACAATAATTCATTCAGTAAAAACTATTGAAAAGATAAAAGAAAAAGATCCTGAGATGGTTGATAATATAAATAAATTAAAAAACCAGATTTTATATAATAATAAAGAAAATGAAATTTAACGTTAATCAACAAGACCTCCAGCAAGCATTAAATTATTGCCAAGGAGTTATTGAGAAAAGAAGTACATTACCAATACTTTCTAATATTTTGTTAGATGCAAGTAATTCAAAACTTACCATCACAGCGACTGATCTAGATTTAATATTTATACATCAATTAAATAATGTAGATATTCTAGAGGAGGGCAAAACAACCACAACTTCATCAATTATGTATGATATTATAAGAAAGTTTAATTCAGGAAAAAAAATAAATCTTTCTTTAACAGATATAAGCAAATTACAAGTAGAGTCTGAAAAATCTATTTTTAATTTGAATTGCATAAGTGCAACAGAGTTTCCACTGACAGACGAAAATTTTAATCAAAATGAATTTATAATTAAATCAAAACAACTTTTGAAATTATTAAATAAGTGTAAATTTTCAGTTTCGAATGATGAAACAAGACATTATCTAAGTGGTATATATTTTCATCAAACAGAAGTTGAGGATAAAAATTATTTAACCGCAGTTGCAACTGATAGTCATAGAATGTCTATTTCAAAAGTTAGATTAGAAGAAAAAATTGATTTTGATCCAATAATTTTACCTAAAAAAACAATTTTTCAACTTTGTTCTTTATTAGATAGCTATGATGGAGATGTAAAAGTTTCAAATGTTAAATCAAAAATAAAATTTGAATTAAATAATAGTATTTTAATTTCAAAACTTATTGATGGAAAATTTCCTAATTACATTCAAGTTATACCTAAAAATAATCAAAAAAAATTAGAAATAGACTTAAAATTATTTTTGAATTCTGTTGATAGAGTAGCATCTGTTTCATTAGATAAAAAAGATGGTGTGAAATTTAATTTATCTAAAGATACTCTAGATCTTTCAGTAAATAATACTAACAGTGGTGATGGTAAAGAAACTTTAAGTGTTAAGTTTGATCATGACCTAGAGATAAGTTTTAATTCTAGATATTTGATAGATGTTGCTTCACAACTAGATGGAGACAGAGTTGAAATTTTCTTTAATGATACTGGTTCACCGGCGCTAATAAAAGATCCAGGTGATTTTGATAGTATTTTTGTTGTTATGCCTATGAAGGGCTAATTAATTAAATCTAGCTCTGAATAAATATTTTTTTCAAGAATTTGAATAAAATTTTCTTTTGTTAAACCAGAGGGAATTGGTTTTAGAATGGAGATTGTAATAGTTCTATTAGATTTTTTTTCACCTTTTTTAGGCCACACATATCCAGAGTTAATTGCAACTGGTTGACAAGTAACATTTAGCTGTTCATAAATTCTCGAAGCACCTTTTTTAAAAGGCGGTCTTTCATCTGGAAGAACCCTAGTTCCTTGAGGAAAAATAATTAAAGGTCTATTAGAAGTAGCCATCATTTCTGAAATATCATCAAAAAAACCCAAGTTATCTTTTGTAACTTTGTTTCTTTTTATTGAAATTGACCCTATTTTTTTTAAATACCAACCAAATATTGGAATTAACAATAATTCTTTTTTTAGAATAAATACAGGTGAGTTAAAGATTGTTTGTAAATAAAAAGTTTCAAACATTGATTGATGAGATGCTGCTATAAAAAATTTTTCATTATTAATAATATTTTCTCTTCCTTTGATTAAAATTTTTACTGAGAGAACAAACTTTAAACAAAAACTAGCCCAATGGCCCATTAATTTACCCCCCATCAAAACAACCTGTTTAGGCAAAAAAAATGATGGTAAAAAAATTATCGAAATAAAGATGATTCCAGTGAAAAATAAAATTGAGAATAAAAAGTTTCTTATCATTTTTGTCAAAAGCTAAATTATATCTTTATGCTTTTGTCTTTTTCTTATTACTTTAATTTTTGATCCCTTTATTAATAATTCTATTGGTTTAGGTCTTAAATTATAATTTGAGCTTAGTGACATTCCATAAGCTCCCACATCACATATTGCTATTAAATCTTTTTCATTCAACACTTGAAATTTTTTTAATGTAACAAATTTATCTGTACTTTCACAAATAGGACCTACAAATTCATATGGTTTTTTAGATGTTTTGTTAGATTTTATAACAGGTAAGGTTTTGTGAAACGCACCATACAAAGCAGGTCTCATTAAATCGTTCATTGCTGCATCTAAAATTATAAATTTTTTACTTCCGCTATCCTTTATATAGATTATCTTTGACACTAACGTCCCGGTATCGCCAATAATTGATCTACCTGGCTCAAATATAATTTTTACTTTATGTTTTCTTAAAAATTTAAGAACAGCTGTATTATATTTTTTATAATTAAGTTTTTTATTTTTATCAGTGTAAGAAATGCCCATACCTCCACCTAAATCAATAAATTCAAATTTATGATTTGTTTTATTGAGAATTTGACTGACCGCTTTAAGCATTTTTTCATAAGGTCTATGGTCTAAAATTTGGCTGCCTATATGAACGCTTAGACATTTTAAATCAATATTTTTTGAATTCTTGCAATAATTTATAATTTCATAGAAAGTATTTTTATTTACACCAAATTTATTTTCTTTTTTCCCAGTTGATATTTGGCTTAATGTTTTTGCATCTGTGTTGGGGTTTAGTCTCACACC
This sequence comes from uncultured Pelagibacteraceae bacterium, assembly GCA_902592275.1. Taxonomy (GTDB): domain Bacteria; phylum Pseudomonadota; class Alphaproteobacteria; order Pelagibacterales; family Pelagibacteraceae; genus Pelagibacter. The sequence continues at coordinate 33,086 of CACJDW010000006.1, forward strand.
AATTTTTACTCTTTTATTTTTTGATTTTGCTAATCGATTTATTTCTTTTATTTCACTTAAAGACTCAGCGTTAATAAGCAAAATTTTTTTATCAATAGCAAAGCTGATTTCACTTGTTGTTTTACCAACACCAGAAAATACTATTTTGCTTGGATTAATTCCTGCTTTTAATGCCATCATCAGTTCTCCTACTGAAACAACATCAGCACCTAATCCAAATTTTTTAATTTCTCTAATTATATTAACATTTGTGTTGGATTTGACTGCAAAGCAGATAAGTGGTGAAAAAGATCTAAAGCTTTTTTTAAAGTTATTAATATTTTCTTTTAATTTAGAATAAGAATAAGAATAAAATGGAGTTCCAAATTTATTTGCAATTTTTTGGAGACTAATTTTTTCTATTGTTAATCTTCTATTTATGTATTTCATTAAGTTAAGTTAATTGAAACTTCATTTATTTCTGCTTTTTTATCTGGATCTACGTATGTAGGATCACCTTTCTTTCCACAAGAAATAACTACACAAAATAACAATATAATTATGGTAAATTTTTTTATCATTTTTCTTTTTTATATTTCATTATCATTTTTTTAATATTATCAAAAGAAGTTCCACCATAAGATTTTTTCGAATTAATTGAATTTTTTAAGTTAAACACTTTCAATACATCTTCTTTAAGTTTAGGTTCAATTTTCTTTAACTCATCTAAAGTTAATTCATTTAACTTCTTTTTTCTTTTTTCAGCAAAATTAACTACAGCAGCAGTTTTTTGATATGCTTTTCTAAAAGACATTGAGTGATTTTTCACAAGATAGTCAGCCAAATCAGTTGCTGTAACGTATCCAGAATTAGCAAGTTCTAACATTTTACTCTTATTTGGATTACAATTTTTTAGTATTTCATCAAAAATTTTTAAGCAATTATTTAGATTGTCGTTAGATTTGAAAACAATCTCTTTATCATCTTGTAAATCTTTAAAATAAGACAATGGTAAACCTTTTAAGATTGTAAGCATTGAAAATAAACTTCCATAAGCGTTTCCTGATTTCCCACGCAAATACTCTAATAGATCAGGATTTTTCTTTTGTGGCATTATCGATGATCCAGTAACAACTTTGTCGGATAAATTGATCAAGTTAAAACCATCAGAATTCCAAATAATTAATTCTTCAGCAATTCTAGAAATATGCATAGCACACACAGATGAAGCGTATAAAAAATCTAAAACAAAATCTCTATCCGAAACTGTATCAATAGAATTATTTGTAGGTATTTTAAAACCAAGTTTTTTAGTTGTATAATTTCTATCTATATTAAAAGATGTTCCTGCTAAAGCTGCAACACCTAAAGGATTTTCATTTAAACTGTCTAAATTATTAGAAAATCTCTTTTTGTCTCTATTAAACATTTCTACATAAGACATTAAATAATGTGCAAAAGAGATAGCCTGAGCATTTTTAAGATGTGTAAATCCAGGCATGATAGTCTCAACATTTTTTTCAGCTAACTTGATTGTGCTCTTAATAACTTTATTAATATTACTATTTATTTCGTTGGTCGAATTTTTCATCCAAATTTTAAAATCAGTAATTACTTGATCATTTCTTGATCTTGCAGTGTGAACATAGCCAGCTTCTTCACCTATAATTTGAAAAAGTCTTTTTTCGATATTCATATGAATATCTTCATATTTTTTATTAAACTCAAATTTATTTTTTGCGATTTCCTTATCAATTTTTATTAGTCCATAAATAATTTTATTTTTTATTTTAAATGAAATTATTTTTTGTTTAAAAAGCATTTCAACATGAGCAATTGATCCCTGGATGTCTTCTTTGTAGAGTCTTTTATCAATATCTATTGAATTACCGACTTTTTGAAACAAACTTGATGCATTTTTTTTTATCCGTGAGTTCCAGATTGCTTGGTTGTTTTTATTTTTTGCCATGATATTTAATTATACCTATTTAACATGAGATTTTTAATAATATTTATTTTTTTGATAACAAATGTTGTAGCTGAAGAACTACCTGGTATTAAAAATATTGTAATCCACAAAATACCAAAAACATATGATAATGTTATTTTTTTAGACAAAAATGATCAAAAAATTAATATCAATGAATATACTGGCAACTTATTGATATTGAATTTTTGGGCGACCTGGTGTGAACCTTGTAAAGATGAAATGCCATCTTTAGATAAACTCCAAGCTAACCTAGAATTGGATAAAATAAAAATTTTTCCAATTAATATTGGGAAAGAAACCTTAGAAAAAGTTAATAAATTTTTTATAGATCTTAACATTAAAAATTTTGAACCTTATTTTGATACACCTACTACATTAGCAAAAATGTTTACTTTAAGAGGTGTCCCTACAACAATTCTAATTAATAAAGAGGGCCAAGAATTTGCTAGAATAATAGGTTCAATTAATTTTGAAGATACAAATTTCGTTAATTGGATAAAAAAATATAACTAATTTTTAAAAAAGTAAGCAAAGCCAACCAAAGCAAGAATAGCAATAAATTGTAGAAGAACCCTTAATTGCATCAATTTGTTTGAATATTTTTTACTAGTTTCTCCACCTTTAAAAAGAGTACCTATGCCTAAAATTAAAACTATTCCCACAGCAATCAAAAGAGCTATTGATAAAACTTTTACAAAAATTCCTGATATCATATTTTTATTTTAGATTGTTTTTTGAAATAAAAAACATAATTTATCAACTATGACATTTTGCCTAGACTCAATAATTATTAAACCAGAAGACGGTGTTGAAATCAAAAATGCTGTTATTTTGCTTCATGGTTATGGAGGTGATGGAAAGGATATAAGCATGCTATCTTTAAACTGGAAAAGACATTTGCCTAATACAGTCTTTGTTTGTCCGAATGGTCATGAGCCATGCGCTATAAATCCCTCTGGTTATCAGTGGTTTGATTTAACAAAAGAGGATACTGATTATATATTAGAACAATCAATTAAGGCTGAAAAGATTTTAAAAAAATTTATTAATGAAATAAAACAAGAGTTCAAGTTATCAAATAATCAAATCTGTTTATCCGGATTCAGTCAGGGATGTATGATGTCTTTAAATGTTGGTCTTACATTTGAAGAAAAGTTTTCATGTATAGTTGGTTTTTCTGGAAAGATAATAAATCAAAAAGATTTAAAAAACAGAATCAAAAATAATACTGAAACATTACTTATACATGGAGAAGCTGATCAAATTGTCCCATCAACACATTTACTAGAAGCAAAAGATTTTTTAATCAGAAACAACGTTAAAGTTGATACATTATTAATAAAAAATTGTGATCATCATATTCCTATTGAAGCATCAAGTACAGCTTTAAATTTTATTTTAAAAAAAATTTAACATCTCTTATTATTGATAAAATTGTTTAACTAAGTTAAAATCAATTAATGAATAATTTTATTGAACAAGATGTTTCATTAGAAAAGTGTCCTGCGCTAGTGCTCAATGCAGACTATAGACCTTTGAGTTACTACCCTTTGTCTTTATGGTCATGGCAGGATACTGTTAAATCAGTTTTTCTTGATCGAGTTATTATTGTTAATAATTACGATAGAACCATAAGAAGTCCATCATTTAATATGAAATTACCAAGTGTAATCGCATTAAAGGATTATATTGTCCCCCAAAGCAAGCCAAGTTTTACTAGATTTAACGTGTTTTTAAGAGATAAATTTTCCTGTCAATATTGTGGAAGCAATGAAGAGTTAACTTTTGATCATCTATTACCTAGATCAAAAGGAGGCGAAACTAATTGGGACAATGTTGTAACAGCTTGTTCTGCATGCAATGTGAAAAAGGGGGGAAAACTGTTGAAATATTCAGGTATGAAGTTGCATCAGTACCCTTATCGACCATCAACTGAAGATTTACATAAGAATGGCAAAAATTTTCCACCAAATTTTTTACATAAAAGCTGGATGGATTACTTATATTGGGATGTAGAGTTAGAGTCTTAAATTTTCTCAGAAATATTTATTGCAATTTTTGATCCAGTTTTAATAATTTTATCTAATATAGAGTATGGACCTTCTTTTGTAGCGCCCTTTTCATAAGCAATATCTTTATGGCTTAATTCATCTTCTCTAAATTTAATTATTTTTTTTTTAAGTTTTGGTTCGCTATTATCAAGTTGTTTTATTTGGTTTAAATAATGCTCATCTATCACTTCTTCGACTGAAGCAGTGCAAAGCATAGCCGCTTTCTTACCAAGTAAAGTTGAACCAAAACCTAATCCTACACCTAATAAATCCCACAAGGGTAAAAATTTGGTAGGTTTTATATTTCTTTTTTTAATTTCTTCTTCAAAAAAATCAGAATGTTCTTTTTCATGAACTTTCATTTCTTCAATTGTTTTTTTTAAAGCTTCATCTTTAACTAATGTGTTTAGAGCAAGTAACTGTCCTTCATAAATTTTAATAGCACCACGTTCCCCAGCATGATTAACTCTAATAAATTCTTCTATTTTCTTTTTATTTATTGTTGTCATAACTTAAATAAGTTCTTGTTGTTAAATATACTATTAACATTGATATTATAATATTGTAGCTTGTAAGCGATAATCCTAAAATTTTAAATGTAACATCTTTGCAGCTTACATTCTTTTCTTGCAACTGTCTTAATATGTCTTCTTTTGATAGTAAATTGGAGCCATTTTTTAAATCGCAAACAAATGATTCTTCAATAAAACCTTGCTCAATACCTAAATGATATAAAGATAAAATAGTAGCAACTAAAAAAATTAAAATAAGAGAAAGAATGAAATATTTTTCAAGATAAACAAATTTATAATTTAGGACAATAATTATTAATGCTAAGAGGTATGGAATTCTTTCTAATATACACAAGTTACAGGGTTGATGACCAAAAACATATTCAATAAAAAATGCTGAAGATAAAGCAATAATACTAATTAAAAAAATTAATTTTAATGTAATTGTTTTGTTAATTTCAACCATTAAATTTAAAAAATAAATAAATAATAATAAATATTATAACTATAATAATTCCAATTATGGTGAACCATTTTGATCCATGTTTTTCCATATAGTCTGTAAATAATTCTCCAAATCTATAAGATAAATATGCAACTATAAAAAATCTCAGGCTTCTTGAAATTAAACTAACAATTATAAAAATAGGAAGATTAAAAGCAATTAAACCACTTGAAATCGTAAAAGCTTTATAGGGTAATGGAGTAAAGCCAGCTAAAAAAAGAATACTCAGCCATGCGAGGAATCCACTCCCTTGAGACATGCTTAATTTTAAATTTTCAACTTTATCTTGATAACCATAAAATTCGATTAAATACATTGCTAAATCAAAAAATAAATAACCTATCAAATATCCAAAGATTCCACCAAGAACTGAAAATATTGATGCTATTAAAAATATTTTTAGATATTCTTTTTTTTTAGCAATAACCATTGGGATTATCATTGCATCTGGGGGTATAGGAAAAAAAGAACTTTCTACAAAAGATACAAGCCCTAAATAAAAATCTGAACTTTTATGTGCGGCTAATTCTAAACATTTTTTGTAAAGTCTTTGAAACATTTTTTGGTTTTAATATAAATTTAGTTCTTATACTATTTAAATATAATGTAATTGAATATCTAGGGCGAATGGCGGAACTGGTAGACGCGCACGACTCAAAATCGTGTTTCGCAAGAAGTGAGAGTTCGATTCTCTCTTCGCCCACCAAGTAACTATGAATTTAAATAATTTAAATAATTTGATCGAATTATTTATCGATCAAGCAAATAAACAAAATAAAAAAGATATTTTTTTAGAATGGCTAAACCCAAACAATAAAAAAACATATACGTGGGAACAAACTGAAAAGAATATTTTAAAATTATCAAAAGTTATTAAAGAAAATATAAAAGAAGGCGATAGATGTCTTTTAGTATCGGAGAATAGACCAGAGTGGTTTGTTTCTGATTTAGCTATTATGGTAGCTGGTGGAATTACAGTTCCTGCATATACAACTTATACAGAAGATGATTATAAGTACTTGATAGAAGATTGTGAGCCTAGCTTAGTTGTTGTTTCAAATAATGAAATGTTAAGAAAATTAAATAATTCAATTAATGAAAAAGACTTTATAAAGAAGGTTGTTACTTTGGATGAAAAAACAAAAGTAATAAATAGTTTAAATATAATTAACAAAGAAAAATATATAGATTTTAATTCAATTATAAAAAATAATTTATTAGCAGAAGATAAAATTGAAAATAATAAATTAAAAAGAAATTCTCCTGCATGTATCATTTATACTTCTGGAACTGGAGGTAATCCTAAAGGAGTAATTTTAAGTCATGGTGGAATTTTAAATAATCTCGTAGGAGCTTGTGAAATTATGAAACCATTGTTTAACTCAAGACCAGTATTTTTAACTTGGCTTCCTCTTTCGCACTCTTATGAGCATTGTGTTCAATTTGCACAGATAGCTGTAGGAGCAAAAGTATTCTATGCAGAAAAAATAGAAAAACTTTTAGAAAATATATCTGAGGCAAAACCTACAATTATGACAGCTGTCCCAAGATTCTATCAAAACCTTTACAATAAAATAAATATGAATTTAAAAAAGCAGACAGGTTTTAAAGCAAAATTGATTGAAGCAACTCTTCGTTTGGGAAGAAAAAAATTATTAAATAAAAAAATGACATTTTCTGAAAAATTACTCAATTTTATAGTTGATAAATTAGTTAGAAAAAAAATAAAAAAACAGTTCGGTGGGAATTTAAAAGCTTTCGTTTCAGGAGGTGGGGCTCTAGACAAAGAAATAGGAGAATTTTTGAATTCTGTGGGGCTGCCTACCCTTCAAGGATATGGATTAACTGAGACATCTCCAGTAGTAAGTTGCAATCCAATACATAAAATTAAAGTAGAAACTGTAGGACCTCCATTTAAAGGAAATGAAGTTAAAATTGCTGAAGATGGAGAAATTTTAGTTAAAGGCGAAAATGTAATGCTAGGATATTGGAATAAAAAAGAAGAAACTGAAAAAGTAATTATAAATGGATGGCTACATACAGGCGATATTGGTGAGATAGATCCAAATGATGGTTATTTAAAAATTACTGATAGAAAAAAAGATATCATAGTAAGTGCTGGCGGAGATAATATTTCACCTGCTAAAATTGAAAATATGATTACAAATGAACCAGAGATAGATCAATGCATGGTTTATGGTGATAAAAAAAATTACTTAGTTGCTTTAATTGTTCCTAATAAAGATTTTTTAAATGAAAAAGAAAAAATAAATATAGTAATTGAAAAAATAAATAAAAAATTAACTTTACTAGAAAAGATAAAAAAAATTCAATTAATAGATGAAAATTTTTCTATTGAAAATGGTTTAATGACACCAACAATGAAAGTAAAAAGAAAAAAAGTTACAGAAAAATATAAAAATCAGCTAGAAAATCTTTATTAAACTATTTAATTAAAACTGTTCATTAACCGCATAAACATTAACTAAATTAATAAAAAAAAGTTTTATAAAAATAAAAAGTTAAAAATATTTTTTATAAAATTTAACTTTTAATTAAAGAATTGACATAACTTATAGAAAAAAATAAAAATATGTTAATAGCGAATCAATTAGATTCGTTTAACTAAAAAAGGGAGCTAAAGATGCCTAAGAAAAGAAAAAAAGCGGCAAAGAAAACTAAGAAAAAAGCTAAGAAAAAAGCTAAGAAAGCAAAAAAAAGAAGAAGAAAATAGTAACTTAGTATTCTTTACAAAAAACGCTTCTCATTACTGTTTGTGTGAGAGGCGTTTTTTTTTACTCATCAATCGGTTCGTCGTTATCAGAAATTTGCTCGTCCTCAGGTAGATCACTTGTTGGAGCTTTTGCAGTTGTCACTGGTTGAGGCTGTCCACCCAAATTCCTTTTTAGCGCTTTATCCAATTTTTTTTGAGTATCTTCTAATGATACATTTAAAACAATCTGAAATTCAGACAGAATTCTTTCATAAGCTTTTTCAAATAATTGTCTTTCACTATAAGACTGGTCGACCATTAGATCATCACCCTTGTTTAAATCTCTGACAACCTCCGCTAATTCATATATTTTTCCAGAAGATATTTTCGCTTCATATTCTTGCGCTCTTCGACTCCACATTGATCTTTTAATTTTTGGTTTACTTTTTAATATTGAAATACACTTGTTAACTTGATTAATAGTTGCTAACGGCCTTAAGTGAGACTGCTTGTTTACTGGCACCATTCCATTAGCTTTATCTTTTTCAAATTTAATAACATATGTTTCAACATCAATTCCACCAATGTTGATCTTTTTAAATTCAGTAATTTGCCCTACTCCATGCTTTGGATAAACAACATGATCTTTAATTTTATATTCTCTTTTTTCGGTTTCTTGTTTTTTAACTTTTTTTATTTCAGGCTTAACTTCATTTGTTTTTGAAATTCTTAAATTATCTTCTTTTAGTTCAGCAGTCGTTTCTGTAATTTTAACAGTTTTTTTTGTTTTAGTTAATTTAGGTGAAACTTTTTTAACAACTTTTTTGATTTTTTTTGAAATTATTTTTTTAGCTTTTTTAACTTTTTTAGCTTTTACAACCTTCTTTTTAGATACTTTTTTTTTCACTTTTTTGTCTGTTTTGCCTTTAAAGATTTTCTTTAAAATATTTCTCGTACTTATTTTGCTCATTTTTAAATTTCTCGTGATCCGCTGGCGGATCTTTTTTTTCACTTATGTTAGGCCAGATTTCAGAATATTTTTTATTAATCTCTAACCATTTTTCACTTCCAGGTTCGGTGTCTGCTTTTATGGCATCGACAGGACATTCTGGCTCGCAAACGCCACAATCTATACACTCATCGGGTTTAATTACAAGCATATTTTTACCTTCATAAAAGCAATCAACTGGGCACACATCAACACAGTCTGTTAGCTTGCATTTAATACAATTGTCGTTAACGATATATGTCATTCTAAATTATGTTTAATTTTTTCTTTAATATCGCCCATTGTTTTATTGTCAATGTAAAGTAAGCCCGCAAGTCGTCTCATTAAATTAGTTTCATATATATCAGCATCTTTGTTTGAATAGATTATGGACCACAAAGCCTCAATAATTTTAATTTTATCTTGCTCAGGTAACCCCTTTACTTCTCGAGTAAAATCTAAAATTTGATTTGAGCTTTCTTCAATTATTTTTGCTTCTTCAATTGTTTTAGAAATATTTTCATTTTCTATACCTAGCTCATTAAGTGTTTTTTTAATAATTTTTTCCTCTTTATCTGTATAGTTTTCATCTATTTTAGCAGCATGAATTAATAAAGCACAAACTTTTGTGAGAAAATTATTATTTTTTATTTCTTCTTTTTTAAAAAACATTTTAACTTAAATTTAAATTCTTTAATATTTTAAATGGATTTTCATTTGAGATCTTCTTTGTAGTAATTTTTTTTAATTTCTTAGTAGGACTATATTTAAAAAATGTTTCATTTTCTTTTTCAAATATTTTATAATTCATTTTTTGAAGTAATTTTTTGAAATTATCTTTACTACATCCTAAAAGATTTAACATTTCTGGAACTAGTTTTATTTCAGAATTTTCCTTTGAACTAGAATTTATTATTAATACAAATAATCTTTCCAAAATATCAATTCTTACAAAAAAATTATCAAATCTTTCAAATCCACACAAAAGCATAAAGTTTTTATTTTTTATTTCTTTATCGTCTAAAAAATTCAAACCAAAGGTAGGTGGTTTTAAATTATGAAATTTTTGATAAAAGTTTTTCCACAATAATGTTCGCAAAGATACTGCTTCTGGCTTAATTAATTGATAAAGGAAAACATGATATCTCCCAAACTTTACTCCTAAGTCTCTAAGAATTTTTCTTTCATTTTGTTCTAAGTTTTTTAGGTATTCAGAAACTTGATCTCGCTTTAATACTCCATTATTTTCATAGAGTTGGTATGCCAGTGCTTTAATTGATGAATTATTTTCTTTTATATTTTTTAAATCAATTAAACTTTTGAGAACGTTATTTATTTTTGAATGTATCCATTTATTAATAAAGTCATTTAATTTTTGCTTAGTGTTTGTTTCAATAACATCATCAACAATTAAATCAAAATTAGGATTTAAATAATCATTACCTGTTGTTAATTTGGCAATAGGGAAATCATTCCAGTAAATTTTAAAATCTTCATTCAAACTAATTAATCCTGTGTCAATTATTGATTGAACGCGTTTTTCTAATTCTGGACCAATAGTTTGCCTAGCAGCTTTTTTTAAAGATTTAATATCAGTTTCCAAAGCACCTTTTTTTAGATCTAGTTCTAATTTTAGTCCTTTTATCTTTCCGATGAATTGATCATCAATTTTAACATCATTGTTTTGTAAAATTTCAGTTTTAAATTCCATATCTTGTTTTAAACCTCTAGCGAGCACGCTTGCTCTTTTGTCAATAAAAGTTTTAGTAAGTTCTTCATGTAATCTGTCTGAAAGTCTATCTTCTAAGTGTTTAGTTTTTTCAATCCAATAACTTTGATTTTCTACCCAATTATTTTTATTTGAAACATATGACCAAGTTCTGACATTTGCAATTCTATTTGATAAAGAATCTACATTTCCATCTAATTTATCTAGTTTCATGAGCTGTAATCTCATATAATCTTCAGAAATTAGTCCTTTTTTGCTAGTTAAAAATTTAAATACATTTCCAATAACCTCAAAATGATTTCCATAAGTTTTTTTAACAAAGTCAGGAATTTGGCAACATTCCCATAAGAGCATTAAAGTTTTTTTATCAAATCCTTTATTTAAAATTTTTTGATCTTTTAAAAAATATTTAAGTGCTTTTTCATCCTCACATTCATGAATTTTTCTTAGCCATTCCATCCGAGGTTTTTCTTCTAAACTTTTAATTAAACTAATTGGGTTATTGAAATTAAGATTTGAATTTCTCCAAAACAAAGTTCTAATTTCTTCAAATTTATGATTTTCTAATAACTCTACCTCTTCTGGAGATATTTCTTTACAATCACCAGTAATACCGAAACCTCCATTGTTAAGGTATCGACCAGCTCTACCGGCTATTTGACCTATTTCAGATAGATTTAATTTTCTTAATTTTTTTCCATCAAATTTCTTAATATTTGAAAAATAAACAAAATCTAAATCCATATTTATTCCCATTCCAATTGCATCTGTTGCAACTAAGAAATCGACATCCCCAGATTGATACAATTCAACTTGGGCATTTCTTGTTTTTGGACTTAGTGATCCCATTACAATAGCAGCACCACCCTTTTGTCTTCTTATCAACTCAGCAATTGCATAAACCTCCTCTGCTGAAAATGCAATGATTGCTGTTTTTCTGTCAATTCTTGATATTTTTTTGTGACCAGCGTAGGTAAGTTTAGATAGTCGTTCTCTATTTATAAATTCAATATCTGCATCTAATTTTGAAATAATATTTTTAATGGTACTTGAACCCATTAACATTGTAAGTTTTTCTCCCCTCATATTTAAAAGTCTGTCAGTAAAAATATGACCTCTTTCATGATCAGAGCACATTTGAATCTCATCTACGCCAACAAACTCTAGATGTTTGTCAATTGGCATAGACTCAACTGTGCATAAAAAATATTTAGCGTTAGATGGAATTATTTTTTCTTCTCCAGTTATAAGCGCAACTTTATCTAAACTTATTTTCTTGATTACTTTATCATATACTTCTCTTGCAAGTAATCTAAGTGGAAATCCAATCATACCGCTTTCAAAAGAAAGCATGGTTTCGATAGCAAGATGGGTTTTGCCTGTATTAGTAGGACCGAGAACAGCTGTAATTTTATTTTTAGTCATTTCTATCTTTTGTGCTTCTTTTTTTTTACCTACCAGATATTGTTACTGCTAAAGAACAAAAATAGACTAAAACATGACCGAATCGGAGGGCAAAAAGTTCTCATTTTCTTTTAAATGTTAGTGAGATTATCATAAATAAGATTAATTCTATAACAGTAATTTAATTTAATAAAATGAGTAAAAAACTTTGGCAACCCCCTCTAATTGAAAAAAAAAATTCAAATTTATTTGCTTTTGAAAATTACATTTCAAAAAAATTAAAAATAAAATTTAACAGAAATTATAAAAAATTATTAAATTGGAGTATTAAAAATTCACCTGAGTTTTGGAGTAGATTTTGGGATTTTAGCAAAATAAAGGGAATTAAAAGTAATAAAAATTTTAGAAAATCAAAGACTTTTTATAAAAATTTATTTTTACCAGGTAGCAGACTAAATTTTGGTGAAAATTTATTATCTAAAAACAACAATGAAAAAGCAGTAACCTTTATTAGTGAAAATGGATTTAGAGAAGAAAGATCATGGAGACAATTAAATTTAAATACTAATAAAATTTCAAAGTTTCTAAAAAAAATAAATATTAAAAAGGGAGATAGAGTAGCTGCATATATGCCAAATACTATTGAAACTGTTGAAGCATTCATTGCTATAACTTCTTTGGGAGGTATTTGGTCTTCTTGTAGTCCTGATTTTGGTTCTAAAGGGGTTATAGAAAGATTTTCTCAAATTAATCCAAAAGTTTTATTCATCACAGATCAGTATTTTTATAATGGAAAAAAAATAGATGTTTTAAAAAGACTTCCAGAGATTTTAAAATTTATCCCATCAATTAAAAGTGTTGTAATTAGTAATTACCCTGGCAAAAAATTTATTAAAAATAAATTTAAATTTAAAAAAATTAATTTTTTTAAATGGAATAAATTAATCCAAACTAATGCTGAAAAAATTAATTTTAAAAGATTTGATTTTGAAACAGAATTAGCAATATTATATTCAAGTGGAACTACTGGAAAACCTAAATGTATTTGTCATAGATCTGGTGGTGTCTTAATCCAGCATATGAAGGAACATCAATTACATTGTAATATTAAAGAAAATGATAACGTTTTTTATTTTACCACATGTGGATGGATGATGTGGAATTGGTTAGTTAGTTCATTAGCATCGAGGGCATCTATTGTTCTTTTTGATGGATCTCCAATGTTTAAATCTGCTGATTTGCTTTTGAAAATAGCACAAAGAGAAAAAATAACTTTATTTGGAATAAGTGCGAAGTATGTAGATGCTTTAAGAAAATTTAAACCAAAATTAAAATATAAATTTAAACTAAATAAACTAAGAACAATTTGTTCAACTGGCTCACCTCTTTCAGAAGAAAGTTTCAAATATGTTTATAAGCATATTAAAAAAAATGTACACTTGTCATCTATTTCTGGTGGTACCGATATTGTTTCGTGCTTTGTGTTAGGAAATTTATATCAGCCAGTAAATATAGGAGAAATACAAAACAATGGTTTGGCTTTAGATGTAGATGTTTTAAGTGATAAAGGGAAGTCTTTAAAAAATAGTAAAGGAGAACTTGTCTGTAAAAATCCTTTTCCATCAATGCCTTTAAAGTTTTGGAATGATAAAAATGATATTAAATTTAAGAGTGCTTATTTTAATAGATTTAAAAACATATGGCACCATGGAGATTACGCAGAGATAAAAAATAGTGGTGGATATATAATTCATGGAAGATCAGATACCACCTTAAATCCAGGAGGTGTAAGACTTGGAACAGCAGAGATATATTCAGAAGTTGAAAAGTTTAAAGAAATAAAAGAGTCTATTGTTGTAGGACAATCATGGGATAATGATGTTAGAATAGTTTTATTTATTGTAATGAGCAAAAATTATTCATTAACAGCAGAATTAATCAACAAAATTAAATTACAAATAAAAAAAAATGCATCTCCTAGACATGTTCCAAGTAAAATTATTGTTGTAAAAGATATACCTCGAACAAAAAGTGGCAAAATAGTTGAACTTGCAGTTAAAAGTAAGATAGAAGGAAGTCAAATTAAAAACATTGAAGCTTTAGCAAATCCCGAAGCTCTTGAACAATTTAATAATTTAAAAGAATTGAGCAATTAAATGTTAAAAAATTTTGTCAAAGACCTAAAGCCCTCATCTACTCTTGCAATTAATGAAACTTCAAAACAATTAGAACAACAAGGAAAAAAAATCTTTAAATTTGGTTTTGGACAATCACCATTTAAAGTACCTGAGGATGTAGTTGAAGAATTAAAAAGTAATGCCTATCAAAACAAATATTTACCCATGCAGGGCCTTGAGGAATTAAGGGAAGCTGTAGCGAAATATTCATCTAAAAAGAAAAATTATAACTACAAAGCTAACAATGTAATTATTGGACCAGGATCTAAAGAATTAATGTTTTTATTACATGTAATTTTTGATGGTGAAATTATATTGCCAGCACCCAGTTGGGTTTCATATGCACCACAAGCTATTTTAGGGAGAAATAAAACTCAAATTCTCCAAACAGAAAGAGAAAACAACTGGTTTCCTACCGGAGCACAAATTGAGAAAATCATATCAAAAGATAAAGATAAAAATTATTTATTATTTTTAAATTCACCGAACAATCCTTCTGGACAGGTTTGTAACAAATTAGAAGAAATTTCAGAAATTGCCAAAAAGTATAATCTTATAATATTATCAGATGAAATATACTCAGAATTAACATTTTCGAAAAATTTTAAATCTATCTCAAGTTATTGTCCTGAAAAAACTATTATTAGTACTGGACTTAGTAAATGGTGTGGTGCAGGAGGATGGAGACTTGGTTATTTTATAATTCCAGATGAATTGAATAATATAAAAAATATGATCAATGTATTAGCTAGTGAAACTTTTTCTGCTGTGAGCGCGCCTATTCAGTATGCAGCAATCAAAGCTTACGAAAATGATCATTCAAATTATATTACAAAATCAGTAAATATTTTAAGTGCAGTTGGTAAATATGTTTTTTCAAATTTAAAATCAAATAAGGTATTGATTAATGAGCCTGAAGGAGGGTTTTATTTAATGCCAGAATTTTTAAATAACAAATTTAAAACTTCATCAGAAATGTGTAAGGATATATTAAATAATACTGGAGTTGCTTTATTACCAGGTTCTGATTTTGGGTTTAATCCAGATAAAATGTTAGCAAGGTTAAGTTTTACAGATTTTGATGGACAAGAGTTTATGAACAATATTGATGAAACAAAAAAAATTGATGAAAATTTAATTAATAAGTTTGCGCCAAAAGTAGTAGAAGGTGTTAATAAACTAAAGAATTGGTCAGAAAACTTATAAAATCACTCTGTACACCTACGATTATTTTTTGTTAGAATAAACTTATAAAAATAACGACATATAAATAGAGGGGTAAACAATGAAAAAAATAATCACATCTCTATCAAGTGCTTTACTGATTTTATTTGCATCATTGTCTTTGACAACTGTTGCTAAATCAGCTGAGTTCTTTACGATAGGAACAGGCGGACCTACAGGAGTATACTTCCAAACAGGGAACGCTATATGTAAAATGCTTCACAAATCAGCAATTAGTGCTGAACATGGTAGAAAAAAAGGTACAGCTAAAGCTTATAGATGTACTGCTCCATCCACTGGTGGATCTAACTACAATATTGGTCAGATAGCAGCTGGAGAATTCCAATTTGGTGTAGCGCAATCAGACTGGCAGTATCATGCTGTTAATGGATCTAGTAAATGGGAAGGAAAACAATTTAGTAATTTGAGAGCAGTTTTCTCAGTTCACAATGAGCCTTTTCAAATTTGGGCTAGAAAAAAAGCAAAAATTAAAGATTTTGCTGGATTAAAAGGAAAAGTAGTTAACATCGGTAATCCTGGTTCAGGTCAAAGAGGAACTATGGAAGAACTGATGAAAGCAATGGGTGTTGATAACAGTTTCTTTAAATCAACAACTGAACTTACATCTTCTGAACAAGTTAAGGCGCTATGTGACGGAAAAATAGATGCATTTGGTTATTCTGTTGGATTTCCAAATGGTGCTATGGAACAAGCAGCAACTTGTGCAGCAAAAGCATCTCCAATTAATTTAACAGGTTCTGAGGTTCAAGGTTTAATTGATGGTGCAGATTATTATGCACAGGCAGTAATACCTAAAGGAACTTACACAGGTCAGAAAAAAGATGCTACAACTTTTGGTGTAAAAGCTACTGTTGTTACTTCTGCAGATGTTTCTGAAGAGCTTGTTTATTTAGTTACAAAAGCTGTGATGGAAAATTTTGATGATTTCAAAAAACAACATCCAGCATTTGGATTCTTGGAAAAGAAAAACATGATTAAAGATGGTTTATCTGCTCCATTACATCCAGGTGCAATAAAATACTATAAAGAAGCTGGGTTAATGTAATCCATTTTTTATTAATTAAAAAGGCCTGGTAATTTTTACCGGGCCTTTTTTTTATGGTATGAATAATTTTGATGAGCGACTCAATCAGCAGTAAAATTAAAAATAAAATAAGCGAAGACTTATCACCAACTAGAAATATTACTGGTTTTCATTTAAAAATTGTTTCAGCAATAGCAATTATTTGGTCACTATTTCAACTTTGGTACGCTTCACCATTTCCATTTATGCTAAATTTTGGAATGTTTAAGGGATTGCCAGCAAGAGCAATTCATTTAGGTTTTGCTTTAACTTTAGCCTTTTTAATTTACCCAATCTCAAAAGGTAAGAAAATTTCGTTTTTTGATGTTTTGATCAGTTTTATGGGAGCGATATCGTGTCTTTATATTTATTTTTTTTATGATCAGTTGGTTGAAAGAGGGGGTGTTCTTTTAAATCTGAAGATTTCAGAAACATTAAATTTTCCATTAGAATTGATTTTAGGAGGATGTGGAATTTTAATTCTTTTAGAGGCCACCAGAAGAGCAATTGGTTTACCTTTGGTAATTATAGCTAGTTGTTTTCTATTGTTTTCATACTTTGGAAGGTATGCACCTGAAATAATTTCT
This sequence comes from uncultured Pelagibacteraceae bacterium, assembly GCA_902592275.1. Taxonomy (GTDB): domain Bacteria; phylum Pseudomonadota; class Alphaproteobacteria; order Pelagibacterales; family Pelagibacteraceae; genus Pelagibacter. Next base: position 50,029 of record CACJDW010000006.1, read on the forward strand.
CATGGTGGTTTGTCTTTAAATAGACTTGTAGGCTTCCAATGGCTTGATCAAGAAGCAATTTTTGGAATTCCAATTGGGGTATCAGTAGATTTTATTTTCCTATTTGTTTTATTTGGCGCTTTGCTTGAAACTGCTGGTGGTGGAAAATATTTTTTAGATCTTGCTTTTGCAATGGTTGGAAAAATGAGAGGAGGACCTGCAAAGGCAGCAATATTAGGCTCAGGTATGACTGGATTAATTTCGGGATCTTCAATTGCAAACACAGTTACTACTGGAACTTTTACAATTCCAATTATGAAAAAAACTGGTTTTTCAAAAGAAAAAGCTGGTGCTATCGAGGTTTCCTCATCAGTCAATGGTCAGATCATGCCACCTGTCATGGGCGCGGCTGCATTCGTAATGGCAAGTTTTATTGGTGTAACTTACTTTGAAATAGTTAAACATGCTTTCTTACCAGCAATTATTTCTTACATAGCATTATTTTATATTTCACATTTAGAAGCTTTAAAATTAAATCTCAAAGGAATGGATGATGCAGATGTTCCTCATTTAAAAAAAACTTTTTTATCTGGGATACATTTTTTAATACCAATTTTTGTTTTAATTTATACTTTGGTTTATTTAAGATTTACTGCCTCATATTCAATTTTTTATGCAACCATTACTTTGGTTTTAGTCAATTTAATAAATTTGTTAATTAAAAATGAAATTAAAAAAGATGCTCTTAAAGAATGGTTTAATCAAACAATAGTTGGTTTTGAAAAAGGCGCTTTAAATATGGTTGCTGTTGGTATAGCGATTGCAACTGCAGGAATTATTGTTGGTGCAGTTGGATCTACAGGCTTAAGTACTAATTTAATAATAGTTATAGAATCTATAGCTAAAGATAACGTTACTATATTATTATTTTTAACAATTATTTTGTGCTTACTTTTAGGAATGGGTTTGCCAACAACGGCAAATTATGTTGTTGTTGCTTCTTTAATGGCGACTGTGTTGGTGGATGTTGGGAATGCCTCAGGTTTTATTTTTCCGTTAATTGCAGTTCATTTATTTGTCTTTTATTTTGGCTTAATGGCTGATGTAACGCCACCAGTGGGACTTGCCTCTTATGCAGCTGCAGGAATATCTGGTGGAGATCCCTTAAGAACAGGGGTGCAAGCTTTTTGGTATAGTTTAAGAACAGGAATTTTGCCAATTGTATTCTTATTTAACCATGAACTTTTACTTATTGGTATTGAAAATATTTGGCATGGATTGATTGTAATTATAACTTCTTTAATTGGGATTTTAGTATTTACCTCAGCCACTCAAGGATGGTTTATTAATAAACTTAAATGGTATGAAATAATTATTTTTTTAGTAATTTCTATTTCCTTGTTATCACCCGACTTTGTTTTAAACAAATTTTATCCAAAATACAATTATGAGGAAATTACTAAAATTAATTCAATGAAATTAGACTCAACAAAAGAAATTCAAATTAAAATAACAAGGCCTAGTTTATACGGAGAAAGATATAAGTTATTTGTGATATCAAAAAATACTTTTGAAGATAAATTTACTTTAGAGGACTATGGAATTACATTAATGAAACAAGATGATAAAGTTGTTGTTGATAATTTGAAATGGAATGGAGAAGCAAAAAAAAGTGGTTTTGAAATGGGAGACTATATAAGTGAATTTAAAATTGAAAATTCAGATAGACCATCCAAAAATATCGTTTATCCTATAGCAATATTATTGTTAGTAGTATTTGGCTACTTTAACTTAAAAAGAAAAGAGTAAAATTACCCACCTGGACCTAAATTAGAAGGCTTTATTTTAATAATTTTCCAAACTCCAGATGCAGATGTAATTATTTTATCATTACACTTTAGTTCACAAAATAAAAACACGAGAGTATTTGTTTTTTTTAAAATTTTTGTATGTCCAATAATTTCATCTCCAACTTTTGAAGCGCCTATAAATTTTATATCTAAAGATATAGTTACACATGGAGCATTTCCTGCAGCTCTATGTGCGGCTGTTCCTGCTCCTGCATCTATTAAAGCAGATAAGTAACCCCCATGAGTTATTCCAGCAGCATTTAAATGATTTTCATTAATTATAGATTTAAATTCATATTCATTTTCTGAAATAGCTTTAAATAAAACACCCCCATTGTGTTTCATAAATCCAGGCTTAATACTTATTTGCTCAAATTGATTGCTCATAATTTTTTATAATATAAATGTTAAAATTAATAAAATAACTAAAATAATTATAAAAAAATATATTACTGATTTTTGCAAAGATGCATTCAAAAGCCAATTAAACATTTTGTTTCCTTTTTGGTGGACCGCCCAGAACTCGAATCTGGAATCTCCCGGTTCGTAGCCGAGCGCCTTATCCAATTTGGCCAGCGGTCCCTAATTAATTTTTTTAAATATATCAAAGTTACTGTATTTTTTGATTTTATTAACAAATTTTGTACAATTAAAATACAGCTTTACTCCAAAAGATTAATTTATGTGCTAAAATAACATTAAATATACTCTTATTTAGGTATATAAACCCTTTTAAAATAATGAGCGAAAAATTACTTGTTCCTGATATTGGTGACTTTGAAAATGTTGAGGTTATAGAGATACTTGTAAAACCTGGTGATCAAATTAAAGAAAATGATCCAATAGTTACAATTGAAAGTGACAAATCAAGTGTTGAAATCCCTTCTACAATTGCTGGAAAAGTAGATAGTTTAGCAGTTAAAGTTGGTGATAAAGTTTCTAAAGGTGATTTATTGCTTAATCTTACATCATCACCAAAAACATCATCAGAAAGTACTCTTCCAAAAGATACAGAAAATATAATTAAACAAGCTGAAGAAGTAATGGCTGAAAAAAAAGAGGAAGAAAAAATTATATCTCAACCAATAATTGAGAAAAAACAATCTACAATACAAGTGGTTAATGGGACTGATATTGATCCGCTTGAAACTCAAGATTGGTTGGAGTCTTTGTCAGCAGTTATTTCAAAAGATGGTAATCAAAGAGCTCATTTTTTGATTAAAGAACTAATTAACAAAGCTTATCGAGAAGGAGCGAATATTCCTTATACTCAAAACACACCTTACATTAATACAATACCCCCAGAGGCTGAAGTAAAGTCTAGTGGTGATCAAAATATTGAAAGAAGAATTAGATCGTTAATTAGATGGAATGCAGCAGCGATGGTAGTTCGAGCAAATAAAAAACACCCTGAACTTGGTGGACACATTGGTACATTTGCATCTGCTGCAACATTATACGATGTTGGCATGAACCATTTTTGGAGAGCAAAAAATAATAAATTTGGTGGAGATTTAGTTTATTTCCAAGGGCATAGTGCTCCAGGAATGTATGCAAGGGCATTCTTAGAAGGTAGATTAAATGAGAAACAATTAGATAGTTTTAGACAAGAGGTAAAGCCTGGAGGTCTATCGTCATATCCACACCCATGGTTAATGCCAAAATTTTGGCAGTTCCCCACAGTATCGATGGGGTTAGGCCCGATGCTTGCTATATATCAAGCCAGATACATGAAATATTTAATCAATAGAGGTTTGATTAAAGATGAAGGAAGAAAAGTGTGGGCCTTTTTAGGTGATGGAGAAATGGATGAGCCAGAGTCAATGGGAGCGATTGGGCTGGCTGCAAGAGAGAATTTAGATAATTTAATTTTTGTAATTAATTGCAATCTTCAAAGATTGGACGGTCCAGTTAGAGGTAATGGAAAAATTATTCAAGAACTTGAAGGAAGTTTTAGAGGATCTGGGTGGAATGTAATAAAGGTAATTTGGGGATCGTATTGGGACTCATTGATAGCCAACGATAAAACTGGTCAATTAGTAAAAATTATGAATGAGACAGTAGATGGTGAGTATCAAGCAATGAAAGCAAGAGACGGCGCTTATGTAAGAGAAAAGTTTTTTGGAAAATCCCCTGAAACATTAGAATTAGTTTCAAGCATGTCTGATAAAGATATATGGCGACTCAATAGAGGAGGACATGATCCTCATAAAGTTTTTGCTGCATATGATAAGGCAACTAAAAATAAAGGAAGCCCAACAGTAATTATTGCTAAAACTATTAAAGGTTATGGAATGGGAAAATCCGGTGAAAGTGTAAATACTACTCATCAAACTAAAAAATTAGATGTTGATGACTTGATGTATTATAGAGATCGATTCGATGTTCCTTTAACAGATGAACAGGTAAGAAATATTGAATATTTTAAGCCTGATGAAAAATCACCTGAAATAAAATATCTTAAAGAAAGAAGAATTAAATTAGGTGGATTTTTACCTGAACGATCTACTTTTGCAAAACCAATAAAAGCACCCTCAAAAGATATTTTTGATTTTATGAAAGTATCGACTGGTGAAAAAGAAATGTCCACTACAATGGCACTTGTGAGAATGCTAACTAATTTATTAAGAGATAAAAATATATCTCCTAGATTAGTTCCAATTATTCCTGATGAAGCAAGAACATTTGGTATGGAAGGTTTTTTTCAAAAAATTGGAATTTATGCACATGAGGGGCAAAAATATGAACCTGAAGATGCAGCTCAATTAAGTTCTTATAGAGAAGATAAAAGTGGTCAAGTTTTAGAGGAGGGTATTAATGAAGCAGGTGCTATGTCTTCATGGATTGCTGCAGCCACAGCATACACTAATCATGATATCGAAATGATCCCAATTTATATTTTTTACTCAATGTTTGGTTTCCAACGAATAGGAGATCTAGCTTGGGCAGCTGGGGATAGTCAGGCTAGAGGATTTTTGGTAGGTGCAACAGCTGGAAGAACAACATTAGCTGGAGAAGGCTTACAACACCAGGATGGGCATAGTCATTTAATTGCATCAACTATTCCAAATTGTGTAACTTATGATCCTACATTTCATTATGAATTAGCGGTAATTTTTCGAGAAGGTTTAAGAAGAATGCACGAGAAAAATGAGAATGTTTTTTATTATATTACAACAATGAATGAAAATTACTCACATCCAGAAATGCCAAAAGATAAAAATTGTGAGGAAGGCATTTTAAAGGGTATGTATAAAATAAAAGAATTTAATAAATACAAAAAAACTAAAATCCAACTTTTAGGATCAGGAACCATCTTAAGGGAAATGATTTCTGCTGCAGAGATTTTACAAAATGATTATCAAATTGACAGCGAGATATGGAGTGTAACAAGTTTTAATGAATTAAGAAAAGATGGAATGGAAGTAGAAAGATATAATCTTTTGAACCCAGATAAAGAACCTAAAAAATCTTATGTTGAGCAATGTCTGGGTCAAACAGAAGGCCCAATTATGGCTGCATCTGATTATATGAGAATGAATTCTGATCAAATCAGATCTTATACTAATAAAAGTTTTTATTCATTAGGAGCGGATGGTTTTGGAAGAAGTGATACAAGAAAAAATTTAAGAAAATTTTTTGAGGTAGATAAAGAACATTTGGTTGCTTACGGTTTAAGTATTTTGGCAAAAGAACAGCTTATAACTTCTAAATATGCAAAAGATGCAATTAAGAAGTATAATATTGATACTAACAAACCAATGCCAACAAAATTATAATGTCAGAAACTGAGATTAAAGTACCTAATATTGGAGATTTTAAAGATGTTGAGGTTATTGAGGTATTAGTTACCGAAGGTCAATCAATTAAAAAAAATGATGCCCTAATAACAATTGAAAGTGATAAATCTAGCGTAGAAATACCATCAAATTTAAAAGGTAAAATTAAAAATTTAAAAATAAAAGTAGGAGACAAAGTTTCTGAGGGCGACTTAATTTTAACTTTAGATAGTGATACAGAAGTTAAAAAGGAAGAGGTTAAAGAAAAACCAGAAATTGAAAAAGAGTCAAAAAATATTGAGGTAATAAAACCTGAAATCCAAGAAAAAACATTTTCTAAAAATAATATTTCAGACATTTCATCTGCAAGTCCAAAAGCTAGAAAATTTGCTAGAGAACTTGGTGTAGATATTAATCAAGTAGCAGGAAGTCAAAAAGATGGCAGAGTTGTTGAAGATGATATTAAAAAATTTGTTTCATCTAATTCAAAAAATAACGTTGTAGTAAAAGATAGTAAACCAGATAAAATTAAAAACGAATTTGAACATTCTGATTTTGGTGAAATAGAAATTAAAGACATACCAAGAGTAAAAAAATTATCATCAAAATATCTTACAAATTCATGGACAACAATTCCTCATGTTACAAATCATGATGAAGCCGACATAACGGAGATGGAAAGTTTTAGAAGTTCATTAACAGATATGTATACTGGAGAAAAAATTAAAATTACACCTCTAGCATTTATAATAAAGGCTTTAGTTGCATCTCTTAAGAAATTTCCTAGTTTTAATTCTTCTATCGATGAAATTGAGACTGGAAAAATGACTTTAAAAAAATATTACCATATTGGGATAGCAGTTGATACGCCAAATGGATTAATGGTTCCAAAAATAAGAAATGCAAATAACAAAAAAATTTCTCTGATTAGTAAAGAATTAAAAGAGGTAAGTGAACTTTGTAGAAATTTAAAAATTGATAAAAAAGAATTGTTTGGCGGCTCGATGACGATTACTAGTTTAGGTGGCATAGGAGGTTCATTTTTTACTCCTATAATTAATTATCCTGAAGTTGCTATATTAGGAGTAGGAAGATCGGAAAAAAAACAAATTTTTATGAATGGAAAGTTTCAAACTAGGACTATGCTGCCAATTTCTTTATCTTATGATCACAGAATTATTGATGGTGCAGAAGCAGCTAGGTTTAATAATGATCTAAAAGAAAACTTAGGCAAAAATTTTGCCTATAAACTAGCTGTCTAATTAAAAATGAGTAAATCCATATCATTATTTAGTGCCTTATTGTGCACTTTTATTTGGGGAACAACTTTTGTTGCCCAAGATACGGGCATGGATAATATTGGCCCTTTTACATTTAATGCTGTGAGGTTTTTTGTTGGTTTTCTAGCCATAATTCCACTTATGATTTTATTTGAATTAAAAAATTTTAAATCAGAATTTAAATTAGATAAAAAAACTTTCATAATTTATTCATTATTAATTGGAATTTCTTTATTTTTAGGCTCAGCACTACAACAAGTTGCTTTGCTTTATACAGATGTTGCAAATGCTGCGTTTTTTACAATTTTTTATGTGCCAATGGTACCGATTATCATTTTTTTGTTTGGTAAAAAATCAATGCATTGGAGTGTATGGCCTTCTGTAGTTCTATGTTTAATTGGAGGATATTTATTAACAAATTTTCATGATGCAACAGTAAGATTAGGAGATACTTTAGTTGTTCTCGGAGCTCTATTTTGGAGTACTCATATCATTTTTACTGGGATCATTATAACTAAATACAATCTGCCACTTACCTTAGGAGCTGCGCAGACTTTAATTGTGGCTATTTTTTCATTTATAATTGGAATTATTTATGAAGAATTTATTTTCAGCAATATTTTAATGGAAATTTATTCAATTTTATATGCGGGTATATTGTCTGGTGGATTTGCATTTGTATTACAAATTTATGCCCAGCGTAATATTACTCCAGCACCTGCAGCTATAATTTTTTCTCTTGAAGGTGTATTTGCGACTATAGCTGCTTGGTTTATTTTAAATCAAATTCTAGATGTTAATAATTTACTTGGATGCTTTTTTATTCTATGCGGAGTTCTCTTGTCTCAATTACTGCCTTTAATTAAAAAGAAATATACTTAATAAATTAAACTAAATAAAATTAAAGCGATTATTATTCTATAAATTACAAACGCATTCATTGAAAATTTATTTATATAAATTAAAAAGAATTTAACAGTTAAAAAAGAAAAAATAAAAGAAGATATAATTCCAATAACAACTAAGTAATTAAACTGGATTGATTGTTCAAAAACATCTTTTAAGCTTAAGACACTAGCTCCAGCCAATGCTGGGATTGAAAGTAAAAAAGATATCTTACTTGAATCTACTCTATTAAATTTTAAAATTCTCGCTGCTGTTATAGTAATTCCTGCCCTACTCACTCCGGGTACAAGTGAGAAAATTTGGAAAACACCTATAAATATTATTGACTGAAAATTTAAATTTGAAGAAATTTTTTTATCGAATCGATTTTTGTCTGTGATGTATAAAATTATTGCGAATATAAAAGTAGTCCAAGCAATGACTTCTAAATTTCTTAACTGATAAATTAAATTTGTACTATAAAGTATGTATCCAACAATTATTAATGGAATAGATCCTAATACAATTAAATTTAAAATTCTTTTATTTTTTCTGATATCAAACAACTCATCTTTAAAAAAATAAATTATTGCTATTAGAGAACCTAGATGGAGGCTGATATCAATAAGTAAAGAACTAGATTTAAATTCATATAAAGTAGAAACCAAAATTAAATGAGCAGAGGAACTAATAGGAAGAAATTCAGATATTCCTTGAATTGCAGAGAGAATTAAAACTTCTATAATATTTTGAAACATTATTTCTTCGTAACTTATAAAGTATTTATTTAAAACAATTCGATTTAAGCATAATAGCTATGCAATAATTAAAAACTTGTTCATTGGCGCTAATAATTTAAAAATTAAGGTAAATATGTATGACCTATTTTATGCTTTATATACATAAATCAGGGTATATTTTGCCGAAACTTAAATAATATTATGCCAGATAAAATGCTTAAATTTGTTAAAATAGGTCAACAAACTCCACCTAAAAGAGAAGTTGATACCAGAAAGAAAGATTTTAACGAAATTTATGACGAGTATATCAATGAAAAAGCCAAGGAACAGTCAAGTAGATGTTCTCAATGTGGAGTACCTTTTTGCCAAGTTCATTGTCCTCTAAGTAACAACATTCCAGATTGGCTTAAACTCACAGCAGAGGGAAGATTAAAAGAGGCGTATGAATTATCCCAAAGTACAAACAATATGCCTGAAGTTTGTGGCCGAATTTGCCCCCAAGATAGATTGTGCGAGGGAAATTGTGTAATTGAACAGTCTGGTCATGGAACAGTAACTATTGGATCAGTAGAAAAATATATTACAGATAATGCTTGGGCTGAGGGCTGGGTAAAACCAATTAAGGTAACAAATGAAAAAAATCAAAGCGTAGGAATTATAGGAGCAGGTCCTGCTGGTTTAGCTGCTGCAGAACAATTAAGAAAAAATGGGTATAAAATTACTGTCTACGATAGATATGATAGAGCAGGAGGATTATTAATTTATGGAATTCCAAATTTTAAATTAGAAAAAGAAGTTGTAGAGCGAAGAACAAAACTCTTAAAGGATGGAGGAATTGAATTTGTTCAAAATTTTGAAGTTGGTAAGGATGCAAGCTTAGATCAATTGAGAAAAAAACACGATGCAATTTTAATTGCTACAGGAGTTTATAAAGCAAGAGAAGTAAACTTACCTGGAAATGATCTTGATAATATTTTTCCTGCAATGGATTTTTTAACAGCATCTAATAAGAAAGGTCTAGGAGATGATGTTGAGTTGTTTGATAAAGGAATTTTAAACGCAGAAGGTAAAGACATTGTTGTAATCGGTGGAGGTGACACAGCAATGGATTGTGTAAGAACTTCTATAAGACAGAAGGCAAAATCTGTTAAATGTTTGTATAGAAGAGATAAAGAAAATATGCCAGGATCTGCTAGAGAAGTTGCAAATGCAGAAGAAGAAGGTGTTGAGTTTGTTTGGTTATCAAGTCCTAAAGAATTTAAAGGTACAAATAAGGTAGAAAAAATAATTGTAGATCAAATTAAATTAGGTGATCCAGATGAGACAGGAAGAAGAAAGCCACAAGTACAAGAAGGCTCAAGTTATGAAACAAAAGCAGATATGGTCATCAAAGCACTAGGTTTTGATCCTGAGGATTTACCAAATTTATTTGATAGTAGTGAATTACAAGTAACAAAGTGGGGAACTATTAAAACAGATTTTGATACTATGGAAACGAATATTAAAGGGGTATTTGCTGCTGGCGATATAGTTAGAGGGGCTTCATTAGTTGTTTGGGCGATAAAAGATGGAAGAGATGCAGCAGCATCAATTAAAACTTATCTAGAGAGTAAAACTAAAGTGGAAAAAAGAGTGGCTTAATGGAAAATTATAAAAAGAACCTTCACCTTTTGAAAGAAAATAATGTTTATTCAGAAGACATGGAGCATGATGCTTGTGGTGTTGGCATAATTGCATCAACTGAAGGTAAAAAATCTCGTAAAGTTGTAGAGTATGGTATTGAAGCGTTAAAAGCAGTTTGGCATAGAGGCGCTGTAGATGCCGATGGGAAAACTGGTGACGGAGCTGGAATTCATGTTGAAATACCAAAAGATTTCTTCATTGAAAAGATAGAAGTGACAGGACACTCACATGACAATTCTGAAATATGTGTGGGTATGATATTTCTGCCTCGGAATGATTACGCAGCGCAAGAAAGTTGCAAAACTATTGTAGAAAGTGAATTAACAAAAAATGATTTTAGTATTTACGGTTGGAGACAAGTTCCTGTTAATCCAAAAGTTTTAGGAGAAAAGGCATTCCAAACAATGCCTGAAATTATCCAAGTATTGTTTAAACCTTATAATCCAGAATTAACAAATAAAGATTTAGAGAGAAAAATTTATGAAACTAGAAGAAAGATAGAAAATGAAGCTTTTAAAAAATCTTTAAACAATTTTTATATTTGTTCATTGAGTTCTAAATCTATCATTTACAAGGGGATGTTTTTAGCTGAAGCTATCTCAGATTTCTACCTTGATTTAAAAGATGAGAGATTTGTTTCAAGGTTTGCTATTTTTCATCAAAGATTTTCAACAAATACAGCGCCTAGCTGGAATTTAGCTCAACCCTTTAGAGCTATAGCGCATAATGGAGAAATAAATACTTATAGAGGAAATAAAAATTGGATGAAAGTTCATGAACAAGAGATGAACAGTCCCCTTTTTGACGATGTTGAGAACTTAAAACCTGTTATACAACAGGGAGCATCAGACTCTGCTGCATTAGACAATGTTTTTGAATTATTAAATATATCTGGTCAGCCTGCGCCTTTGGCGAAGCTCATGTTAGTTCCAGACGCATGGTCTAAAAAAAATAAAACTCTACCAAAAGATCACCAACAATTATTTAATTTTTTAAACAGTACAATGGAGCCATGGGATGGACCAGCTGCTATTGCTGGAACTGACAATGAGTGGGTTATAGCTGCAAATGATAGAAATGGATTAAGACCTTTAAGATACGCAATTACAAAAGACAAATTATTATTTGCAGGTTCTGAAACAGGAATGATTGAATTAAATGAAAAAAGAATTTTGTCAAAGGGAAGATTGGGTCCGGGGGAAATAATTGGAGTTAGAATAGAAAAAGGTAAAGTATTTACAAACAAGCAAATAAAAGATTATTTAGCCAAAGAGTATAAACACTTTAATTCACAAATTATCGACCTAGATGACAAGTTAACTATTTCAGATGAAAAAAATTCTTTTTCGGGAGATGATTTAAGAAGAAGGCAATATACTTTTGGAATAAGTCTAGAAGATCTTGAGCTCATACTGCATCCTATGGCAGAAGATGCTAAAGAAGCAACTGGATCTATGGGGGATGATACACCATTGGCTGTTTTGTCAGATAGGTATAGACCATTGTACCATTTTTTTAGACAAAATTTTAGTCAAGTCACAAACCCACCAATAGACTCTTTAAGAGAAAACAAGGTTATGAGTTTGAAAACAAGATTTGGAAATCTTGGAAATATTTTAAATTTTGATAATTTAACAAAGCAAAATATTTATGTTTTAAATAGTCCAATATTATCAAATTCTCAGTTTGAAAAATTTATAAATTTTTTTGGTAACAATTCATCTATAATTGATTGTACTTTTTCTGAGGAAGAAACTTTATTTGATTCAATTAAAAAAATTCAAAAAGAAGCTGAAATTGCAGTAAGACAGGGAGTTACTCAATTGATTTTAAGTGACAAAGAGCTTTCTAGCTTAAAACTTCCAATACCAATGCTTTTAGCAGTTGGATCAATTAATTCATTCCTTATTGAAAAAAAACTAAGAGGATATGTATCAATAAATGTTCAATCTGGAGAGGCTTTAGATACACACTCTTTTGCAACCTTAATAGGAGTTGGAGCAACTACTGTAAATCCATACTTAGCATTTGATAGTTTATTTCAGCGTCATGAAAAGAAATTATTTGGTCAATTTAGCTTTGATGAATGTGTAGAGAGATACATAAAATCAGTAAACGCAGGTTTATTAAAGATCATGTCTAAGATGGGTATTTCAGTTCTAAGTTCTTATAGAGGTGGATGTAACTTTGAAACAGTAGGTTTAAGTAGAACAATTGTTGCAGATTATTTTCCAGGAGTTGTCTCTAAAATTTCAGGTATTGGACTTACGGGTATAGAGAAAAAAATTAGAGAAATACATAAAGAGGCATTCGAAAGTTCTGAAACTATATTGCCGATAGGCGGTATATATAGATATCGTAAAAATGGTGAAACTCATCAATATCAAGGAAAATTAATTCATTTACTTCAAAGTGCAGTAGGATCTAATTCTTATGATGCCTATAAAAGATATGCGGATGGAATATACAGCTTACCACCTATTAATCTTAGAGACTTAATTGATTTCAGAGAAAAAAAATTAAGTGGGCCAATAGATATTTCTGAGGTTGAGCCAATAGAAAATATTTTAAAAAGATTTGGAAGTGGTAGCATGTCTCATGGAGCTTTATCAAAAGAGGCGCATGAAACTTTGGCAACTGGTATGAATAGGATTAAAGGCGCTTCATGTAGTGGAGAGGGCGGTGAAGATGCAAGTAGATTTAAAGTTTTAGATAATGGTGACAGTGCAAACTCTAGAGTTAAACAAATAGCTTCTGCAAGATTTGGAGTTACAGTTAATTATCTTAATAATTGTAATGAGATAGAAATTAAAATTGCACAAGGCGCTAAACCTGGAGAGGGAGGTCAGCTACCAGGATTTAAAGTTACAGAGGAGATTGCTAAACTTAGACATTCAACTCCTGGAGTTACTTTAATATCACCACCACCACATCATGATATTTATTCAATCGAAGATCTTGCACAACTAATTTATGATTTAAAACAGATAAATCCTAAAGCAAGAATTGGAGTTAAGCTTGTTGCTTCCTCTGGAGTAGGAACAATTGCAGCTGGTGTAGCTAAAGCAAAAGCAGATATAATATTAATTTCTGGACATAATGGTGGAACAGGAGCAACACCACAGACTAGTGTTAAGTATGTTGGAATACCATGGGAAATGGGTTTGACGGAAGCAAACCAAGTATTAACTTTAAATAATCTTAGACATAAAGTTACATTAAGAACAGATGGTGGAATTAAAACAGGAAGAGATGTGGTGATAGCTGCAATGATGGGTGCTGAAGAATATGGTGTTGCTACTACAGCTTTAGTTGCAATGGGTTGTATAATGGTGAGGCAGTGTCATTCAAATACATGTCCTGTAGGCGTTTGTACTCAAGATGAAAAGCTCAGAGAAAAATTTACTGGGACTCCAGAAAAAGTAGTTAATTTGTTTACATTTATAGCCAGTGAAGTAAGAGAAATATTAGCAAATTTAGGTTTTAAATCATTAAATGAAGTGATTGGTAGGACAGATTTGTTAAAACAGGTTAGTAAAGGTTCTCCAAATTTAGATGATTTAGATTTAAATCCTTTATTTGTTCAAGCTGATACTGGAAATAATCCAAGGTATTGTGAGGATCAAGAAATAAATAGTGTACCAGATACTCTTGACCAACAAATTTGGCCAGAAATTGAACAAGCTTTAGATAATTCTGAAAAAATTGAGAAAGAATATCAAATAAAAAATACTCATAGGGCAGTAGGCACTAGAATTTCCCATCATTTGTATAAAAAATATGGTTATGAAAAACTTGATGAAAATTTTTTAGTTTTAAATTTTAAAGGATCAGCAGGTCAATCATTTGGTGCATTTTCTTCTAAAGGTTTAAAGCTTGTATTAAAGGGAGATGCAAATGATTATGTTGGTAAAGGTTTGTCAGGAGCTACTATTTCAATAAAATTACCTGAAGAGAGCAATTTAGTTTCAAATGAGAATACAATTTTAGGAAATACTGTTCTTTACGGAGCTACTTCAGGAAAACTTTTTGCTGCTGGCCAAGCTGGTGAAAGATTTTCAGTTAGAAATTCCGGTGCAGTTACAGTAATTGAAGGATGCGATTCTAATGGATGTGAATATATGACTGGTGGAACTGTAGTAATTTTAGGAGATGTTGGTGATAATTTTGCAGCTGGTATGACAGGTGGAATGGCCTTTATATATGATAAATCTCAACAATTTGAAAAGAAAGTAAATCCAGAATCAGTAGTTTGGCAAAATGTAGAGACAGATTATTGGAAAGAATATTTAAAAAATTTAGTCAGTGAGCACTTCAAAGAAACTGAGTCTCAATTATCGAAAAAAATAATTGAAAACTTTGATGATGAAGTAAATAATTTTGTTCAGGTGTGTCCTAAAGAAATGTTGGATAAATTAAAAAATCCAATTACTTTAAAAAAAGATATAAAAAAAGTTAGTTAAATTAATAATTTAAGCTCTTTTAAAATTATACTTAACCATTTTTTATTTGATAAACTGTGATCACCTTTTTTTATAATATTTAATTTTTTCTTAGCTTTTGGAAATAATCTTAAAACTTTTCTTGAATATGAGACAGGAACTGCCTCATCTTTTTCACCATGTACCATTGTTACTTTAATATTTGAATTTATTTTCTTATTTAAGACTTTGTTTTTTCTTCCATCTTTTATTAATTGTAGAGTAATTGGATATTCATAATTACCATGTTTTAATTGATAAATACCCTTACGTATTGTCTCTTCTTTCATTTTTTTAGTAAATTTTTTCCACATTAAATTTTCTAAAAATTCAGGAGCAGCCCCTATTCCTAAAAATCCTTTAATCTGTTTTTTGAAAATTTTGAATTGATTGAGCGAAATCCATGCGCCCATACTTGAACCAATTAGCACAAATTCTTTTTTTTTAACGTATTTTCTAATTAAAATTGAAGTCTCTTTACTCCATTTTGAAATATTTCCATTTACAAATTTTCCAGAAGATTTCCCATGACCAGAGTATTCTAGTGCTAAAAAACTTACTTTATTTTTTTTAGCAAATTTCAAAAATGCATTTGGTTTTTTTCCTTCAAGATCTGACATAAAGCCATGCAAAAAAACTATAAAAGAACTATTTTTAAAAATTTTAGAAATATATCTAATTTTCTTTGTATTTGATATTTGATAAAATCTGAAATTTGCCATAATCGTTTATAAGTTTTGTCTATTAATATATAATCATATCAAATGTCATCTGATTTAAAAGTTTTACAAGTAATACCAAAACTAGGTTATGGGGGAGCTGAAACAGGCTGTTTTGA
>CACJDW010000007.1 GCA_902592275.1 uncultured Pelagibacteraceae bacterium
TGTTATGTATAATTTTATCTTATTCTTTAATTTTAAAAAAATTTAAAGGTTTCGATGATAGATTTTCAAAACAAACATTAAAATATTTAAATGTAAAAGATGAAAAAAATATTTATCCTAAAATTAAATGTCATAATAAAAAAATAGGTAAAAATTGTTTAATAAATGCTGATTTATATCCTAATCAAGTAGCTATTTGGGGTGATAGTGTCTCTAATTTAGCAGTAGATGAGTTTATAGAAATAAATAATCAATTTGAAAAATCAACGCTTATTTATACCTACTTAGGTTGTCCACCATTCACATTTTACAATCATATAGATATAAATTGTTCAAAAAAAAATAAAAAAATTTTAAAAGAAATCTTAAATAATCAAAAATTGTCTACAATAATTTTTTTTGGTGATTATTTTCAAGACACTTTAAGTAAAAATGATAAATTAAAAAGATCATTAGCTTTAAAAAAAACTATTAAAACAATTTTAGAAAAAAACAAAAATGTAATTTTCATACAACCTATTCCAAAAATAAAAGATAATTTGCCTGATTTGAAAGCGAGAGAAAGTAGAAGAAATATTCAAAATAATTACAATTATAATCTTCAAAAATATTTAAACGACAATCAAATTTTATTATCAACTATTCAAGAAATACAGAGTAATCAATTTTTTGAAATCGTTTCCAAAGATATTTTTTGTTCAAAAATAAAAAATATTTGTAAATCTGAACAGAATAATAATTTGTATTATGTTGATAGAAGTCATCCTTCTCAATTTATAATAAATAAAATTGCAAAAGAATTAGAAAAAAAAATGAAAAAAATATTTAAATAATTACTGAACTTAATTATATTAATATTAATGTACTTAGATAAATTAAAAGTAATATATTTGCATCCACCTAAAACTGGTGGGACTTTCATAGAGAATAATCTTATAAATTACTCAAACGAAAAAAAAACTTTTAAAGAGGGTTTTTCAGACAACCAAAATATGTTTGGGTTGGAAGGAGTTTATACTAAAAACAAACACCAATATTTATATGATTACAAAAAATTAATGCCTGAAAAGGTTTTTGTTGATTTAAAAATATTAATAAGTGTAAGAGAACCTTTAGACAGAATAATATCTTACTATTTTGGAGCCGCAGATAAAAGAAATCAAAAAATTTTTAGTTTATTTAAAAATATAAATAATTTTAGTCAAAAAAAATTTAATAAAAATATATTTGGAAAAATTTTTTATAGATATAAACAGCCAAAATATACTGAGAAAGATTTTATAAATTTCATTAATCTTGTTTCAAATCAAAGTGATTTTTTAAAAATAGATGGTAAAATACTTAAACCAGATTATCTTATAAATTTTTCTAAAATGAATAATGATTTGGAAAAATTTTTGAGACAATATAATATTAAAACAACTAAAATATCAAAAAATAAATATAATGTTCGTCAATATCAATTTGATATTTCACAAATAAAAAATAATAAAAATATATTAGAAGCAATTAGAAACTCGCATCATTATGTTGATTATAAAACTTTTAATTTTGAAAATATTTGAATTAGTTTATCACCAGTATTAAAATTACTGGTTATTTTAGGAGAGGTGGCCGAGTGGTTGAAGGCGCACGCTTGGAAAGCGTGTAAAGGAGCAATTCTTTCATGGGTTCGAATCCCATTCTCTCCGCCATTAAATAAGCTTTATTTTTTAAGGGTAATTTAGGTATTTTACATTTTTTTTGTTAAGATAAATCAGCAATTTTTATAAAAAATGTTATAATTTTCTTTTTCCAAAAATTAAAAAAATGACAAATAAAAACACATATCAGGCAGACTCCATCAAAGTTTTAAAGGGCCTTGAAGCAGTTAGAAAAAGACCAGGTATGTACATTGGAGATACAGATGATGGAACTGGTTTGCATCATATGGTCTATGAAGTTGTTGATAACTCTATTGATGAGGCATTAGCAGGATATTGTAAAAATATTAATGTAAAAATTAACTCTGATGGAACAATTACAGTAAATGATGATGGAAGAGGTATTCCTGTTGATATTCATAAAGGAGAAAAAAAATCAGCAGCAGAAGTAATTATGACCCAACTTCATGCTGGTGGTAAGTTTGATCATGATTCTTATAAAGTTTCAGGTGGATTGCATGGTGTTGGTGTTTCAGTTGTCAATGCACTTTCAGAAAAATTACAGTTAGAGATATTTAGAGATGGAAAAAAACACTACATAGAATTTCAAAATGGTGAAGCTAAAGCTCCTTTAAAGGTAGTAGGGAAAGCAAAGCAAACTGGTACACAAATTACTTTTTTACCTTCAAAAGAAATTTTCTCTTCAACGAAATTTAGTGCAAATATTCTTATTAAAAGAATGCGAGAATTAGCATTTTTAAATAAAGGAATTAAAATAATATTTACTGACTCCAGTCAAAAAAAAGAAAAAATATCTGAGTTTAAATTTGATGGTGGTGTTCTTGAATTTGTAGATTTTTTAGATGAAAAAAGAGAAAAGCTACAAAACAAGAATGGAAATGAATTATTTAGAAAACCAATATATATTGAAGGTAAAAAAAATAATATTGAATTAGAGTGTTCTTTAAAATGGAATGCTGGATATACTGAAGATATCTTTCCGTATACAAATAATATTTATCAAAAAGATGGTGGAACTCACTTATTAGGTTTTAGAAGTGCATTAACCAGAGTAATAAATAAATATGCTAATGAAAATAATTTACTTAAGAAAAATAAATTAGCAATTTCAGGTGATGATATTAAGGAAGGTCTTACATGCGTACTTTCAACTAAAATTCCTGACCCAAAGTTCTCATCTCAGACAAAAGACAAACTTGTTTCATCAGAAGTTAGGATGATAGTAGAAACCCTTGTAAATGAAAAATTATCAATTTGGTTTGATCAAAATCCATCAATTGCAAAAATTATTTTAGCTAAAGTTATTCAAGCTGCAATGGCTAGAGATGTTGCTAGAAAAGCAAGGGAAAATGTAAGAAGAAAAGGAGCCCTTGAATTAAGTGGTCTTCCTGGAAAATTAGCTGATTGTCAAATTGGCAAACAAGAAGGAACAGAATTATTTATTGTCGAGGGAGATTCAGCTGGTGGGTCTGCGAAACAAGGAAGAAATAGAGCAAACCAAGCAGTTTTACCACTTAGAGGGAAAATACTTAATACTTATGTAGAAGATTTTAATGTGAAAAAAAATGGTAACGGCAATGGAAATGGTTCTGATCAAAGAACAAAGGCTTTGTCCAAAATGATTTCTTCAAATGAGATAGTTACTTTGATTAATGCTCTAGGATTGGACCCAAAGGCGCAAGAAATTGATTTAAAAGATTTAAGATATGGAAAAATAATAATTATGACGGATGCTGATGTAGATGGTTCTCATATAAGAGCTCTTCTTTTAACATTTTTTAATAATAAACCATTTAATAAATTAATCGAAAATGGTCATGTTTATTTAGCGCAACCACCGTTATTTAAAATCAACAAAGGCTCAAAAGGAATTTATATAAAAGATGAGAAGGAGTTAGAGGATTACATAATAAATAATAATAAAGAGTTAAAAAAAATAAAAAAAGGATCTAAAGATTTTTCAAAAAAAATTGATGAGGAAAAATCAAAAATGAATATCCAAAGATTCAAAGGTCTTGGAGAAATGAATCCAGAAGAATTATGGAGTACTACATTAGATCCAGAAACAAGAAATTTACTTCAAGTACAATACTCAAAAGATTTGAAAAAAGATCAAAGTTTAATTCATACCTTAATGGGTAATGATGTGGCATTAAGAAAAGATTTTATAGTTTCTAATGCTATAAATGTTAGAAATCTTGATATTTAAAAATGAAGTTCTTTGAAACTTCAAAATATCATTCTTTTAAAAAATCAACTTATATAACCCTTAGATGGATTGGAATTATTGGGCAATTAATTGCAGTAAATTTTGTATATTTATTTTTAAATCCTAGTTTTGATTTTGTTACCTCAAATTTAATTATATTTTTAGGAATATTAAGTAATTTGTATTTAATTTTTATTTATAAAAAAACACAATTATCAGATAGATCTGCTTTTATCTTCTTATTCATAGATATTTTGCAATTAGGTGTCCTTCTTTATTTATCAGGAGGAATAACTAATCCATTTGTAATTTTTATATTAATACCAAGTGTTTTTTCTTCATCAAATTTAAGCTTAAGAACTAATACTTTGTTAGTAATCTTAACAATAATTATAATTGTTTTTTTAACTTTTAATTATCAAGATTTGCCAATTAATTTAAACAGTGATTTTCATAACAATCATTATTTTTATTATTCTATCCCAGTTTCTCTAATTATCGCTTTAGTATTCTTAAATTATTTTGCGATGACGTTTGGTACACAATCTAGATTAAGAAAAGAAGCATTAGGAAAAATGGAAGAGGTAATGGCTAAAGAACATGAGCTTTTATCTTTAGGTGGTCAAGCTGCTGCAGCCGCACATTCTTTAGGTACACCACTTTCCACAATAACAATAATTGCACATGATTTAATGAAACAATTTAAGGGGCAAAAAGATTTAGAGAAAGATATAGAGTTATTGAATAGCCAAGTCGAGCGATGTAATGAAATTTTAAAGAGATTAACTTTAAATCCTGTGGAGGAAGATGAATTTATTGATAAAGATATTAATATTCGAGATCACTTGAATGAAATTATCTCTTCATTTAAGGAAATAAGTAAAAAAGAGTTTGTCTTCAATTTTGATCAAGATTCTAACCCAAAAAAAATAAGTAAATCTATTGAAATAGTTTATGGGCTAAGAAACTTTATAGGAAATGCGAATAAATTTGCCAAAAATTCTATTTTTATCAATTTAAAAAGTGATAGTGAATTTACAGAGCTTACAATAGAAGATGATGGTAATGGTTATCCGCGAGACATTATATCGAAAATTGGAGAACCATATTTAAAATCAAATTATTCAAAAGATAAGTCTAAAGAGGGTTTAGGACTAGGGTTGTTTATTGGAAAAACATTATTAGAAAAAAATTTTGCGTCAGTCAATTGTAGAAATTCAAAAACACGTAGTGGTGCTGAAGTTATTATTAGATGGAAGAATAAAGAATTATTTAATATTTAATGGTATTTGTTCTTTGTTTCAAATAATGAGCTTAATTGAGATATCATAACATCTCCTAATTCATTCACGTCAGTAATTTTGATAGCTTTATTGTAATATCTTGAAACATCGTGACCAATTCCTATAGCCAAAACTTCAATATCTGATTTATTTTCAATAAATTTAACAATCTTTTTTAAATGTTTTTCCAAAAAATCACCTGAATTTACAGAAAGTGTTGAGTCATCTACAGGCGCTCCATCAGAAATGACCATTAATATTTTTCTTTCCTCTTTCCTCTTTTTAATTCTGTTATAGGCCCACGATATAGCTTCCCCATCAATGTTTTCTTTGAGCAATCCTTCTTTAAGCATTAGCCCTAAGTTATTTTTTGCCTGTCTCCAATGGGTATCTGCTCCTTTGTAAATTATATGTCTTAGGTCGTTCAATCTTCCTGGTGTTTTAGGTTTAGAATTTTTGTTCCATAATTCTCTACTTTGTCCACCCTTCCAATTTTTAGTTGTGAAACCTAAAATTTCAACTTTAACAGAGCACCTTTCTAGCGTTCTGGATAAAATATCTGCACAAATAGCTGCAATGGTGATTGGTCTTCCTCTCATGGATCCAGAATTATCAATGAGTAGAGTCACTACTGTATCTTTAAAATCTAAATCTTTTTCTTTTTTGAATGACAAAGAATTATATGGATCCATAATAATTCTTGGAAGTTTCGAACTGTCTAATAATCCCTCCTCTAAATCAAATTCCCATGCTCTATTTTGTTTTGCAAGCAATTGTCTTTGAAGTTTATTAGCAAGTTTTGTTATAATATCTTGAAAGCCTATTAATTGTTGATCTAAATTTCTTCTTAGTTTTGTTGCTTCATCTGCATTTTCTAAATTTTCAGCTTTTACAACTTCATCAAACTGAGTTGTAAATATTTTATAATCTAAATTGATATTATCTATTTTTTTTTGAGCTACTTGTTCTGAACTTTGTTCATCTGACTCTGTGTCTGATAACTGTTCGTCAAAGTTAAATTCATCAACACTAAAATCAGCATCTAATGAAGCCTCAGATACATTTTCATCTTTTTCATCTTTATTATCTTCTTTGTCATTATTTTCATCTTCATTTGATGGATTATCTTGTCCTTGATCTTGATTTTCTTCTTTTCTTTCATCCTCATCTTCACTCTGAAAAATATCCATTTCTTCCAATATTTCTGAAAACTTTGAACTATAAATGTTTTGATCTTCAAGATTTTTAAGTAAAAATTCTTTATGTTTTTCTATAGCTTCCTCAAAGTCTTTTTCCCAAAAATTAAGCATTTTTGTTGTTAGAGGATTTAGCTTAATTTTATGAAAATTCTTAAGCATATATAGTTCGAATGCTTCTGATACAGATACATCTTCTTTAGTTTTTAATTGATCTTTGCGTTTACGATTTATTATTTGATGATAATTTTCTTGAAAATTTTTCTCAATTCCTTTTAACATTTTTCCCCCCAGAGTCTCATAACGTATTTTTTCAGCTATGTTATAAAGAGATCTAGAAGATGTATTTGAGGGAAGATTTTTTTTGTAAATTGTTTCATTACAAAATTTTTTTTTCAAAGCAGAGGAGTCTGTTTCTGCACGTAATCTTATAAAATCAGCTTGACTAGTTAAATTATCAATCTCTAGAAAATTAAACTCTTTTATTTTTTTTTCTTCAGAATTTGTTTTTTTTACGTCAAAATCATCAGCAATTACTTTTGCTGTAGAAGTTAAAGCAATTTTGAATTTTTCTTTTAAATTATTTTCTTTAGTGCTCATTAGATTTGAATATTAATCAAAGATTCTGGCAACTCTTCACCAAAACATCTTTGATAATATTCTGCGATAGTATTTTTTTCAATATCATCACATTTATTAAGAAAAGTTACTCTAAAAGCGTAACCAGTGTCTTTAAATATCTCTGCATTTTCTGCCCAATGTAACACCGTTCTTGGGCTCATCACTGTTGAAATATCTCCTGCAATAAATCCTTTACGGGTTAAAGATGCTACTTTTATCATGTTAGCAACCTTTTCTTTTCCCTTTGCGTTATTTAAGTTTTTATTTTTAGATAAAACAATGTCCATTTCTCTATCTAGGCTAAGATAGTTTAAAGTTGTAACAATATTCCATCTATCCATCTGACCTTGATTAATTTGCTGCGTACCATGATAAAGACCTGTCGTATCACCAAGTCCAACAGTATTTGAAGTAGCAAATAATCTAAAAAATTTATTTTGTTTAATTACTTTGTTTTTATCTAATAATGTAAAATTTCCCTCAGCTTCTAAAACTCTTTGAATTACAAACATTACATCAGGTCTACCAGCATCATATTCATCAAAAACAAGTGCAACTGGATTTTGTATAGACCATGGTAAAATTCCCTCGTTAAATTGAGTTACTTGTTTACCATCTTTAAGAACGATAGCATCTTTTCCAATCAAATCAATTCTACTTACATGACTATCTAAATTTACACGGATACAAGGCCAATTTAATCTTGCAGCTATTTGTTCAATGTGAGTAGATTTTCCAGTGCCATGATAACCTTGAACTAAAACTCGCTTATTAAATGCAAATCCTGAAATAATGGCTAAAGTAGTATCTCTATCGAACTTATAGTTTTTATCAATTTCAGGAACGTATTCATTTTTTTTTGAAAATGCGTCAACTTCCATTTCTGAATCAATTCCAAAAGTTTGTTTTAGTGAAACTTTAATATCTGGTTCTGTGTTAAGATTTGGTGTCAATTTTTTCTCTATAGGTATTTTTTAATTGAGTATAAGCTAATGTTATAAGTTTAAGTTTTTCCTCGTATTTTTTATTTCCAGAATTCATATCAGGGTGAAATTTTTTCACAAGTAATTTGAATTTATCTTGTATTTTCTTCCACTTTAAACCCACAGAAACTCCCAATATTCCAAAAGCTTTTATATCTTTATGATCGAATTTAAATTGCCGCATATGATCATAATCTCCATTTATTTTTTCTTTATCGAACTCATCTCTCAAAGTTGTATTCCATAACACTTTGAAAAAATTATCTGAAGAGCTAAAGCTTTGCGTGGGTTTGTGCCAAGTCATGTCAGATTTTAAAAAATCCATCACTTGGTCATCATTCATTCCTGAAAAATAGTTCCAATTTTTATTAAATTCTTTTACATGCTCAAGGCAAAGCATTCTAAATTTTCTGCTATTATCTTTTTCAACTGGTGCCTTATATTCACCTATTTCATTACAATTATACCAGTCACAAATATTTTTCATGATATATAATAACATATATGGATATAAATGAGTTAATTACAATTGTAAAAAATAAATTATTAAATCAAATAAATATTGAAAGTATAAATATTGAAGATAAATCTTTTCTTCATAAAAATCATAAAGGAAATCAAGAAGGAAAATATCATTTAAAATTAATTATCGTTTCTCAGGAACTAAAAAAAATGAATAAAATTGAAAGTAATAAAAAAATTTATAAGATTTTAGATCAAGAACTAAAAGAATTTATTCACTCAATCCAAATTTTAATTAGTTAAAAATTTTTTCAAAAATAAATTTAACTTTTTTTTGGTGTATTCTTTGTTGAAAATTGGCTTACCAATTTTTTTTAACAAAACTAAGTTAATTTTTTCAGAATTATTTTTTTTATCTTTGATCATAAAAGATAAAATCTTATTTAAATCACTGATAGAAAAATATTTTTTTATAGAAGAAGGTAGACCAGAATTATCAATATGATTTATAATTAAATTATATTCACTTTTACTAAGCATGTTTTCCTTAAAACTAAAACTCAGTGCCGTTTTCATTCCAAGTATCACGGCTTCACCGTGATTTAGTTTATGGCTGTAACCTAAGCCTGCTTCATAAGCATGGGCAAATGTATGACCAAAATTTAATACTTTTCTTAATGCTGTTTCTTTTTCATCTTTTTCGACTATCTTTTTTTTAATTTTACAACTTTCATAGATAGCTTTTTCAATAAATGGAGACGAAAGACTTAAAATCTTTTTAAGATTTTTATTTAAGAAAATAAAAAATTTTTTATTTTCAATTAATGAATGCTTCAATATTTCTCCATATCCACAAACTATCTCTCTTTTTGATAAAGATTTAAGAAATTGAATATCCGAGAGAACCAATGATGGTTGATAAAAACTTCCAATTAAATTTTTACCATACTTAGAATTAACCCCAGTTTTTCCTCCTATTGATGAATCAACTTGAGCTAAAAGAGTTGTTGGAATATTTGCAAACTTTAGGCCCCTTTTGAAAAGACTAGCCGCAAAACCACTTACATCACCTGTAATTCCTCCTCCTAAAGAAATTAAAACATCATTTCTTGAAAAGTTTTTGTTTAATAAAAATTCTAGAATTTTATTAACGCTATTAATATTTTTATTTTTTTCACTAGCATTAAAAAATAACACAAAAATACTTTTATTTTTAAAAGACCTTTTAATATTTGAGACAAATTTTTTTGGAACATTTTTATCAACAACAATCAAACATTTATCAAAACCAATTGAATTTGATTTAAAAATTTTTGATATGCTTGAGGTTAAATTTGATCCAATAATTATTGGATATTTTTCGGTTTTAGTTACTATATTTAATCTAGTTTGTTTCATAAATTTTTACAATTTCATTTACTATTTCACTTTTAGAAAGATTATCACACTTTATCTCATATAAAGCTTTAGAATAAATGTTAGATCGTTTCTTAATTAAATCAATTAACTCAGTATCGGTTGCATTAATCGCTAATGGTCTTTTTTTACTGTTTTTAATTCTATTTAACAATGTTTTATCATCCCAATTTAGCCAAAAAGATAAATGATTTTTTAAAATTTCTTTTCTAATATTGTTATTTGTAAAAGCCCCCCCACCAAGTGAAATCACAGTAGAGCTTAATTTAAGTTTTTTTAAAGTTGTTTGTTCTTCAATTTTTCTAAAATAATTCTCACCCTTATCTTCAAAGATTTTTTTTATTGTAATGTTTAAATTTTTTTCAATTTCTTTATCGATATCGACAAAATTTAATTTTAATTTTTTAGCTACTAAAGATCCAATAGAGCTCTTACCAGAACCCATCATCCCCAAAAAAACTAGATTTTCTTTTGATTTCATAAGTTTCTTTATTGAAAAAACATAAATATGTCTTAATTTGAAATTATCTAAAAGTATATGCAATTCATTAAAAACACAAGTTCAGGCAAAGCAAGTATCATAGGACTTGTGATTAAATCTATAATCGGATTAGGGGTTATTTTAGGTATTATTTTTTTTCTAAGTACAATTGATTTTCCTGCACCTAAAAAAGAAATTGAAAAAATTATTCCAAATGAAAATTTTAAAATTGTTAAATAAGAAACTTCTTTTAATTAAATTAGTTTGTCTTATTTTTTTTACACCCGCGTTTGCAGAGGAGAAACCGATTGATATTTGGAATATAGAAAAGAAAGATAATCAAGTTATTTCAGAAACAAATATTTCAAGTGAAAATTCTAGTGGCACTACTCAGAATAGTGTTTACGAACTACAAACAAACAAACAAACAGATACTATAAAACTAGATAAAGAATTTTCATCAAAAGAAATTAAAATTGTTGGACTATATGATCCTAGTGAATACGGTTTGAGTATGGATATGTGGTCAAATTCTGATGGCACTAAATTAAAAAATTTATTTCAGAATATTAATAAGTTTAATCTTTCAGAGGATGCATCTGATATAATGCACATATCTTTATTAACCAACGCTTATTCTCCAACTCAAAATATTACTGAGCAAGAATTTATGAGCTTTAAATCTGATTGGTTAATAAAAGATGCAAACTTAGAATTAATAGAAGAATATTTAATTAAAAATCAAATAATAAATTTGCATCCAAATTTAACAAGATATTTGGTAGATACTTATTTATCAGAATCAAACGTAAAAAAATCATGTGAGATTTTTTCTAAAAATTCTGAACCCATTCAAGATGAATATCTATCAAAATTTAATTTATATTGTTTAATCAATTATGGAAAAAATGAAGAAGCACAACTAATCTTAGATTTAAAAAAAGAGTTAGGTTTTGAAGATAGTTATTACGAAAACAAAATAAATTATTTATTTGGATATTTAGATGAGGCAGATAAAGAAATATCAATAAATTCAATTTTAGATTTTCATTTAGCTCATAGAACTAACCCTGAGTTTTCTTATGAACCAAGTGACGATACACCTAAAATAGTTTGGAAATATCTTTCAGCCGCTAATTTACTTTTTAAAATTCAAGATATAGAGATTACTGATGTAGAAAAAATTTCTACAATAGAAAAAGCTGTTAATGATAAAAATTATTCTGAGGAGGAGTTATTCGAATTTTATAAAAAATTCCAATTTAATATTAATCAATTTTTGAATGCAAAAGAGGCATATAAATCTTTACCTTCAATCGAGGGACGCGCTCTTTTATATCAAAGAGCTCTTTTAACTGAAGAACCAAAAATCAAATTAGAATTTATAAAGATATTAAAAGATCTATTTATATCTGATGATATTAGTGATGCTTTTGATTTGGAATTAAAAAATTTTTTAAGTGAAATTAATGTTGATGATGTGCCATCAAATTTTACAACATTTTATAATAGCAATCTAGATAAGAAAGAGACGGCAGATAAAAAGATTAAATATAATAGTAAAATTTTACATCAATCAAAACTTATAAATTATTTTAATGGGGATTATGCAAAATCTAAAATTGAAGAGGATCTAGATAAATTTTTAAAGAAAATAAAAAAAGATAAAAAATATTTTTTATCAAAAAAAGATATAATTTTTTTAGAGGCACTTAAATCTGATGGAGTTAAAATTTCAAAAAAATATGACAGTCTATATGAGGTGAAGCAATCAGAAATGCCTGCTGATATTCAAACAATGATAGATAATAATGAGATAGGTGCTGCATTGTTGAGAATAATTGAGGTAATTGGACCTGACAAAATTGAAAATATTGATGAAGATACAGTTTATTTTATTATCAACACTTTAAATCAATTAAATGTTGATTTAATTAGAAATAAACTATTGCTAAAAGTTCTTCCTTTAAAAGTATAAAAATTATAATAAAATCAAGTTATGGCTATCAGAACTATAATAACAGAACCTAATAAATTACTTAGGCAAATATCTAAACCAGTAAATTCTGTTGGTAAAGAAGAACAAAAATTAATGGATGATATGCTAGAGACAATGTATGACGCAAACGGAATTGGTCTCGCGGCGATACAAGTTGGAGTACCAAAGAGAATTATTGTAATGGATATAAGTAAAGATGAGAGTAAAAAAGAGCCAAGATATTTCGTAAATCCGGTTATTAAAAATAAAGATCCAGAAAAAGCAACTTATGAAGAAGGATGTCTTTCTGTGCCAAATCAGTTTGCAGAAATAGATAGACCTAGTAAGTGTGAAGTGGAATATCTTGATTACGATGGAGAAAAGAAATTGCTAAAGGCTGATGGTCTTCTGGCAACATGTATTCAGCACGAGATGGACCATTTAGAGGGAATCCTATTTATTGATTATCTTTCAAAATTAAAAAGGTCAATGATAATCAAAAAATTATCAAAATTAAAATCCACTTCTGTAGAAGCTTAATCAATGCTAAAAAAATTAGTTTTTATGGGTACTCCCATGTTCGCTGTTCCAATTTTAAAATCACTTTATCAAAATGGATATCCTATTTCTTGTGTTTATACACAACCACCTCAAAAATCTAAAAGAGGTCAAAAAATTAACAAGTCACCAATTCAATTAATTTCTGAGACTTTAAATATAGAATTTAGAACACCAAATTCATTAAAAGAAAATTTAGATGAATTAGAATATTTTAAATCTTTAGAGGCAGATTTGGCAATAGTTGTTGCTTATGGTCAAATTATACCAAAGTCATATTTAAATTTAACTAAAAAAGGATTTATTAACATACATGCATCTATTCTTCCAAAGTGGAGAGGCGCTGCCCCTATTCAAAGATCAATTATGAATTTAGATAAAGAGACAGGAATTAGTATTATGAAAATAGGGGAGGAACTAGATACAGGACCGGTATGTAATATTTATAAAATTAATATCGAAAATAATTTAAATGCTGAAGATATTAATGAAAAGCTATCAAGTTTGGCTGCAGAGAAAATTTTAGATAATATAGATGATATATATGAGGATAAAGCAAACTTTGTAGAACAAGATCACTCATCAGCAACATACGCATCAAAAATTCAAAAAATAGAGGGGCAAATTAATTGGAAAGAGGATGCTAAAATTATAATTGGTAAAATAAATGGACTATATCCAGTTCCGGGAGCTTATTTCATGTTTAACGGTGAGAGATATAAAATATTAAAAGCAGAAATTGGACAAGCGCAAGGAAAACCAGGTGAGGTTTTATCTGACTATTTAGAAATTTCGTGTGGAGACAAAAAATCAATAAAAATTAAAGAAATACAAAGACAAGGAAAAAAGCCTCAAAGTATTGGAGAATTTGTTTTAGGAACACAAATTAAAAAGGGTTCATTTATATAATGAATAGATATCAAATACTTATTGAGTATGTGGGAACAAATTTTAGAGGATGGCAAATTCAAAAAAAGGGCCCAACAATTCAAGGATTAATTCAAGAAAAATTATCAAAATTATTAAAAGAAAAAATTGTTTTACATGGTCAAGGAAGAACTGATGCAGGGGTTCATGCATTTGAGCAATCTGCACACTTTGATTGCAAAAATAAAATAACCGATAAAATTAAATTTTTAAAATCCATTAATCATTTTTTGAACTTAAAAGACATTGCAATTAAAAATGTTAAAAAAAGAAATAATAAATTTCATGCTAGATTTTCAGCAAAACAAAGAATTTATAAATACTTTATTTTTAATCAAATAAGCCAACCAATAATTGAAAAAAATAGAGCATGGCATGTTCGTAGGCCTTTAAATTTAGAATTAATGAAAAAGGGCGCAAAAAAGTTATTAGGAACTAATGATTATTCAACTTTTAGATCTTCAAGCTGTCACGCTAAAAGTCCAATTAAAACTATTAAATCAATTAAAATTAAATCATCAAAAAATAAAATTGAATTTCAATTTAGTTCGCAATCATTTTTACAACATCAGGTTAGATCTATGGTTGGTTGTTTAAAATACTTGGGAGAAACTAAATGGGATTTGAAAACTTTTGAAAAAAGATTTAAGTCAAAAAAAAGAACGCTGTGTGCTCCTCCAGCACCACCAAGTGGTTTATTTTTATTTAGAGTTCTTTATTAATTTATTTTTATTGCTCATAGCAAACTTTTTATTTATTCGCCATCTAGACTCAGCTCTTACAATATACCCACAACAGTTTTTTGATTTACATTTACAAGGAAATTGTTTGTAGTTTTCATCATAACCAAATCCATAATCACAGGTAAACTCCTCACCTTTTTTAATATCTTTGATTGCTTTGACCCAAATTTTCAATCCCTTTCCATCGTAATCACAATTATTATCACAAGAATGATTAATTAAACCTGCGGTATTCCATGAAAAATCCCCATCTAGATCGTATCTTTTATTTATTGTGAATAAATATATTGGTTTACTATTATCGTACTTATCAGAATCTTGTGTTTGTTTTTTTGTTATAAGTTTTCCAACATAATCAATTATTTTGGTTCCCTCTTTAATGTCACGAGTTGCATAAAGCCCTCTACCTTTATTATCAATTCCAGATCTTTTTATTTTATATAATTTCATGAAGATTTTTTATTTAGAGTTTTCTTAAGAATTATCAATTAAATTCTAAAAGAGCATCAACGTGTCTTTTAGTGCTGTCTCGAAGTGCATTTAGGTCATAACCGCCCTCTAAAATTGAAACAACTTTTCCATTACAAAACTTTTTAGAAGTCTCTAATACTCTTTTAGTAATAGTAAAATAATCCTCTGTTTTTAAATTAAATTGAGCGAGAGGGTCATCTTCATGGGCGTCAAAACCAGCGCTAATCAATATAAATTCTGGTCTAAACTCTTCTAATTTTCTTAATACACGGTCAAATACGTTTAAATATTCCTCTGAACTTATGCCAGCTGGCAAAGGTATATTAAAGATGTTGTTAAATTTACCTCTTTCTTGTTCTGAACCAGTTCCTGGGTAGTAGGGATATTGATGAGTTGATATAAAAAGAACATTTTCATTTTCATAAAAAATATCCTGTGTTCCATTACCGTGATGTACATCAAAATCAATTATTGCAACTTTTTTATATTTATATTTTTTCAACAAATAGTTTGCACCAATACTCACTGAATTTAAAATGCAAAAACCAGCTGCTTTATTTTGTGAACTATGATGTCCAGGAGGTCGAACACTACAGAATGCATTTCTAAATTCTTTTTTTTCTACTCCATCAATTGCAGCAATTATTGATCCAACCGCATCGAAAGTTGCATCTTTGCTTCCAGGTGAAATGATTGTATCACCATCAAGAGAAGAAAAACCTTTTTTTGGGAAAGAACTCTTTACTAAATTTAAATAATTATTTTCATGTGTGGTTAATAGAATATCATCTGAAACTTTAGATGGTTTCTTCCATATAAGATTTTTATTATTAAGCTTTTTAAAATTTTCTACTATGACTGATACCCTTGCTATTTGTTCTGGATGCCCAGGACCTGTATCATGATTTTGAGATGTATCTGATGTAATTAAGCCAGTTTTCACTTAAAGTAATTATCTAAGATTTTAGTATAAATTAAAGTTAATCTTTTTAAATCAGATAATGACACACATTCCCCTACCTTATGCATAGTTTTTCCTACTAACCCAAATTCTAAACATGGAGCTATTTTTCTTATAAATCTAGCATCTGACGTACCACCAGTTGTAGATAGTTTAGGTTTAATTTTAGTAATTTTCTTAATTGTATTTTGTATCATAAATGTGGTTTTGTTAGGCTTAGTCAAAAAGGCCTCACCAGAAACACTGTATTCAATTTTATATTTTGATTTATTTTTATTACAAATTTGTTTTATTACTTTATTAATTTTGTTCTTTAATTTGTAAGATGTGTGTTTGTTATTAAATCTAATATTAAAGGATGCACTAGCTAATCCTGGAATTACATTATCAGCTGAATTATCAATGTTAATTTTTGTTATTTCTAAATTTGTAGGTTGAAAATCTTTTGTTCCTTTATCAAATTTAACTTCTTTTAACTTTTTGAGTATTTGGACTAAAGCTGTTGATGGATTGTTTGCTCTGTTAGGGTAAGCTACATGACCTTGAATGCCAATGACAGACAATTTTCCAGTCATACTACCTCTACGACCAATTTTTATCATTTCTCCTAATTTATTTGGATTTGTAGGTTCTCCCACTAAGCAAAAATCTATTTTTTCTTTTCTTTTTCTCAAATACTCAACAACTTTTTTTGTTCCATTAATTGCAACTCCTTCTTCGTCTCCAGTAATCAGAAGGCTGATGGAACCATCAAATTTTTTATTTTTCTTAGAAAAGTTACTTACTGCGGTAACAAATGCAGCTATTGAGCTTTTCATATCATTTGCACCTCTGCCAATTAAGTATCCTTTTTTAATAGCCGGTTTAAAAGGATTAACAGTCCAATCATTTAAATCGCCAGGTGGTACTACATCTAAATGACCTGCATAACAAAAATTTGGATTTGCTGTACCAAGTCTTGCATAAAGATTTTTTACAGGATAACTATTTTTATCTTTGAACTCGAGAATTTTAGTTTTAAAGCCAATTTTTTTTAATTTTTTTTCTAAAAATTTTATAACACCAGCATCAATTTTTGTAACGGACGGAAACTTAATTAGCTCTTTAGCTAATTGAAGTTCATTAATTTTTTGCATTTTTATTCTCTTAATAGATCGTTAACTGATGTTTTTGATCTCGTTTTTTCATCAACTTGTTTAATTATTACCGCACAATACAAAGATGGCGCTTGTGGATTGTTTTTATCAGGCAAGGATCCTGGAACTACTACTGAATAAGGTGGAATTTTTCCATAAGTTATTTCACCAGTTTTTCTATTAACAATTTTTGTTGATTGTCCAATATACATTCCCATACTTAGAACAGAGCCTTCTCCAACTATTACGCCTTCTACTACTTCTGACATTGCTCCTAAGAAAACATTGTCTTCAATAATTGTTGGTAATGCTTGAGCAGGTTCTAATACTCCTCCAACGCCAGTACCAGCTGAGATATGACAATTTTTTCCAATCTGACAACAACTCCCTGCACGACTAAATGTATCCATCATTGTTCCTTCATCAATATACGCTCCAATATTTACATAACATGGCATCAAAACCGCATTCTTTCCTACAAATGATCCTTTTCTTACTGGCGAATTAGGTACCATTCTAAAACCAGCTTTTTCATGATCTTCTTTTGTCCATCCAGCTGTTTTTCCTTTAAGTAAATGAGCTTTGTCATACCAGCTACTGTATGGACCATTTAAATTTTCCATTGGATACATTCTAAAGCTTAACATGATAGCTTTTTTTAGATGCTGATGAGTAACCCATTCGCCATTGATCTTTTCAGCTACTCTTGCTTTTCCACTGTCTAAATCATCAATAATTTGATTAACAGCATCCTTTAAAGATTTATCTGAATTTTGGCTTACTTGGTCTTTATTTTCCCAAGCTTCATTTATAATTTTTTCAATACTCATAATTTTTATGAGTTTTTTAATAACCTTATTTCTTTTAAAAATAAAGAAAGATTTTCTATTTTGTAATCAATATACTCTTCATCAGACTCTTTTTTCCCCCAGTATTCATCATTGATTAACCAAACTGTTTTTGCTCCTCTTTCTTTTCCAATAGATAAGTTTTTTGCAATATCTTCAATGTAAAGTGTCTCAGTTGGATCAATTTGAAATTTTTTGACCATCAGATCAAATGCTTTTGCCTCAGGTTTTGGACTGTACCCAGCATCAACAATGTCAAATACACCGTCAAATTGATCATCAATTCCTAAGTGAGTAGTAATATTTTTAACATGTTCTTTACTGCCATTTGTAAATACAAATTTGTTTAGATTAATATTTTCAAGCTCATTCCTTAAAGCAGTGTCTTTTTCTAAAAAATCTAAATTAATATCATGCACGTAGTCTAAAAATTCTCTTGGAGGTATATCGTGATGTATCATTAAACCATTAAGACTAGTGTTATATTTATGAAAATAATTTGTTTGTAATTCTTTTGCCTCTTTTAAATCTACATTTAATTTATTTGAAATATATTGAGTCATTTTTCTACTTACTTGCCCAAATACTCCTTCAAGATCACTATAGAGTACCCCATCGCAATCAAATAATATGTTTTTGATATTCTTTAACTCTTTCATTGTCTTATTAGGGTCCCAGATCCCTTGTCAGAGAATATTTCCCATAAACATGAATGTGGCTTTGTGCCATTGATTATACCAACTGCTGTTACACCATTATTTATGGCGTCTAAGCATGCGTTTATTTTAGGTATCATACCTTCTGTAATAGTTTCATCTTGAATCATTTCAAGAACCTCAGATGAAGAAATTTCCTCTATTAATTTTTTATTTTTATCTAGAACACCATCCACATTTGTCATCAATAAAAGTCTTCTTGATTTTAAAGATTTTGCTATGGCCATTGCGGCAGTATCTCCATTAATATTATATGTTTGATTTTCTTTACCCAATCCCAATGGTGAAATTATAGGAATTTTATTTTGATTAATTATATTTAATATTTGTTCATTATTAATCTCATTTGGTATTCCTACAAATCCTAGCTCTTCTGCTTCTGGTATAGTTTTTATAACATTATTATTTTTTGTGTGAACAGAGATTGCCTCTGTGCCTTTATTTTTTAAAGAATTAACAATGTCATTATTAAAATCAATCAAAACAGTTTCAACGATATCAATTATATTCTTATCAGTTACTCTTAGTCCTCTTATAAATTTTGATTGAATATTTGATTTTTCTAGCTCTCTTTTAATTCTAGGTCCACCACCATGAATTACCACAGTTGCAAGGCCTAATTTATTTAAAACATTAAGATCAGTTATAAAGTTATTAAATACGTTTCTATCAATTAAAACGTTTCCTCCATATTTAATTACTATCAAATCATTTTTGTATTTTTCAATATATTTAATTACTTCATTTAATGGTGGCCCATCTTTAGGTAGTATCTTTTCAAGGTCCATTTATTATTTAATTATTAGGTTACAGTTTTAACTGTTGTACGTTTCATTATTACAACCTGCTGAGCCATTGTTAAAATGTTATTAACTGTCCAATAAATTACTAGTCCACTTGGGAATGGTGCAAGAATTACTGTTAAAAATAAAGGGAAGAACATAAATATTTTTGCTTGCATTGGATCTGTTGGAGCGGGATTTAACTTTTGTTGCACCCACATTGATACCCCCATAGCAACGGGCCATGCTCCAATTACAAGGAAAGAAGGTACATCATATGGAAGTAATCCAAATAAGTTGAATATGGAAGTGGGATCCTTGGCGCTGAGATCTTCGATCCAACCATAAAAAGGCATATGACGCATTTCTATTGTTACAAATAAAACCTTATATAAAGCAAAGAATACTGGGATCTGGACGAGGATGGGCAAGCAACCACTCATAGGATTTACCTTCTCTTTTTTATAAAGAGCCATCATTGCTTGTTGTAATTTCATCTTGTCATCTTTGTGTACTTCCTTAAGTCTTGCCATCTCAGGCTGTAGAGCTTTCATCTTAGCCATGCTTCTAAATGAAAAATTAGCAAGTGGAAAAAATGCTACACGAATACAAACAGTTACAGCAATAATTGCTAATCCATAATTACCAAATATTTTAAAGAAATATTCTAAAGCAGTGAACAAAGGTCGAGTCAAAAAGTATAGAAAGCCCCAGTCGATTGTTAAATCAAATTTATCAATTTTTAAAGACTCTGCGTACCCATCAATTACATCAACTCTTTTTGCAGCTACAATTACTTGTAAATTTTCTTCTATAGAAGAATTACTAGTTAACTCTAAGGGTTCTGTTGTAACAAAGTTTATTCTGTACTTGTTCTTATAATCCATTGTAGTTTTGAATTCTTTTTCTCTTGGTGGAATAAGTGTTGATATGTAGTACTTATCTCCAATTCCTAACCATCCCTTTTGTGCATTTTTGGAGAACTTTTTCTCTTCAATATCGTCGTAATCTTCCTCAATTAATTCTTCATCTAACGTAGCGATAGGCCCTTCATGAAGAATGTAAAAATCAGTTATACCTTCTGGGATTTGATTTCTTATAATTTGTCCATAAGAATAGAAGTCATAGTTTTTATCAGTAGAATTTATAACCCTTTGTTTTATTGTGAATAAAAACTTATCATCTAATGCAATTTCTTTTTCAAAAGTGATGCCTTGATCATTAGTCCAACTTAGTTTTATAGGAGATTGATCAGTTAATTTACTATTTCCAGAAACTGACCAAATTGAATCGGCATTTGGAATATCTATATTTTTGTCTGAAGTTATAAAACCACTTTCTATTACGTATCCTTCTTTAGAGCTTCGAGGTGCAAGAAATTTTACTTTTTCATCGCTTTCTAAACTTACATTGTATTCTTTGAAAGTAAGATCATCAATTGCAGCTCCTTTTAATGAAATAGATCCAACAATACTTTGGTTTTCAAATAAAACTCTCTCACTTTCTTTCAAAGCATCTTCTCTAGAAATTTCAGTTAAATTTTCTTTTTGATCTAAACTAGGAGCATCTGAGTTTTGTTCAGTTTTATTTTGTTCAGCTAAATTTTCTTTCGTTACCGGTGGTGGTGCGAAGAAAAGCGAATATAATATAATCACCGCAGCTGATAAACTTATGGCTGCTATAATATTACGAGTTTCCAATTTTTTTCTCCTTTACTTTTTTTTTAACTGGATCAAACCCACCACTTCCCCAAGGATGGCAAGATAAAATTCTTTTTATACTCATATATAAGCCTTTAAAAAAACCATATTCTTTTAAAGCATCAATGCTGTATTCAGAACATGTTGGTAAATATCTACAAGAATGACCCAATAATGGACTAATCAAATATTTATAGGCTTTGATAAATTTGATTAAAATTAAAGTAAATATATTCATTTTATTTTTTCAAAATCTTTAAACAAAGTTTCTTTTATAATTTTGTATTCGTTATTTAGCATGGTCGCATGAGCAATAACAAGGACAGATTTTTCAAGTTTAATTAAATTTTGTTTAATTCCATCATTAAATATTTGTCTGAGCCTTCTTTTAATTTTGTTTCTTTTCACAGCTATTCCTATTTTTTTCTTTACCGAAAAAGAGATATTTAATTTTTTTTTATCTTTATTTGGTAAGTTTCCAAAAAAAATTGTTACGTATTTGTTTGAAATCTTTTTTTGTTTTAGAAGTGTTTTGAATTCCTCATTTTTTGAAAGAGCAACAATTTTGCTTTTCATTATTCTATACAGAAACAGTTAGCGATTTTCTTCCTCTTGCTCTTCTTCTAGCTAAAAGTTTCTTTCCACCTTTAGTTTTCATCTTCGAACGGAAACCATGTTTTCGAGCTCTTTTTTTATTTGAGGGTTGATAAGTTCTTTTCATAATTAGATTTGATATAGTTTTTTTATAATTTTTGCACCTTTATATTAGTAATAATTAAAATAGCAAATAGAAGATTAAGCATTAAAGTAATAAGAATCATGGAAAATACAAAAAAAATTAAATTATTTATTGGCTTATCTTATTTGATAATTATTTGCTTCTTTTTGTATTTCTTTTTTTCAAAATTTAGTCTTGAAGAGATTACATCCTATGATTTTATAAAAAATAACAGTGTTTATTTCGCTGAACTTAAAAACTCAAATTTATTTTTAATTTCTATTATTTTTTTAGCATTAACTATTCTTTGGGTTTTCCCTTTTTTAGGATTTGGATCTCCAGTTGCTTTAATGGGTGGTTTTATATTTGGAAAATGGATAGGGACACTTGTAGTTGTTTTAGGCTTAAGTATTGGTGCCACTTTTTTGTATATATTTGGAAATTATTTTTTAAAACAGCTTATTAGAGAAAAGTTCTTAAATAAATTTCAAAACTTAGAAATAAAATTTAAACAATCCGAATTTAATTATTTATTAATTTACCGCTTTATAGGTGGTATACCTTGGCAGCTGAGCTGTCTCTTACCAACCTTATTTAATGTTAAGGTTATAAATTTTTTCTTTGCTACATTGATTGGAATAATTCCTCAAATTTTTTTAGCAGTTTCTATTGGTAGTGGATTAGAAAAAATTATAGACCAAAATGCTGAAGTTCCAGGAATAACTGATATAATATTTTCACCTGATATATATGTTCCTATTTCAGCTTTCTTTATTTTAATTATGATTACGATATTTTTGAGAAAGTTTTTTTATAGAAATTAGTGGTGCTCCCACCCTGTACTGACCAGGGAACTAGTCATTACCAATGACTTGTTATACCATTTAACTACAGGAGCTTAGAGACAAATTGTATTTTATTGATAATAAAGCATTTTTTTCAAATTATTGCCTTAATTTTTTGATTAATATGATTTATATCTATTTTAGGAAAATGCTATGGGAATTCATTACGACTACAAATCAACTAAAGGTAATAAGCTTATGGAAAAGCAAGCTAAAAGGGAGAGAAAGCTTGCTGAAAAAAAAGCTAAACGTTTAGCTAAAGAAGGCCCAAAAAAAGAAGAGGAAAAAGCACCTGCACTAGATCCCAACAAACCAATTTCTTTAGATTTCCTGACTAACCCAAATAAAGAATGAGTTCAAAAGAAAAAAATGAGCGTTTAAGCTTGGCGCTTAGAAAAAATTTGAAGAAAAGAAAAATTTTCCAAAAAAAAAATAAAAAGAAAAATAAATAATGTCAATTCAACCTGATTCTTGGATAAAAAAAATGTGCAAAGAGCACAATATGATAGAGCCATTTTTGGATCATCAAGTTTCTGAAGGTAAAATTTCTTATGGATTAAGTAGTATGGGATATGATGTAAGAATCTCCGATGAATATAGAATATTTACTAATGTAAATAGTTCTTTGGTTGATCCAAAGAATTTTTCTGATGATAACTTTATAGAACGAAAAGGACCACACTGTATTATACCACCAAATTCATTCGTATTAGCTAAAACGGTAGAATATTTTAGAATACCAAAAGACGTTTTATGTATTTGTGTTGGAAAAAGCACTTATGCAAGGACAGGAATTATTTGCAATGTTACTCCAATTGAAAATGAATTTGAGGGCAATATTGTAATTGAGCTAAGTAATACAACACCTAACCCTGCAAAAATTTATTCAAACGAGGGAATAGCACAATTTTTATTTTTCAAATCAGATACTCAGCCAGAAACAACTTATAAATCAAAGAACGGTAAATATCAGGGTCAAACCACAATTCAAGTTGCTAAAATTAAAAAGTAATTTATGGATAAATTTCTGATTAATGGCCCTTGTAAAATCAAGGGTAATGTTTCAATTTCAGGTTCAAAGAATGCTTCCCTACCGATATTAGCTGCAACATTATTATTTGACAAACCTGTGGTTATCAAAAATTTACCAAGAGTTAGAGACATTAATACAATGTTAAATTTATTAAAGTCTCTTGGTTCTAAAATAATTTTATCAAGAGATAAAAAAACAGCAAAAATTATAAATAAAAAAAATATGAAAACTTTTGCTAGTTATTCTTTAGTCAAAACAATGCGTGGTTCTATTTTAGTTTTAGGTCCACTTATTTCAAAATACAATAAATCTAAAATCTCTTTACCTGGCGGATGTTTAATTGGTGCTAGACCAGTCAATTATCATCTAGCTGCATTAAAAAAACTTGGTATGAAATATGAATTAAAAGATGGATATATTCTTGCAAAATCAAAAGTAAAACTTAGTGGAACAACTATAAATTTTCCAAAGATAAGTGTTGGGGCAACTGAAAATTCTATAATAGCAGCATGTTTAGCAAAAGGAAAAACAGTTTTAAAAAATTGTGCAATAGAACCTGAGATTAAAGATCTTACAAATTTTTTAAATAAAGCTGGAGCGAAAATAAAATGGAAAGGAAGAGTTTGTAAAATCATAGGTGTAAATTCTTTACATGAAACTGAATATTCTGTAATGGCTGATAGAATAGAAGCGGGCACATTTTGTGTAGCTGCAACACTTGCAAAAGGTAATTTACAAATAAACAATTTAAATCCTAAAATTATTGGTACAGAAATAAAATTACTAAAAAAAGTTGGTGCTAAAATTAAAACTAGTGAAAATAAAATCTTAATTAAAGGACCTGAAAAAATAAAATCAATAAAAAGTATTAAAACTAAAGAGTTTCCAGGCATTCCTACAGACCTTCAAGCACAATTGATGGTTTTGATGTGTAAAGCAGTTGGCAAAAGTTCAATAACTGAAAGTATTTTTGAAAATAGATTTATGCATGTTGCGGAATTACAAAGATTAGGAGCAAAAATAGATATTAAAAATAATACTGCTACGATAGAAGGAAATACTAAATTCATTGGTGCCGAATTAATGTCTAGTGATTTAAGAGCTTCTGTTGCTTTGGTTCTAGCAGCTGTAGTTTCTACTGGTAAATCATATATTAACAGAATTTATCACCTAGATAGAGGTTATGAAAAAATAGAAAATAAATTAAAAAAAATAGGTGTTAAAATTAAAAGATTAAAATAGTGAATAAATATTTAGCAAAAATAATTGCAAGTGACCAAGAAGGGTTACAAATGATTTCAGCTTGTAGTTCAGGGGCTAAGGTTAAAATTGCAGATATAAAATATCTCGAATCCAATAAGGTTTTTTTATTATCAATTGAAAGAACCAAGGTTGAAAGTGATCAAGAAGATAAAAAAATCAATAGCATTTGTAGGTTTGATTTTGTTGATAAAGTAAGATCAAAGAACATTGATCAATCAAATCAAGAAACAGTTTTAGAACTAATAGGTATAGATTATTTGAAAAATAATGATGTTTATGAAATAAATCTTATTTTTAATAACAATGCGCATATTGCTTTAACTACAGAAACTATTGAAGCAAGATTAGAGGATCAAAGTGAGATTAAATAGTTATGAAGATATTAAATAGTAAAAGTAAAAATTTTGATAAATTATTAGAGAATTTACTTTTACAAAGAAAAAAAAAAATTCAATCAGATTCTGTTTCTGTAACAAACATAATTAAAGATGTTAAAAAAAATGGAGATAAAGCATTATTAAAATACGAGAAAAGATTTAATCAAAACAAAGTAATTATTCCAAGTACAAAACAAATAAAAAAATCCATTAATTCACTTGATAAAAAAGTAAAGAAAGCAATCGATACGGCTTATAATAGAATTTATAAATTTCATTCACTTCAAAAATTTAAAAATATTTCTTATACAGATAAATTAAAAAACAAACTTGAATATAAATATGTGCCTTTAGAGTCTGTTGCAATTTATGTTCCTGGTTCTTCTGCTTCATACCCATCAAGTGTGTTGATGAATGCCATTCCAGCAATTGTTGCAGGCGTTAAGAGAATAGTTATGATTAATCCAGGCTATAAAGGAAAACAAAATCCAGCCGTATTATACGCTGCAAAAAAATGCAAAATAAAAGAAATTTATTCTATTGGTGGCCCTTCTGCTATTGCAGCAGTATCCTATGGGACTAAAAAAATTAAAAAAGTTCATAAAATAGTTGGTCCAGGAAACGCCTATGTTGCGGCTGCAAAAAAAGAAGTTTTTGGTGTTGTTGGAATTGAAGGTATGACCGCAGGTCCTTCAGAAGTGACTGTTGTTTGTGACAAATTCTCAAATCCTGATTGGGTTGCAAGTGATTTAATTGGGCAAGCTGAACATGATATTCTTGCACAATGTATTTTGATTTCAAAAGATAAAAATTTGTTAGATAAAGTAAAAATTGAAATTACTAAACAATTAAAAGAAATTCCAAGAGCTTCTGTTGCAAGAAGAAGTTTAATTAACAATGGAATTCTAATGTATATTCCTTCAGACGCCAAAATAACAAGTGTTGTAAATAAAATTGCACCAGAACATTTAGAATTAAATATTAAAAATTATAAATCGTTAGTTCCAAAAATAAAAAATTCAGGATCAATATGTCTAGGAAAATATGCAGTGATGGCAATGACCGATTATAATGTTGGATCAAACCATGTGTTGCCAACTAATGGTTCTGCAAAATACTCAAGCGGTATAAGTGTAAATGAATTTTATAAAAGGATTTCATACATAAACTTATCAAAAAAGGGTATTGAAAGTCTTGGACCATCAGTTATAACACTTGCAAATTACGAAGGGTTGGTTGGACACGCTCAATCTGTAGTAAAACGAATAAGGAGAAAATAAATTTGTCAAAACAAGACTTACTGGAATTTAAAGGTACAGTGATAGACCTGCTTCCTAATGCAATGTTCAGAGTAAAGCTCGAGAACGGGCACACAGTGACCGCTCATACTGCAGGTAAGTTAAGAAAAAACAGAATTAGAGTTCTCCAAGGTGATAATGTGACAGTTGAAATGACACCTTACGATCTTACTAAAGGAAGAATTATCTTTAGGGGATAAATAAGGCTGAGTAGCTCAGGAGTAGAGCAGAGCCCTGAAAAGGCTTGTGTCGGAGGTGCGAATCCTTCCTCAGCCACCACCACAAAGTTTCATCTTGAAATAATCTAAAAAGAAATTACCTTTAATAGATAATAAATAACAAAAGGACTAAGAAATAAGATGAGTACACTTAAAGGACAAGTTAAATGGTTTAATTTTCGCAAAGGTTTTGGTTTTATTGAAAGAGAAGATAAAGAAAAAGATGCGTTTGTACATATTACGGCAGTAAAAGCAGCCGGAATTAAAACTCTTCAAGAAAACGATAAGTTAGAGTTTACTTTAGAAGATGGCCCAAAAGGTCCTTCTGCAGTTAATTTAAAAAAAATAGACTAATTTAGAAATTATTTAAAAGGGCGTTTTATCTATCAAATAGATAAACGTCCTTTTTCTATTTAGACCTTGAATATTAATTTTTTTTGTCTAAAAGACTGCTTATGAATATAAATATTACATACAGAAAGACTTTTAGAAGTACTCACAGAAACTGTTTCCATAGCCAGTAGGCTATTTATTTATATTATAATTTTAAATCCACATAAAATAAGATAAAAACAAAGAGGATAAGCCCGGGTGGTGTAATGGTTAGCACGGAAGTTTGTGGAACTTTAAGTTTGAGTTCGACTCTCAGCCCGGGTACCAAAAAATGAATAAAGAAAAAAAATTAATTCCTGGATTACCTTCAGGATTTGAAGATCGTTGGGATAAAATACTTCTTCTCAAAAAAAAGCTTTTAAAAGCTATTGAGAATAATTTTATTAAATTTGGAGCTGAGGCTTTAGAAACCCCTTCGTTTGAGATAAGTGAAAATATAGGATCTTTTTTGGCTGAAGATGACGCTAATCCTATGTCTGATGTATTCTCATTTCAGGATGGAGAAAAAAGCATTACTCTTAGGTATGATCTTTCAAGCCCACTAGCTAGATTTGTTGCTCAAAATAATCAAGAGCTTCCATCAATCTTTAAAAGGTATGCTATTCAAAATGTCTTTAGAAATGAAAAGGCTGGTAACGGGAGGTACAGGGAATTTATGCAAGCAGATTTTGATATCGTTGGAAATGTTAATCCTGCCCAAGCAAATGCTGAGCTTTGTAATTTAATATCAAGTACTTTGTTAGATTGTGGTCTAAAAAAAGATCAATTTACAATTAACATTAGTAATAGAAAAATAGTTCAAGGATTAATTGATGATTTAAAAATATCAGAAGAAAAGCAAGTAAAAGTAATTAGGGCAATTGATAAGTTAGATAAACCAGGTTTTGGTTTAAAAGGTGTTGAAGACCTTTTAAAAAAAGAGAGAAAAGATATAAGTGGTGCAATCACTAAGGGTGCAGATTTAAACGATGAACAAGCGTCTGAAATACTTAATTTTCTAAAAATTAAAGATTTAAAAGAATTAAAAGAAACATTAAAAAATCCATTGTCTCAAGAAGGTATCAAGGAATTAGAACAAGTAATTGAAGTATTGGGTTACAGTTCAAATTTAAATCAGGTCAAAACTAATTTTACAATTGTTAGGGGATTAGCTTATTATTCAGATTTCATTGTTGAAACAAATCTAAATTTTAAAGTTACAAATAACAAAGGCAAAGAGGTCGATATAGGTAGTATTTGTTCTGGAGGAGCCTATGCAAAATTAATCTCGAGATTTAAAGGTGTGGATATTCCAGGCACCGGAATTAGTTTTGGAGTTGATCGGTTGTTATTTGCTTTGATGCAATTAGATCAAATAAATGTAGATAGTCAAAAACCAGTTTTAGTTTGTGTAATGGACGAAAAATATCTTAAAAATTACTATGAAATTTTAGATCTATTAAGAAATAATAATATCAATGCTGAAATTTTTTTAGATACAAAGAAAAATTTAGGTAAACAATTAACCTTAGCAAACAAACGTGAGTTGGATGTTGCAATAATATGTGGTGAAAATGAATTTAATGAAAATACAGTCACTATAAAAAGCCTTAAAGGTGTTAAGGGTGAAAACAATAAAACATTTTCAAAAGAAAATTTAATCGATGAAGTCAAAAAACTTATCTGAAAATATCCTTAGATCAGTGAAATCTAAGGGTTTTAAATATATTGATTTACCTTCAGTAATTGAGGCTAATCACATTGTTCAAAGATCAGGAGAAAACTTTAGAAAATTTATCTTTTCTTTTACGGATCAAAATGGAAGTGAGTTATGTCTAAGACCAGATTTAACAATTGCATCTTGTTTAAGATATTTAGAAAATA
Organism: uncultured Pelagibacteraceae bacterium; assembly: GCA_902592275.1. Lineage (GTDB taxonomy): Bacteria > Pseudomonadota > Alphaproteobacteria > Pelagibacterales > Pelagibacteraceae > Pelagibacter. Next base: position 29,144 of record CACJDW010000007.1, read on the forward strand.
ATTTAAAGGGTAAGGAAAAAATTTTTTATAGTGGTCAAGCTTATCGAAAATCACAAAATAAAAAAGACTCAATCATAAGAAATCAAATTGGATTTGAAATTTTAGGATCTAAGGATGAGAAAAATGACGATAAAGAAATTATAAATACATCTATTAAATCACTTCAAAATATTAAATATTCTTCAGGAATACTCACTATTGGAAATGTTGAAATATTTAATTTATTAATTTCAAAATTAGATATTCCAAAGAGATGGAAGCTAAGATTATACAGACATTTCTGGAGAGAAGAGTATTTTAATGATTTATTAAAAAGATTAGAAACTAATTCAGATGTTGATCCAACAATTGTAGAAATAGATAAACAGCGTTACATGAAAATGCTTAAAGAAGATTTATCAAATGTTGTAGCAGGAAGAACAATTAATGAAATATTAAAAAGGTTTGATCAGAAAATAAAAGATCCTAGAAGAGCTAGTAAAGGAAAGAATGTCTCAAAAATAATAAAAGATTTCTTAAAAATTAAATGTCCCATAAATAAAGCGGCAATTGAGTTAAATAAATTTTTTAAAAAAAACAAAATAAATCTAGCTGTAGATCAAAAATATTTTCCAATCTCTAATAATAGGGTTTCAAAATTAAATGTAGTATTTTCAGCATCCTTTGGAAGGCAATTAGAATATTACACCGGAATGGTCTTTAAAATTGATATTAAATCTAAAAACTCATCAAAAAATGTTATTAATGGTGGTCGCTATGATGGTTTGATTTCAGACTTAGGATCAAAAAAACAAACTCCAGCAGTAGGTGCTGCTTTAAATTTAAATTACTAATGACAAAAAATATTTTAAATATTGGTATCCCAAGTAAAGGCAGACTTAGAAAAGATGTTTTAAATATTTTTAAAAAAAATAAATTAAATCTCATTTCTGAAAGAGGAGAAAGAGATCTTTTAGGATCAATAAAACAATTTAAAAATATTAAGATTTTATATCTTCATGCAAGAGAAATCATCGAAAGACTTGGAGACGGATCTTTGGACATAGGTTTTTCTGGCTTTGATTTATTAAAGGAAAGTGAAATTAACACTCAAAAGAAAATTAATGTTTTAAAAAGATATGATTTTGGTAAGGCTACATTAGTAGTCGCAATTCCTGATCCATGGATAGATGTACAAACAGTTGCAGATTTAGAAGAAATTGCATTTGAATTTAAAGATAAGAAAAAGAAAAGATTAAGAGTAGCAACAAAATATCCAAACTTAACAAGGGAATTTTTGTTTTCAAAGGGCGTTACCCAATTCAAATTAATTGATAGTTTGGGTGCAACTGAAGCTTATCCTTTTATAGGCTCTTCAGAAATAATTACAGATATCACTTCTACTGGAGAAACGTTAAAGGCAAATAATCTACGTATTTTAAAGGATGGAGAGATTCTTAGATCAGAGGCTTGTATGATGATTTCTAGGTCATCAAATAATAAAATGGGCCTTAGAAAAATTGCAAAATTACTTTCTAAAAATTAAGTCTTTGCATCCAATAATTGCTATACTAAAAAAAAAGAATCATGGATATAATTTTAATTGTTTTATTGTTGTTATTAGTAGGAATTGCCTCATCAATTCTTTATCTTAATTTAAAAACTAAGCCTAAAGGGGATAACGAAAATAAAGAAGCTGAGGAAATAGCTAATTTAAAATTAGAAATTTCAAGCTTAAAAGATACCTTAAATACTACAATCAATAGCTCACTTGGTGCAATGTCCACTTCGTTTAATAACCTATCAACTGGGGTTACTAAAGATATGACTGAAACTTTAACTAAGGTAGAAGAAAAGGTTGGTAATTTTAATCAACAAGTACAACTATTAAATCAAAGCCAAGAAGGGATAACTAAAATTTTAGCTGGGGTTAAGAAATATGGAACTCTTGCAGAATTTAGCTTAGATGCACTCATCAAAGATTTATTGCCAGCCTCTCAATTCATGACGAATGTAAAAATGAAAGAAGATACTAGTGAAAATGTGGAATTTGCTATCAAGCTTCAAGGAGATGTTTTGGTTCCTGTAGATAGTCATTTTCCAGTAGAAAAATTTAAAGCAATTACCGATGGTCATGACGCGGAAGACAAAAGGGCTGTTGCAGATGCTAGAGCAAAGTTAGCCTCAGCGTTTAAAGTAAAAGCTAAAAGTGTTAATGAAAAATATATCGTTCCACCAAAAACTACTGATTTTGCAATCGTGTATGCTCCTACAGAAAGCTTATACAAAGAACTAACTGAGTACCAAGATCCAAGTACGAAAGAATTATTAACTCAAGAGTTAATGAAAAAATATAAAGTTGTAATATGTGGACCTAATACTCTTTCTGCTTACTTGCAGTCTTTACATATGGGCTTTCAATCATTGAAAGTACAAAAAGGTGCAACAGAAATTTATAATCATTTAAAAACAATCAGTACAAGATTTTCTAAACATTTTGACAACATTATAGTTCTTAGAAAAAAATTAGAGGATGCTATGGGTGTTGTTGATAAATTTGGAACGGATGCAAGATCAATTTCAAGAACTTTAGAAAACATTAAAGATCCCGAGCAGGTTGAGAAAGCTGTACAAACTGAAAACGTGGAAAAATTTGTTGAACGAAATAGGCAGCTTAAAAATTAATTTCTTTTTTTCCTTAATAACGTCTATAAGAAATCTCATGCAGTGGAATCAAAAATACGATTATCCAAAGTCCTCTAGAGCAACAGTTGATGGCATTAGAAGATACTTATTAGGGGAAACAAAATTACCAAGTGTCACTTCAATTTTAGATGCAACTCGATCTGAAGAAGATAAAGCAGCATTAGTAAATTGGAGAGAAAGAACTGGGCAAAAAGAGGCTGAGGCAATTACAAAAGCAGCAAGTAGCAGGGGATCTCAAATGCATAACTATTTAGAGTCTTATTTACTTGGAAGAGAAAATTTAAGTTTTTTTGAAGATAACGAACAATACAAATTAATGGCTAAAGAAATCATAGAAAAAGGTTTAAAAAATAGATTGGATGAAATTTGGGGTGTTGAGTGCACTCTTTATTACCCAGAGAAGTATGCAGGTACTGCTGATTGTGTTGGAGTTTATGAAGGAAAAGAAACAATCATTGATTTTAAACAAAGTAATAAACCAAAAAAAGCTGAGTATATAGATTCATGGCTTCTTCAAACAAGTGCATATTCATTAGCACATAATATTGTGTATAACTCCAATATCACTTCTTGTGTAATTTTGGTTTGCACAGTAGATAAATTATTCCAAGAGTTTAAAATTCAAGGGCATGATTTAATTGTTTATCAAAATTTATTTTTGGGAAGATTAAAAAAATTTAATGAGCTATCGAATTTAACTTAGGATTTTATGGATAAAATAGTAATTTACGATACAGAAACAACCAATAGCACAATTTGGGGCTCAATAATTGAAGTAGGTGCTGTAGTTGTCGATAAAAACTTAAAAGAAATTGGTAAGCTAAATATTCGTGGCAGAATGCCTGAGGGCGAGGTTCCAAGCGCAAAGGCCTTATTAGTTAACTCAACAAGTATTGATTTACTTACCAAAGGCAATTACTCGCATTATGATTTTTTAGGAGCTGTAGAAAACTTCTTCTCAAAAGCTGCACCAGCATTGTTTATGGGTTGGAGTAACTTAAATTTTGACAGAAGGATGTTTCATTTTAATTTTTTTAAAGGAAACAGATATCCATACATTACACATTCATCACCTAATAAAGAACATGATGGTTTGCATGTTGCAAGAGTAGCTCAAATTTTAAATCCTGAAACTTTAAAGACCGAATTAACTGAGGCAGGCAACGAAAGTCTTGCTTTAGAAGGTTTAGCTAGACAACAAGGATTTGATACATCTCAACAACATACAGCTTATCATGATGCATTCACAAGTTTAAAAATTCTCAGAATTATAAAAGATAAACACAAAGATAATTGGGAAAATTTCTTAAGCACATCGACAAAAAATAGCGTTGAAACTATTTTAAAAAGTGAAGGTATTTATTCAATTTTTGAAAACGTAAAAGGAAAAAATATGATGTATCTTGTTTCAACATTGCACCCAGACCACTGTTTTCATCCATCATATGCATCTTGGGGATATTTATTTGATTTAAGAAGAGATCCTGAACCGTTATTAAACTTGTCAGTAAATGATCTTAAAGTTTACTTAAAAAAGTTTAGTCCAAAAGCACTTAGAGTAATTAAAACAAATAAAGCCCCTGTTGTTTTAGACAAAAAGTTTGCATTAAAAGAGAAGGCATATGCTGATTTAGATTTAGAAACCATTCAAAAAAGAGCAAAAATGGTTAGAAATAGTGAAAATTTTTGTAAAAATATTCAAATCATTAATAGAGAGACAGCTGAAGAAAAAGCTCAAACTCAAACCCAGGAAGATTTGTTACCAGAGGAAACTTTATATGAAAAATTTATTCCTAATAAAGATACCCAATTGTTTAAAACGTGGCATAGTTCTTCTTGGGAAGATAAATTAAGAATGTTGGATAAGTTTCAAGATAAAAGATGTAGTTGGTTTGGGCAAAAAATTATTTATCAAGAAGCACCACATATTTTGCCACCAGATTTATATAAAAATATAAAAAGTGAAATTGCTAGACGAATTTTAAGTAAAAATAGAGAAAAGTGGCAAACTATAGGAATGGCCTACCAAGAAATTGACACCTTAAGAGACCAGGCTTCTAATCGAGATGATGAAGAGGAATTAAAAAAATTAGACGAAATAAATGAATTTATTATGTCTATAGAAAAAAAATATGAAATTGCCTAGTTGACTTTAAGACTGCAATTTATAGAAAGGATATATGCTTACAAATTTTAAAGACGAAGATTTTGATACTAAAATTAAAAATGAAGATGTTTCAGTCATTCAGTTTTCAGCTGAGTGGTGTGGTCCATGTAAGGCACTAAAACCAGTAATGGATAAATTATCTGATGAATACAAAGATAAAGCTGGTTTTTATTATGCTGATGTTGAAGATGGTGGAATTAACACAGGTTCGGCTGCTGGTATTAGAGGTGTTCCAACAGTTATTATCTATAAAAAAGGTGTTGAAGTAGATAGAAAAGTTGGTGGAGTTCCTGAAAGTCACATGAAGGAATTTTTAGAAAAAAATATTTAATTTAAATTTAAAACTTCACCCGCAAGATATAACGACCCGGTAATTAGTATTATATCGTTTTGTTTTACAGGGATTGATTTTATAGCATCCTCTATACTTTCCTTGTAATTTATATTTGAAAAGCTATTAAGCTTATCTTTAAGCTCTTTTCCTTTAATTGAATTAGGTTGATTAGGTATATCTATTGTAGTCAATGTAGCAATATCCTTAAAGAAACTCATATATTCTTTATGATCTTTATTAGCCATCATTCCAAGAATGATATGTTTATTGCAATCCAAACTTTCTAAGTATTCGTTCAAAACTTTTGCACCTAAAGGATTATGAGATCCATCAACAAAAAGTTTGTGATCTTTTACAAGCTCTTTAAGTTTTCCAGACTTAATTTCTTGCAGTCTTGCAATACTATTTATTTTTAAAATACCTTTTTTAATATGATCATCTTTAATATTTAAATCTTTCAAAGTTCTTAGGGTTGCAATAGCAGTTGAGACATTTTCTAACTGAAATTGGCCCTTAACATTTGGTATAGGTAATTTTAATCCCCCAAATTGATCTTCATAATAAAAGAAATCATTTTCTTGCATTGTAAAACTATAATTTTCGTTATGGAAAACTTTATTTGATCTATTATTAGATATTGTTTTTTTAATATTATCTGCAATTTCTTTATTGCTTTGTTTTGCTACTATAATATTTGATTTTAAAAGGCTTGATGTTTTTTCAAAAATAATTCTTTCAACATTTTGATCATTTTCAGGTAACCAATCTAAATGATCAAGTCCAATAGAGGTTACAACGCTAGCAAGGTTATTTTTTAATATATTTGTGGCATCAAATCTAAAGAATAATCCACTCTCAATTAAATTGATATTTTCTGGGTATTGAGATGCTTTTAAGAAATAAGCTGCAGTAAGTATTTCAAAAAAAGTAATCGGTTCATTATTGTTAGCATTTTCAATTTCCTCAAGTAAATTTGCTAAATCATCATCATTCAACTCTTCATTATTAAAAACAAACCTTTCGTTAATACTTTTGATGTGTGGGCTTGTATAGACATTACATTTTAAATTTGCTTCTTTTAAAATTGATAACATTGCTTGGATAGTTGAATATTTTCCATTAGTTCCAACAATTGAAATTGCTTTGATTTTATCTTGAGGACTCCCTAGTCTTTTGCAGAGATTTTGAATACGATCTAGACTTAAATCTATTTCTTTAGGATGCAACTTTTGTAAGCGACTGACTATCTTCTGAAGTTTCATTTTGTTCAGCACTTATATCAGAGTTTTTCTTTAACAATATTGATAATAAAGTTCCAATTTTTGATGCAAGCTCTTTACGCTCAACAATTAAATCAACAAAACCAGTTTTTTCAACATATTCACTTTTTTGGAAACCTTCAGGTAGCTCTTCTTTAACAGTTCCTTGAATTACTCTTGCACCCGCAAATGCAATTAAAGCTCCTGGTTCTGCAATGTGAATATCACCTAACATAGCGTATGATGCAGTAATACCCCCTGCTGTTGGATCAGTTATGCAAACCAAATATGGAAGTCCGTTTTTTTTTAATTCATTAATTGCAAGTGTTGTTCTTGTCATCTGAGATAATGATATTAAACTTTCCATCATTCTCATTCCACCGCCAGCGCTTATACATAAAAAAGGTGTTTGATTTTCTATTGCATGCTGTATTCCATATAAAAAAGCTTCACCTTCTGCAGCAGCCATAGAAGCACCCAAAAAATCAAAATCAGAGGCTACAGCCGTAATTTTAATATTATTTATTGTTCCAGAAGCAACCATCATTCCACATTCTAATCCTGTTTTTTTTCGAGCACTTTTCAATCTTTCTTTGTAAGGTTTAGAATCTGTCCAATTAAGCGGATCATCTTTTGGTATTGGAGTTTTGAAAATCTCGTAATTGTTTTTTCCAAACAATATATCAAATCTTTGCTTTGGCTTTATTCTATGATGTTTATTACAATCAGGACAAACCCAAAGATTTTTTTCTAAATCAGTTTTAAGAATAGGTCCTCTACAGCATGAGGTCCAATCACTTTTTGCGATATCTTCTTTAGTAGCTCTATCACGTATAGCAGTTTTAATTTTTTCACCTGCTTTAATAATTTTAGTTATCCAGTTCATTGAATCTTATTTTTTAATCTTTTAACGATATTAGTAACATTTGTGACAGCATTTTGTCTCTTTTCAATTGATTTAGAGATTTCCTTACAAATTGCACTACCAACCACCAAACCATCAGCTTTTTTTAGTGATTTGATTGTTTTTTCTGTGATACCAAAGCCAATAACAACATTTTTTGATTTATTTTGTTTTTTTATTTTATTGTATTTTTCTAATATTTTCCTCGGGGACACCTTAAGCTTTCCACCTGTAGTGGATAACATGCTTATATAATAAATCATATCGTGGGAATCTTTTATAATTTTTTTCAATCTTATCTTAGAAGTTGTTGGGGAAACCAATTGAATAAAATTAATTCCTTTTTTTTTACATTTTGATGCAAAATTTTTATTTTCAGGATAAGGTAAATCAACAACTATTAAACCATCAACTTTTGATTTCTTGCATTTTTCTAAAAATCTATTCTGGTTATATTGATAGATCATGTTGTAATAACCCATAAGTATAATTGGTTTATTTTTTTTTATTTTTTTAAAATTTTTTACTATTGAAAATACATCATTAATTTTAATACCATTTTTAATTGCTCTATAAGCACTTGTTTGTATTTGTCCTCCATCAGCTATTGGAGTGTTGTGGGGAAAACCTAATTCACAAATATCTGCATAATTTGAAATAGATTTTAATATTTCTAAAGATTTTTTTTTAGTATTGTCTCCAGCGACAGTATAAGTCAGTAACGCTGGTCTATTCTCTTTTTTTGCAGCTGAGAAAGCTTGACTGATTAATGAATTCATTAATTTTTACCCAATCTTTCTCTTAAGATATCTCTATCTTTTTTAGCATCGCCACAAGAGTTAACAATTATAATTGTGTCTTTACTTAACTTTGGAGCAATTTTTATAGCCTCAGCAAATGCGTGACTAGGTTCTAAACTTGGATTAAGTTTTTCAAATTTAGTTACCATCACATGTGCTTTTAGTGCTTCTTCATCAGTTGCGTAAGTGTATCTGGCTCTTTTTGTATCTTTTAAAAAACAATGTATAGGACTTACACCTGGGTAATCCAATCCAGCACTAATTGACTCAGTATCATTAATTTGACCTTCATTGTTTTGACAAACATAAGAAGCTGCACCATGTAAAATTCCAATTTTAGCATTTCTACTTAGTGGAGCTGCATGAAGTTTAGATTTTTTTGGACCTCCAGCCTCTACACCAACCAACTCTATTTGCGATTTATTAAAATCTATAAATTCACTCCAAAAACCATATGCCGAACTTCCACCCCCCACACAATTAATTAATTTAATCTTTTTTGGAATTTGTTTGAATTCTTGTTTAATCTGAATTTTTAATTCTCTTGAAATTTGTGCTGTACTCCATCCACATATTTTTACAAAGATATTTGGCCCAACTGTACTTCCAACACACATATGCGTAGTATCACAATTTGATACCCAATATCTCATACACTCACTGACTGCATCGACCAAGGTTTGACTACCTGAATATACAGGAACTATTTCGGCACCATTTTTTCTCATAGCATCACAATTTGGTTTTTGCCTCTTGATATCTTTTGCACCCATGAAAATTTTACATTTAAGACCAAATTTCTTTGCAGCCATACTTAACATTTTACCTGCATATCCAGCCCCAGTGTCACCAACAATATATTTTTTTCCCATAGCCTTACAAATTAAGGCATGAACAGTTGCATTGTATATCTTGTGGGCACCACCATTAGCCTCCGACACAACTTTGGCCCATATTTGAGCACCACCCAAATGATCAGATAAATTTTCTAATTTTATAAATGATGTGGGTGATCCTATATAATTCTTAAAGTAATAATCTCTTTTTTTTAAAAATTTTTTATTATTTCTTAATTTTGAAAACTCCTGTGTTAGATCTTCTACAGGTTTTTTTAAAGTTTCGGGAATAAAACTTCCTCCAAATTTACCGCCCCAAAAACCGTAACGATCATGCTGGTCAATTAGAGGAATTTTTTTTTTTAGTTTCATTTATTAATTTATTCAAATTGTTTAAAAAAATATCTATTTTGGATGTATCTTTTAATCCAGAAGTTTCCAAGCCTCCAGATAAATCTAAATAATTAGCAATTTTTTCATAATTTTTTAGATTATCGTCGAATTTTATATTACCAGCTAGCATTAATTCTTTGTTTAATTTAATATTTTTAATCAAGTTATGATCAAAGCTCTGACTTTTTTCATAACCTTTACTATCAAATAAATAGACATCAGTTACATCAGCAAATGATTTATAACTAAGAACATCAGACTCGTCTTTTATTGTTAATACCGAAATAATCTTTTTTTGATACTTTTGTTTTATAATTTTTATTTCATCTGGAGTACAGTCATACAATTGATAATAATCAAAAGGTAAACTTTTTATTTCTTCTAAAATCTCATTACTAGGTTTTACTAAAACAGCAACAAATTCACTTTTGTTTTTTTTAACATTTAATAATTTTTTTAAGAAGTTAACTTCAACATATCTTGAACTTTTTGGGTAATTACAAATGAAGCCAATAAATTTTGGAGGATGGGAATGATTGATTACGTAATTTAAAGTGTCAGAGTCTTTTATACCACAAATCTTGCAACCTTTGATCATTTGTTTAAATGATCAGAAAGTTTTTTGGTGTTATTTTTAATGTTACCTTTTGTAAGAGATCTTCCTATAACAATACCAGAAACTTTATTTTTAAAAGCTTGTTTAGGTGTCATAATTCTCATTTGATCATTTGAACTATCACCAGGCAATCTTATTCCTGGAGTTATGATTAATAAATCTTTATATATTTTACGAACCATTAAAGCTTCTTGAGCGGAACAAACTATGCCATCGCATCCTGATTTTTTAATTAATGCTGCTTGTTTTAAAACCAGTTGTTTTACATTTTTTGTATAACCTATCTCTTTAAGAGATTTATTATTAAGACTCGTCAAGATTGTAACTCCTAAAACTTTTAAATCTTTATTTATTTTTTTTGTTTTTTTCTTTAAGGCTCTTAGCATTTGCAATCCACCATTAGTGTGAACTGTAATATATTTACATCTCTTTAAATCTTTTAAGCTATCAACTGCTGATAGAGCTGTTTGTGGAATGTCATTTATTTTTAAATCTAACCAAAATTCAGTTTTAATTTTTTCTAAGAACTTTCTGCCATGTTTTGAGTAAAAAAATTGTAAACCAAATTTTGGAATAATTTTAAGTTTATTTGTTTTGGTTTGAGAAATTATATTTTTAATCTTTTTTATATTTGAAGTATCACAAGCTACAAAAACAGTTTTATTCTTCATTGTTTAATTTTTTAAACAAGTCTTTAGACATTTTAAAGTGAATTGTTTTCTTTTCTGGTGTGTGTACTTTTTCCCCAGATCTTGGATTTCTTGACAATCTAGCTTTTTGTACTTTTGTTGAAAAAATACCAAAACCTCTAAGTTCCACTCTTTCACCCCTCTTAAGAGCTCTTTTTATTTCAAATAAAATTATGTTGGTGAATTTTTCTAAATCTTTTTTGAGAAAGTTTGGATAATTTCTTGAAAGTTGTTTTAATAACTCTGATTTTACAACAGCCAATTTCAGTCTTTTCTTTAATCTTTGTTATTTTCTTCTTTTTTTTTTAAATCTTCTGCTAAAGAAGAAAAAGGAAGTGATTTTCCAGTACCTTCTGTAGTGCCAAATTTTTTTAACGCCTCTTCTTTTTCTAATTCTTCCAAAAGCTTTATACTTAAAATTACTTTTCTTTTATTAATGTCTAATTCTTGTATTGCACAGTCTAATTTTTCTCCACCTGTCCATCTTGATGGTCTAGAGTCAGCAGCATTTATTGCTATTGCAGATTTTTTTATTTGAAAGTCCATCTCACAACCTTGTGGTCTTACAACCAATCCTTTATTGTCTACAGACATAACTTTTACAGTAATAGTTTGATTCTTTTTTTTATCATTGAAAAAATCAAAAGGATCTACCTGTGTTTGTTTATGTCCGACCCTAATTTTTTGTTCTGAACTTTTTATTTCTAAAATCTTAACTTTAATTTTGTCACCTTTATTATATTTTTCTAACTCTTGCTCACCATTATTAAGATAAGTTAAGTCGTTACAATGTAAAAAAGTTTCTATTTCTAGTTCTTCTATTTTAACAAATAAAGCATATTCATTTTTACCTACTACCTCTCCCTCGCTTATTGAACCCACAGGGAATTTTTTTGAAAATGTTTCATATGGATTTTCCTGAGTTAATCTATAGCTGACGGCAACTCTTCTTTTATCTTTATCAATTTCTTGTATCATGACATCTATTTCTTGACGTAGTTTAAACATTTTTTTTGCTGAAACATTTTTCTTTAACCACGATAATTCTGATGAATGTAAAAGTGTAACTAGACCAGGTTCTAGTTCACAAAACGCACCGAAATCTGTAATTTTAGTTATTTTAGCTTTGTAAATTTCATTTAGTTTATAATTATCAATATGCTCAAATGGGTCTGGAGATAATTGCTTAATTGAGCAACCAACTTGCAACTTATCTTTGTCAACAGAAATAACTTTTAAATCTGATTTTTGACCTATTTCTAGAACCTGTTCAGGATGATCAACTCTACTATAACTCAGTTCTTGCAGGTGCACTAAAACATCAAGCTCTCCATTTACGTTAAAAAAACATCCAAAACTTGAAAAACCTTTAACTTCAGCATTTTTAATTATATCTCCAACTTTGTATTTGGAGATAATTTTTGCTTTATCTTCTTTTTTAAATGAAGATATTATTTCTCTTCTAGATACACATGCATTGCCTCTTATTTTATCTAGTTTAATTAATTTAAATTTTTGCACCTCTCCTATTAAAGGAGTTATATCTTTTAAAGGCTTGTCAGAAATTTGACTTCCAGGCAAAAACATTAGTGAACCTGTATCTATGTGTTCAACAATGCATCCACCTTTACATTTTGATTGTATACGTCCATTTATGGGCTCGTCTTTCTCGAACGCTTCCACAAGCTTATCCCACCCCTTAATTTTTTGAGCTTTACTAGCTGATACTATTACCTCACCATTTTTATCTTCAATCTTCTCTAATAATACTGGAATAGTTTCACCGATTTTTACTTTATCTTTAAGTCCTAAACTATTTAATTCATTAACATCTAATACAGGTTCTGATTTTAATCCTTCAACGTAAATAAATACAAATTTTTCCGTAATTTTATTTATTTTACCCTCTATAATTTTACCCTCTTCGATTTTAATTTTTGATAATTGGCTATTCAGCATTTTTTCAAATTCTTTTGAAGCCGAATTTCCTAAGTCTTTATATATTTCCATATTTGTTTAAGAGTTTTAATTTAAAAACATGACCTTTTAGTTAAATTTATCCAGATAATCAACTGTGAATTTATGGAGTAAATTAGTTAATTTTCACTCCAAATTCACTTATTTTTTTAAGGAAACTTGGAAAGGATGTATTTATACTGTCTCTATCGTGTATATACCACATTGGCCCCCCAAAAGTAATGCTTGCAATTACACTTGCCATAAATACACGATGATCTTTTAAAAAATTTTTTATCTCAATCTCTTTGGTAACTTTTAGTTCAGGGTTACCGAAAATTTTAATAGAATGTTTTGTCGTTTTAGTTTTAATTCCTATCTTGTTTAAAATTTTCGAACCCCATTTAAGTCTTGGACTTTCCTTTTCATTTAATTCAGATAAATTTTTAAAATAAGATACGCCTTTCGCTTTTGCTGCAATGAGAAAAATTAACAAAAATTCATCTATGGAAGCACTGTTAAGTGTTGTTGGGCAATTAATAGGTTTAATTGTATTGCAGCTTTTAATTTGAAGATCTCCAATAATTTCTCCTTTATAATTTCTTTTATTTTTAACAATAGTTTTTATACCCATTAATTTAATTATTTTTAAGAAACCAGTTCTAGTTGGATTTAAGTTTACATTTTTAATTAATATCTTTGATTTTTTGGACAAGATTGTAAGGGTAATAAAAAAAGCACATGAACTTATATCAGAGGGAATTTTATAGTTTAAAGTTTTTATTTCTGTAACACCATGAACTTTAATTAAATCAAAATTTCTCTCTTTTTTAATTTTGATAGGTATATTTAAATACTTATAAAGTAGTTCAGTATGATTTCTAGACTTTCTAGCTTTAATGGATGTTACACCTTTTGTATTAAGGGCAGCTAACATTATACTACTTTTGCATTGAGCAGATCCTTTATTTTCAATATATTTTATTGGTTTAGGGATATTTGTGCCTTGAATTTTTATAGGCAACCTTCCTTTGGAAGTCTTAAAATTTGCTCCCATTTTTTCAAGAGGTTCTGTAACTCTTAAAAAATCTCTTTTAGACAAACTTTTATCACCAATAATTTTTATTTTTTTATTAGAGTGAATTAATAGCCCCATAATGAGCCTTCCTAAAGTTCCTGAGTTTCCAGCGTTCAAGGTTATATTTTTTCTATAATTAAATTTATTTAAGCCCTTACTTTTTATTTCACAGTAATTTTTTCTTAGTTTAACTTTTATACCAAGTGTTTTAAGACATTTTAATGTTGATAAAACATCTTCAGATCTCAATAAATTATATGACCTAGATATACCTTTTGCTTGAGATGATAATAAAGCCCATCGAATTGACAAACTTTTGTCACCCTCAATTGTAATTTTTTTACTGAAGGATTTGATTTGTTGATTTAACTTAAGGATTTTTCCCATTTAATTTATCTTAAATGATTCACCAAAGTATGCATCTTTAGCAATATTATTATTAATTAAATTTGAAGGTGTATCTTCTGCAATAACTTTTCCATTATTAATAATAGCAGCTTTGTCAACACACTCTAATAAATCCCTAGCTTGATGATCACACAATATTACTGAAATATTGTTTAAAGTTTGCAAATTTACAATTATTTCTTGAAGCATTTTTATAGTTAAAATATCTAAAGCGGCAAATGGTTCATCTAAAAGAAGTATTTTAGGCTCTGATATTAATGCAATAGCAATTACAAGTTTTTTTTTTTGACCACCAGATATAAATTTTGCTTTGATATCTCTAGTAGATTCAAGTTCAAATTTAGATATTAAAGAATTTATTTTCTCAATTCTAAGACTATGATTTTTTTCTGTAATTTCTGAAATTGCTTTTAAGTTGTCATAAACACTAAGGTCATGAAAAAATCCTCCATATTGAGGCACAAAACCAATTTTAAACTTTTGCGTTCTCTGATAAATTGGAAATTCATTAACAATTTTTGACTCTATTTTTATATTTCCATAATCTGGGTTAAGTAATCCGGTTATTAGATTAAAAATTGTTGATTTACCAACTCCATTAGGCCCAAGGAGTCCTAGTATTTGTCCTTTTGACAGCGATAAATTTAAATTATCTAAAATTATTTTTCTTCCAAATTTTAATGATATTTTTTCAAGTTTTAAAATTGAATTATCTTTTTTAAAATATTTAATTCGAAATTTTTTAATATTTGACATTTTTTTATTTTATATGAGTTATTTCAATTTTGTCTTTAGAATTATTCATATAAACTTCAATTTCTTTACTAAGTAAATGTATTTTAATATTGTCTGCCTTTATTTTGGTATTTATATTTCTGTATAATATATTTTCACTTACAATAATAAAATTTTCTTGAAAATTAAAATCTAATTTGTTTGATGTTATTACACTATCTAAATATTTTATGTATACATCACCAAAAAAACTAGTTTTATAAGTGTCAGTATTAAGTAAAGCATTATTCGATACAATATCAATTCTATTAAAGTTTTCATCTACTATATATGCAGACACATCTATCATGGAAACTTTTTCCACACCTTCAACATAATTAAGTTTACTTAACTTAGCTTTAATTTCATATTTTCCATTTTTAGAATAATCAACTTTATACAATAAATTTTTAATTTGATTTTTTTTAATTTCATTTTCTTCAGGGTCAAAAGTTTCATTATTTTTGATTGTTGTTTTATTATTTGTTTGATTTTCTTTATTGATAAGATTTTTTTGTGTTAGACTTTTATTTTCAAAAAAATAACTTTTGTAAAATAAAATAGATATAACAAATATTAGACCCAATAAAGATAGTTGAAGCAAACCTTTCATTAACTAATTATTTATTTTAAATTATTTAGTAAATCATGCATATTTAATATACTAGTGGTTTTGTTTTTATTTTGAATATTATAAACATAAACATTAGTAATTTTTTTTTATTCATTTATGAAATATTTGATTTTAAAATATTGTGTATGTGTAAAACACCAATAATTTTTAAAGGTTTCTTCTTATTAATTACTACGAGAGAGGTGATCCTTTTGCTGTTCATGATTGACAATGCCTTTGCCGCTAGTTCATTTTTATCTATTGTAATTGGTTTTTTTGTCATCACATCTTTAATATGTAATGATTTAAAATCTAAGTTTTTTTGACTAAACCTTCTTATTTCTCCATCGACTAAAATTCCTGTCAATTTTTTATATTTATTTGTAACTATAATAAGTCCTAACTTTTTTTTATTTAATATTTTTAAAGCTTTACTTACTTCCATATTTTCATCCACTAGTGGTACTGCAGACCCGGTAATCATTATATCTTCAACTGTTTTTAATTGCGCACCGAGACTACCTGCTGGGTGTAATTTTTTAAAATCTATTTTTCCAAACTTTTTATTTTGCATAACTGCAATAGCCAGCGCATCTCCAAGAGCAAGTTGAGTGGTAGTTGAAGCAGTAGGTACAATCCCTCCAGCTTCTTTAACAGCTGGAATTAGAAGCTTAATGTCTGAAGCTTTATACAAAATTGAATCTTTTTTTGAAACTATACCAATTAGTAATATTTTGTTTCTATTTGCGAATTGAATTATATTTTTTAATTCTTTAGTTTCTCCTGAATTACTAATAAGTATTAAAATATCTTTTTTTGAGATCATACCGAGATCTCCATGAGATGCTTCACTTGCTGAAAGATTGAATGATGGAGTTCCAACAGATGCAAGTGTTGCAGCAATTTTAGATGCTATTAAACCGCTCTTACCCACACCACACAAAATTACTTTTGATTGACATTTTGTAATCTGGAGCACTGCTTGATTAAATGAATTATTAATATTTTTTTTTAATTGCTGAAGTGCTTTGATTTCAAGATTGATTACATCTTTAGCAGTAGATATAAATTTTTTACTTTTCATTAATGTGACCAAACATCATCCTTAAACTCTGCTAAATCAAGTTGAACTCTTGTCTTAACGAATTTTAAGCAATCTTCATAGAGTTTTACTCTATTTTCCCTTTCAAGTATTTTATAAAGCTCATCATGAATTTTATGTAAATAGATTACATCATTTGCACAGTATTTTAATTGTGCTGGTGATAATTCTCCACCGAAATCAGAGCTTTGAAATTGTTTACTTATATCTATTTTTACAAATTCTTTAATTAATGTTTTTAAAGAATGATTATCTGAGTAGGATCTCGAAAGTCGGGATGCAATCTTCGTGTCTAAAACATTATTTGTTTCAGTCTTCAAGTAATATTTAATATGAGCTAAATCTGCACGTGAATAATGGAATATTTTTGTAATTTTATCATCACTTAAGATTTTAACTAAATTAGGAGCGTTATAATTATTTCTATTAAATTGAATTATGTGTGCGTCTAAATTGCCAGATGATAATTGTATTAGACACAAAGGATCTCGTCTAACATTAAGACCCATAAATTCACCATCAACAGCTATTCTGTTGCCCAAATTTAGGTTTTCGGGTATATCCCCTTTGTGAAGCTGAATATTATTACTCATTTAAAATATATATATATGAAAGCAAAAAATTGTCTATGAAAGCTAAAAATGTTCTAATTTTCGGGTGTTCAGGGCAAATAGGTCGTTCAATTGTAAGAAAATTGACTAAGGATAATTATACTGTCACTGCTGTAACAAGAAATATTCATCAAAAAGGCATTGTTTTGAAGACTCTCGGCAATGCTGGTTTTATTAATATCGTTGAAGCCAATATATTTGATGAAAACAAAATTAGGGAACTATTTAAAAAGGCAGATATTTGCATAAATCTAGTTGGGATTTTATTTGAGCAGAAAAAAGGTAGTACATTTAAAAACATTCATACTGTATTTCCATCAATTTTAGCAAAGCTTTGTAAAGAATATAATCTTAAACATTTTATTCACTTATCAGCACTAGGAATTAACGATGCAGTCGATTCTGATTATGCAAAAAGTAAACTTGAGGGAGAAAATGCAATATTAAAAAACTTTCCTTTTGCAACAATTTTAAGACCTTCGATTGTTTATTCTGTAGAGGATAATTTTACTACAAATTTCATGACCTTATTGAGTAGACTTCCTGTATTTCCCATTTATTACGGAGGTAAAACTCGTTTTGCCCCTATAGCTTGCAGTGATTTAACTGATACAATATATCACGTGATTTCTAACAATATCTATTCAAAAATTATAGAGTGTGTTGGACCAGAGATAATTACTTTTAAAGAGATATTGCAAAGATTATTAAATCTTATTGATAAAAAAAGAATTTTGCTTCCTTTCCCTTTGCCTCTTGCAGAATTGTCTGCAAGATTTTTTGAATTAATGCCAAAACCCTTACTTACTCGAGATCAGTTGAGACTTTTAGCTCATTCGAACATTGCAACGGGCAAGTATAAAACTAATGCAGACATAGGTATACCAAGCAAAAGATACTTCGATGAAGAGGTAAAAAAATATTGTTATATGTGGAGAGATGGTGGACAGTTCTCTACAGAAAAATATACTACTAATAATGATTTAAGAAATAAAACTAGCCAAGATTAAGCTGATTTAAATTTTTTTCCAATAAATTCTGGGACCTCATCTTTATCAATTTGATCATCTTTTTTATTTTTACTATCCCGCGTTTGATAACTGTATAGAAGATGGAGCTTGCAGTAACTGAAGTCTTTTAGGGAAGTTCTTCCACAAAAGTAAAAATCTTTTTCATTAGGGTGACCTATTGGATACTTGCAATCGTTGTCAGTTAATTCTTCTAATTGTTTTGGATTCTCTGGCTCGAAATCTTTTTCAATAATTAATGATTTAAATCGACTTTTACGACCTCTTTTTGATATTTGAGTATTTTTTTCATTAGTTGAGTTATCAAAATTTTGGTTTGATGTAGCAGTTCTAGTTTTTATTTTAGCAGAAAGATTTAATCGATGAGCCTTTCCTATAACAGCATTACGTGATATGCCGCCGATTATTTCAGCAATTTGACTTGCAGTTTTACCGGAACCCCACAATTTTTTGAGAGATTCAACCTTTTCCTCTGTCCAGCTCATATCTATATGTTGTGTTATATATTTATAAAATGACAATATACTGTTATTAATTTAAATGAAACAATCAAAAATTAAGAGTTATCAACAGTAATAAGCAAATTATGTGTATGTATATTTTCAATCCCAACTTGTATTAATAATTAAACTTTATAAAACAAATTAAATTTATGAGTTATTTAGCAAAAAATTATAACAGAAAGAAAATTGCCTTTACGTATGGAAAAGGAAGTTATCTTTTTTCAACTGATGGTAAAAAATATTTAGATTTTGTTCAAGGAATAGCCGTTAACTCATTAGGCCATGCTCATCCAAAATTAGTTAAAACAATAAGAGATCAATCAAAAAAACTTTGGCATGTTTCTAATGCTTTTCAAATTCCAGAGGGAGAAAAATTAGCTAAAAAGTTGTGCCAAAAAACATTTGCTGATTATGTTATGTTTCAAAATTCAGGAGCAGAAGCTACCGAGGCAGCAATAAAGGTTGCTAGAAGATATTTTTATTCCATTGGCAAACCAAATAAAAATAGAGTTTTATGTATTAAAAATGCGTTTCATGGAAGAACGCTAGCTGCAATTTTTGCAAGCGGATCTAAGAAAATGACAGAAGGGTTTGGTCCAAAAGTCCCAGGATTTGATCATTTTGTTTTTGGGGATCATAAATCATTAAAGAAAAAAATAACAAAGAATACAGCAGCAATTATGGTTGAACCAATCATGGGGGAAGGTGGAATTCGTGTAATACCTGACTTTTGCTTAAGAGAGGTAAGAAAATTATGTAACAAGAAAAAAATATTACTTATTTTGGATGAAGTGCAATGTGGAATTTCACGTACAGGTGATTTTTTCGCATTTGAAAAATCCAAAATAAAACCTGATATTGTCCCAATTGCAAAGGGTATAGGTGGGGGATTTCCTATTGGGGCAGTTTTGATGAATAAAAAAGTTGCAGCAGGCATGACACCAGGTACACATGGTTCAACTTTTGGTGGTGCACCACTTGCTTGTAGTGTGGCAAATGCAGTGATGGATTTAGTTTCAAGTAAGAAATTTCTAAATAACGTAAAAAAATCTTCAAAATATTTTTTTTCAAAATTGAATAAGTTAAAGGAAAAATATCCAAGTACTATTAAAGAGATACGAGGAAGAGGTTTATTAATTGGAATTCAACTTCATACAGATCAAACTAAGTTTATTAAAAAATTAATGGACAATAAATTATTAACTATCCGTGCAGCTGAAAATGTTGTTCGTATTTTACCTCCTTTAAATGTCAAAATAAAAGAAATAGATTTAGCGTTAAAAATTATTGATAAAGTTTGCTCAGAAATAAAATAATTATGAAACATTTCATAAATCTAAAAGATATACCTGCAAAAGATCTGAGAAAGATTATTGCTGATGCAAAGAAAAGAAAAGTTTTAAGAAAAAAACTAAGCACACTTGAGGTTGATAAAGGTGCTCCTTTAAAAGGAAAATTATTAATCCAAATGTTTGAAAAATCAAGTTTACGAACAAGATTAAGTTTTTATTTAGCTATTAAACAACTAGGTGGCGGTACTTTAACTCTAAGATCAAACGAACTTCATTTAGGTCAAGGGGGAGAAAGCATTGCTGATACTGCTAAAATTTTATCTACTTATGGTGATGGATTTATGCTTAGAACCGATAGTGATAAAAAGGTTGAAAATTTTGCAAAATATTTAACAATACCGGTAATTAATGGTTTAAGTCCCTCATCTCATCCAACACAGGTTTTATCAGATGTATTTACAGTTGAGGAAATAAAAATGAAACCTATTTCAAAATTAAATATTTGTTGGATAGGTGACTCTAATAATGTTTTGGATAGTTTAATTGCTGCCTCAGTAAAATTTTCTTTCAAACTAAGTATTGGTTGCCCTAAAAAATTTGAACCAGGAAAAGAAGTTAGAGCATGGGTCAAAAGAAATAATAAAAAAATTTATATTTATAATGATGCCAAAAAAGCAGTAGCTGGCGCAGATGTAATTTTTTCTGACAAAGTTATTTCTTTAAATGACAAAGTTAATAAGAAGAAAAAAATACAAGCATTTAAAGATTTTAAAATTGATGAAAAATTAATGAGTTTTTCAAAAAAACAGGGAACAATATTTCTCCATTGTTTGCCCCGTGGAGATGAAGTCAGTGATAATGTTTTCTTAGGTAAAAAATCACATGTATGGCAACAAGCACTCAATAGAGTTCATGTTCAAAAAAGTATTTTGTTATATTGTTTTGGAAAATTAAGGTAGCGGCA
Organism: uncultured Pelagibacteraceae bacterium; assembly: GCA_902592275.1. Classification (GTDB taxonomy): domain Bacteria; phylum Pseudomonadota; class Alphaproteobacteria; order Pelagibacterales; family Pelagibacteraceae; genus Pelagibacter. The sequence goes on from CACJDW010000007.1 coordinate 50,156, forward strand.
AAGGGCTGTCTGAATTTTCGTTTAGATATTTTATTATAGAGGCTCTATCTTTTTCTTTTCTAAGACCTGCATATGCCATCTTTGTTCCCTTTATCCATTTAGCAGGTTTAATTAAAAATCCATTCAGTTCTTCAAAAGTCCATTCTTTATCATATGCTGCCAAAGCCTTAGAATATTTATAATCTTCAACCGCTCCAACTTTTCTTCCCACAACATTATATAGCGCTGGACCTATAGCATTCTTTCCTCCTTTAACAATTGAATGACAAGCTGCACATTTTTTAAAAACTTTTTCACCATGCGCAATATCACCCATTGCCATTAGTGCGGATATGTCAATTTCATCTGATGCTGAACTTGAGCTAGTTGTTGATACGGTGGTTGCAGTTTCTACTTCGACTGAATAACCAGGTGTCTCAGGTTTCTCTACATGAAATATAACATCAGATAATTTTCCAATACCGATAATAAGGAGAGCGACCATTAAAACTGCAGCAACTATTTTGTTTATTTCAAAAGAATCCATTTTTTCTAAATTTTGTAGAGAACGTATAACATGATAAATTAAAAAATAGCTAAAATTTAATGTATAAATTTGCCTCTATAGTTGTTTAATGAGTATAATAATTTGAAAATATAATGAAAACTTTAGTAATAATACCCTCTAGAATGTCTGCTACTAGGCTGCCAGGTAAACCTTTGCTAAAAATAAATGGTTTATCAATTATTTCACATGTATCTAAAAAAGCAGAAGAGGCCAATATTGGAGATGTGATTGTAGCTACAGAGGACCAGGAAATTATTGACGATGTAAGAAGCAATGGTTTTAAAGCTATTTTAACTAGTAATAAACACAAGACAGGTACGGATAGAATTCATGAGGCACTAAAAAAATCAAATATTAGAGATGTTGATTTTATTATGAATTTACAAGGGGATGAACCAGCAATCGACATTGATGATATAAAAAGTTTGAATTACAAGATGGTAAAAAATAATTCTTATTTAGGAACTCTTGCCGCAAAAATAAAAGATATTAAAAACCTCAAGAATGAAAATATTGTTAAGGTTATCACTGAAAACAGCTTAGAAGACGATCATTTTCCAAAGGCAGTCTCCTTTTCAAGAAAATCTGAGCAGTTAGATAATATTTATCACCATATTGGAATTTATTGTTATTCAAGAGATTGTCTTGAAAAATTTGTTCATTTGGATCAATCCAAAAATGAAATAAAAAATCGATTAGAGCAGTTAAGAGCATTAGATAATAATATTGATATCAATGTTTCACTTGCTAAGTCATCTCCTATAGGAGTAGATACTGAAGAAGATTATCTAGCCTTGAAAAAAATAATGGAATATAAGAATTGATGAGTAAAATTTATTTTCAAGGAACCTTTGGTGCATATTCTCATTTAGCAGCTCTTTCAATTGATCCCAAGGCTGAGATCTTGCCATGTAAAACTTTTGATGAGTGTTTTAACAAAGCATCTGAAGAACCAGATAGCAGAATTATAATTCCAGAGTCAAATAGAATTACAGGTAATATTGGAATTGAGTATTTAATATTTAAACATAGGCTAAATATTTATAAAGAACATTTTCAAAAAATTGAGCATAATTTATTAGGACAACCTGGGGCAAAATTAAAAGATATCAAAGAAGTATACTCACACGCACAAGGATTGTCCCAGTGCTCAAAATTTATAAAAGAAAATAATTTAGCAGAACATATTAGAGCAGATACGGCTGGATCTGCTGAAATGATTTCTAAAACAAAAGACGTTAAGCAATCAGCTATAGCATCTTCATTAAGTGCTGAAATTTATGGTTTAGAAGTAATTAAAAAAAATATAGAAAATGAAAGTGGCAATTTGACAAGATTTTTGGTTATGGGAAAAAATATTTCTCAACCAGAATTTAAAGATAAAACTTACATAACCTCTTTTTTATTTAAATTGAAAAGTAAGCCAGCTGCCCTCTATCAGTCACTAGGAGGTTTTGCTATTAATGGTGTAAATTTAACTAAACTACAAAGTTATCCAGAAAAAAATAGTTTCGACTCATATTTTTTCTTATGTGATTTGGATGGACACATCGAAGATCCAAAAGTTCAGAAATCTCTCGAAGAGCTAGGTTTGCATTGTGAGGATTTTCACGTTCTAGGTGTTTTCGAAGCAGATAACTTGAGACAAAAAAAATAAGAATCTTTTCTTGTAGATTAGAAATTTTAACTGCTATAATGGTTCTGGAGGCTAGAGGTGAATGCTGCTTGAACCCGACCAGATCTTAACGGAAGCAGTCGTAGAGACAGTTATTCAGGTTCTAGTCTCCTTATAAATATATGAATAATAACTCAAAAGTATTAGCATTAAAATATAGACCACAAACTTTTGACGATCTTATAGGTCAAGAGGTTGTTGCGGAAACAATCACCAATTCTATTAAAGCTAACAAAATACCTAATGCATATTTGTTCACTGGAATAAGGGGAATAGGAAAAACTACTACTGCAAGAATTATTGCAAAAGCACTTAATTGCTCAAATGGAATAGAAAATAAATGTAAAATTAAATGTGATAATTGTGATGCGATTACAAACTCAAATCATATCGATGTTCTTGAGATGGATGCCGCAAGTAAAACAGGCGTAGATGATGTAAGAGATTTGATTGAATTTTCTAGATATGGGCCAACATCTGCAAAATATAAAATTTTCATAATTGATGAGGTTCATATGCTTAGCAAGCAAGCATTTAATGCATTATTAAAAACTTTAGAAGAGCCACCAGAATATTTAAAATTTATTTTTGCAACAACAGAAATAAAAAAAATTCCTATTACTGTTGTTTCTAGATGTCAAAGATTTGATTTGTCTAGAATTAAATCCTCAGAATTATTAGAATATATAAAATTAATTAAGGATAAGGAAAATGGAAAAATAACAGAAGATGCCTTAAAGCTTATAGTAAAAATTTCGGAAGGTTCTGTTAGAGATGCTTTATCATTATTAGATAGAGCATTATTAAGTTTGGATGATGGAAAGGAATTGGATTTAAATTCAGCTCAGAAAATTTTTGGATATTTCGATAAATCTCAATTAATTGATTTATTTGAGCTGATTTTAAAAGGTGAAGAAACAAAAGTAATAAATATTTATAGAAAAATTTATGAACAAGGTGTTGAACCAAAAGTTTTTATTAATGACTTCTTAGAGTTACTTTATTATTTTAAAAATATTAATTCTTTAACTTTAGAAAGCACAAACTTTTCATTAAATGATGAAGAATTTTCTAAAATTAAAAATTTATCAAATCAAATAGATTCAGAGGTATTGATATTATTTTGGCAATTTGCCATTTCTTCTCTTGAAGAAATTGATATTGTTTCTAACCAGAACCTTTCAATTGAAATGTTCTTAATAAGACTAATGCATTTAAGTTCTGAAAAATCTAAAAATAAAGTTGAAAAAGTTGATGTTGATTTGAAGAGTGAAAATTCAGTTAACAATAAAGAAACTGAATTTACTCCTAAAACAATCAACCAAATTAAAAATGTTGCACAAGAAGAAAAAACTAAACCAGAAGTACAAACAGATATTAAAGGAGAAAAGAAAATCAATATAAATGCATTTGAGGACTTAATTGAAATCTGTTCAAAAAAAAAGGAGATCAAACTAAAATACGAATTAGAAAAAAATGTTAATCTCGTAAAATTCGAAAAAAATAGAATTGAAATATCTTTTAATGAAAGTTTAGACAAAGATTTTGTAAAAGATTTATCATCAAAACTTTTCGAATGGACTGATGAGAGATGGATTATTACATTTAGTAAATTAAAAGGGCAAATGTCAGTAAAAGATAAAGAAAAAAATGAAAAAAAACAATTAATAGATGAAATGAAAAATTCAGAAATATTTAAAAGTGTTTTGGATAGATTTCCTGATGCAGAATTAATAGATGTAAATTCAAAAAAAGATGGAGCTGATAATGACTGATTTTAGTAAAATTTTAGATAAAGCAAAAGAACTTGAGGCCAAAATGAAAGAAAGCCAACAAAAGATTAAGGAAATTAGAGTTGAAGGAGTTTCAGGGTCAAATTCTGTAAAGATAACTTTGGATGGAGAGGGAGAGATGCAAACAATAAAGTTATCTGATGAAATTATGAAAGAAGACAAAACCATAATTGAAGATTTAATTGTTGCAGCACATAACAGTGCCAAATCTCAACTTAAATCAAAAACAACTGAGGAAATTTCAAAAGCAACAGGTGGGTTTGGAATTCCAGGTTTCAAATGGCCCTTATAAAATATGGAAAATGGTAATGAGATAGATGAATTAATTAAACTGATATCAAAATTGCCTGGCTTGGGTCCTAAATCAGCAAAGCGGATTGTATTAAAGTTAATTAATAATAGAGATGAACTAGTAAAACCTTTAGCAAAATCATTAGCGGATGTTTATAAAAATATTTCTAGATGCAAAATTTGTGGGGCTCTAAAATCTATTTCTATAGAGTGTGATTATGAAAATTGTAAAATTGTAGATAAAAAATATGAAAAAATTTGTGTAGTAGAAAATATATCTGACCAGTGGAGTATAGAAAGTTCAAATATATATAAAGGTTATTTTCACATTTTAGGAGGCACTATTTCATCAGCTGGACAAAAAAAAGAGGATTTATTAATTAATTCTTTAGTGCAAAGAGTTAAAAAAGATAAGATAGAAGAAGTCATACTCGCAACAAGTGCAACTGTTGAAGGTCAAACAACTGCATATTATATTCAAGATAGTTTAAAAAATTTGAATGTTAAGATTACTAAATTAGCACAAGGATTACCTGTTGGTGGAGAAATTGAAAGTTTAGATGATGGAACTTTATTTTCTGCTTTTAAAAATAGGTCTAATTTGGTTTCGAACTCAGATTAGATTTTTTTTTCAATCTATTTAAATGAAGTAATGGTTCAGTATAACCTGAAGGTTGTTCTTTACCTTTAAACACTAAATCACACGCAGTTTGAAATGCTATAGAGTTTTCATAATCACTGCTCATTTTAACATATAGTGGATCATCTTTGTTCTGGTCGTCTACTATTTTTGCCATCTCTTTCATTATTTCAGTTACTTGTATTTTGGTTGTAATACCATGATGTATCCAGTTTGCTATATGCTGAGATGAAATTCTAAGAGTGGCCCTATCTTCCATCAAACCTATGTTGTTAATATCTGGTACTTTTGAACAACCCACACCTTGATCGACCCATCTCACAACATACCCTAACAAAGTTTGTGCAGAATTAGAAATTTCTTTATTTATATCTTCTACAGACCAATTAGGTCTATCTGCTATTGGGATTGTTAAGAGGTCATCAAGCTTAGCTGGCTCTCTATCTATTAATTTTTTTTGTTCGTTAAAAATATTTATTTCATGATAATGTAAAGCGTGTAAAGCAGCTGCTGTTGGAGAAGGAACCCACGCGCAGTTTGCACCTGCTTTTAAGTGTCCTGTTTTTTGCTCCATCATATTTTTCATTTTGTCTGGCATTGCCCACATTCCTTTTCCAATTTGAGCTTTACCAGAAAACCCACAACTTAAACCAATATCAACATTGTTATTTTCGTATGCATTAATCCATTTAGATGATTTCATATCACCTTTTTTAATCATAGGACCAGCTTCCATTGATGTATGCATTTCATCACCAGTTCTATCTAAGAATCCAGTATTTATGAAAAAAACTCTATTTTTAAGACTTCTAATACATTCTTTTAAATTTGCTGATGTTCTTCGCTCTTCATCCATAATCCCAATCTTACATGTGTACTTAGGTAAATTTAGAACTTCCTCAACTTTAGAAAAAATTAAATCTGTAAATGCTGTCTCGTCTGGACCATGCATTTTAGGTTTTACGATATAAACAGATCCAGTTCTTGAATTATTTTTATTTTTAATATCATGAAGCGCAGCTGCTGTAGTTATAAAAGCATCCATAATTCCTTCAGGTATTTCACTTCCATCACTTAATAAAATTGAAGGGTTAGTCATTAGATGACCAACGTTTCTTACAAGTAAAAGACTTCTGCCATGTAACTTTAAACCTTTCCCATCTTTTGAGATATAACTTCTATGTGGATTTAATTTTCTCTCAAATAATTTTCCTTCCTTTTCAAATTTTGACTTAAGGTCTCCTTTCATTAGGCCTAGCCAATTTCGATAACAAATAATTTTATCTTCTGAGTCAACAGCTGCTACACTATCTTCATTATCACAAATTGTTGACACTGCTGATTCTAGTATAATATCACTAATACCTGCATGATCTTGTTGAGCAGCAAAAGCTCTCGAGTCTTTCAGAATTTCAATATGTAAATTATTATTCTTTAGAATAATTGCAGACGGATTATCACTTTCGCCTCTGTGTCCAATAAATTTATTTTCATCCTCTAAATCAAAAATATCAGCACCTTTTAAAACTTTTAATTTTCCATATTTTACTGCAAAACTTGTAATTTTATTCCAGCTTAATCCCGCTAATGGAAAGTATTTATCTAAAAAATCTCTTCCATATTTTATAACCATTTCACCTCTTAAAGGATCATATCTTTCAGATACGCTGTCTTCAGACTGTTCAATTACATCAGTACCATAAAGACTATCATATAAACTCATCCATCTTGCATTTGCAGCATTTAATGCATACCTTGCATTCATGACTGGCACAACCAACTGAGGTCCAGCTATACTTGAAATTTCTTCATCAACATTTTTTGTTTCTATTTTAAAATCGGGTCCTTCTTTTTTTAAATAACCAATTTCTAATAAAAATTTTTTATAATCATCTAAATTAAATTCTTTACCTTTATTTTTGATATGCCAATCATCTATTTTTTTTTGTAATTCTTCTCTAAAATTAATTAATTCTTTATTTTTTGGTGCAAGCTCATCTAGAGTTTTTTCAAGACCCAACCAGAAATTTTCTGAAGATACGTTTGTATTTTTTAATAATTCATCACTTACAAAGTTTGATAGTTTTTCTGATACTTGAAGATTATTAATTTTTATGTATTTTTCTTGCATAGCACTTAATTCGTACCCCTTCTGTATTTTTGCCTGAGAGCTTTACTCCTTCGGCGGAAATCAATCTCTTTCCAGAGTGTTATGCTTTATCGGTCCTTTTGCCTGAGAGTTTCCGGGGTGGTTGCTCCTTCGGCGCTATAAATAGTCTCTCCCGATAATGAATTTGTATCTGTTAAATGATTTAAGTCAATTAATAAGAATTACACCTTATTTAATATCATTTTATTGCCTTTTTTGTATTTTAACCATCCTCTATAAATAAAACATGAAAAATTATCTAAATTTTGAAACAGAAATTAAAGATCTAGAAAACGAACTAGAAAAATTGAAAGATCCTTACAACCAAGAGGGATTATCAGAAGTCGATACTCAAAAAATTTCAAGCACTCAAACAGAAATAGATGAAAAATTAAAAAATATTTATTCCAATTTAGATCCTTGGCAGACTACTATGGTTGCTCGTCATGAAGATAGGCCTAAAGCAAAATTTTTTATTGATAATTTGTTTGAAGACTTCATTTCATTATCTGGAGATAGATATTATGGAGAGGATAAATCAGTATTAACTGGATTTGCAAAGTTCAATGGAAAATCTGTTTTAGTTATAGGTCAAGAAAAAGGAGAAGATCTAGATAGTAGGATTGATAGAAATTTTGGAATGATGAGACCAGAGGGTTATAGAAAAACTATAAGATTAATGAACTTAGCAAACAAATTTAATATTCCCATAATCTCTTTTATTGATACTCCAGGAGCATATCCAGGTGTAGGAGCAGAAGAGAGAGGACAAGCCGAAGCAATTGCAAAATCAATTGAATGCTGTATGGAGCTTAAAGTTCCAACAATTGCAATAATTATAGGCGAGGGTGGTTCTGGTGGAGCAATCGCGTTAGCTTCATCAAATAAAGTCCTTATGTTAGAAAATGCAATTTATTCAGTAATATCCCCTGAGGGGTGTGCGACTATTCTATGGAGAGATCCAAAAAAAATGCTTGATGCTGCAAAAGCTATGAAACTATCAGCTAAAGATTTACTTAAGTTAAAAGTTATTGATGAAATAATTGATGAGCCCTTAGGTGGTGCACACAGAGATAGAGATATGATATTAAACAATGTCAGACAAACTTTAACAAAAAATTTAAATTATTTTGATGAATTATCCTCACAAGAAATAACTAGTGAGAGAAAAAATAAATTTCTTAAAATTGGAAGAAACGATGGTTTTATAGCTAGCACTGAAGATCTAAGTACATTAACCATTAAGAAAAATAATTTGGATCAAATTTTTAAATCAAAAAAAATATTACTAGCGATTATTGGTGGGTTAATTTTAGTTTCTTCAATTCTTTTATTAATTTAAATTCTATAAGGCTCCACAACAATTTTTAAATTTTTTTCCTGTAGCCTCACATCTATCATTTCTGGAAATTTTTTGATTTTTTTTGATTAACAATAAACATTTTGGATTGTCAGATATGTCGATTTTCTTTGAATCCTGCGTTTCGTTGTTTGACTCCATCACCACTCTTAAGTTCATAAGAATTGTTACAAAATCTAGTTTTAATTTTTCTAGAAGATTTGAAAATAATTCAAATGCTTCTTTTTTATATTCAACTAATGGATCTCTCTGACCATAAGATCTTAACCCTATAACTTGTCTTAATTGTTCTAAATATTGAATATGTGATTTCCAATTTAAATCGATTGATTGAAGAAAAATTCTTTTTTCTATTTCTCTAGCATGATTATCCCCTAGAAGTTTAATACGCTCGTTTCTTGTTTCTTGGAATTTGTCAGAGATTTTTTTTTTAAAATCGTTATCTTTGGCTTCAATTAAATTCTTAAATTCGGTTTCTTCAAAACTTTTTCCAATTATTTGCTTTGTTTTGTTGTGAAATTCATTACTTTTTGGATTGGATAAATTTGAAATTTTTAACTTTATTAAATCATCAGATATTTCTTTTAAAAATTCATCTGAATAATCAAAGATATTTTCACTATTCATCGCATTTTTTCTTTGTGAAAACACAACATGCCTTTGATCATTCAGAACATTATCAAATTTAATAAGTGTTTTTCTTATATCAAAATTTCTAGCTTCAACTTTCTGCTGAGCTCTCTCTAATGCTTTATTAATCCATGGATGATCAATACTTTCACCGTCTTTGAGTCCTAGTTTTTCTAACATAGTATTCATAGATTCTGATCCAAAAATTCTCATTAAATCATCTTCAAGACTAACATAAAATACTGAACTGCCTTCATCTCCTTGTCTTCCAGATCTTCCTCTTGCCTGGTTGTCGACTCTTCTAGACTCCATTCTTTCTGTGCCAATTACAAATAAACCGCCTAAGGACTTAATTTTATCTTTATCTATTTTAAGTTGGTCTTCTGGAATAGAACCTTTCTTACCGCCAAGTTGAATATCAACTCCTCTTCCAGAAATACTTGTTGTAATTATTAATGAATTTTCTTTTCCTGCATTTGCAATTATCTCAGCCTCATTTTCATGATTTTTTGCATTTAACACTACATGTTTAATATTTTTTTGATTTAATAAATTTGAATAAACTTCAGATTTATTTATGCTTGAGGTAAATACTAAAATAGGTTGACCTAGTTTATTTTTTTCAATTATTTTTTCTATAATAGCATCATTCTTTTCTTTTTCTGTTCTAAAAATTAAATCATTAAAATCCTTTCGGATCATTTCTTTGTTTGTAGGAATGACAACAACAGGCAGATTATAAATTTCAAAAAATTCTTCAGACTCTGTAGCAGCTGTACCAGTACAACCAGATATTTTTTTATAAAGTTTAAAATAATTTTGATAAGTTATTGAAGCTAATGTTTGGTTTTCAGCCTGGATTTGTATTTTTTCTTTAGCTTCAAGAGCTTGATGTAAACCATCTCCAAAACGCCTACCCTCTAAAATTCTTCCAGTAAGTTCGTCAATAATTTTAAGACTCCCATCTGCTACAATATAATCTCTTCCTTTTTCAAATAAATGATTTGCACGTAATGCTTGATTAACATGATGAACCAAATGTAAATTTTCTGGATCATAAAAATTATTATTTTTTAAAATTCCAGCATTAGAAAAAAGTTTTTCTACATTATTAATCCCATCATTTGTTAATAGAACACTTTTTTCTTTTTCATCTATCTCATAATCTTTATCGTTTAAATTTCTAATGAGTTTATCAATTGCTAAATATTGTGCTGTTTTATCCTCAGCAGCTCCAGATATAACCAGAGGTGTTCTTGCTTCATCAATCAAACAAGAATCTATCTCATCTACTATTGAAAAATTATGTTCTCTCTGAACCATTTGTTCCTCAGAGAATTTCATGTTGTCTCTCAGGTAATCAAAACCTAATTCACTGTTAGTTGCATATGTAATGTCACATTTGTAATTTTTTCTACGCTCGGCATCATCTTGGTAATTATTAATAAATCCAGAAGTTAGACCTAGAAAATTATATATCTCCCCCATTTCTATTGAGTCTCTTTTTGCAAGATAATCATTAACAGTAACTATATGAACACCTTTTTCGCTTAAGGCATTTAAGTAAGCAGCTAATGTGATTGTTAAAGTTTTTCCTTCTCCAGTTCTCATTTCAGCAATTTTACCCTCATGCAAAGCAACACCTCCAATTAACTGAACGTTAAAGTGTCTCTCGTTACGTGTTCTTTTGGCAGCTTCTCTAACTAAAGCAAAAGCCTCAGGAAGTAACTCGTCTAAAGTTTTTCCATCTTTTAATTGATTTCTAAATTCATTAGTTTTTTTTGGAAAGTCGTCGTCATTTAAATTTTTAAAATCTTCCTCGTATGAGTTTATTTTTTCAACAATTTTACCAATTCTATCTAGCTCTTTTTGATTACTAGATTTGATAAATTTTGTTATTAAATTTAATGGGTTAAACATTACTATTTGATTTATTCTTTACTTATATTGTTTAATATATGTATTAAATAAATAATTTAAACAATATGGGAATTAATTTAACAAATTTTTTATCATCTCAATCAAAAAATACTAAAATGATTGATTTTCAAGACCTTGATCATTTAGATGGTCTTTCAATTTCAGTTGTTTCTGCAAATTTATATAAAAATATCAGAGATGATTTAACAATGTTCTATTTCAGAGAGGGTGCGAATTATGCTTCTGTTTATACTCAGTCAAAAATAGTATCTGAAAATATAAAATGGAATATTAACCAAAGACCAAAAAAAATATATTCCCTTATTATAAATACAAGAAATGCAAATGCTTTCACAGGAAGGCAAGGTTATGAAAGTTTAAAAAAAATAGCAGATTTAACAGCAAAACAATTAAATAAAAAACAAGAGGAGGATGAGGATAATCCTAAGAAAATTTCTCCAAAAAATATAATTTTTGGTTGCACTGGCACTATAGGAGAAATCTTTCCATATGAAAAAATTTCTATAAATATTCCAAATTTAATAAATAAAATTCGTTACACCCAAAATAAATTTATTTGGATGAAGGCAGCACTTGCAATCATGACTACGGATACGAAGCCAAAATTAGCTATGGAGGAATGTCATATTGGAAGTGAAAAAGTAAAAATATATGGAATAGCCAAAGGATCAGGAATGATACATCCAAATATGGCTACGACTCTCGCATATATATTTACTGATGCAACGTTATCTAATGATATTTTAGGAAAGCTATTAAAAAAAAATATAACTAATACATTTAACGCTATTTCTTGTGACGGGGATACTAGCACCAATGACATGGCTACTATTTTTGCAACTAATGAAGTAAAAAATTACCAAGTAAAAAGTATAAATGAAAATAAAATTAAAAATTTTGACAAAGCTCTAAATAATGTTCTTTTAAATCTAGCTAAAAGAGTTGTTTCAGATGGTGAAGGAGCATCAAAATTTATTTCAATAAATGTTAGTAAGTGTAAAAATGAGATAGATGCAAAAAAAATTGCTTTCTCAGTTGCAAATTCACCATTAGTAAAAACTGCAATTGCTGGAGAAGACCCAAATTGGGGACGAGTAATAATGGCAATTGGTAAAGCAGGAGCTAAAATTAATCTAAATAAATTATCAATTAAGTTTGGAGATATATTAATTGTTGAAGGTGGAAAATTAAATCAAAGTTATGATGAAAAACAAACTGCAAATTACATGAAATCTGAAAATATAGAAATTAATATTGAAACTTTTACAGGAAAGAAAAACTTCACAGCTTATACGATGGATTTAACAAAAAAATATATTGAAATTAATGCAGATTATAGAAGTTAACTAGTTGAAAAATTAAAAAGTATAATTAATTAAGAATTATGATCAAATATAAACTCATCTGTAAAAACTGTGATTTAAATTTTGACAGTTGGTTTGCATCTTCAAATGAATACGAAAAACTAAAAAAGAAAAAACTTTTGAATTGTCATAATTGTAATTCATACAAAGTTGAAAAAACTATAATGGCTCCTCAATTAATAAATAGTAAATCAAAAACATATAAAAAAATAGATTTAGAAAAATATAATAAAGTCAAAAAAACTATAAAAGATTATCAAAAATTTATTAAAGATAATTTCAAATATGTTGGTGATAATTTTGCATATGAGGCTAGATCAATTCATTATAATGGTAAAAAAAAATCAAAAGGTATTTATGGAAGTGCATCAAAGGAAGATTTAATAGAATTAAAAGAAGAAGGTATAGATGCTCAGATGATTCCTTGGATAGATGAAAAAGAAAATTAGTTTTTAATAAACTTTGCTATATAATTTACAGATAAATCTTTAGAAATACTCCATTCATCCCTAATAATATTAAAATTCATACCCTCTAATTTATTGAGAGATAAATTATACTTCATTAAAATTTTTTTAAGATCCTCAGGTTTAACAAATTTTTCCCATTCGTGTGTTCCAATTGGTAGCCACCTCAAAACATACTCTGCTCCTACAATAGCAAAAACATAAGATTTTAAAGTTTTATTTATTGTTGCAACAAACATTAATCCATTTTTTTTCAAAAGCTTTGAGCATGACTTTAGAAAAAAATCTATATCTTCTACGTGTTCAACAATTTCCATATTTAAAATGACATCAAATTTTTTTTCAATTTTAAGTTTTTCAGGTGATGAACATAAATAATTAATTTTTAGCTTATTTTTTTTTGAATGAAGTTTTGCAACTTTTA
>CACJDW010000008.1 GCA_902592275.1 uncultured Pelagibacteraceae bacterium
ATAGCTTCTGACAATACAATGTATGGAACAGGCCAATTACCAAAATTTGAAAACGATCAATTTGAAATAAAATTTGATGAAGGATCTGATAGAAAATTTTTAATTCCAACTGCTGAAGTAATTTTAACAAACATTGTTAAAGATAAAATTGTAGACCAAAAAGATTTACCAATGAGATTTGTTGCCTCAACCCCATGTTTTAGAAAAGAAGCCGGCAGTTATGGAAAAGACACCAAGGGAATGATTAGACAACACCAATTTTATAAGGTTGAGATGGTTAGTATTGTGGAAAAAGAAAATTGCCTAGAAGAATTAGAGCGAATGACAAACTGCGCAACAGATATTCTGGATAAGCTAGATTTACCTTATAGAAAAGTAATTTTATGTTCAGGTGATATGGGTTTTAGTGCAGAAAAAACTTATGATATTGAAGTGTGGTTACCATCAGAAAACAAGTATCGTGAAATATCATCATGCTCTTCTTGTTCAACATTTCAGGCACAAAGAATGAAATCAAGATACAAAAATAAAAACAAGGAAACTGTTTTTGTTGGAACATTAAATGGAAGTGGTTTAGCTGTGGGCAGAACTTTAATTGCTGTACTAGAAAACTATCAACAAAAAGATGGTTCGATTGTTGTTCCTAAAGTACTGCGACCGTATATGAATAATTTGGAATTGATTTCAGCTAAATAAAGTTGTTTTAATTAGATAGATAGTATAAGTATTCACATAATTTATAAGGAGATTTATGGAAGGCTCAGGAATAGGACAATTTATACCGTTAATTTTAATATTTGTTATTTTTTATTTTTTCTTAATCAGACCACAGCAAAAAAAAGTTAAAGAGCACAAAGCAATGGTTGAAAGTCTTAAGAGAGGTGACAAGGTTGTTACTTCTGGTGGAATTACAGGTACAGTGGAGAGACTTATAGACAATGATAAAGTTGAAGTTGAAATTGCTGAAAATGTAAAGGTTGAGATAGTTAAATCAACTGGTATTCAAAGTCTTGTTAATACAAATACACAAGAAGTTAAAAAATAATTATTTTTAGTTAAGTGCTTTATTTTTCTAAGTTAAGAATTATATTTATAACTCTTTTTTCAGTTTTATTTATTTTAATTGCTTCATCAAACCTTTTTAAATTTGATGATAATTTTTTTGATAAAAAAATTAATCTAGGATTAGATCTTCAGGGTGGATCATATCTATTGCTTGAAATTGATAATGAACCAGTAATTGAACAAAAACTACAAAACTTAACAACAACTATTAGAAATTACTTCAAAGAAAAAAATATTAAAATCAACAATATAAAAATAGATAATCAGAATATTTTTTTTAATGTAACAGATAATGATAAGCAATCTGTCTTAGATGTTTTTCAGGATGAAAATAGTGATCTTAATCCTTATTATCCAAGATTTAAATCACATCAGTTAGAAATTGAAGATACAGGGTTAAATTTAAAAGTTAATTTTTCAAGACAGGGTTTAATTAAACTTAAAACTTCTTCTCAAGATCAAGCTATAGAAATAGTTAGAAGAAGGGTAGATGAAGTTGGAACTAATGAGCCCAACATACTTAAAAGAGGAAATAACCGAATTTTAGTAGAGTTACCTGGATTAGATGATCCGATGAGAATAAAATCATTACTTGGTAAAACTGCAAACCTTACTTTTCGATTTGTAACAAATGACGAAAATGATCGTTTTGGTGTTGAAAAGTTAAAATTTGAAAATGGCCTAGAAGAAGCCACAGTTAGTAAAAGAATTATAATCAGTGGTGAAAATTTGCTCGATGCACAACCAAAAATGGATACTCAAGCTAACCAAACAATTGTTTCATTTACTTTAGATAGAGTAGGTGCAAAAAGGTTTGGTAAGGCAACCTCAACTGGTATTGGAAAACAATTAGCAATTGTTTTAGATGGTAAAATTATTAGTGCACCTGTAGTTAGAGATACGATTGCTAGTGGTTCTGGTCAGATAAGTGGTGGCTTTACTTTTCAAACAGCAACTGATCTAGCTTTATTATTAAGATCAGGAGCATTACCAGCACCATTAGAAATTATTGAAGAAAGAACGGTTGGACCTGATCTTGGACAAGACTCTATCAATGCAGGTATGATTGCTTTGGCAATAGGTTTTATGTTGGTGATAATTTTTATGTTCGTAAAATATAAAATTTTCGGATTAATTACCAATGTAACACTAATAGTTAATTTGTTTATCCTTTTGGGTGTTTTAACTTTATTTGAGGCCACTTTAACATTGCCAGGTATTGCAGGGATTATTCTAACTGTGGGTATGGCTGTTGATGCAAATGTTTTAATTTTTGAGAGGATTAAAGAAGAGCTGAAAGACGAGAATAATAATATTTTGGCTTTTGATGGCGGTTATACTAAATCGAGAACAGCAATTTTAGATGCTAATATTACCACATTACTAGCAGCAATTATTTTGTTTTTTATGGGCTCAGGTCCAGTTAAAGGTTTTGCTGTAACCTTAGGAGTCGGAATATTTACAACACTATTTTCAGTTTATTTCATAGCAAGATTGTTCACTAGTATTTATGTATCAAGAAATAAAGATAAGGAAAAATTAATCTAATGATTGCTTTTAATAAATATTATAATCACTTTAATTTACTGTCATCAGTTTTAATTGTTGTATCATTATTACTGCTAATATTTAAAGGGCTTAATTTTGGTATAGACTTTAAAGGTGGGACTTTAATTGAATTAAGAGCTTCAGATTCTAAAATAAATGTTAGTTCATTAAGAGATAGATTTAATCAAATGGATTTAGGAGATGTCTCAGTGAAGAAATTTGGTAATGACACAGATTTTTTAGTAAAATTTGAAAATAAAGATAATAAAAAGAATATTATTGAAGAAATTAAGACTAATTTAGATAAATCTTTTGGAAATAACTATGATTTTAGAAGGGTAGAGAATGTAGGGCCAAAAGTAAGTGCTGAACTATTAAAATCAGGAGTTATAGCAATATCTTTATCTCTAGCATTAATGTTAATTTATATTTGGATAAGATTTGAATGGCAATTTAGTCTGGGTGCTATTCTAGCTTTGTTCCATGATGTAATTGTAACTCTAGGAGTTTTTTCAATATTTAGTTTAGAAATTAATTTATCAATTATAGCAGCTGTATTGACAATAGTTGGATATTCTATGAATGATACTGTAGTTATTTTTGACCGAGTCCGTGAAAATTTAAGAAAATATTCAGATATAAAAATTTTTGAATTAACTAATATTTCAATAAACGAAACATTATCAAGAACTATAATAACTTCTGCAACTACTTTACTAGCTTTGTTGGCAATTTATTTTTTTGGCGGTGAGATATTAAAAGGATTTTCACTTGCAATGATACTCGGTGTTGTTTTTGGAACTTATTCCTCAATTTATATAGCTAATACTGTTTTGGTTAGACTAAGAGTTTCACAAAAAACTGTTCTTAGAGAAGAAGAGGATAAAAAATAATTTAATATAAATTCTGAGCTATTACCATTGTAAGTAACATTGGTAAGGATAACAATGTGTTTGTTCTTGAGAATAGCATTGCAGTTTTAGCTGACTTAGCTTTTGTTTCTGGATCACTCTCAACTATTCCTAAAGCTCTTTTTTGATTTGGCCAAATTACAAACCATACATTAAATGCCATTATAATTCCTAGCCACATTCCAATTCCTATTGCAGTGTGCTTAGGTACACCTGACCCAAGACTTAAAGTCATTGCATCATGAACATATCCATTAAGATAAGCAAGAATTAAACCTGAAAGAACAGTTAACGCTGCAGCCCATCTAAAATAAAATAATGCAGCAGGAGCAATTACTTTACCAATGGCTGGTTTTTGTTCATCTGGAATTTTTCCCATGTTTGGAATTTGAACAAAATTGAAATACCACAATAATCCAATCCACATAATTGCAACAATCACATGTATATATCTAAACAACCAGCTCCAGAATAATGTATCAATAGCTATCCCATCGTTTAAATAAAATAATCCTAAAAACAATATTATTGCTAACGCAAGAGATGTGTGAATTGTTTTTGATAATGATGACAATAAATTACTCATGATTCTTTATAACTATACACTAATTTTTTGATTTTTTTAAGTTGTTAAATCTAAGCTAATAGAGGTTTTAAAAATTGACCAGTATAACTATCTTTAACTTTGCATACTTCCTCAGGTTTTCCTTCGGCGACAATATTACCACCTTTTACACCACCCTCAGGACCCATATCCACAATGTAATCCGCTGTTTTAATTACATCTAAATTATGTTCAATGACAACTACTGTGTTCCCAAGTTTTACAAATGTGTGAAGTATTTCTAAAAGTTTTTTAATATCATGTTGATGCAAACCTGTGGTTGGTTCATCTAAAATATACATAGTTCTTCCCGTTGATCTTTTTGAAAGTTCTTTTGCAAGCTTAATTCGTTGTGCTTCACCTCCTGATAGGGTAGTTGCTTGCTGGCCTATTTTTATATAGCCTAATCCAACTTTTTTAAGAGTTAACAATTTTGTTTTTATATTAGATATATTTTCAAAATACTCACAGCCTTCATCAACAGACATATCTAAAACATCAGCAATACTTTTACCTTTAAATTTAATTTCTAAAGTTTCTCTATTATATCTGGTACCTTTACATTCATCACACTGTATATAAACATCAGGTAAAAAATGCATTTCATATGTAATTACACCATCACCCTCACAAGCCTCACATCTACCTCCTTTAACATTGAAGGAAAATCTTCCTGGTTTATACCCTCTTGTTTTGGACTCTGGCAGACTTGTAAACCAATCTCTAATAGGTCCAAAGGCCCCTGTATATGTTGCTGGATTTGATCTAGGGGTTCTTCCAATAGGCGATTGGTCAATATCAATTATTTTATCAATTAATTCTACGCCTTTATAACCTTTAAATGATTTAGGCGCTTTTCTTGCTTTATTATTTAAAGTTAAATTTAAGGCATGAAATAGAGTTTGTAATATTAGAGTAGATTTACCACTACCCGAGACACCAGTAACACAAGTAAATGTTCCAGTTGGAATTTTAAGATTAACATTATTTAAATTATTTCCACTTGCACCATTGATTTCTATAAACCTTCCATTTTTAGCTAAACGTCGTGATTTTGGAATTTCAATTGTCTTTTTATTAGCAAGATACTGTCCAGTAATACTATTTTTATCTTTTTTAATTTCTTCATATGATCCTTGTGCTGTTATCTGACCACCATTACTTCCAGCCTCTGGGCCAAGATCAATAATATGATCTGCATTTTCCATTGTCTCTGTGTCATGCTCAACAACAATTACTGTATTGCCAAGATCTCGTAATCTTTTTAATGCATTAATAAGCTTCACATTATCTTTTTGGTGCAATCCAATTGATGGTTCATCCAAAACATACAATACACCTGTTAAACCAGATCCAATTTGTGAAGCTAATCTTATTCTTTGAGCTTCTCCACCTGATAAAGTTCCAGATTCTCTAGATAGTGTTAAATAGTCTAAACCAACATTAAGTAAGAAATTTAATCTTTCATTTATTTCTTTTAAAACATGTTCAGCAATTTTAAATTGTCTTTTATCGAGGTTATTTTCTAAATTTTTAAACCATTCTGCTGCATCTAAAATAGATTTTTTTGTTACTTCACTAATATTAAGATCATTGATTTTAACACATAATGCCTCTTCTTTTAATCTATCACCATTACATGCTTCACATGCAGTATCAGATTGATATTCGGCAATGGCCTCTCTTTTCCATTCACTATCAGATTCTAAAAATCTTCTTTCAAGATTATTAATTACACCTTCAAAAGTTTTTTTATAAGAATATTTCTCGTAACCATCGTCATAATTAAATTTAATCTCATCTTCATCTGAACCATAAAGAATAATATCTTTAATTTTTTTTGGTAATTTTTTCCATTTTTCATCTAAAGAAAAACCGTAATGTTTTGCTAAAGACGCTAAAGTTTGAGCGTAATATAATGTGGTTGATTTTGACCAAGGTTCTATTGCTCCATCAGCTAAACTTTTTCTCTCATCGGGAACAACTAAATTTGGATCAACATTTAACTTCATACCAATTCCTTCACACTCTTCACAAGCTCCATAGGGGCTGTTAAATGAAAAAAGTCTTGGCTCGATTTCCTCAATTGTAAAACCACTCTCAGGGCAAGCAAATTTGGTAGAGTAAATTAATTTTTCAATTTTTCTAAATTTTTGAGGAAGTGTTTCATCCTCATATTCTACAAAAACTAAACCATTAGCTAAATTTACAGCTGTTTCAATACTTTCTGCCAATCTGTTTCCAAGTTTTGAATTTAAAACTATTCTATCTACTAAGACTGAAATATCGTGTTTCAGTTTTTTATCTAGATTGGGAGATTTTTCTATATCATATAAAACATCATCAATTTTAATTTTTCTAAAACCTCTTCTTTTGTAACTTAAAATGTCTTTTTTATATTCACCCTTACGACCTCTTACTACTGGTGCGTAAATATAAATTGTTGATTTTTTTGGTAATTTTTTAACTAAATCTACTATTTGTGTAATTGTTTGTGAGGTTATTGGTTTACCTGTAAATGGTGAATAGGGGATACCTGCTCTAGCATATAAAACCCTCATGTAATCATATATTTCTGTTACAGTTGCAACTGTAGATCTTGGGTTTTTTGATGTATTTTTTTGCTCTATTGCAATAGCTGGACTTAACCCTTCAATTAAATCAACATTTGGTTTTTTCATTTTATCTAAAAATTGACGAGCATAGGCAGATAAACTCTCTACATACCTTCTCTGACCCTCTGCGTAGATTGTATCAAAAGCTAAAGATGATTTTCCTGACCCTGATAGACCCGTTATGACCACAAATTTGTCTTTTGGAATCTCTACAGTAACATTCTTCAAATTATGTTCTTTAGCGCCCTTAATAACTATCTTTTTCATCATAATTTTAGTTGCTTTGAGTTAATAAAATTAATATTCAGAAGAATTGTGGTATAATTCTAATTAACTAATTTAACAAATATTAAATATTATGGCTGGAAGTTTAAATAAAGTATTATTAATTGGTCGTTTGGGCGCAGATCCAGAAATTAAGCAAATGGTAAATGGCAAAAGTGTAGCCAGATTAAGCCTTGCAACAAGTCAATCTTGGAAAGATAAAAACACTGGTGAAAGAAAAGAAAAAACTGAGTGGCACCGTGTAGTTGTATTTAATGAAGGTTTAGTAAATGTTGTTCAACAATATTTAAAAAAAGGTGCTCAAGTTTATGTAGAAGGTCAACTTACAACAAGAAAATGGAAAGATGAACAATCGGGACAAGATAAATATTCAACTGAAATAGTCATACAAGGATATAATTCTTCGCTCACAATGTTGGGTGGAGGTAATTCTAGTGGCGGAATTCAAAATGACACAACTCAACAAAATAACATTGAGGATTCTTCGCAGGTGTCAGATATGGATGATGAAATTCCATTTTAATTTCTATGAAAAATACTGAAGAGTTTAAAGATAAAAATATAAAATTAATCTCAATGCATGATGAGATGAGCTCATCATATCTTTCTTATGCAATGAGTGTAATTGTAAGTCGTGCACTTCCTGATGTAAGAGACGGTTTAAAACCTGTTCATAGAAGAATTTTATATGCAATGTACAAAGGCGGATATGATTGGTCTAAACAATTTAGAAAATCTGCAAGAATAGTTGGAGATGTTATTGGTAAATACCATCCTCATGGTGATCAATCTGTTTATGATGCTTTAGTTAGAATGGTCCAAGACTTCTCAATGAGCTTACCGCTAATTCAAGGTCAAGGAAATTTTGGTTCTATAGATGGTGATCCTGCTGCAGCAATGAGATATACCGAAACTCGCTTGTCAAAAGTTTCTCAATATTTAATTGATGATATTGAAAAAAATACAATTTCTTTTAAAAGCAACTATGATGAAACTGAGAAAGAACCCAGTGTTTTACCAGCACAGTTTCCAAATTTATTAGTAAATGGAGCTGGTGGTATCGCTGTTGGTATGGCAACAAGTATACCTCCTCACAATTTAGGTGAAATTATTGATGGCACTTTGGCCTTAATAGATAATAAAGATATTAAAATTAGAGAGTTAATGAAACATATACCTGGTCCAGATTTTCCAACTGGTGGTGTAATTATAGGTAAAGATATAATTAAACAAGGGTATAACAATGGAAGAGGGTCATTTAAGATAAGAGGTGAAATCTCAATTGAACAACAAAAAAATGGTCGTGAAAGACTGGTAATAACTTCAATACCGTATCAAGTTAACAAATCTGTTTTAAATGAAAGGATTGCTCAGTTAGTAAGAGAAAAAAAAATTGAAGGTATAAGAGATATTAGAGACGAGTCAAACAGAGAAGGTATTAGGGTAGCAATAGATTTGAGAAATGGTGTAGAACCAGAAACTATAAAGAGACAATTATATAAAAATACTCAAATAGAAAGTTCTTTTGGTTTTAATACTTTAGCTATTGTTGAAGGAAAACCTCAAACGTGTACTTTAAAAGATTTTTTATCTAATTTTTTAACTTTTAGAGAAGATGTAGTTATTAAGAAAACTAAATTTGATCTTCAAAAAGCTGAAGAACGAGCACATATATTAATCGGATTATCTGTGTCAGTTGAAAATCTAGATAAAATAATAAAAATTATTCGATCATCTAAAACACCAGATGATGCTAAAATATCAATTTTAAAAACTAAATGGAAAATAAATAAATCACAAAAATTAATTTCTTTAGTAGAGGGAAAAAAAGGCAAAAACCTTTATTCTTTATCTGAACCTCAAGTTATAGCTATATTAGAATTAAGACTTCAAAAATTAACTGCTTTAGGAATAAATGAGATCGAAGTTGAAATTAAAAAATTAGCTGAATTAATCACTAAATATAAAAAAATTATTTCATCAAAAAAAGAACTTCTAAAAGTAATCAGTGAAGAACTAAAAAATATCAAAGAGAAGTTTGCTATACCAAGAAGAACTAAAATTATAGATGCTGTTTTAAATTATGATATTGAGGAAACTATCCAAAAACAATCAGTAATAATTACAGTAACATTGCAAGGATATATAAAAAGAGGTTCTTTAGATGGTGTAAAAAAACAAAAAAGAGGTGGTAAGGGAAAATCAGGCATAACAACTAGAGATCAGGACTCTGTTGTTCAAACACTGTCAGTAAATACTCATACTTCAGTTCTCTTCTTTTCTACTGAGGGTTTAGTTTACAAGATTAAAGCATGGAAAATCCCTGAAGGTTCATCATCATCTAAAGGTAAGTCTTTATTTAATATTTTACCTCTAAAGAGTCACCAAGCTATAAGCTCAATTATGCCAATGCCTGAAGAAGAAACAGACCTAAAAAATTATCAAATAATTTTTGCTACAGCACAGGGAAAAGTAAGAAAAAATAGTTTAGAAGATTTTTCATCAATTAATGCATCTGGAAAGATTGCAATGAAATTAGATAATAATGATAAAATTGTAGGTGTTAAAATTTGTAAAGATGATCAAGATGTAATTTTAAGCACAAAATTTGGAAAATGTATTAGATTTGAAGCTAAGAAACTAAGAGTTTTTAAAGGTAGATCTTCTAAAGGAATTAAAGGAATTGAATTAGCATCAAATGATCAAATAGTATCTTTATCAGTTATTGATAACGATAAAATTAATAAAAACGGAAAAAAATCAAAAGATGAAAAATCTGAATTAAAAGCAAGAGAAAAATTTGTTTTATCAATAAGTGAGAATGGTTATGGCAAAAAGACCTCACATACAGATTACAGAGTTACTAACAGAGGTGGAAAAGGTATTATAGGAATAGTAAATTCACCAAGAAATGGGAATATTACTTCATCCTTTCCTGTTTTTGAAGGTGATGAAATTTTAATTTCTACTAACAAAGGAAGGGTTATAAGAGTTGCGGTTAAAGAAATTAGAACTGCAGGCAGAAATACACAAGGTGTTAGAATAATCAAGTTATCTGGAGAAGAAAAAGTTGTTTCCGCAATTAAAATTGATGATAATTTAATTTAATGAGTAAAATAGCAATTTATCCAGGAACATTTGATCCAATTACGTTTGGACATATAGATGTAATAAAAAAATCATTAAAATTGTTTGATAAGTTAGTGGTAGGTGTCTCAGATGAAAGTAACAAAGATTATTTATTTAGTTCTTATGAAAGAATAGAAATAGTAAATAATGCTTTATTTAAAGATCTAAAGTTAAATAAAAAAAAAATAAAAGTTGTTTCTTTTGGATCTTTAACTACTGATCTATGTAAAAAATATAAATCAAACATAATTTTAAGAGGATTAAGAGCTGTATCTGATTTTGAATACGAATTTCAGTTAGCTGGTATGAACAGAAAATTGAACCAAAATATAGAAACAATTTTTTTAATGTCTGATGTAGAAAATCAAATCATTTCATCTAGATTTGTTAAAGAGATTGTTAAATTAAAAGGTGATATAAAAAAATTTACTACAAAAAGCACAATTAAATCATTAAAAGATAAATATGAATAAAATTTTTATTAAAATTCTGATTTTGTTTTTTTTAATTACTAATCAATCAATAGCTGAGGAGAATATAATGATATTAAAATTAAAAGATGGTGATGTTAAAATTGAATTATTCGAAGATGTTGCACCAAATCATGTAAAAAGAATTAAGGAATTAGCAGATAGTGGTAAATACGATAACGTTGTTTTTCACAGAGTTATAGATGGATTCATGGCTCAAACAGGAGATGTAAAATTTGGTAATTCGGAGTCTAAAGATTTTGATCTTAGAAGAGCAGGTATGGGTGGTTCTGACTTCCCGGATTTAAAGCAAGAATTTAATAGTTTACCACATGATAGAGGAACTTTATCAATGGCAAGAGCTCAAGACCCTGATAGTGCAAACAGTCAATTCTTTATTTGTTTTCAGCCAGCTCCCTTTTTAGATCGACAATATACAGTTTTTGGAAAAGTAATAGAAGGAATGGAATTTGTTGATAAAATCAAAAGAGGAGACCAAAACAATAATGGTGCTGTTACTGACCCAGATAAAATTATAAGTTTCAAATCTCAATAATTTTTTTAATGGCATTAAAAAAATTTGCCTTTAACGTTTTAAAAAAAGATAAATTCGCTAGGTGTGGTTTAATTGAGACCCATCGTGGAAATATACATACTCCAGCATTTATGCCTGTTGGAACACAAGCTACAGTTAAAGCCTGTACGATAGATGATATAAAAAAAACTGGATCAGAAATAATACTTTCAAATACATATCACTTAATGATACGTCCAGGTGTTGAAAGAATTAAATCTACTGGTGGTCTACATGAATTTATGAATTGTGATTTACCTATTTTAACTGACTCTGGTGGATTTCAGGTTATGTCTTTGTCAAAATTAAATAAAATTGACAGAGAGAAGGGCGCTATATTTAACTCTCATGTTGATGGAAAAAAATTTTACTTAAGTCCGGAGGAGAGCATACGGATTCAGTTGGGTTTAAATTCTGATATTGTGATGATCATGGATGAGTGCCCAAAAAAAACTAATGATTATAATGTAATAAAAAAATCTATGGATTTATCACTTTACTGGGCAGAAAGATCTAAAATGGCATTTGGAAATAATCCACATAAAGCTTTATTTGGTATAGTCCAAGGAGGTCTTTTTAAAGATTTAAGATTAAAATCTCTTCAAGAGTTAATTAAAATTGGTTTTGATGGTTATGCTCTTGGAGGATTAGCTGTAGGAGAAACTCAACATGAAATGTTTAGCGTTTTAGACGATATTAAGGAAAACTTACCTATTGAAAAACCACATTACTTAATGGGAGTTGGAACGCCATCAGATATTTTGGGTGCTGTAAAAAGAGGCATAGATATGTTTGACTGTGTATTGCCAACTAGATCTGGTAGAACAGGTTTAGCTTTTACATGGAAGGGAAGAATCAATATTAAAAATAATAAATATCAAAATGACAACACACCACTTGATCCATATTGTGAAAATCTCAATTTAAATAAATACTCAAAAAATTATTTAAATCACTTATTTAATACTAATGAAATTCTAGCCTCAATGTTGCTGACACTACATAATATTAATTTTTATCAAGAATTAATGGCCTCAATCAGAAAAAATATTAACGAAGGCACTTTTGATCAATTTCATAATAAATACATTGATAAGTTGTAGAAGCTTTATAGATTTGGTTAAAATTGACATTTGAAAAAAAATAATAATTCTGTATATAACAACTATTCTATTTGAATAATTTGGGGGCCCTTAGCTCAGTTGGTAGAGCAATTCCCTTTTAAGGAATGGGTCGATGGTTCGAGTCCATCAGGGCTCACCATTAATTCAATTAACTTAAATTAATCGGTGGATAATCTAAAATAACTCCATTCATCCATTCGTTGAGTTGCTTTATTCTTGTGTCTGAAGAGGGGTGTGTGCTCATAAATTGAGGAGGCTCTTTACCTTTATTAAATTCTTTCATCCTTTCCCAAATTTTAACTGTTTCTCTAATATCATAACCAGATAAAGATGAAAAAATCATACCTAAATAATCAGCTTCGCTTTCTTGTTTTCTATTGAAAGGATTCATAATTCCTAATTGAGCTAGCATACCAACCGTATCCATGCCGGTAGTTCTGTTAATGTCAGACAAAATACCTCCACTAGCTATATCTATAATTCTAGCACCTGTATTTAACAAAACACCTCTGCTAGCTCTCTCAACTGAATGTTTTGCTACCGCATGAGCAACTTCGTGACCCATCACTGCAGCTAATCCATTTTGATTTTTTGTAACATCTAATATACCTGTGTAGACTGCTATTTTACCACCTGGCATACACCATGCATTTCTTACTTTTTTATTGTCAATTAAAATATATTCCCAGTCAAAATTTACTGTTGGGTCCTCTAAATTAGATCTATAAAAATATTCACTAATCGAATCTTCCATTCTTTTTCCAATTTCTTTTATTTCATTTAATGTTTTTAAATCATCGCTCATCTTTTCTTTTTCTTTAACTTTTTCATAAATTTGAGCTGCCTGCGCATTTAATTTAGCTTCAGGTATAATTTTTAATTGTTTTCGATCAGTTATTGGAGCAGTAGAACAAGAGTGCAAAAGTATACTTCCACATCCACAACCCATATATGTCAAAAATTTTCTTCTATCCATATCTACTTAAAATTGATAATAGTACTTTAAAATGAATCTTAATAACAAAATTTTAATTGTATTATTTATCATTGCAATTGTTTTTGTTGTATACGCTAGTTATAGTTAATTTTAAATATGGCAAAAAAGAGCTCAAAAAAATCTTTTTCATTAACATTAAGAAATTATTTTATTACTGGCGTTGTTGTTTTAATACCAATTGGTTTTACACTCTATTTAACTAAAATTTTAATAGGTATTTCATCAAATTTAATTCCTAAAAATATTAATCCAAATAGTTATTTGCCATTTAATATTCCTGGAGTTGAAATTATTATTTCAATATTATTAATAACCATTGTTGGGGGACTTTCATTATCATTTTTTGGAAGACGAATTCTTAAACTGATAGATGATTTATTCAAAAGAATTCCATTTTTAAGAACAGTTTATTCTGCAATTGTTCAAATGACAGAAACTTTTTCCAAAAAAGATGATGGAAAAAAAAGTGTAGTTTTAATTGAATATCCAAGAAAAGGAGTTTGGGCTGTTGGTTTTGCTACGAAAGAAAACAAAGGGGAAATGGCTCAAAAAACTGGCAAGAATTTAATTAATGTTTTTGTGCCAACAACTCCAAATCCAACTAGTGGTTTTTTATTAATGTTTCCTATGGAGGATGTTATTTACTTAAATATGTCATTTGAGGAGGCATCTAAGTTTATAGTTTCAGCAGGAACCTCTACTAAAAAAAATTAAGCAATATCATTTATTATATCAGCTCTATCGTACAATTTTATCAAAGGTTTGAATTTACTTATATCTTCATTTGATTTTTCTATTCTTCTCATTTCTTTTTCAGCTAATAAGAAAAGATCACTATTCTGAATTGGATCTGCTAACTTAAAATTTTTTATGCCACTTTGTTTAAATCCCAAAATATCCCCAAACCCTCGTAATTTCATATCTTCTTCAGATATTAAAAAACCATCGTTAGTGTCTTTTAAAATTTTTATTCTTTTTTTTGCGTTTTCGCTTAGATTTGATTTAAACATTAATATACATGTAGAGTCTTTAACTCCACGACCAACTCTACCTCTTAGTTGATGAAGTTGAGATAAACCAAATTTGTTTGCATTTTCAATTATAATCGTATTTGCATTTGGAAAATCTATACCAACCTCAATAATCGTGGTAGAAACCAATATCTTAAATTTATTATTTAAAAAATTATTTAATATTTCATTTTTTTCATCCACATCAGTTTTTCCATGAAGTAAACTTACTTGATTTGGAAACTTGCTCTCTAAATATTCATATTTTTTAACAGCTGATGAATGATCCAATTTTTTAGATTCCTCAATTAATGGACAAACCCAAAAAATTTGATTTCCAATATTAATTTCTTTTTTTATAAATTTTAAAACATCTTCAATTTTAACTTCTAATTTACTATATGTTTTAATTGGTTTTCTATTTTTAGGTTTTTCTCTAATTATTGAAATATCCATATCACCATAAATTGTCATTGTAAGAGTTCTAGGTATAGGTGTTGCTGTCATTAATAATACGTCACAATTTGGTCCGCCTTTGTCTGACAATCTTTTTCTTTGATTCACTCCAAACTTATGTTGTTCATCTATAATTATTAATCCTAATTTTTTAAAAATTACTTTTTTTTGAAATATTGCATGTGTTCCAAAGATAATATCAATTTTATTATTTTCTAATTTTTTATGAATTTCTTTTTTTAATTTATATTCAGATTTTCCAGAAATAAGATCTATATTTATATTTTTAGGAAATATTTTTTTTGCAAGATTAAAATGTTGTCTTGCTAGAATTTCTGTAGGAGCCATAAAAGCAACTTGGAAACCAGAATTTATGCTATTTATTGCTGCTAAAAGAGACACTATTGTTTTTCCACTACCAACGTCTCCTTGCAAAAGTCTAAACATTTTAGTTGGTGAACTTAAATCTTTGTTTATTTCGTTTAGTGATTTTTGTTGATCATCGGTAAGAGAGAAATCTAATTTATCAATTATTGAGTTTTGTTTATTTAAATTAATAATTTTATTTTTTTTTTTTATTTTTCTTATTTTTTTTCTTATTTCAGAATTCACAAGAAAAGTTGAAAATATTTCATCAAAAGCAAGTCTTTGATAGAAATTTGATTTATAATTTCCGATATTTTCAGGTTTATGCAGTTCTTTAATTGAGCTATTCCAACTTATGTTTTTAAATTTAGATATAATACTTTTAGAGTGCCATTCATTAAAAACTGGTAAATTATCGATTATTTGATTTAAGATTTTATTATATATTTTTTCAGAAATACCTTCAGTTAATGAGTATTTATTATGAGTTTGCTTGATTAAAGAAGAATCCTCAGAAACATATTTTGGATTTGTAATTTGATATTTATTCCTAAAATGACCTATTTTACCACTAACAGTAATTTCTTTTCCTAGTGGAAGTATTTTTTTTATGTATCCTTCATAACTATTAAAAAAAACACAATCTATTTCACCAGTTTCATCACTACATAAAACTCTATTTGGTAATTTTCTTATACGAGGGAAGTTATACTTTTGAGGTATTATAGTTACTGTTTGTATTTCATCAATTTTTAAATCTTTTATTTTTGATGACAAGCTTCTATCTGTATAAGATTTTGGTAGTTTCCATAGTAAATCAAATAAATTATTAATATTTTTCCTCTTTAATAAATTTTTTGTTTTAGTTCCTACACCTTTTAAAGAACTTAAATCTGACAATAAATATTCATAATTTGTTTTATTATTCATTAACTACTAATATATTCTAATTATTATGATCAACATAGATGAATTAAAAAAAAAAATTATTTATCGATCTAATTATAGAGGCACAAAAGAAATGGATAATCTTTTGGGTGCATTTACAAAAAAATATATAAATGATTTAAATGAAAATGATCTTCTTGATTTAGAAAAACTACTGAATATAGATGACACTAATTTGTATAATTTTTACAATGGTTTTAAAACCGATTTTGATTTTGAAAATAATAATGTCAATTTCTTATATAAAAATTTTAATTATTTACAAAAATGATGGCGGAGAGACTGGGATTCGAACCCAGGAAAGAGTTGCCCCTTTGCCGGTTTTCAAGACCGGTGCTTTCAACCGCTCAGCCATCTCTCCGTGAGCAAGGTTTTATAATTATAATTATTTAATTCAACCATAAAATAGTCTAATAAACTTATTAATTACAAGCATCATGCTTTCCTATGAATAAAGAATTTAACAAAGGCTTATTACTTGCAGGATTTGGTTCTTTTTGGTGGGGATTTTTTGGTGTAATTTATTTTAAATATATCGCTTATATTGGGCATATTGAATTAGTAGTTCATAGATGCTTATGGACAGCCTTTACATTAATTCTTACGACGTTTTTTTTCTCTAAATGGAATATTTTTTTTAAAATTTTAAAAAATAAATCAAATTTATTTTATTTATTTATTTCAGGTTTTTTAATTTTTATAAATTGGGGTGTATGGATATATGCTATAGCAACAAATAGAATTATAGATGCAAGTTTTGGTTATTTTATAATGCCCATTTTAAGTGTAATGCTTGGTTATCTTTTTTTTAAAGAAAAACTTAATAAAAAAAGAGTCTTTTCAATCCTGTTAGTTATTCTATCTATCCTTTTTTTAATAATAGTAAGTATTAAATCATTGCCTTGGGTTGGCTTAATTGTTGCTTTAAGTTGGGGATTTTACAATCTTGTAAGAAAAAAAATAAATGTTGATACAGACGTTGGCCTTCTAATAGAGAGTTTATTTATATTACCATTTGCTTTGTTAGCTTTTTATTTAATAGCAAGTAAAGGATATAATGATTTTAGATTATCTGATCCATCGATGATGCTATTTATTTATCTTGCTGGACCTATGACCGTCATACCTTTGTTTTTATATGTTAGGGGGGTTGAACTCTGTGGTTTAGGACCGACTGGTATGATATTTTATATAACTCCCACTTTTCAGTTTTTATTAGGCTATTTTTATTACAACGAACCTTTTTCAATAACAAAATTAGTTAGTTTTATTTTTATTTGGATTGCTGTAATTATATATTTGAAGGATTTACATGAAACTAATTAATTTTTTTTTATTTTTTATTTTTATTTCTATTAATTTCTCATTTGCTGATATCAATAAAGAATTTGAAAAATGGAAATTAAATTTTAAAAAAATAGCTTTAGAAAATAACATTTCAGAAAAAACGTTTGATAGAGTTATGTCAAATACTAAATTTTTATCAGATGTAATAAAATATGATAGATATCAACCTGAATTTTATGAAGATACTAAAACTTATATTTCAAAAAGAACATCATCAAAAAAAGTTTCTCTAGGTAAAAAATTCTATGAAAAAAATTCAGCGTTGATAAATGCTGTTGAAAACGAATTTAGTATAGAGAGAGAATTGCTATTAGCTTTAATGGGAATAGAAACTAATTTTGGAACGTATGTTGGTAAAATGGACATTTTATCCTCTTTAGCAACTTTAAGTTTTGATAAAAGACGATCAGAATTTTTTACAAATGAATTATTAATACTTTTGAGATTAATAGAAAATGAACAAATAGATTATAAAACATTATATGGATCTTGGGCAGGTGCTTTTGGTTTTTTCCAATTCATGCCATCAACAATGAAAAATTATGCAATTGACCATGATGGTAATGGATATATAGATTTAAAAAATAATAATGATGCTTACGCATCAGCATCAAACTATTTAAATCAAATAGGCTGGAAAAGTGAAAATCCTTGTTTTTATAGAATTGATTTATCAGACAATATACCAAGTAAATATTTAAACATTTCCGCAAAAAAACTTCATGATAAAAAAAAGTTAAAATATTTTAGAAAATATATTAAAAATAATGATCAAATAGATGATAAGCACAATTCTTTAAAGGTAGCCATTATAACTCCCGATAAAGACATCATACCTGATGCTGAAACCTTAAATCCAGCTTATATCGTATTTGATAACTATGAAATAATATTAAAATGGAATAGATCATTGCGATTCGCTTTAGCCGTTTGTACATTAAAAGATAAATTTAAAAATGAACTTTAAAAAACTCATATTAATTATTTCTATATTTTTTTTATCTGCATGTAATCAATTTGATCAAAATAATAAAAACCTAGTTTATATTAGTGATCAAAAGTATAGTAATACTGGATTTGCTTTAATTTATGATGATGAATTAAAAAAAGAAAAAAAAATATCTCAAAAAATTGATAACAGATCTCTTTTAATTTTTCATAATAAAATTAAAAAAAATTCATTTGTTAAAATTACCAATCCTGTAAATGATAAGTCAATTATAGCTAAAGTAATCTCTAATAATGTTAAATTCTCCTCTTTTTATAATTCTGTAATTACTAAGCGAATTGCTGATGAGTTATCACTTGACCCTAAAGAACCTTATATTGATCTTGTTTTAATCTCAAAAAGTTCAACATTTGTAGCTAAAAAAGCAAAGACTTTTGATGAAGAGAAAAGTGTAGCTGAAAAAGCTCCTGTTGACGGAATTACCATAGATAATCTGGGTAAAGAAAAGACTAAAGAAGTCAAAATAAAAAAACATAAATTTTTATATTCAATAAAGATTGCAGATTTTTATTACCGAGACTCTGCAGAAAATATGGTTAATAGAATAAAAGATGAGACAAATATAAAAAGATCTGTAATTAAAAAATTATCTAAAACTAAATATAGGGTATTATTGGGTCCATTTAATGATATAAAAAAACTAGAAAAATCATTTAACGAAATAAAAGTATTAAATTTTGAAAATATAGAGATATTAAAAGATGTTTAGAATATTATTAATTGTAATTTTATTTAGTTTTTCATTACCAAGTGTTTCTAAAGCTAATTTTGATGTAAATGCAAGAACTGTAATTTTACAAGATTACCATTCTGGAGAAATTCTCTATGAAAAAGAGCCAGATATTTCAATTTATCCAGCTTCTATGACAAAAATAATGACAGCAATTATTGCTTTTGACTTGATAAAATCAGGCGATCTTAGTTTGGATGAAAAATTTATAATATCAGAGAGAGCTTGGAGACTATCTACATCTGGATATTCGTCGATGTTTATAATGGTAGGTGATCAAGTCTCTGTAGAAAATTTATTAAGAGGTATTATCGTTGCTTCAGGTAATGATGCATGTATTGCATTGGCTGAAGGTATAGCAGGTACCGAGGAAGAATTCGCAATTTTAATGACTGCTAAAGCAAAAGAATTGGGGATGGATAATACAAACTTTTCAAATTCATCAGGAATAAATGACCCTGACAACTACTCGACTGTTAGAGATATTTTAAAAATGTCTAGATATTTAATTAAAGAACATCCTGAATTTTACAAAATGTTTGCTGAAAAAGAATTTACGTGGGATAGGACAGGGGGCGATCCAATAACACAAGGAAATAGAAATCCACTGCTTTATAAAAACCTTGGAGCAGATGGAATAAAAACTGGTTATTTAGCTGTTGAAAAATATTCTTTAGCATCATCAATAGATAGAAATGGCAGAAGATTGATTGCTGTAGGAAGTGGTTTTAATTCAAAAAATGCTAGATCTAAAGAGAGCACAAAATTACTTACATTTGGTCTTACCAACTATGATCTTGTAGAAATAGCTAAAGCTAATAAACCATTGCACAAAATTGATGTTTGGTTAGGAAAAGAGAATAGTGTGGAAGCATATACGACGGAAGATATTTATAAAACAATCAAAAAAGCGAAAAAAAAACTTTTAAAAGTTGTTGTTAAGTATGATGGGCCAGTCGAAGCACCAATTGAAAAAGATCAAAAAATAGCCACTCTAAGAGTTGTTTATGATCAAGAACTCATTGGTGAATATGATTTACTTTCATCGAAAGAAATTAAAAAAGTTAATTTTTTTACAAGATTAATAAAATCAATAAATTATTTAATTTGGGGTGATGTCTAAAAAACCCATCATTGTTTTTGAGGGTATAGAAGGTAGTGGCAAAAGTCATCATATAAATAAAGTATCTAAATATTTAGACAAAAACAAAATTAACTATATAAAGATAAGAGAACCAGGTGGAAGTCTTAATTCTGAAAAAATAAGGAGATTAATTTTAAATAAAAAATCTAATTTTAACATATATACTGATTTACTTTTATATTTAGCAGCACGTAGTGAAAATATAAATCTTATAAAAAAATCATACAAAAAAAAAATTATTTTGATTGATAGATTCATAGACTCAACTATTGCATATCAGCATTATGGTATGGGTGTTGATTTAAACATTATAAATATTATAAATAAATTTCTATTAAAAAACATTAAAGTCAATTTTACTTTCCTCAATGTTGTAAATAAAAAAAATCTGTTTCAAAGATTAAAAAATAGAAAATCTCTCAATCGATATGATCAGTTTGATATGAATTTTTATAATAAAGTTCAAAAAGGTTTTTTGAAATTAGCTAAATCAAATAAAAAATTATACAAAATAATTGATTCTAATTTAGATATAAAAATAAATGAAGAATTAATAATAAATCAAATTAAAAAATTAATTAAATGAATTTAAATCCCCTAACTCAAATAAATTTATTTGAGCACAAAGAAGTTTTTAATCAATTATATAAATTATCTAAAAAAAATACTTTGCCTAATAAAATTCTTTTATCTGGTGAAAAAGGTATTGGAAAATCAACATTAGCGTATCATTTAATTAATCTTGTATTATCGGAAAATGAAGAACATCAATATGACTTTGAAAATAATAAAATTAATCCAAATAATAAGTCATACAAACTTATGCTAAATAAATCTAATCCAAATTTTTATTTAATTGATGTCTTAGAGGAAAAAAAAAATATTGATATAAATCAAATTAGGGAATTAATAATAAATCTAAATAAATCCTCATTTAATAATAAAAAGAGATTTGTTTTAATTGATAATATTGAATTATTAAACTTAAATTCTATTAATGCTTTGTTAAAAATTTTAGAAGAACCTAATGAAAATATAAATTTTATTTTAATAAATAATAATAAAAGAGTGCTACCAACTCTTAAATCTAGATGTTTAAATTTCAAAGTTTTTTTAACAAAAGATCAGTCTATTAAAATTGTTAATCAATTACTAAATACTAACATAAATACTATTATAAATAATGACTTATTTGATTATTACACTACACCTGGAAAATTATTTAAATTAATTAAATTATCTGAAGAATATGAGTTAAATCTTGTTAATTTTGATTTAAAAAAAACACTAAAAACCATAATTAAAGATAAAATTTATAAAAAAGATAAATCAATTATTGAAACCATTTATTCTTTTATTGAACTTTATTTTAGAAACAATATATCTATTGAAAATATTAGTCTGCTAAAGTCATATCATTATTTTTTAGAAAAAATTAATAATACTAGAACTTATAATTTAGATGAGGAAACATTGTTTATGGAATTTGAGGATAAAATATTAAATGGATAAAAATTATTATATTACCACGCCTATATACTACCCATCAGCCAAGCCTCATATGGGCCATGCATATTCAAGTATTATAGCAGATTTTTTTGCAAGATTTAAAAAAATTGATGGTTATCAAGTTCATTTTCTTACTGGTACAGACGAACATGGTTTAAAAATTCAAAGATCTGCGGAAAAAGCAGGGAAGGAACCTTTGGTATTTTGTGATCAAATTAGTCAAACTTTTAGAGATCTTTCTGATACTTTGAATTTATCAAATACTGATTTTATAAGAACTACAGAAGCTAGACATAAAAAAACAGTTCAACATCTTTGGAACGAACTTGAAAAAAATGATGATATATATTTATCAAATTATTCTGGATGGTATTCAGTATCGGATGAAGCTTTTTATAACGAAGACGAAATTGAAGAAATAGACGGAAAAAAAATTGCTATTTCATCAAAATCTCCTGTTGAATGGATTGAAGAAGAATCTTATTTTTTTAGACTTTCAAAGTGGGAAAAACCTTTATTAGACTATTATGAAGCTAATCCAGATTTTATTTCTCCAGAATCTAGGAAAAATGAAGTTATTAGTTTTGTAAAAAGTGGTCTTAAAGATCTTTCTGTAAGTAGAAAAAGTTTTTCATGGGGTATACCCGTTCCAAATAATAAAAACCACGTTATATATGTTTGGCTTGACGCTTTAACAAATTATTTAAGTGCGTTAAACTATCCTAATATAGATGACGATTTATTTAAAACATTTTGGCCAGCCTCAATACATTTAATTGGAAAAGATATACTCAGATTCCATGCTGTTTATTGGCCTGCCTTTTTATTAGCTGCAAAAATTGATTTACCAAAGAGAGTTTACGGGCATGGATGGATATTATCAGGGGAAGAAAAAATGTCTAAATCTAAAGGAAATATTCTTGATCCACTTGAAATAATTAGAGAATATGGTCTAGATCCTCTAAGATACTATTTAATAAAAGAAGTTTCTTTTGGCAATGATGGAAATATATCTCAAGAAAGACTAGAAGATTGTATTAACAGTGATCTAGCGAACAATTATGGAAATTTATGTCAACGTGTAACTGCTTTTGCAATTAAAAATTGTGATGGAAAAATTCCATTAGAAATTAAATTTGATGATGATGATCTTATAATACTAAATAAGTACAAAGATAATTTAGACAATATTAGGACTCAAATTGATAATCAAAATATTAATTTCTACATTGATTATATTGTAAATTCACTTTTTGAGGCTAACAAATATTTTAATGACCAAGAACCATGGAAAAAGAAAGATGATATAATTAGATTAAACACTATTGTTTACACATCTTTAGAAATTGTTAGAAAAATAAGTTTTTTATTATATCCAATTATTCCTGAGTCTTCTTTAAAGGCATTAAAGATTTTTGACATTAATGAAAAAAATATAAAATTAGATTTAGTTTCTAATAATGAGTATTTAACAAAAGGTAATAATATTAATAAAATAGACATACTTTTTAAAAAAATAGAAAATAAAAATGATTGATTCACACTGTCATCTAGATCATGAACCATTATTAAGTGATTTAGCTAATGTAATACAAAGATCAAAAGAAGTAGGTATAGAAAAATTACTAACTATCTCAACTTCGTTTGAAAGTTTTTCTAAAGTAAAAGATTTAGTTAATAAAGACGATATGATATATGGTACTATTGGAATTCATCCTCATGAAAGCTCCACAGATATTATCACCTCAAAGCAGATCATTGAAAGTCTTAATGAAAACTCAAAAATTATTGGAATTGGAGAAACTGGGTTAGATTTTTATTATAATAATAGTGAAAAAGACAAGCAGATAGAAAGTTTTAAACAACATATTGATGCATCCATAAAAACCAATATTCCATTAATTGTTCATTCAAGAGACGCAGAAAAAGAGACTTTTGAGATTTTAAATGAATATAAAAATGAAAACCTCAAAATTTTGATGCATTGTTTTACAGGGTCAAAAAAATTCGCAGAAAAACTACTTACTTTTAATTCTTATTTTTCAGCTAGTGGCATTATTACTTTTAAAAACTCATTAGATTTACAAGATACTTTCAAATCTATTCCAATAGATAATATTTTAATTGAGACTGATAGTCCCTTTTTAGCGCCAGTTCCTAAACGAGGAAAAAATAATGAACCATCATTTATTGATTTTACTGCTGCCAAATTAGCTGAGATTAAAAATATATCCAAAAAGAATCTTATTAAAAAAACTACAGATAACTTTAATAAACTTTTTTTTAATTAAAATTATGAAATTTATAATTTTAGGGTGTGGTAGTTCAATGGGTGTACCAAGACCAGATGGTTTTTTTGGAAATTGTGATCCAAAAAATAAAAAAAATTATCGAACAAGATGTTCTGCATTATTAAAATCTTCTCAAGAAAATATATTAATTGATACTTCTCCAGATTTACGTCAACAAATGTTAAGACACAATATTAAAAAAGTCGATAAAGTTCTTTATTCACATTTTCACGGTGATCAAACACATGGCATTAATGATTTAAGATCATTTTATATCAATAATAAAAACCAAATTAATGTATTTGCAGACTTATCTACGCGTAAATATTTAAAAAATAATTTTGGGTATGTTTTTAAATCTTATTACAAAGAATATCCTGCAATTTTAAAACTAAACAAATTACCAAAAAATATATTTACAAAAAATAATAATAAAAAAATTAGTATTCGATCAATTATGGTTGAACATGGAAAAGTCAAATCTAATTGTTTTATTATTGACAAAAAACTAGCATACATAAGCGATGTAAGCAAAATTCATGATAAAGATTATAAATATTTTAAAAATCTTCAGTATTTAATCATTGATTGCTTGTGGTACAATTTTCATCCATCTCACTTTAATTTAGAAACATCACTGGCCGTAATTAAAAAATTCAAACCCAAAAAAGCAATTCTTACAAATTTGTCACCAGTATTAGATTATAAAGCACTTAAAAAAATTATACCAAATAATGTTATCCCAGCATATGATGGATTAACAATAAACTTATAAAATACTTTCTATAGCTTTAATTATTTTTTTTGAAGTTGGTTTTGTAAATGATGCAAATGTGTCTTGAACTTTACCCTCCTTATTAATCAAGATTTTATGAAAATTCCATTTTGGTTCAGCCGATTTACCATGATTTTCTTTTGCCCATTTAAAAAGTTCATGAGCATTTTTACCTTTAACCTCAGTCAATGTTGTCAGAGGGAAGTTAATATTAAAATTTACCTCACAAAATTCTTTAATATCTGCATTATTATTTTTTTCTTGATTAAACGAATTAGATGGAACACCAAGAACAATCAAACCTTTTTCTTTATATAAATCCCACAATTCCTGTAATTCATCGTATTGTTTTGTAAATCCACAATAACTAGCTGTATTTACAACTAAAATAATTTTATTTTTATAATCTTCAAAATTTATTATTTCACCAGTTATACTTTCTATACTGAAATCATAAAACTTTTTTTCATAATTTGCGGTTGCTGAGGATTTAAATATAAACATTAGTATAGAAAATAGAAAAATTACTTTTCTCATTTATTAGGTTTATTGGGCGTAAGTAATATTAAAAAATAACCGAATAAAGTTGATAACAATGATCCAGTTAATACACCAATTTTTACTCCATCCATATATTGCATGTTTTCAGCAAAAGCTAAATTTCCAACAAATAAACTCATTGTGAAACCAATTCCAGTAAGAACTCCTACACCATAAAAATTGTACCAACTTGTATCGTTTGGCATTTGAGCTACTTTCAATTTTATAGATATATAAGAGAACACAAAAACACCTAATTGTTTACCAAGGAATAATCCTAATACGATACCTAGGGGAACCTTATCAAGTAATGAAGCGAACGATAAACCTTCAAGAGATACACCAGCATTTGCAAATGCAAATAAAGGCATTATTCCGAAAGCAACATATGGACTAATTGCGTGTTCAATTTTTATTAATAATGAAAAATCTTTTTCTTTTTTTCTATGAGGAATTGTCATAGCTAACAAAACTCCAGCAATCGTTGCGTGTATTCCTGAGTTATGTGTAAAATCCCAAAGAAAAAGTCCTACAACCAAGTAAGGTAGAAACTTTTTAATGTTAAATTTATTAATTAATAACAAAACAATAAACGCTAATAACATTAAAGTTAAATACTTAATGCTCAAATCTCCGGAGTAGAATAGGGCGATAATTACTATTGCTCCTAAATCATCAATTATAGCTAAAGCGGTTAAAAATACTTTTAATGATAAA
Organism: uncultured Pelagibacteraceae bacterium; assembly: GCA_902592275.1. Classification (GTDB taxonomy): domain Bacteria; phylum Pseudomonadota; class Alphaproteobacteria; order Pelagibacterales; family Pelagibacteraceae; genus Pelagibacter. The sequence goes on from CACJDW010000008.1 coordinate 26,165, forward strand.
GGAACTCTTTTACCTAATAAAGATAAAACTCCTAAAGAAAAAGCAATGTCTGTAGCTGATGGAATTGCCCATCCATTTAAAGTTTCACTATCACCTAAATTTATAAAAACATAAAACAGTGCAGGAACCAACATTCCTCCTACAGCAGCAATTATGGGCAATAAAGCTTGTTTAATATTAGAAAGTTCACCTTGTAAAAATTCTCTTTTAATTTCTAAAGTAACAAAGAAAAAGAAAATTGCCATCAAAGCATCATTGATCCAATGCAATACTGATAATTTTAATCCAAAATTATTAATACCTATAAATAAATACTTGTTTAGAGTAGCAAAATATAGATCTGCTAGTCCAGAATTGCTTATAAACAATGCAATTATTGCAGCAAACAACAATACAAGTCCACTTGCAGCTTCTAATTTAAAAAACCATCTAAAAGGCTTAGATATATAATTAATCATAAAAAATTAAATTAGGTCTATAATAAATAGTTTTATATCTTGCAATGTTTCAAAAAGGTTAAATAAAACAATTTCTAATCCAGGAAACACATTAATTAATGGAATTTTTAGCGTATCTAGCAAAATAATTAGTGCTAAAATTGATATAATAAATACCATCAAATATGAAAAAAATTTAGATCCTTTATTTTCATTTTCCAATTTTTTAACCTTTTTTGGAATTTCTTTTGAGGTTTTGTTTGTTATTTTAGGTTCTATTATTTTTTCTTTCTGTAAGTTTTTGCTAAATTTTAGATTTTTGTCATTTGTTTCAATAGCTGGTTCTATTATGTTTTCAGAAATATTTTCATTTAATGTTAATGGTGCTCTGCTTTCTTTTTTTGGTTTGTAAAACCAAATTTTTTCACATGATCCGCATTGTAGTTCTCGTCCTTCTTGAGGTATTAATGAACTATCAATTTTGAATTGTTTCTTTTCGCAAGGACATGTAATAATCATGCTTCGTTATATACCAGATTTTAGTCAAATTTCTTTTAATTTTGGTGTCTTTATACATTGAAATTATCAATAACTGCTGTATTAGTACTCGGATCGGAGTGTAGCGCAGCCTGGTAGCGCATCTGGTTTGGGACCAGAGGGTCGCAGGTTCGAATCCTGCCACTCCGACCATCTGTTATGAAAAAAGCTATTATTTATATTCCTAATAAAAATCCAATGCAATCAGGCTTAGCTAAAAACAATAAATGGATATTGGAGTATAAAACTGAAGATCCTACAAAGAATCCTTTGATGGGTTGGGAAAGTTCTTCTGATACTTATACAGAGATAAAGTTAGAGTTTTCTTCTAAAGAGCTTGCAATTAATTATGCAAAAAAAAAGAAAATTGATTTTGAATTAATTGAACCAAGAAAAAGAAAAACTGTAAAAAAATCTTACGCTGATAATTTTCTTAAATAAAAAATGTTTAGATTTTTCACAGAAAAGAGTTGGTTTTATTGGTCTTGGATAGGTTCTTTTATTATCCTTTCATCACTTTGGGTTCAAGTTGAAATAGATGTCAAAATAAATGAGTGGTTTGGTGTGTTTTATGACATGATACAGAAAGCTCTTGCAGAGCCAAATGCAGTTTCGATTGAAGAATATTTTGCAAGCCTATTTTCATTTATTACCTTGGCAGCCATGTACATTGCTGTTTATGTAGCTATTAGTTTCTTTACAGCTCATTATTTATTTAGATGGAGAACATCGATGGTAGAGTGGTATCACTCTGTATATGACAAAGCACGTAAAATTGAAGGTGCATCACAAAGGGTTCAAGAGGATACTATTAAATTTACAAGAATAATGGAGGGATTAGGCACAAGTTTAATAGAGTCTATAATGATTTTGATACAATTTATTCCCATATTATTTGGTTTAAGTGTGGGTATACCAATTTTCTTTTTTGGAGAATGGGAATATGGACTAATAGTAGGAGCATTGATTTGGACTATTGGGGGAACTGTTTTTTTAATTGTTCTGGGCTTAATATTAAGACTAGTTGGTATCGAATATGATTTACAAAAACAAGAAGCTGCATATAGAAAAATTTTAGTTATTGCTGAGGATGATGGAAATGTGAGACCAAAAACAATAGATGAATTATTTGATGATGTTCGTAAAATTCATTTTTTAAGTTATTTAAGATATCTATATTTTAATATTGGGCGAATTGCTTATTTACAAGCAAATGTTTTATCTGCATATGTTTTTTTAGCTCCAGCTATAGTTGCGGGTGTTGTTACATTAGGTGTTATGCAGCAAATTATAAGAGCGTTTGGAAGAGTTGAGGGATCTATGCAATATTTATTAAAAGCTTGGCCAACCATAATAGAACTTGCTAGTGTTTATAAACGTTTAAGAGAATTTGAGTCTAAAATAAATCAAGAAGATTTAGTTGATGAAAAAATTTAATGGCAATTGATAAAAATTTAATTGATCAATTTATTAGAGTTACCACAAAAGCAGCTTTATCTTCCTCATATTTAGTTGGTAAAAAAGATAAAATTGCAGCTGATAAAGCTGCAGTAGACTCCATGAGATCTGAGTTAAATAAAATGAACATTCAGGGAGAAATAGTTATAGGTGAAGGCGAATTAGATGAAGCACCAATGCTATATATTGGTGAAAAAGTTGGCAATAAAAATGGTCCTGAGCTAGATATTGCTGTTGATCCTTTGGAAGGTACAAACTTTGCTGCAAATAATCTTCCAGGTGCGCTATCAGTTATTGCTATTTCAGAAAAAAATAATTTATTAAATGCACCTGAAACGTATATGGAGAAAATTTCAACTAGAGTAACAGAAAAAAATGTTATTGATTTAGATTATTCAGTTAAAAAAAATATTTGTAATTTAAGTGACTACTTAAATAAAAATCCTGAAAATATTACCGCATGTATACTTGATAGGCCAAGACATATTAAAATAATTGATGAGCTAAAAGAATTAAAAGTTAAGCTAAAATTAATTTCAGACGGTGATGTTTCAGGAGCTTTATTGGTTACAGATAATAGATACAATGTTGATATATTCTTGGGAATTGGAGGTGGGCCAGAAGGTGTATTAGCTGCTTCAGCTTTAGATTCTTTTGGTTGTAGTTTTCAAGGAAGATTTTTATTTGAAACTGATGAAGATAAATCTAGAGCAAAAAAAATGGGTATAAATGACCTAAATAAAAAATATGAATTAAATGAAATAGTTTCTGGTGATTCTATTTTCTGCGCAACTGGTATTACTTCAGGCGACCTTGTTTCAGGAATAGAAATCCAAGGTAATGAATTTATTTCAGAGACTTTAGTGACACATAAATCATCTGGCCTAAAAAAAGTCATAAAACAGAAACAAAATATATAATGATAAGCTTGATTAATTATTGATTTTACAATAAAAAGCAGCAATTCGGTCCCTTCGTCTATCGGTTAGGACACGTGGTTTTCATCCTCGAAAGAGGGGTTCGATTCCCCTAGGGACCGCCAAAAAATGTACCATTATGTATATATCTTGAAAACTTTAGATGGTTATTTAAAGAAAACATATGTTGGTTATTCAATAAACGTAAATTCAAGATTAAAAAAACACAATTCCTCCCAAGGTGCTAAAGCTACCAGAGGTTATAAATGGAAAATAATTTATAAAAAAAGGTTTATGTCTAAATCTGAAGCTCTATCATTTGAATATTTACTTAAAAAAGATAGAAAAAAAAGATCATCCATATTAAAAAGAATAAAAAGTAATAAATGAAAATAGCAACAATACTTCCATATAAAGAAAATTATACTATATCTAAAGCACAAGCAGCAGCAATATGGGTCTGTGATTTTTTTAAATTTTCTAAATACCAAGATACAAATTATATATTTGGTAATACAAATACAAAAGATTATTTAACAAAAAATTATATAAATATTAATATAAGCAACCTTAAGTCTAAATTATCAAGTACAACTAAAGAATATTGTAAAAATATAATAGCTAGAATTAAAAATGAAAATTTTGATATTATTGAAATACACAATAGACCATTAATTTTTAATTATTTAAAAAAAGAAATTAATTCAAAATATATCTTATATTTCCACAATGATCCATTATCAATGAACGGATCAAAGACATCAAATGAAAGGTTAAATTTACTTATAAATTTAGATAAAATAGTATTTGTAAGTAAATGGGTCCAAGATAGATTTTTTATTGATTTAGATAAAAAACTTTCAGACAAAACTGAAATTGTTTACCCGAGCATTCATAAAATAAATAAACTAAATAAAAAAGATAAAAAAATTACATTTGTTGGTAAGCTAAACACATCAAAAGGTTATGATATTTATAAAGACGCAATAATTAGAGTATTAGATGAGTATAAAGAATGGAAAGCCTATTCTATTGGAGATGAGGACAGAAAAAGACCTGTTATCAACCACCCAAATCATAAAGAATTAGGTTTTCTTAAACATAAAGAGGTTTTAAAATTTTTAAATAAATCAGAAATTGCAGTTGTACCATCAAGATGGGAAGAACCTTTTGGTAGAACTGCCCTAGAATCATCATCAAGGGCATGTGCAACTATTATATCTAATAGAGGTGGTTTGCCTGAAACTACAGATTATTGTATCATTTTAAAAAAATTAAATTCTAAAGAATTATATAAGGAAATTAAAAAATTAATTTTAAATCCAAAATTAAGGAAACAACTACAAAATAATGGTTTTAAGAATATTAAACACCTTGTTAAAAATAATTCTGAATTTATTGATAGGATCAGAGATAGTTTAATTCAAAATTTTAGCCTTAATTATATAAGAAATAAATTAAGAATTATAAACATATATAATACTGGACAAAAAAATTTTCACAGACTTTATAATATTTCATTGGGAAAGAAATTTACAAATGGTTTCATTAGAAACGGCCATGATGTTCTAGAAATTAGTGATCGTGATTTCATCAGACAAAATAGAAACATATTCCAGGCAAAAAACATTGATAAATTTCAAGATTATTTAGTTAACACATCAAAAAATTATAATCCTGACTTAATTTTTTTTGGTCATACACAGAATATATCAACTGAAACAATTAAAGAATTTAAAAACTTAAATGAGAACTTAATAATTTCTCAATGGAACGAAGATCCAGTTATGAAAAGTTTAAATTATTCTAAAAAAAATATAGAAAATATAAATAAATATTCAGAAATAGTAGATCATAACTTTGTCACAACACACCCAAGTGTTTTAAAAAAACAAAAAATTAATATAAAAAATCTTCATTTTTTATTTATTCCAGTAGATAAAAACATTGAGTGTTTCGATGTTTCAAAAAAAAATCCGATTAAAGACTTATTTTATGCAATGAGCCACGGTGTTAATAGAGCAACTTTAAAAAAAGGAAAAAATGATTCGAGAATACATTTTCTAAATAATCTCATAAGAAAATTAGAAAATATTGATTATGATTTTTATGGTTTCCAAAACAAGGAGCCTATATGGGGTAACGATTTTTATAAAGCGTTAGTTAATTCAAAAATGGGATTAAATTTAAGTAGAGGTCTTCCAACAAAACATTACTCAAGTAACAGAATAGCATCTTTAATGGGCAATGGATTGCTTACATTTGTTGATAAAAAAACTGAACTAGATGATATGTTTAATAAGAACGAAATAGTGATGTACGAAAATATAAATGATTTAACAAATAAGATTAATTTTTATAAAAAAAAAGATCTTATAAGACGCAAAATAGCATCAGCCGGACGAAAAAAATATTTTAAATTATTTAATGAATTAAAGACTACAAAATATATTATAGATAAATCGCTAGGTAAGGATGCTGTTCTTTATTGATGAAAATATCTATAATAGTACCTACTTTTAATAATCTCAATTATCTTAATTTTTTTTTATTGTCGCTTAAAAAAAATTCATTTTATGATCATCAAATAATACTTCATATTAATGACGGCTCAGATGGTACTCTGAATTTTGCAAAAGAGAATAGATTATTATTTACATACAGTGAAAATAATATTGGTTTATGCAGCTCTTTAAATAAAGCTGCTGAGTTGGCTAATTCAAATTATATTCTTTATGCTCATGATGATATGTTTTTTTGTAAAAACTGGGATCTATATCTAGAGAAGGAAATTAACAAATTTCCAGATAATTTATTTTATTTAACTGGTACAAACGTGTCGGTTAATAGTGGACTCATAAATTTTGATTGCGGGTCAACGCCTGAAAATTTTGATGAAAAAAAATTTGATCAATTCTGTAAAAATGACTTAAGTAATGATTTACAAGGTTCTCATTGGGCACCTCATTTGATACATAAGGATTTATGGAAAAGTGTAGGAGGATTCAGTGAGGAATTTAATCCCGGAGATGGTTCAGATCCTGATTTTTGTATGAAGTTATGGAACAAAAATGTTAGGGTTTTTAAAACAATTTCAAAATTTAAGGTATATCATTTTAGTTCTGTAACAACTCGAAAAGGTATAATTAAATTAAATAATGGGACCAAAAGATTCACACTTAAATATGGTTTTAATCCAAGGTATTTTAGAAAATATTATTTAAAAGGTAATGGTTCCAATGCTTACAATGGACCATTAAATAATCCAAAGATGAATTTTGAAATGTTTATTGATTACTTAATTAATAAAATTAAATTTTTTTATTATAAGATTTAATTTAATGGACAAAATAATTATAGCAAAGATCTCTGAAGGATTAGGGAATCAACTGTTTATGTATGCAAATGCTTATGCAATTTCAAAAAAATTTGATTATAATTTATGTTTAGATCCCTACAGCGGATACTATAACAATAATATTAGATCATTTTTGCTTAATAATTTTAACATATCATCTAAAATAGCGCCATCCGATTGGATATTTTCTAATAATTATAGGTATCTAATAAAAAAAATTAAAATTAAATATGATTTTTTTAAAAAAAAAAAATCTTTTTTATTTGAGCCAAAAGATAAAAATAAATTAACAAAATTTAGTTCTATAAAATTGAATAATTTTAATAACAAAATTTATATTGATGGAAACTTTGAGTCAGAAAAATATTTCTTAGATTATAGAAATGATCTTTTACATCAATTCTCATTTAGAAAAGACATGAGTAATAATAAATACCTAGATATTATTAGGAAGCATAACGTTGTCTCGATAAGTGTTAGACAAAATCGATACTCTGAAAGAATGAGTAATAAGTTTGACCAATATTCAATTAGCAAGTCTCAAGATTTTGTTGCTCAAACTGTAGATTATATTTATCAATCAATTAAATTTATTAAATCTAAAGTACATAATCCTAAATTTCTTTTATGGAGCAATGATTTTACAGGTCTTGAAAAATATTTTCCGACTAATGAATTTCTATATGTAATTAATCCAGATGATAAAATTTTAAATGATTTTTATTTATTAACACAGTGTAAATATTTCATTGTTGGTCCTTCGACTTTTAGTTGGTGGGGGGCTTGGTTATCTAATATTGAAAGTAAAATATGTATTAGACCTAAAACTATTAACCCCTCAAATAATTTAGATTTTTGGCCTGAGTCTTGGATATCAATTTAGTTTTTTCATATTTTAATTTTATTTAAAGCATTATTTTTGAATAGATTTGCTTCTCTAATATATCTTCTAACCATTTGTGTTGTTTTATGGCCTGTCATTGCCATAATACTTCTTTCATCAGCCCCAGACTCAGCAGCTACTGTTGCAAAACCTGACCTTAAACTATGACCTGCAAAATTTTTGTTTTCGATTCCTGCTAACTTTAAATACTCTTTCATTAATAAAACTACAGATTGGTCAGTTAATCTTTTGTCTGTTAATGATAAACCTTTAGAAAATCTTCTAAAAATAGGTCCAGACTTAATTTTAGAAATTTCTAACCATTTTTTTAGATTTGTAACAGGACAGTAAATTTCATTATCGAAGTAGGGTAGTCCTTTAGTCATTCCTTCTCCGAATTGGTCAGTTTTTGATCTTTTAATAGTGATTTTTAGACCTTCAGGAACAAATTCTAGATCCTCATGATCAATTGAAATGAGCTCGGTTCTTCTAAAGCCTCCTCCAAAGCCAATTAAGATTATTGATTTGTCTCTAAGTTTTTTTATTTCTTCAGTTTTTTGTTCATTTATTTCATTAATAATTAATTTTAAATGATTGATTAATATTGGTTTTTTACCTTTCTGAATACTTCCTTTGACCCTTCTTATTCCCATTAAATTTTCAACGATGATTGGATGTTTAGTGTCTAGATAATGCCCTTTAAGCCTATGAACCATGCTTATTGATACTAATCTTCGTCTTAAAGTGCTTATTTTTGAGTTTTTAGAGAGATGGGTAAGGTACAATGAAACTATTTTCGGCTCTGTTGGTAATGAATTTAATCCATGTTTTGCACAAAAAGATCCAAAGTCTTTAAAGTCTGACTTATAAGCTCTTAGAGTATTATTTGCTTTAGAGCTTTTGAGATTATTTAAAGTTGACTCATGAAGCGATTTTAGGTCTGTTGTCAGTTCATTCATATAATTACTATTGATAACAATTAATTATCGTTAGTAATATATCAAGTGTTTTATAATGTCAAATAAAATAATTAATTCATTTAAAGGATTACTGACATTGTGAGGACAACAAATATGAAGTATTATTTAAAAATGGGCATAGACGGACTAATTGAACCAATATATTTCTTAATAACATCGTTTGGTTTTGCAATATTAAGCTTTATTAATTATAGAAAATCTGGAAAAACACTGGAAACTATTTATCTTTCAATTTTAACTGTATTCTTTATAGTCTGCTTTATTATTTTAAATTTTTATTGATGAAAGGTACTAAATTTCAACTAAAAGTCTGGAATTACCTTAAAACTATACCAAAAGGCACTGTTAAAACCTATAAACAGGTAGCAATAGCTATAAAAAAACCTAAATCAGCGCGTGCTGTAGCTAATGCATGTGGAAAAAACCCTTATGCTCCCAAAATACCGTGTCATAGAGTAATTCGGTCCGATGGAGGCCTTGGTGGGTACTCAGGAAGAGGTGGAATTAAGACAAAGCTGCGTTTATTGAGATCTGAAAAAGTTAATATTTAGTTGCTTTTTTGAACTATTTTATGGTCAAAAACACAAGTAAAATCAATGTTTTTTCAACATTTAAGGGTATTTTAGCATTAATAGTGTTATGCACCCTTCAGTTGTACTATATATCGAGATATAACAAAATAAAGCACCTCTATGGCCGTTTAAAACACATATTCTATAACTGCATTGCTCTACTTTTCAATGATAACACGGCTTATTTTAGTGTCTAATTTTAATGAATTTTTTATGAATTTTTGTTCCCCTACCCACTTGCTTTAATAAGAATTTCAAATTTTGTGCAAAATTTGCTTAAAAAACATTGGTATTAAACACTTTTAAGCATAGCACTTTATTTTCTATTTCAACCTTGCCATTTTTGCCTTAGTTTATTTAAAAAAGTATCTATTATTTCTAATTTTCTTGTATAGACACAATGATTTATTTTAATTTATATAAATTAATATAATAAATTTATATAATAATTACAATAGTTTATATGTTTATATTAAAGTATTACATTATATATTAGTAAATATATATTTACTATTTTTTAGAACGAGCAAGCAAATATTCTCGTCTAGAAATATATAAGCCACTGAGAACAATAATAAACAAACCTAAATAAGTCCAATTATCAGGTAGCTCATGAAAGAAATAGTAACTAATCAGTATATTTGTAATAATCTCTGTATAGCCCAAAGGAGCTAATTTAGAGGCATCAGCGTATTTTAGTGATAATATGAGGAAAAGATGCGCGACAGAGGCTATAAGACCGATTAAAGCCATTAAAATCCACTGATTTGACGTAGGATTAACCCAAACTGAGGGCATAAATAGGCTAATTATTACGGTTCCTATTAAACCTGATAGTAATAGGGTTAAAAGAGGATTATCAGAGGTACTGAGCTTCCTCGTAATAATAAGATAAAAACCATAACAAATTCCATTACCTAAAGCTGCTATTGTAGCCAAGTTAAGCTCAATAAAGCCAGGTCTGATTACAATTAAAGTTCCAATAAAACCTAATGATACAGCAGTCCACCTCTTCACCCCTACTTTCTCATTTAAAAAAAATGGAGATAAGGCTGTAACACAAATTGGAGCAACAAAAGCTAATGTTAAAGCTTTTGGAAGAGAAATTTCTGATATTGCATAAAAAAATAAGTAAGTAGAAAAAACAAAAATTAATCCTCTTATTAATTGAAGTGCTGGTTTTTTTGTCCAAACTAATGATTGTCTATAAAAGATAAGCATTAAGGACAATGTAAAGACTACAGTAAAAAAGTATCTAGCCCATGTTATCTGCAAAACGTCCATAGATGAGCTTAGATACTTAGCAAATGCATCCATAACAGGAACAATCATCCAAGCAGATGCGTTTAAAATTATAGCCTTCATAAAAGAAGGATATCTCTTAATAGAAGTATTTTAAAGCAAAGAATACAACAAGTGGAACTGTGATAAACGACATTAATGTAGAGACAACAATGGTGCTCGCGATGTTATCAACTATTTCCTTGGGTGAATACATTGAACCAATGAGATAATTTAATATTGCACTAGGCATAGCTGATTGAATTAATATAACACCGGCACCAAAACCTGATAAATCAAAATATATTATTATGATAAAACCAATTATTGGACCAATTATTACTCTTCCAATTGAAGAAATTATTGAGTTAGTTAGAGAAAATACTTTTAACTTTGTTAATGCTATACCTAAGGACATAAGTATTAAAACAATAGCAGTATAAGTTAACAGCTCAGTAAGATTAATGATAGCCTTTGGCATTTCTAAATCAAAATACAAGAAACCGACAGAAAAAATTATTGCATAAAAGGGTGGATTTTTAATCAAAATTTTAAAATCAAATTTTCTATCAGCAAGAAAAACACCAAGAGTAAAGTGTAGTAAAATGATTAATGAAGATATAGATGCAGCAATACCAAGACCTTGTGAACCATAAGCAAAAAGACATATTGGTATCCCCATATTCCCATTATTTGGCAAGATAAAAACTGGTACCTCTCTTATGATGTCTTTAGTTTTTAATAAGTATAAAATTATTATTCCAGTTAAAGTGAAACCAATAATTGCTATTAAGTAATAAATAAAATAACTAGAATAAATATCGAAAGATATACCTGTTGAGGTTATAGCGTAAATAACCATAGCTGGTGTACCTACATTTGATGCAAAACTGGTAATAAAAGAGTTATCAAAATTTGGATTTTTTTTACCTAAATAGTATCCAATACCAACTATAAAAAAAACTGGAAATAAAACTTCAAAAAGTTTTAAATAAATTTCCATTAACCAAGCAATCTAATTAATGTTGGTGTTTTTAATATATTTTTGTTTTTCTTAAAAATCGATAAGCAATTATGGCAGTTAATTTCAGTTGTTTTATGTGTAATTATAACAATTGTTGCTTTGTTATTTTTCTTATCAGGTGTCTGAATCAATCTTTTTACAGATATTTTATATTTGGCTAGACGATTAGTTATTTGAGATAATACACCGGGTTTATCTTTTACTTCGAACCTTAAATATAATAAATTAACGTAATTGTTTACATTGTATGGTTTTAAAGATTTAAGCTTTGAAACAGTAACACCAAAAGGTTTCTTTATATTGCCACGTAAAATAGATAACAAATCAGAAAGTAATGATGATGATGTAGGACCAGGTCCTGCTCCCTCCCCTTGTAATACACTTTCACCAACTGGTTTACCTTGCAGGATAACTGCATTCATTACGCCATTAACATTACCAATATAGGATTTTTTACTAACTAAGCATGGATGAACAGTCTCAAAAAGTTGATTATTCTTTAACTCAGAAATACCAAGAAGCTTTATTCTCAAATCTAATTGATTTGCAATTTTAATATCTTTTAATTCGATTTTTTCTATTCCTTCCATTAAGCATTTATGTTTTGAAATTTTACTATTAAAAGCTAAAGCAGACAAAATTCTTACTTTAGCAAATGCGTCAAAACCGTTTAAGTCTAATTTAGGATTACCAGGTTCAGCATAACCAAGTAACTGTGCTTTTTTTAAAACATCTACAAAATTCTCATTTGAATTTTCCATTTCAGATAAAATGTAATTTGAAGTGCCGTTAAGAATTCCATAAACTTTTGATATTTTGTTTGTTGCTAATCCTTCTTTAATTGATCTTAATATTGGAATACCCCCAGCCACTGATGCTTCAAATTCTAAATTAACTTTATTTTTTTCTGCTAATTTTGCTAATTCATTCCCATGTTTTGAAATCAAGGCTTTATTAGGTGTAATAACATGGATTTTATTTTTTAAAGCAGTTTCTACAACTTTTTTTGAAATGCCATCTGATAGACCTATGGCTTCAAATAGTATATCGATTTTATTTTTCTTAAAAATTTCTAAAGGATTTTTATAAAATATTTTTTTATCAACTTTAAATTTTCTTTTTTTATTAATATTTTTAGCAGATATAGCAACGAGATTAATCTTTTTACCTGTTTTTAATTCAATATCTTTTTTTTTTAAATTAAGTTCATTCATCAAATAATTGCCGACTTGACCAAGACCTACTAAAGCAATATTTAATTTATTTTTCATTTTAGAATTTTGGATACTTGCTTTTATTAGCATAATTATTTAGAAAAATATTGAATTCATTGAAAGTCATATTAAACAACTCCTCGTTTGATTTATTATGATTTATACTGATTTCACTTTTATTTTCTTCATTAACAGATTTAATTGAGGAAAATCCCGAATCTTTAAAATTGGTGCAATTAGTTAACAATGCAAAAAATAAAAAAAATAAACTAAATCTAATCATAATGCTGTTTTTTCTGGAAAATTAAATTTATTATTTAAATTTTGTACAGCTTGACCTGCTCCACCCTTAATCAAATTATCAATAGCAGATAGAATGATTATTTTATTACTATATTTAGATTTGCACACAGAAATATAACAGTTATTAGTATTTATCACTTCATTGGTGCTTAACAAAGAGTCGGGCTTTAATATTTTTACAAAACTCTCATTTTTATAAAAATTAGTTAATGTTTTTAATACTTTAGCTTTTGAAATATTATTTTCTAAATCAACATATATAGTACTCAAAATACCTCTGAACATTGGTGATAAGTGAGGAGTAAAAGTAAATTGAAATTCTTTCTTAGTAAATTTTCTTAACATTTGGTCTATTTCTGAATTATGACGATGGAAACCAACTCCATATGCGCTTAAAGACTCGTATAGATTTTTATCTTTATATTTTTTGTGAACACCTCTACCAGCACCTGAATATCCAGATTTTGAGTCAATTATGATGCTATTAATTTTAATTAAATTTTTTTTGAATAAAGGTATCAGAGGCAACAAAATAGAAGTTGGATAACAGCCAGGACATGAAATGATACTATACTTTTTAATCTCACTTCTGTTTATTTCTGGAAGCAAATAGATACTTTTCTTTATCAAATTGTTTGCTCGATGTTTCTGTTTGTACCACTTTAAATAATCAGAAGCTTTAGCTAATCTAAAATCTGCAGCAAGATCAATAAGAGTATGATTTTTGCTTAAATGTTTAGATATATCCTGCGCTTCTCCATTTGGAAGTGCTGTAAAAATAACCTGAACATCCTTTAATAATTTTTTATTAAATTTTAAAATTTTTGGTAATTTATATTTTGATAAAGATTTATCATAAAATTTAATATTTTTACCTACAGAGGAATTTCCACAAAGGTATTTAATATTAATATATTTGTGTTTAACTAATAATTTAATTAATTGAACACCAATATATCCAGTTGATCCAGCAACTAATGCATTAAGCTTAGGCATTTTTTATTATAACAGTTAAAAATTAAAAAAAAATTATCTTTTAGAGAATTGGAAGCTTCTTCTAGCTTTTCTTCTACCAGGTTTTTTTCTTTCAACTGCCCTTGAGTCTCTAGTAGTAAGTTTCTCTGTTTTTAAGGTGGCTTTTAGATTTTCATCAAATAACACTAAAGCTTTTGAAATACCGTGAACCATTGCCCCTGCTTGGCCTGTAGGTCCTCCTCCTTTTACACTGCATCTTACATCATAATCAGTAGCCTGATTAATAATCTCAAAAGGTCTTGTAATTTGCATTTTATGAGTTTCATCAGCAAAATAATCACTAAATAATTTACCATTTACATAAATTTTGCCAGTACCTTTTTTTAACCAAACTTTTGCTATTGATGTTTTTCTTCTACCAGTAGCGTATTTACTATCTTTAAAATCTAATTTTAATTTTGGAGATTTTGATGCTGATTGAGTATGTTCCATCTTAGTTTCTAGCTATATTTTTACTGTTTAATTTATCTAACTCAATAACTATAGGATTTTGTGCTGAATGTGGATGGTCATTACCTGCATAAATTTTTAATTTTGTTAATTGTTTTCTGCCCAATACTCCACCAGGTAACATTCTTTTAACAGCCATTTTTAAAGTTTCTCCTGGTTTTTTTTCTTGAAGTTTCTCTGGTGTAGAAACTTTTATTCCTCCAGGATGGCCTGTGTGTCTGTAATATTTTTTATCTTGGAATTTTTTTCCAGTAAATTTTGCTTGTTCAATATTTTTAACAACAACAAAATCACCATCATCCATATGAGGCGTATATGTGGTTTTATTCTTTCCTCTTATGATATTTGACACAACTGTTGCTAGTCTACCTACAACAGCATTTTTAGCGTCAATTTCATACCAAGATGATGTTACCTGATCTTTTTTTACAAATTTTGTCATTGTGCGAGGATTAATACTATTAAATAATTCAAAGTCAATTTTATATTTACCTTGCAAAATGGTACTATTCTGTTACAAATTACTTGCCGATTTGATCCTATTGCGGGCTAATAACTGCTAAAAAGGAAAATTCATAAAATTGATATAATCGGTAGGCATTTGAACTGTATTGTGCGCCTAACATAATG
Source organism: uncultured Pelagibacteraceae bacterium (assembly GCA_902592275.1). Taxonomy (GTDB): domain Bacteria; phylum Pseudomonadota; class Alphaproteobacteria; order Pelagibacterales; family Pelagibacteraceae; genus Pelagibacter. The sequence goes on from CACJDW010000008.1 coordinate 41,244, forward strand.
TTGAAGCACTAAAAAAGGAGTAAAATGACTAAAAAACGAAATAACCCTGAAACTATAGCTATACATGGTGGTGACTATAGAAGCGATCCAGCAACAAATTCTGTGGCTGTACCAATATATAGAACAACATCCTATCAATTTAATAGTACAGAGCACGCAGCAAATCTCTTTGCACTAAAGGAGTTCGGAAATATTTACACTCGAATCATGAATCCTACTAATGATGTTCTAGAAAAGAGATTGTCAGCACTTGAAGGAGGTCTAGCAAGTCTGACTGTTTCTTCAGGGCAAACGGCATCTACTTTTGCAATCTTAAATGTTGCACAAGCTGGTGATAACATAGTTAGTTCAACGGATTTATACGGTGGAACTGTATCTTTGTTTACACATACTTTAAGTAAACTTGGAATTGAAGTAAGGTATGCTGACCCTTCAGATCCTAAAAACTTCGAGAAAGCTATTGATGACAAAACAAGAGCTTTTTATGGTGAAACATTACCAAATCCATATTTAAGGGTTTTTCCAATCAAGGAAGTTTCCGATATTGGAAGAAAACATAATATACCATTAATAATGGATAACACAGCTGCACCAGTTATTTGTAAACCAATTGAACATGGTGCTGCAGTAGTTGTTTATTCACTTACAAAGTATATAGCTGGACATGGAACAGTTGTTGGTGGCGCTCTAGTTGATGGTGGTAATTTTGACTGGACTGCAGATGCTAAAAGACAACCATTATTTAACGAACCTGATGCTAGTTATGGCGGAGTTGTTTGGGGTAAAGCAGTACCAGAATTAACAGGTGCAAATGTATCATTTGCAGTTAGAGCGAGAGTTACGTTGCTTAGAGATCTTGGTTCCGCCCTATCACCTGATAATGCATTTGGTGTTATTCAAGGTTTAGAGACTGTAGCTTTAAGAATGAAACAACATTGTGAAAACGCAGCTAAAGTAGTTGATTACTTAAAAAAACATAAAGCCATAAATAGAGTAATTTACGCTACCGAGCATGAGAAAGAAATATCAAGTCGTGCAAAAAAATATCTAAAAAATGGAAATGGTGCATTAGTTGGTATTGAATTAGCTGGAGGCATTGATGCTGGAAAAAGATTTATTGAGTCTTTGAAAATGTTTTATCATGTTGCTAATATTGGTGATGCAAGAAGTCTAGCAATTCATCCGGCCACAACCACACATAGTCAGCTAACAGAAGATGAATTAGATGCTGCTGGAGTAACTCCAGGTTATGTGAGACTTTGCATAGGTCTAGAGCATATAGATGATATTATTGATGATTTAGATCAAGCTTTAGATAAATCCTCTAAAGCTAATCTAAAAGCTGTAAGCTAATTTGAGGTTTTAATGTCTACAAATAGAAACTAATTAATAGCCTCTTTATATTTTGTAATATAAAGAAAATACAAAGTTGAAAGTATTATTAAAATAGAATTTATCTGGTGTAGAGATGCATAAAGTATTTTTACTCCAGATAAAATTGTAAAAATTCCCAAAAGAATTTGAAATAATAAACTAATCCCAATAACAAGAATTGGAATTCTTAAATTAATATTTCCATATTTTATAACAAAGAAAAGTATATAAAAATATAATACAACTATTAAATATGCCAAATTTCTATGAATAAATTGAACAAGTGATTGATTATCAAATACAGTAATTTTAAAAAAATCTGCAATTGCACTATCATCAGGAAAGTAAGAAGAACCCATTAATGGCCATGTATTATAAATTTTTCCTGCATCCATACCAGAAACAAATGCTCCAATTATTAATTGTAAAAATAATAATAAAAGAAAAAATTTAATTGGGTTTAATTGAATATTAATATGATTAATTTTTATATCAGTTAGATTTAAATATTTCCAAAAAACTATAGACAAAATGATAAAAGCTGTAACTAAGTGTAGTGATAATCTATAATGACTAACATCAATTCTATCAATTAATCCACTTGATACCATGTACCATCCAATAAATCCCTGAAAACACACTAAGAAAAAAATAATTGAATATTCTTTTAAAATCCAAAAACCATTTTTAATTGTAAAATAGATCATTGGAAAAAGAACAGTTAAACCAATTAATCTCCCCAATTGACGATGCGCCCATTCCCACCAAAAAATAATTTTAAATTCATTTAAAGTCATATTAAAATTTTGCTCTTTAAATTCAGGTATTGTTTTATAAAGATCAAAATATTCTATCCATTTATCACTAGTTAAAGGAGGCAATGTGCCAACAAAAAGTTCCCAAGTGGTAATTGAAAGTCCAGAGTCGGTTAATCTGGTTAGGCCTCCTACTAAAATTATAAGCACGATCATCAATAATAAAGTGATCATCCATATTTTTAATTGAGAATTTAAAGAATAATTCTGACTGTACATGATTAAATAAATATAATAATTATTAATTAAACCAATAAATTAAATGTCGCCTAAAAACAAAAAAAAATTAGAAATAATAAGATCTAAATTAGATAAGTTAGATAATAAGCTGTTATCCTTGATTAAATACAGAACAAATCTTGTGAAAGAAGTTTTAAAACTTAAAGAATTTAAAAAAGAAATAGTGGATAAAAAACGTATCAATTTTATACTTAAAAAAATTCATTCAAAATCTAAGAAATTAAAAATCGATCCTAAAATCACTAATCGTATATGGAAAAATATGATTTTATCTTATATCGATTTCGAGAAAAGAAATTTCAAAAAAAAATAATTATTTACTATGTGGTGGAAGTTTTTTTTCCACAAACATTTCATGTTTTCTGGTATCTGGATTGTATTTTTTTGCTGAAAGTTTAACTTTAGCCTTCTCTCCTCCAGCTGGTTTTTTTACATAATAGAAATAAGGACTATCTGGTTTTGCCTCTGGAACCATTCTTACTTTAACGTGTGTTTTTTTTGCCATTTTTTAGTTCTTTTAATTTATTTGAAATTTTTAATAACTTATTTCTTAATTTTTCAGTTCTTATAGATTTATCTGCAATTTCGTCAAGCTTTAAAGAATCTTCATTATTTAATATTTTTTTCACACCATTTATCGTCATACCTTGGTCTTTAAGTAAAAATTTAACTTTTTTAAGAAGATTTATTGTTTTCTCATCATAATACCTTCTATTTGAATTTAAAATCTTTGGTTTAATTTGTTTAAATTGAGTTTCCCAAAACCTTATGACATGTGTTGGTAAATTTCCTTTATCATTTATTTTAAGATTTAATATTTTAGCTACCTCTCCAATAGTTTTATAAGCACTATCTAATTTATCCATTATCCTTCAAATTAATAAATTCTTTAAATTCTTTTGATGGTTTAAACAAAACAACATCCCTACTTGAAATTACTTTTGTTTCTTTTGTCTTGGGATTTCTTCCAATCCTTAATTTTTTTTGTCTTATAGAAAAGGTGCCAAATTTAGATAATTTTAATTTTTTTTCCTTTTTAATATTAGATACTATCGTTGATAAAAAATCTTCAATTAAATTTTCAGATATTTGTTTTGAAAAACCAAGCTGCATATAAACTAAGTTAACTAAGTCTTTTTTAGTTAAATTAATTCTCATATTAAATATTCTGCTTGATCTTTTCTATCAAATTACCTTTTACAATTCTACGACAAACATCTAAAGAGTTTGAAAAACCAATATAATCAGTTCCTCCATGACTTTTAACAACTGGTGAATCTAATCCAATAAATATAGCACCATTATACAATCTTGGATCTAGTCTTTTCTTAAATTTCTTTAAATTTGATATGTTTAATAAAGATGAAATTTTACCCAATAATGTGCCTGTCATAGCATTTTTTAATTCACTAGTTATAAAATTTGCAGTACCTTCTGCTGTTTTTAATGCAACATTTCCTGTAAATCCATCCGAAACAATTACATTAACCTCACCATCCATAAGATGGTTACCTTCAATGTATCCAGCAAAATTATAATTATCAGATTTTTTTTCATTTAATAACTGATATGTTTCTTTAATGGTCTCATTTCCTTTTAATTCCTCTGAACCAATGTTTAATAAAGCAACATTAGGTTTATCATTAGGGTATAGCGAGGTGTACAAAGAAGCTCCCATAATTGAAAAATCTAATAGATTTTTAGAACTACATTCAATATTAGCTCCTAAATCTAATACAACACTCATACCTTTTTTATTTGGCCATAAAGCAGACAAAGCAGGTTTATCTATATTTTCAATCATTTTTAAATTTAATTTTGATAAAACTAACAAAGCTCCAGTATTACCAGCAGATATAACTATATCTGCTTTTTTATCTTTGACGCTTTGAATGGCAAGCCACATGCTAGTATCCTTACCTCTCTTAGCTCCTTCTAAAGGACTATCAGTGCTTTCAATTTTTTTTTCTGTATGGATTATTTCAAAAAATTCTGTAGGTATTTTTCCTTTTATTAAGGGATCTATTTTGTTCTTGTCTCCAAAAATTTTAAAAAAATTATTTTTATTTGCAGAATGATTTAAAATAATACCGTCTATTATTTTCTTTGGCGATCCATCACCACCCATTGCATCAACTGCAATTTTTATCAAATCTGGCATTCTAATTGATTATTATATACTATTCTTTTGGGTCTAAAACTTGTCTTCCCTTATACATACCTGTTTTAAGGTCTAAATGATGAGAAAGCCTGTATTCTCCTGACTTTTTATCTTCAACTATGTTTTTAGTTGAAAATTTCATAGTTTGGGCTCTTCTCATTCCAGTTCTGGAAGGGGTTTGTTTTCGTTTAGGTACAGCCATAATTATGGGTTACTTACACTTTTTAAATAAGAATTCAAAGTTTTTTTTGATAAATTTTCATTAAATTCCTCGAAATAATCAAGTAAATGATCAATTTTTTCAAAATCAGTTAAAAAAAGAGAAAATTTTTTAAGTTTTTCTGATTTATCCAAATCATCCCAAAAGTGAATCTCTGAAACCATTGAATGAAATAAATTAATATAATCTTTCATTTTTTTATTAATTGATTGGTCGCCATAACCTATCTCTCTTATACTTAACTCTAACTGTCTAAAATTAAAGTCATAAATTTCTTGTAGAATAATCTTATTATCATTGTTCTTAAAGTTTTTTAAAAAAAATGAAAAATGCAGCAAAAAGAAGATTAAACGATCTGAAAATTGATCTTCTCTATTTAAAAACTTGTATAAATCTTTATTTCTAGTGTAATTTATTAATTTATTATAAAGATGGATATAGTTTGAGTTCATGAAAAAAATATTATTTTTATCTATTGTTATATTTTTGTCAAATTGTACTTTAAAAAAAGTTATACATCATCACGGAGTCCACAATTTAGATAAAAAGCAACTTACATTGCGAATAAATAAATCTAATATTAACGATGTAGTTAAATCAATAGGTCCACCATCAACAAAAAGTAAGTTTGATAACGATCTTTATATTTATATTGAGCGTAAAACTACAGGCTCTAAATTAACTAAATTAGGGAAGAAAAAACTATTATTAAATAATGTGTTGGTTCTTGAGTTTGATAATAAAGGAATGTTGATTAGTAAAAAATTTTACAACAAAGATCAAATGAATAAATTGAAATTTGATGATAGTACCACCAATCTCAATTATACCAAAAGGTCATTCATAAATGATTTTCTGTTTTCACTAAGACAAAGAATCGATGACCCTTTAGGTAAAAAAAGAAATCGAAGCAACGATTAAATACTTTATTAAAAGTGCTTAAAAAATTAGCCAGCAATTACAGCTAATAATAATAAAGCAACAATGTTAGTAATTTTAATCATTGGGTTAACAGCTGGTCCAGCAGTGTCTTTATAAGGATCGCCAACTGTATCACCAGTTACTGCAGCTTTGTGAGCCTCAGAACCTTTGCCGCCATGATTACCGTCTTCAATATATTTTTTAGCATTGTCCCAAGCGCCACCACCTGCGGTCATTGAAACTGCTACGAACAGTCCTGTTATAATAACACCAAGTAGCATAGCACCTACTGCTGCTAAAGCTGCTACTTGTCCACCAATTGATAAAATTATAAAATATAAAACCACTGGTGATAAAACTGGTAACAATGATGGAATAATCATCTCTTTAATAGCAGCCACAGTAAGTAAATCTACTAACTTCGCATAATCAGGTTTTTGTTTTCTTTTCATTATGCCAGGAAATTTTTTAAATTGTCTTCTTACTTCAACAACAACAGCTCCCCCTGCTCTTCCAACAGCTTGCATCCCCATTGAACCAAAAAGATAAGGTAACATTCCACCAATTAATAATCCAACTACCACATATGGGTTAGATAAATCAAAAGTTACAACTATACCTTCTAATGCAGATCCAGCTTCTTTTGAAAAATGTTTGATGTCTTCTGTGTAAGCAGCAAATAAAACTAAAGCACCCAAACCAGCAGAACCAATTGCATAACCTTTTGTAACAGCTTTAGTTGTGTTACCTACTGCATCTAAAGCATCTGTTGTTTTTCTAACTTTTTTATCAAGATTAGACATTTCAGCAATACCACCAGCATTGTCAGTAACTGGTCCATATGCATCTAGAGCAACAACCATCCCCGCTAATGCAAGCATAGTAGTTACTGCAATAGCAATACCAAAAAGTCCAGCAATAGAATTTGTAATAAGAATACCGGCAACAATTATTAATGCAGGGATAGCAGTTGCTTCCATAGAAACAGCCAAACCTTGAATAACGTTAGTACCGTGACCTGTTGTAGATGATAATGCAACAGATTTAACCGGTCTATAACTTGTTCCTGTATAATATTCAGTTATCCAGATTAATAATCCAGTAATAACTAACCCTATAACACCACAATAATATAGATCCATTCCATTAAAAGTCTTATCATTTACAGTATATTCATTTGCAAAACCAATCACATGATCTGTAACCGGCCATAAAATTACTAAAGACGCTACTGCAGAAACAACAAATCCTTTATACAAAGCATTCATTACATTATTACTTTTTCCAAGTTTAACAAAAAATGTTCCAACAATTGATGTTAACAAGCATGCAGCACCAATAGATAAAGGGTAAATCATCATATTAAGATCACCTACAAAGAAAATTGAAGATAAAACCATTGTAGCAACAATTGTAACGGCGTAAGTTTCAAATAAATCAGCAGCCATACCAGCACAGTCTCCTACGTTGTCACCAACGTTATCTGCGATTACGGCTGGGTTTCTAGGATCATCTTCTGGAATTCCAGCTTCAACTTTTCCAACTAAGTCAGCACCTACGTCTGCACCTTTTGTAAAAATACCACCACCTAATCTTGCAAAAATAGAAATTAGAGAAGCACCAAATCCCAATGCAACTAAAGCATTTACAATTTCTCTTTCGTCTACACCAGACTTAAGTAAAATATAATAATAAACAGCTATAGATAATAGCGCCAAACCAGCAACCAACATTCCAGTTACGGCACCAGATTTAAATGCAACAGAAAGACCTTGAGCCAAACCTTTTCTTGATGCTTCTGCTGTTCTTACGTTAGCTTCTACAGAAACTAACATTCCAACATAACCTGCAATACCTGATAAAGCAGCTCCTATTAAATAACCAAGACCTACTAGTGGACTAAATGCAATACTTACAATTACTAAAACTACAGCACCAACAATAGCAATAGTTTTATATTGTCTTGCTAAATATGCCTTTGCTCCAATTTGAATTGCAGATGCAATATCTTGCATTTTTGCATTTCCTGCACTTGAATTAAGAATGTTTTTACCAGTTAAAAATCCATAAACGATAGATAATAAACCAGCTCCAATTGTGTATAATAGTATTGTTTCGACTGTTCCGCTCATATTAACCTTAAGTTGTTGGTTGTTAAATTTTTAAGCCCGCACAATACAAAAAAAGATAGAAAAGACAACGATTAACTTCTAAAACCGATGAATATAACCTTTGGATTTAGCTCGTATTTGCTTGCCTTTTTCATCGAATATCAAAGATCTATCTTTACCAAATACAATTTTACCAATTTTAGTTATTTTAATTCCTGTTGCTTTAGATGCGTTTTGAATGATTCTAGCTTTCTTAATACCTGCAGTAAATAAAACCTGATAATCATCTCCATTAGAAGTTAGATTAATTTTATTTAATCTTTGTTTTTTAATCAAATTACTCAATTTATTGGAAACAGGTATTTTATTTTCAAATAAGTGAAATGATAAGTTCTGTCTATTGATCATTTTTGACAAATCATCGATTAATCCATCTGAAATATCGATAGAGCTATTAGCAAATTTTAATAAATGTTTTGTTAAATTCAAAGGTAACTCTGGTTTGTAATATTTATCTACAAAAAATAATTTGTCTTTATTTTTAACTTTAGCCTTATTACTTAATACTTTAAGTCCTAAATAACTATCTCCCAAATTTCCAGTAACATAAATATCATCATTTGATTTAGCTTTGTTACGATAAATTATTTTATTTGAGTACCCCAATGAGGTGATTGTAAAACTTAGTTTGTTTGAAAAGGTTGTGTCGCCACCACATAAATCTATATTAAATTTATTTTGTTCTGATTTGAGTGACTTTGAGATTTTATATAAATTTTTTTTTGTAAACTTTTTTTTATTACCTGAACCAGAAATAAAATAAAATTTTGGTTTAACACCTTTACAAATTAAATCAGAAATTGAAGACCTTAATATTTTTTTAATTACAAGATCGGGAGATTTAAAATTCAAAAAATGTGTACCAATATTGTATGTATCAACGGATATAACAACACCTCTTTTTTTATCAAAAAAAACATCGTCATTTAAATTAAGAGCAGATTTATTTTTTTTAGCTATTTTAAAAAAATAATTATTTATTAGATCAAATTCATGCATTGTTAGATCTTAATTTTTTTCCAACGTTATCTAATAAAGCATTAAGATACTTTGTTTGTGAATCTTCAAGAAAAAAATTAGATGAATTTAAATATTCTTTAATGATTATATTTATAGATAAATTTGGCTTATACATAAATTCATAAGTTGCTGCTTTTAAAATTGTTTGAAAAACTTTATCTAATTTTTCAAATACAAATTCATCTCCTAATTTATTATTTAATTCATCTAAAATAAGATCGTTTCTTTCTATCGTTCCCAAGACAATATCTTTAATAAATTTTTTAAATCTATGTTTTGGAAAATCTAAATCATCATCTTCATTATAAAATTTACCATATAATTTCTGAATAATTATAACTCTAGGGTTATTTTTTGGATTAAAATGAGTTCTCATTTTTGAGACAAAACTGAAATCACAGCTTCTGCAGCTTCAGCACCCTTTTTTCTTCTTGCTCTTGCCTGAGCCATATTTAGACAAGTAATTATTCCATTTCCAATCGGTTTTTTACTATCTATAGATAATTTCATTATCGCATCTGTTGAAGCTTGGGAAATAAAATCGAAGTGTGGAGTTTGACCTTTGATTACACATCCTAAAGCTAAAAAACCATCATATTTTTTTATATTTTTTGAGATTGTAACTGGAATTTCAAAAGCACCAGGTACTTTAATAATTTTTATTATATTTTTTTTGGGAATTATTTTTAAAGCACTACTTATTAAGCCATCAGCAATATCTTTGTAATAATCTGCTACAACAATTAAATATTTTTTTTTCATCAAATTAATTCCTGTTTTGTAATTTTTATACCATAACCATCAAGACCAATAACTTTTTTTGGTGATTTGGTGATTAATATCATGTTTTTAATTTTTAAGTCTTTAATAATTTGAGCTCCAATACCATAATTTCTTATTAACTTGTCATTTCCCTTTTTATAAAAATCTTTGTTTTTATAATCTTTCAAAGTCTGAGTTACTGATTTTAAATTTGAGTCTTTGATAAAAACTAAAACACAATTTTGATATTTTTTGAAATAATTTAAAGTCCTGTTAAATGAATTTGGTAGTGATTGATTTATTAGATAGTTTTGGACGACATTGGATGAAATTACTCTTACTCTTGGAGTAATACCTTTTTTTATTTTACCTTTTATTAATGCGAAGTGCTCTGAACCATCTAAAAGATTCTCATAAATTCTAATATTGTATTTTTGATTTTTTACATCAATCTTGCTTTGTTTTTTAAGTTTAATAAGTTTTTCTTTTTTTAGTCTATATGCGATCAGATCTTCTATCTTTCCAATTTTTAATTTATGTTTTTTTGCAAAATTGAATAAATCCTGACCTTTAGCCATTGTTCCATCTTCATTCATAATTTCACAAATTACAGCAGAGTTATTTTTTTTTGCTAATTTAGATATATCAACTGAAGCTTCAGTGTGACCTGCTCGAACAAGAACACCACCATCTTTCGCTATAATTGGAAACACGTGACCAGGTGAAACAATCTCATTTTTATTTACATTTTTTTTTGAAGCAATTTTGATTGTTTTCGCTCTATCTTTAGCAGATATGCCTGTTGTTATTCCTTTTTTTGCTTCAATAGAAATTGTAAATGCCGTCTTGTTTCTTGATTGATTTACTGGAGACATTAAAGATAAATTTAATTTTTTTGCTTGAATTGAATCAAGTGCTAAACAAATTAAGCCACGACCGTATTTTGCCATGAAGTTAATGTTCTTTGCATTTGAGTCTGATGTTGAAATAACTAAATCTCCTTCATTTTCTCTTTTTTCATCATCTACTAAAATAAACATACCACCTTTTCTGGCTACGCTTATAATTGACTCTATTGACGCAAAATTATTTTTTTCCATTAAAATAATTCCTAACGTATTTAGACAAGATATCTATCTCTATGTTGACTAAACTAGATTTTTTTAAAGTTGATAAATTCGTTTCTTTGTAGGTGTGAGGGATAATCCAAATTTGGAAACCTTTTTTAGTCACTTTTGAAATTGTAAGAGAAATACCATTCACACAGATTGATGCTTTTTCTATTAAGTGTTTTCTTTCCTTTTTAGGTAAATCAAAGTCAAAAAGAAATGATTTATCTATTTTTTTAATACTTAATACTTTACCAACAGTATCAACATGTCCTTGACAAATATGTCCTGAAATTTTTGTCCCATATTTTAAAGGTAATTCTAAATTTATTTTATCTTTTATTTTTAAAAATTTGAATTTTGATCGAATTATCGTTTCTTTTGAAAGATAAAATTCCATAATTTTAGATTTATATGAAATTAAAGTTAAACAAACGCCATCACAGGCAACAGATAAACCCATGTCTTTATTGGATACTTTAATATTGCTTTTAACAAAAATGTTAAGACCTTTAGGTCTTTTTATAATTTTAATAATAGTACCTTGGTTATAAATTATTCCGTTAAACATT
>CACJDW010000009.1 GCA_902592275.1 uncultured Pelagibacteraceae bacterium
ACTCAAAATAGCGTCAAGACTAAGAAAAAAAGTAATAATCGGTACTACGGGATTTACTAGGAACCAAGAAAATCAAATTAAAAAATATTCAAAAAAGATACCTATTTTAAAAGCTGGTAATATGAGCTTGGGTGTAAATTTATTGATGTATTTAACTGAAATTGCCTCAAAATCACTTAATGATGAATACTTAAGCAAAATATTTGAGGTACATCACAAACATAAAAAAGATTATCCATCCGGTACCGCATTAATGCTAGGTAAAGGAATTGCTGATGGAAAAAATAAAAATTTATATAATTTAATTGGTAAAAAATTCTTAAATAAAAAATCTTTCCCTTATGGAAAAAAAATTAATTTTAATTCAATTAGAAAAGGTGAAATTATTGGGGAACATGAAGTGAAATTCTCTAGCGGAAAAGAAATAATTACATTAAACCATGAGGCTTTTGATAGAGCCCTTTATTCAGATGGGGCTTTAACCGCTTCTAAATGGTTAATGAAAAAAAAACCAGGATTATATTCCATGAGAGATTTGCTTAACTTTTCATAATGAATGAAAAACAGAAAGTAAAAATCATCATTAAAACCCTAAATAAAATTTACCCTAAAGCGCCTGTTCCTTTAAAAAGCAAAAATACATTCACATTATTAATTTCTGTCCTACTTTCTGCACAATGCACTGATGTAAACGTTAATAATGTAACAAAAGATATTTATCCAAAATACTATAAACCAGAACACTTTGTAAAATTAGGAAGAAAAAGAATTGAAAAATTAATTCAAAAAATTGGAATTTTCAGAATTAAAGCAAAAAGTATTTACTTGATGTCAAAACAAGTGTTAGAAAAAAATAAGGGTAAAGTACCTAAAACTTTTGAAGAACTTGAAAAATTACCTGGTGTAGGACACAAAACGGCAAGCGTAGTAATGTCTCAAGGCTTTGGATATCCAGCTTTTGCGGTTGATACTCATATTCATAGACTTGCACAAAGATGGGGTTTAACGAGTGGGAAAAATGTAATTCAAACTGAAAAAGATTTAAAAAGAATATTTCCTAAAAAAACTTGGTCCAAGCTTCATTTGCAAATGATTTTTTATGGTAGAGAATATTGTAAAGCTAGAGATTGTTATGGTTTAAGTTGCAAAATATGCACTACTTGCTACCCAAATAGAAAAAAACCTGTTATTACCAAAAAAGCTTAATATGAAAATTTTAGGAATAGGAAACGCAATTGTAGATGTCATTTGTAAAGTTGATGATAGTTTTATTACACAAAATAATCTCACAAAAAGTACTATGAAATTATTTTTTGATGAAAGTGAATTCAAAAGTTTATTAGCAAATCTTAAAATCGAAAAAACAGTTTCTGGAGGTTCGGTGGCAAACTCTATAGTAGGATTATCACAACTTGGCAATAAAGTTGGATTTATAGGTAAAGTTTCTGATGATGAATTTGGGAGTAAGTACGAGGAAGGTTTAAAAAAGGAAAATGTAGAATACTTTTATTCTAAAAAAAAAGAGGAATTGCCAACTGGAACATGTTTAATATTGGTAACACCAGACTCAGAAAGAACAATGTGTACTTTTTTAGGAACAGCAGGAAAAATAAACGAAAATGATGTTAGTTCAGATGCGATTAAAAAAAGTGAAATAATATTTTTAGAGGGTTACTTGTGGGATGAAGGAGATCCTAAGAAAGCATTCGATAAAGCAATAAATAATGCAAACAAAGTTGCTATGTCGCTCTCTGATTTATTTTGCGTAGATAGACACAAACCTCATTTTTTAAATTTAGTTAAAAACAAACTTGATATAACTTTTGCTAATGAACAAGAAATTACCTCATTAATTAAAGCAAAAAATTTTGAGGAGGTTATAAACTTTTCAAAACAACTTAATAAATTAGTAATTGTAACTAGAGGGGAAAAAGGTGCAGTTGCAATCAATGGTAATGAAGTTGTTCAAAGTGATATACAAAAAAATCTGAAAATTGTTGACCTCACTGGCGCAGGTGATCTTTTTGCTGCTGGATTTTTACATGGGTACATCAACAAATTATCCACAAAAGAGTGTCTTGAAAAAGGTACTGAAATGTCATCAAAAATAATTCAGCAAATTGGAGCAAGACTTTAAATTTAAATTTTCTTTCTTTTAAAACTTCCCTTGCCTTTTTTGGGTTTAACTATTTTTGGTTTATACTTTTTATTAAACAAATCTTTAGCAATGGGATTTTTCTTATTTGATTTGATAGCCATTTTTTTCACTAATTATGAAATTGGTATCATTAAATGTGTTTAAAATTTTTTTTCTTAGTCGATAAATGTGAGTTTCGACTGTATGAGTTTCTATATCAGATTGATAACTCCAAACCTTTTCTTGTAACTCATCAACAGCAACTGGTTTGTCCGATTTAGATAAATAAGTAATTATATTTATTTCTTTTTCAGTCAACTTAAGCTTTATATTTTTTGTAAACATTTCTCTAGAATTTAGATCAATAGTGTAATTGTTTACTCTAACTTCAGATTGTATGTTAAATTGCAATTTTAGAAATTCAATATTTATCTTCTCAATTAATTTGAAAATATTAATTGGTAAATTATCTAAAACAAATTGATTGTGAATATCTGAATATTTTTTATTTGATATAATTAAATAATTATTAAAATTTTTTACTTTTTCATTTAAAAAGTCCTCTCTATCTTCAAATGTAATATTTAAATTTAAATCTTCTCCAAGTTCTTCAAGAATTTGATATAATCCAGTAAACTTATATATTATTATATTCTGACTACCCACTAGATTTAGAATATGACAATTTTTGTAAAAAATAAACACACTCTTCATATAGATGAATTTAAATTTAGATGCTGTATTGGTAAAAAAGGTTCAACAAGCAACAAAAAAGAGGGAGATAAAAAAACACCAAAAGGTAGTTTTAAGATTGAAAATCTTTATTTTAGAGAAGATCGCATTAAAAAACCATTTACTTTGCTAAAATGTGTCAAAATTAAAATAAATATGGGTTGGTGTAATGATATTAGATTTCCACAAAAGTATAACAAACTAATTAAAATTGAAAAAAAAATAAAACATGAAAAATTAAAAAGAAAAGACTATAAATATGATTTGTTGATTCCAATTAAGTATAACTTCAAAAAACCTGTCACAGGTATGGGTAGTTGTATCTTTATTCATCTTACCAAAAATTATAAGCCTACAGCTGGATGCATTGGTTTAGGAGAAAAAGATTTTTTAATTATGCTTAAACTAATTAAAAAAAATTCAAAAATTAAAATTTTTTAAGATCTTTGACCAAAAATACTAGATCCAATTCTGATAAAGGTTGATTGATACTTTGCAGCTTCAATAAAATCCGAAGACATACCCATACTAAGTTCTGTAAAACCATGAGCTCTATTTAAAATTTTCATCTCCTCAAAATAAATCTCTGTGTCAATATTCGCAGGCGGAATGCACATCAAGCCAATTAAATCCAAATTGATTTCTTTACAATAATTAACCAAACCTTTAAGTTCATTTTTATTAATACCTGATTTTTGTTTTTCATCACCAATATTAACCTGTAAGAAGATTTTAATATTTTTATTTATTTTGTTTTGTTCATCAGCAATTTTTTTTGCAAGTTTTTCACTATCAACCGAATGAATATAGTCAAATAATTTTACAGCAAATTTGACTTTATTTGTTTGTAATTTTCCAATCATATGCAGTTGAATTTTTGGATTTATTTTTTTCACTTCTGTCCATTTTTCAACTGCTTCCTGAACTTTATTTTCACCAAAATCTATATGACCATAATCAATTAAAGGTGATATTTGATCAATTTTAAATGTTTTAGAAACTGCAATAATTTTTGGGTTATTTTTAATATTTATTTCATCAAGATTAACTTTGATATTATTTTTAATATCTAATAAATTTTTAACAGTACTATGCATAGAAATATTCCAAGAAAATATTACTTTATTAGTAAATTTGATACAAAAAATATAGATCATCAGGCGATAGATACTGGGATAATTTTAAGAAATTATAACTCAAAAAATCAACTGGATACTATTATTAAACTCCAAAAATACTGCAAAAAAAAAGGTTATAAGTTTTATTTATCAAATGATGTAAAAGTTGCCATTAATTTAGGTCTAGATGGAGCATATATACCTTCATTTAATAGAAGTACAAACCATCTATCTTATTCAATAAATGAAAAATTTTTAATAATTGGCTCAGCACATAATAACAAAGAAATGAAAATTAAAGAAAAACAAGGTGTCGATGTTATTTTTTTGTCATCTATTTTTAAAAAAAATAAAAATTTTTTAGGAATTAACAGATTTAAATTATTTTCTAATTTTACTAATAAAAAAATTATAGCGCTTGGTGGTATTTCAAGTAAAAATTTGAAAAAACTTAAGTTATTGAATTGTTTTGGATATGCAGGAATTTCTTTATTCCAAAAAAAAACGGCCCCGAAGGGCCGTTTATAAAATTAAACTTTCGTGTTAATTAAAACGCGAATGCAACTGACAATTCTTTTCTAGTACGGTCAGTTCCAGCAGAACCTGCTACTGAATCAGTTTGGTTCATTACTGCTGCAAACGTCATTCCACCCATTGTGTAAGACGCAGATACCCCTGAACTTTCTTCATCATCTAATGAAGCAGTTTCAAAGTCAACAGTCGACATACCATATGATACACTCATATTTTCATTAACCGCTAATGAAATAGCTACACCTATTCTGTCTTCATCAGCAGAAGATTTGTCAATTGATGATGACTGTATACCTACAGTAGCCATACCAGCAGTGTATTTAGCCCACATAGTGCTGTGATCATCTTCAACAGTTGCACTTGTTGCAGCTTTACCAATACCATAACCTACTTGTAGGCCATCCATTAGATCGTCAGCAACTACTACTACTGAGTTAGATGTTCCAACTTGCTCTTTAGCGTAATGAGCTGAAATAGTCAGACCCATTGCAGATACTTCGTAACCGAAAGCATTTCCTGCAAATACACCTACAACACCATTGTCATCAGCATCAACATCATCCCAAACTTCTTCACCAGCTGTTGGCATAACGTCATCGAATTTATCTAGACCAGCTAAAGCTGTTGAGTTCATGAAGTGTAACGTTCCGCTGTCACCCATATCTAATGATACATATGATGAAGAGAACGCAGCATTAGTCATAGTATAACCAGTGCTTACTGTGAAACCATTGTCTAATTCACCTGAACCAGAAAATGAAATTCCTTTAGAATTGCTGTAAGGAACTCCAGTTACTCTTTCTTCACCGTTTGAAGCGTATGTTACTTTAGCAGAACCACTTACACTCATGCTTCCTGCGAAAGCTGAAGTAGCAACTAGAGAGCCTGCTAATGCAGTCAATCCAATTTTTGTCATTTTGTTCATATTTACTCCTATTTGTTTTATAATTATAAACAGATGATAATTATCATTTTTGTGTAAAAATATGGGCTTATATTTCCCTAAATGGTCTAATTTTTATATAGTGTTGTAAATTTGCAACATGTTAAAGCACTAATTTTCGGTTTTCTTTGTTTAAAAGTATTTATTACTCTTTAGGAATTTGTTGTTATATATGGATATTTCAATATGACAGTACTTATTAAATTTACCGAAAGTATTCTAAAAATATCACTTCTTTTATTGTTATTAATAAAATTAAATTCGTGTGGAATTTATAGACCAGTGAGTGCAAAGGATTACCCTCCAGAGCCAGAGAAAAGAGTTAAAAAGAACCTTGAAGAAGGGAGGGGTTTCACAATTATGGGAGCTGTGAATAAAAATAAAGGTGGTGACTTCAATTTTGCAACTTCAAATGAAATGTGGAGAGCTAGTTTAGATATTTTAGATTTTATGCCTCTCACTTCTGCGGATTATGGTGGTGGGCTGATAATAACTGATTGGTATAGTGATCAAGGAAATTCTAATGACTCAATTAAGATATCTATAAGATTTTTATCTAATGAAATTCGAGCGGATGCTTTGAAAATAAATGTGTTTAGTAAACAGTGTGAAATCACCGCGAACTGTAAAATTTCTCAAAGCAACCCGAAAATAGAAAATGAGCTAAAGGTTGCAATATTAAAAAAAGCAGCAAAATATAAGAAGGATATTGTTGATTCTAATCCAAAAAGACCTTTGAATACAATACTTGCTCCTGGCGAAAAAAATTAATTTTTATTAAGAAGAGTTCTAGTGGACAGATATAATTTTAAAATTATTGAAAATAAGTGGCAAAAATTTTGGAAAGATAACAACTCATTTAAAGCAAAAAAAAGTAAAGCAAAAAAGTTTTATTGTTTAGAAATGTTTCCATACCCATCTGGAAAAATTCATATGGGGCATGTTAGAAATTATACAATAGGAGATGTTCTTGCGAGATATAAAAGTTTAAAAGGATTTAATGTACTTCATCCAATGGGTTGGGACTCTTTTGGTATGCCAGCAGAAAATGCTGCGAGACAAAATAACTTGAGTCCAAAAAAATGGACTGAAGAAAATATATCAAATATGAAAAGTCAACTTAAACAACTTGGACTTTCTATAGATTGGGACAGAGAAATTTCTACTTGCTCTCCTAAATATTACAAACACCAACAAAAAATTTTTTTAAATCTATATGATAAGGGCTTAGTCTATAGAAAAGAAAGTTATGTTAATTGGGATCCTATAGATAAGACAGTTCTTGCTAACGAACAAGTAGTAAATGGAAAAGGTTGGAGATCTGGCGCTATAGTAGAAAGAAAAAAATTAAATCAATGGTTTTTTAAGATTTCCCATTTTTCAGAGGAACTTCTTAACGATTTAAATGATCTAAAAGAATGGCCAGATAAAGTGAAAACCATGCAAAAAAATTGGATTGGTAAATCCTATGGATGCGAAATTAATTTTAAAATAGAAGGGTCAAATAAAATTAATTCTATTAAATGTTACACAACGCGGCCAGATACACTCTTTGGTTTTTCTTTCCTTGCTCTTTCAGTTGATCATCCTTTATCAAAATATTATGAAAAGGACCCTGAATTTATTAAATTTAAAGAGCAATGTTCAAAAACTGGAACAACTGAAGAATCTATAGCACAAGCAGAGAAAATTGGATTTAAAACTAATCTTGTCGCTATAAACCCTCTGGATAAGTCTAAAAAAGTTCCCTTATATTTTGCTAATTTTGTTTTAATGGACTATGGGTTTGGTGCTGTTTTTGGGTGCCCTGCTCATGATCAAAGGGATTTTGATTTTGCTAAAAAATATAGTTTAGAGATCAAAACGGTTGTAAAGCCAAATGATAAAGATGACACTTTTGAGGTTTCTTCAGAACCTCACACAGGACCTGGGACTATAATAAATTCGGAATTTTTAAATGGATTATCTGCTCCTGAAGAATCAATTTCTAAAACAATCGAATATTTAGAAAAAAATAATTTAGGAAATAAAAAAACAAACTATAGACTAAAAGATTGGGGTATCTCAAGACAAAGATACTGGGGTTGTCCAATTCCAATCGCTTATGATGAGGAAAATAATGTTGTTAAAATTCCAGAAAATGATTTACCTGTATTACTTCCTGAAGTGGAAAGTTTAAATTCTGAAGGAAATCCTTTAGACTCAGAAAAAAAATGGAAATCTGTATTAATAAATGGAAAGAATTGTAAAAGGGAGACTGATACACTTGATACTTTTGTCGATTCATCTTGGTACTTTTTAAGATTTTGCTCAGCAGATAATGAAAAAAATCCTTTTGATGACGAAGATATTAAATACTGGATGCCAGTTGATCAATATATTGGGGGAGTAGAGCATGCAATTTTACATCTTTTATATTCTAGGTTTTTTGTACGAGGGATAAATTTAAATAATAAAAATTTTCATTTAAAAGAACCGTTCAAAGGTTTATTCACTCAAGGAATGGTTTGTCATCAAACTTATAAAGACAAAAATAATAATTGGTTAAGCCCAGATGAGGTCTTACCAAATGATGACAACACTTTCTCTATTAAAAATAGACCAAATGAAACTGTAACAGTGGGTCCTTCCGAGTCTATGTCTAAATCAAAAAAAAATATTATAGATCCTGCAAAAATGATAGAGGCTTATGGTGCTGACGCCGTAAGATTTTTTATATTATCAGACAGTCCACCAGAAAAAGATGTTCAGTGGTCTGATGCGGGTATGGCCTCATCATATAAATATATTCAAAAATTTTGGTCATTAAATGAAAAAATTTTATCAATAGTTAGCAAAGCAAAAACAGATGAAGATAAGAAAATTGATATTTTTGTAAATCAATCAATTAACAAAATTAATTTTGCATTAGAAAACTTTAGATACAACGTGATTATAGCTTTATTTCATGAGATATATTCTTTTTTTAACAAGTTATCTGAAAAAAATTTAAATTATTCTAATTTAAAAGAAAACTATATAAAAATACTTCTAATGATGCTTCCAATAACACCACACATAACAAATGAGTGTTTAGAAAGAATTAGAATTAGTAAAGAAGATATAAAGTGGCCTGAAATTACAAAAGAATTTATTGAAAATAATACGAGTAAAGTAGTTATTCAAATTAATGGTAAGAAAAGATCTATCATCGAGGTTGAAAAAAATTTAGATGAAAATTCGATAATAAATAAAATAAAAACTGATAAATTGGTTGATAAATATATTGCTAAAAAAGAAATATTTAAAACTATTTATATTAAAGATAGAATAATTAACTTTATTATAAAATAATGAAAAAAATTCTTATTATAATATTTTTTTTTATAAGCGCATGTGGATATCAGCCCATATACAAAGTTGATAAGGAAATAACTAAAATTAAAATTAAAGAAGTAAAATTCTCTGGAGATCAAGAAATAAGTAAAGGGGTTTTTTTAAAGCTTCCATTTATAATTGAAAAAAATGAAGATCTAAACACTTTAATAATAGAAAGTAGAAAAATTATATCTGAGACTGCAAAAAACTCAAAGGGCCAAGTAACATCTTACAGAACTTCATTAAATATTAATTTAAAATTAACTAGTTCTGAAAATAAAACCATAACAGAAAAAAAATTAAAAAAAGAGTTTTCTTATGATACAAAGAAAGACAAATTCAAATTAAAGCGTTATCAAAAACAAATTGAAATTGATTTGATTGATAAAATTTCAAAAGAATTAATCATATTTTTTAATTTATAGATGATCCTCAAATATTTTGACTTTAAAAAAATTAATCTCAAAACTCAAAAATTTATCTTACTTTATGGCAATAATCAGGGACATAAAGAACAGTTTCTTAATGAAAATTTGAAACCAATTTTACCAAAAAACATCTATTCTTATGACGAATCAGAAGTATTAAAAAATATAGATGATTTTCAACAAACTATATTCAACAAATCATTTTTTGATAATGATAAGCTAATAATCATAAATAGAATAAGTGAAAAATCTCTAAAAATTATTGAAGAAATTTCGAATAAAGAATTTAATGATATATTTTTTATTCTACTTGGAGGATCTTTAGACAATAAGTCTAAAATAAGAAAATTTTTTGAAAAAAAAATTAACACTATTTGTATTCCATTTTATGAAGATAATAATCAAACTTTAAATTTATTTGCCCAAAAATTTGTTAAAGCAAAGAAAATAAGTATTTCACAGCAAGCATTAAATATTATTGTTGAGCGAGCTAGAGGAGATAGAATTAATTTAAAAAATGAATTAGAAAAAATAGAAAGCTTTTTATTTAATAAAAATAAAATTGATTTAAATGATATTTTAAAACTATCTAATTTATCGGAAAATTATGAAATATCGGATTTAATTGATAATTGCCTATCTAAAAACAAAAAAAAAATTATAAATATTTTAAATGAAAATAATTTTTCAAATGATGAGTCAATTACAATTAGTCGAATATTTTTGAATAAAGCAAAAAAAATTCTAAAACTTTCTGAAGAATATCAAAGAAATAAAGATATTGAACTTACAATATCTTCAGCAAAACCTCCTATTTTTTGGAAAGAAAAAGAGATGACCAAGCAGCAGATTTACAAATGGTCACCAAAGAATATTAAAGAATTAATTTACAAACTAAATGAGGTAGAATTGCTAATTAAAAATAATATAAATAATTCAAATAATTTAATAACCAACTTTATTTTAGAAACATGTTCTTCAGATGTTAATAGTTAGATTTGATTATATCTATTATTTTGTTTAATTGATCTAGATCTTTATATTCAAAACTTATTTTACCTTTATTTCTTTTATTATTTTGTATATCAACATTTAAACCAATCTTATTTGATATCGACAGTTCAAGGGCTATAATATTTGTGTCTTTTAATTTTTTTGAGCTTTGCTTTTTATTTTTGAACAATCTTACGAAATTTTCAGCTTGCCTAACCGAAAGTTTTTTTTCTATAATTTTATTTGCTACAAAACTTGCATTACTTAGGCCTACTAAAATTTTTGCATGACCTGCTGTCAATTTTTGAGATTCTATCAATTTTATTACATCCTCAGGTAAAGTTAAAATTCTTAAAGAATTCGTAATATAACTTCTGCTTTTACCTATAAATTTTGAAACCTTTTCCTGATCATATGAAAATTCATCTATAAGTCGTTTAAAACCTTGTGCTTCCTCAAGTGGATTTAAATCATGTCTTTGAACGTTTTCAACAATAGCAAATTCCAAAGATTTCAAATCATCAGCGTCAGTTATAACAACAGGCACATTATGTAAACCAGCACGTTGTGCAGCTAACCATCTTCTTTCACCTGCAATTATTTCAAATTTATTTAAATCATTATTATTAGACCTCCTAACAATGATTGGCTGTATTATTCCTCTTTCTTTAATTGAATTTGTTAATTCTTCTAAATTTGTTTCATCAAATATTTTTCTTGGTTGATATTTATTTGGTACTAGATCACTAATTGACACTTGATTTTTTTGAGGCTCTACTTTGCTTTCACCTATCAATGAAGATAATCCTCGACCTAACCCTTTTTTAATTTTTTCCATTAAGCTGCACTCCCTATTGTTCCCTCTTGACTCATAAACTCATCAGCAAAACTAAAATATGATTTACTGCCAGGACAATTCTTGTCATAAATCAGAACTGGCATGCCATGGGATGGGGCTTCGGACAATCTGACATTTCTTGGAATTACTGTTGTATAAACTTTTTCACTAAAATAATCTCTTGCCTCTTTCTCTACTTGAGAGGAGAGCTTATTTCTTTTGTCATACATTGTTAACAGTATACCTCTTATTTTCAAATCTGGATTTAAGCTTACTTTTATCCTTTCGATTGTTTTCATTAGCTGAGTTAAACCCTCTAGTGCAAAAAATTCGGTTTGTAAGGGAACCAAAAGTGAATTTGAGCTTACTAGGGCCATTACCGTCAGAAGACTTAAAGATGGTGGACAATCGACTAAGACATAATCGTATAATTCTCTAGAATTGTTTAAATATGCGGCTAATTTAGTCTTTAATATAAAGGCCCTGTTACTATCATCAGCCGTCTCCACCTCTAAGCCAGATAAATCTACATTTGATGTAATAATATCTAAATTTTCAAACTGTGTTTTTTTTATCACCTCGCTGATTTCTCTAGTTCCATTCAATACACCATAAATTGTATCGTTTGAGCTCTCCATATTAGATAATCCCAGACCTGTGGTTGCGTTGCCTTGAGGATCTAAGTCAATTACTAAAATTTTTTTATCTATTTGAGATAAGCCAGCTGCAAGATTTATCACTGTAGTAGTTTTTCCGACCCCACCCTTTTGATTTATGACTGAAATAATTTGCATTAATTTTTTATAATCCTTTTAATTTTTTTTTTTTATTTTTTTAATATTTATTAAAAATGAATCTTTACTTGTTAAACTTTTTTTTTCTATATACTCCAGCTCCCAATTTTTTTTAGAATTTTCAAAAATTTTTTTTCCACTCTTCCCCATAAAAAAAATTAAATTTTTATATTTTGAAAAATTTTCATATACTAAATCTAAAACTACGGGCATTGGTTTGAATGCTCTTGACATTATTGTTCCTGTCTCTAAATTTTTTATTTCAAAAATATTTTTTTGAATAACTTTTGTGTTTAAATTTAATTTTTCTGAAACTTCTTTTAAAAAATGGCTTTTATGATGGCTTTTTTCATAAAGGTGCACATTCATATTATTTTTCATATTTTTTAGTATAATTGCCACGATTATACCTGGCATACCCCCTCCTGAACCTATATCTGTGGTTGTATTGCTATTTAAATCAACAAAATCAATAATTTGCGCTGAATCTATAATATGCCGGTCAATTATGGCTTTTTTTGATGCTGTATTTTGACTAATTATGTTGATTTTTTTATTTTTTTCAAGAATCATGGATATATAGTTTTCAAAGTCCAAAAATGTTTCACGTGAAACATTTAAGTGATTGATTCTAGAGTAAGAATTTAAAATTTCTTGATCCATTAAGCTATATGCTTAATAGACTTTCTTTTGACATGTGACAACAAAATATATACAGCGGCAGGAGTTATTCCATCAATTCTTAGAGCTTGACCCATTGTTTTAGGCTTTATTTCTTTAAATTTAGCTTTTACCTCATTAGACAAACCTGATAGTCCATCATAATTGATTTTATCTGGAATAATTAGGTTTTCATCCCTCTTAAATGCTAAAATATCTGCTTTTTGCTTCTTTAAATATCCACTATAATGAGCGTTAATTTCCACTTGTTCATCAATATCTTTACTAAAAAAAGGTATATCAGACCATATTTCCCTAATTTTGATCATATTTACACCTTTTTGAGTTAAAACTTCGCTAGATGATCTCAATATTCCGTCTTTTGCTATTTTTATTCCAAATTTCTCTGCTTGAGATGGTGAAATCTTGGATTCTCTCATTTTTTTATCAACTTGTCTGATTTGCTCGAATTTACTTAAATATATGGCTTTTCTCACATCACCTATTAAACCAATCTCTATTCCCTTAGCAGTTAATCTTTGGTCAGCATTATCAGATCTCAAACTCAATCGATATTCAGCTCTTGATGTAAACATTCGATATGGCTCAGCTACTCCTTTAGTCACCAAATCATCAATCATTACTCCAATGTAGGCATCAGATCTATCAAGAATGAATGGTTCTAATTTTTTTACAGACAAGGCGGCATTAATGCCTGCTATAAGACCTTGTGCAGCAGCTTCCTCATATCCTGTTGTTCCGTTAATTTGACCAGCAAGATAAAGGTTGCTTATTTTCTTTGTTTCAAGGGTTAAGAATAGTTCACGTGGATCTATATAGTCATATTCTATTGCATATCCTGGTCTAAGTATAGCAACATTATCTAAACCACTGATATTATTACATATTTCTTGTTGAATTTCAGCAGGAAGAGATGTAGAGATACCATTTGGGTAAATTGTGTGATCATTTAGACCTTCCGGTTCTAAAAATATCTGGTGGCGAGCTTTATCTGAAAATTTTACTATCTTATCTTCTATAGATGGACAATATCTTGGGCCTACTCCTTTTATACTACCTGAGTACATTGCACTTCTAGATAAATTCCTTTCTATAATTTTATGAACTTTTTCATTTGTATATGTCATACGACATGACACTTGCTTATTTAAATTTTTTTTTGTTAAGAATGAAAAAAAATAAGGATCGTCATCTGCAAATTGCTCTTCTAAGTTTTCAAAATTAATTGTTCTTGCGTCTAACCTTGGCGGTGTTCCAGTTTTCAATCTTCCAATTTTAAAATCATATTTGGCTAATTGTTCACTTAAACCTGTAGAAGGTTTTTCATCGTATCTGCCAGCAGGAGTTCTTTCATTACCTATATGTATCAAACCATTTAAAAAAGTGCCTGTTGTGAGTATTATCTTGTTAGATAGAACTTTCTTGCCTTCTTTAGTTTCAAATCCACTTATCGAATTTTTGTCAAAAATAAACTTTATTACAGGATCAGAAAAAACGCTTAAATTACAATAGTTTAGCAATTTTTCTTGCATATATTTACGATATAATGACCTGTCAGATTGAGTTCTTGGCCCTCTGACTGCTGGCCCTCTACTTCTATTTAACAATCTAAATTGTATACCTGATTTGTCTGCTACATCTCCCATAACACCATCAAGGGCATCTATTTCTCTAACCAAATGACCTTTACCTAGCCCTCCTATTGCCGGGTTACAAGACATCTCACCTATGGTTTCTATTTTATGAGTAAATAGGGCAGTGTTCACTCCAAGTCGAGCAGAAGCTGCGGCAGCTTCACATCCGGCATGTCCACCTCCAATTACAACTACATCAAACGACAAATCATTTTTCATAAACCAAATTTATAGATGATTAAATAATTTACAAGATAGGCTTATTTTTCGTAAATAAGCTAATATTATCAACGTTTTTAAGCAAAAAAAAGCGAAAAAACCAGTAAAATGGTTTATTATTTGCCTATACAAAAATCGTTGAAAATACTACCTAGTATCTCCTCAACATCGACTTTTCCAACAATCATGCCTAAATGTCTAGTAGCTAATCTTAAATCTTCTGCAGCTTTATCAAAATCTTCGATTTCTTTTTTTTGATTAAAGTTATTTAGATGATCCAAACACTGTTGCAGATGTTGCCTGTGTCTCTCTCTTGTAATTAAAATATCATCACTTGTAAGAAATTTATTTTTTAAATTATTTTTTATTTTTAATATTAATTCTTCAATATTTTTATTTTCTTTAATTGAGATTAAAACATGATTTGTTTTTTTAATTTCTGGATCAATACCTTTTTCTAAAAGATCAGACTTATTTATAACTAAAATTGCATTCTCATCCAATAAACCCTTCAAAAAATCAGTAAAATCAAGGCTTTTTACATCAACCACAACAAGCTTTAAATCTGCTTCCTCAGCTCTATTTAGGGATAATTTAATTCCTTTTTTTTCTATCTCATCTTGAGAATCTCTTATTCCGGCTGTATCAGAGATTATAACTGGATAACCATCTATATTTAAATGGGTTTCGATCACGTCTCTAGTTGTACCAGCAATTTCAGAAACGATTGCGACATCACGATTAGATAAGTGATTCATCAAACTAGATTTGCCAGCATTAGTTGGTCCTAGAATAGCTATTTTGAAACCTTCTCTAATTCTTTCTCCAACTTTTTGATCGTTTAATATTTTTTTAATTTTATTTATTACTTCATCTGAATTGTTTTTGATTTCATCTAAAATATTATTAGGCAGATCTTCCTCTGGAAAATCAATTTTTGCCTCAACATGTGATAAAATTTTTAAAAGTTTTTCTCTAAGAAAATTAAATTGATCAGATGATTTTCCATTCATGATTTTTATTGCTTGTTGTCTTTGAATTTCTGTTTCTGAAGAAATCAAATCAGCAATACTTTCTGCTTTAAGCAAATTTATTTTGCCATTTTGAAATGCTAGTTTTGTAAACTCACCTGGTTCAGCCAATCTACAATTTTCTATATCGGAAAGGGTAGAGTGGAGAGCTTCAACTACAGCTTTGCTGCCATGAACCTGAATCTCAGCCATATCTTCTCCTGTGTAGCTCTCAGGTCCAGGAAACCAAAGAATTAATCCCTCATCAATCAGCTCAGAAGTGTTGATTTTATTGATTTTTCTGAGTGTTGCTACTCTTGGTTTTGGAACAGGCTTTCCGGTTAAAATATTAATAATTTTAGAAGTTCCCTCACCTGAAATTCTTATAACTGCTATACCAGAGATGCCTGGACCAGAGGAGAGAGCAAAAATATTCATAATTAAATTTATGATACTTTAATTTAATTATAAAAAAAGAATTTAATTAAAATGAAAAAAAAATAATCTAAATTTTAAGAGAAAGCATTTTTATTCTAAAATATTGTACATTTTATCTAGGTACTTATCAAAATTATTACTACTATTCACTGAAGATTTATAAATTGGTTGTCTGGCTTGAGCAATGCTGACTGTTTTTATTGGTGTTTTGCTATTCTTATCTGGATTTAAGCATTTTTCATCCCAATTTAATTCACAAAAATTTAAAATTTTTTTAATTTCAGTCTCTTTATCCATTACGAGTTTTTCATATTCTACATCATGGATAAAGTCTGGAATTTTATTTTTCCAAAATTTCATGATTTTAGAGTACAAATTATAATATTCAGCTATGTCTTCTGCTTTATTTGTCCAGTTCATCGTATTTGAGGCAAATGTATTTTTAAACAAAGATAAGCAATTATCTTTTCGGTTGCGATAACAATGTATAATTTTGCTGCTAGGGAAAAACAATTTTATAAAACCTATTAATCTAAAATTTTGAGGAGCTTTATCAGTAATTATATTTTCTTCAAAATTATACAATTTGAAATAATCTAAATATTCAGAAAATATTATATTTTTTGATAAATTTTGATTATCAACAATTAGTTGCTTATTATATTTTGAGTCATTTACAAAATTATTTTTAAGCACTTGCTGCAGATAAATTAATTCACCAGCACCATAAACCTCACTGTGTGATGATATAATTTGTTCCATCAGTGTTGTTCCTGATCTTGGCATGCCCAAAATAAATATAATTTTTTTTTTTTGTATTTCCTTATTTGATTTTGTAAGATCAATCCCGTTAAATGTTTTTATAATATTATCAATAGCTTTTTTTTCAGCTTCTATATTTGAACCAAATTTGTCAAATTTTAGATTGTTAGCTTTTTCATAAAATCGAAATGCGGTATTAAAATCTTTTATATCTTCATATGCTTTACCTAAAGCATAGGATAAATCAACTTTCTGTTCATAATCACTGCTACTGATTTGCTTGTAAATTTCCTCCATTTTTTCAATGTGGTCTAAACTTTCTTTATTTTCAGCAGCATATTTAAATAATGAACTTGTTAATTTGTGGGCTCCAACGTGATTTGGATCAATAGAAAATATTTCATCGATAGTTTGTTTTGTTTCTTCAATTTTATTTTCACTCTGATAAGCTACAGCTAAAGAAAATAAAAAAGTTACAATGCTGGACTGAGGTATATTTTTATTACTTTTTATTAGAAGAAGAGCTTTTTTATACAACATTATAGCTCCTTCATAATCATTAATTAAAGTTTTAAAATTAGCAAAATTATTATAAGCATTAATGTAATTTGGATTTATCTTTAAAATTTTCTCATATAGGGCGTTTGCTTGCTCCAGTTTACCTACAGCTTTTAGTGCGTTTGCATAATTATTCATTGCAGCAATATTATTAGGAGCGTGTCTTAATGCTTCGTTAAAAAATTTAAGTGAATTTTTATGTTGAGATAAACCCTGATAGGCCATTCCTGTTAAATTCAACAAATAATCATTTTTTGGGATTTTCTTAAGTAATTTTAATGCTCCCTCAATTACCTTCCTATAGTTTTTCGAATTGAAATGATTTTTAAGAATTTTAATTTTTTCTACTAAATCCATGAAAAAATATTTATTACAAATATCAACACTTCTTAAGATGGTTTGTTCATTGAATTAAAAAATTCAGCATTATTTTTAGTATCTTTAAGTTTAGAATTTATAAACTCAATAGCATCCATAGTTCCCATTGGAGCAATTATTCTTCTTAACACATTCATTTTTTGGAGATCATTTTTGTCAAATAACAGTTCTTCTCTTCTTGTGCCTGATTTTGTGATATCAATTGCCGGATAAATTCTTTTATCTGCTATTTTTCTATCTAATATTGTTTCACTATTACCTGTTCCTTTAAATTCTTCAAATATGACTTCATCCATTCTGCTTCCAGTATCTATTAAAGCTGTAGATATAATTGTTAATGAGCCACCTTCTTCAATATTTCTTGCTGCACCAAAAAATCTTTTTGGTCTTTGAAGTGCGTTAGCATCAACACCTCCGGTTAAAACTTTACCTGAACTTGGTATTACTGCGTTATATGCTCTTCCTAATCTTGTTATCGAGTCTAATAATATAATGACATCTTTTTTGTGTTCAGTTAATCTTTTAGCTTTTTCAATAACCATTTCGGCTACTGCTACGTGCCTTTGTGCAGGTTCATCAAAAGTAGAACTAATTACTTCACCTTTCACAGTTCTTTGCATATCAGTTACTTCTTCTGGTCGCTCATCAATCAGCAGCACCATAAGGTAACACTCTGGATAATTTTTAGCTATCGAGTTTGCGATGCTTTGTAAAATCATTGTTTTTCCTGCTTTTGGTGGTGATATAATTATTGATCTTTGACCTTTTCCAATAGGGCTCACTAGATCAATTAATCTTGGAGTAAGATCTGCTTTTTTTTCAACTTTTGTAGTTTCAACCTCCATTACCAGTTGTTTATCTGGATATAACGGCGTTAGGTTATCAAATGCAATTTTATGTCTAGCTTTTTCTGGTTCTTCAAAATTGATCTTGCTAACTTGTAATAATGCAAAATATCTCTCTCCTTCTTTAGGGGCTCTTACTGGTCCTTCAACGGTATCTCCTGTTCTTAGTCCAAATTTTTTAATTTGGCTTGGGCTTACATATATATCATCAGGTCCTGGTAAATAGTTTGATTCCATCGCTCTTAAAAAACCAAAACCATCTTGTAAAAGCTGCAGGACACCCACTCCTGTAATTTCTTCTTTTTCAGCAACTTTTTTAAGAATAGCAAAAAGTATTTCTTGTTTTCTTAATGTGCTGGCGTTTTCTATGCCAAGCTCTTCTGCTTGTGTAATGAGTTGTTCAGATGATTTTAATTTTAATTCTTGAATATTCATGATTAATTTTTTGATAAGGACTTATCAGAAACTTATAATATATATATTGCTGATTTTATTTCAACCCTAGATTGGCTTAAAAATAGCTAAAAATACAACAATAATTAAGATAACCGTGGGTATTTCATTAATAATTCTAAAGAATTTTGCAGATCTTGTGTTTGTAGAATTTTTTAGGGCAACAAGACATTTTCCTAAATAATCATTGTATGCTGATAAAAATATCACCAAAACAATCTTTGTTTGAAACCATAATTGAGAGAAAATCTCTATTCCATTCAAATAAATTAAGGCTAATCCGAAAACCCACGTAAAAATCATTGCAGGTCGCATAATGTAAAAAAATAATCTTTTTTCCATCACCTCAAATATATCGGTTGCTTCTTTTTTCTCTTTATTTTCAACATGGTAAACAAAAATTCTAGGAAGGTATAAGAGACCAGCCATCCAAGAAACAGCTGCAATTAAATGTAAAGATTTAAATAATAAATATGAATTCATATATCAAATATTTTTTTCAATTAAGGACTTTAGTAAAACGACATGATCATTATTATCATTTAAACAGGGGACAATATCAAAATTTTCTCCCCCTGAACTTAAAAAACTTTCTTTGGCTTGAATTTGTATTTCCTCTAAAGTCTCTACACAATCGGATGCAAAGCCTGGACAGATTGTGAGGACATTTTTGATACCCTCATTGGGCAAACTTTCTAAAGTCTTATCAGTATATGGTTGAAGCCATTCTTGTGGACCAAATCTTGACTGAAATGTAGTTTTAATTTTAATTGAATTAAATTTTTCTGAAATCAACCTTGTAGTTTTATGACAATAGCAATGATAAGGATCACCTTTGTCAAAATATTTTTTTGGTATTCCATGATAAGATGCAATGATAAGATCTGGTTTCCAACTGATTTCATTTATTTTTTTATTAATAGAATTAACAAGTGCATCAATGTAAAGCGGATCAGATTCATAGTGAGGAATTATTTTTAAAGAGGGTTGCCATCTTATTTTCATTAAAGTTCTGTATACCTCATCACACACTGTTGCCGTTGTAGCAGCCGCATATTGTGGATAAAGAGGAAGTACCACCAAGTTTTCACAGCCCATTTTGTGTAATTTATGAATCTTGCTATTAATGCTAGGATTTCCGTATCTCATTGCGAAATCTATAACTATGTTTTCTTTTGAAAATGAACTTGAGATTTTTTCAGCTTGTTTTTGGGTATAATAAAGCAGAGGTGACATATTCTTATCATTCATCCAAATTTCTTTATAAGCTTTAGCAGTTTTAGAAGGCCTAAAATTTAAGATAAACAAATTTAAGATTATTTGCCAAATTATAGGATTTACTTCGATAACTCTTCTGTCGGAAAGAAACTCTCTTAAATATTTTCTGATATCAAACCAATTAGTGGAGTCGGGTGTGCCTAAATTAATTATAAGTACACCTGTTTTGCCATATTTTATAGGTGGATGATTTTTTTCAATCATTTGAAATCTTTTACAATTTTAATTAAGTTTTCAACCATTTCCGGGTTTGTTTCGGGTAAAATGCCATGACCAAGGTTAAATATATATGGATGATCACGAAAAATTTCCAAGTACTTGGTTGTTTCTTTTTTTAATGTTTCTTTATCTGTCAATAAAATTTTAGGGTCTAAACCGCCTTGGATTGGTATTTTTATATCTCTGAGTATCTTTTTTGGATCAATATTATAGTCGATACTAACGGCGTCAGGTTTAACAATATCACAAAATTCTTTGTAATTTTTTATTTCTCTAGGAAAACATATCACCGGGACATTTAAAGATTTTACATAATTTACTAAATTTAAAGTTGGAGTATAAACAAAGTTAGGTAAGTCTTTTTCTTCTAATAAGCCTGCCCAGCTATCAAAAATTTGAATTACATTTGCACCATTATCAATTTGATTTTTAATATGAACTTTCAAGAATTTTTCAATAATTAATAAAATTCTATTTATTAAAAATTCATCTTTAAAAAAATCTTTCTTCAAGCTTTTTTTAGGTGATTGTTGATTGATCATATAAACTAATAATGTCCATGGAGCACCAACAAAGCCGATGGTATTTTTATTATTTAAAGCAGTATCTGAACTAACTTTTCTTATTGCCTTATAAACAGAATGTATTTTTTCGACGAAGTCTATTTCATCAATCTTAGTAATTTCATTTAGATTTAATTCACCTAATTTTGGCCCAAAATTTTTTTCAAATTCTACTTTTTGACCTAATCCATATGGAAGCATTAAAATATCTGAAAATATTATTGCAGCATCTAGATCAAATCTTTTTAACGGTTGCAGGGTTATCTCTGAAGATAAATTATCATTTAAACAAAGATTGATAAAATTAGGGTTTACTTTTCTAATTTCTCTAAATTCTGGAAGATACCTTCCTGCTTGCCTCATAATCCATATAGGATTCGCTGAAGTATCTTTACTTGTAATTATTCTATTTAAAGGTTTCATAAATAAGTAATATTAATTATTGTAGTTGTAATATATCTTGTGAATAAAGGTGATTATTTTTTATAAACATTATATCCACATTTTATCATTACTTTATGTGACTAAAATTGTTTAAAATGAAGCTTTTTTTATCATATTAATTTTTGTGGATTGTTTACCCTATTTATTATTAATGTTAATAAATAGCAGTTTATACAAGGTAAATTTATTAAATTTTAAATTGTGTAATTTAACTGAAATAATACAAATTTATTAACAATTTATCCATGAGTAATACATATCAAATATATTTAATTTCTGACTCTACTGGCGAAACTTTAGATAGAATATTTTTAGCACTCAAGGCGCAATTTTTAAATATAGAATATAAAGTTCATTCTTATTCTTTTACAAGAACAGAGAACCAAATTTTAAAAATTTTAGAAAATGCAGAAAAAAATTCAAACGCAATAATTTTATATACTATTGTAGACAATAATTTGGCTAAATATTTAGCAAATGTAAGTGATGAAAAAAAAATTCCATGTTTTGGGGTTCTTGGAAACTTAATTTTAAATTTTTCAAAAATTCTTAATCAAAAAGCAACTCACGAGCCAAGTGGGCAGCATATATTAAATGAAGAATATTACGATAGAATAGAAGCAATTCAATTTACAATGAATCATGATGATGGAAATTTAATAAATGAAGTACATAAATCTGATATTATTCTTATAGGAGTAAGTAGAACGAGCAAAACTCCCACATCTATCTATTTGGCCAATAAAGGATTTAAGACCTCAAATATTCCTTTAGTAAATGAAAATTCATTGCCCGAAACCCTTAAAAAAAATCCCAGAATAACTTGTGTAGTAGGACTAAGCACCGAACCAGAAAGACTGTCTGACCTAAGAAAAAATAGAATGAACTCTTTAAAAGAGACAGAAAACACTCAATATACAGATTTAGAGAATATTAAAAAAGAAGTATTAGAAGCTAAAAAAACATTTCAAAAATATAAGTGGCCTCTTATTGATGTAACAAGAAAATCTGTAGAGGAAACAGCCGCTTCTATAATTAAAATCCACGAAATATACTTAAATAATGCTAGATAGAATTATTCTTGCTTCAAAGAGCAAGGTTAGAAAAGAAATTTTAGATAAAAATAATGTTAAAAGTGTTGTTATGCCATCAAATGTTGATGAAGATGTTGTTAAATTAAGTTTGTTAAAAGAAAAAGCGAGTCCAGAGATTATATCAAAAAATTTAGCAGAAATAAAAGCAAACAAGATAAGCTTAAAAAAAACAAACGAAATAGTTTTAGGAGCAGACAGTGTAATAGATTTAAACGGTGAATTAATATCAAAGCCAAAAAACAGAGAAGAGGCCATGACAATATTAAAGAAGCTTAATGGCAAATCACATCATTTAATTAGCTCTGTATGTATCTCAAAAAATGGGTCAATGGTTTGGAACTATACTGACAAAGCCACATTAAAAATGAAAAATTTTTCTGAAGATGAATTAAAAAAATATTTATCCAAAATATCTGATCAGGCTCTTTATGCTTATAATGTTTATCAAATAGAAGGAGAAGGAAAAAACTTATTTGAAAGCATAATTGGCGATGAAGATACTATAATGGGATTGCCAATTAAGAAAATTAAGAAATATTTAGAGATTTATGACAACTA
Source organism: uncultured Pelagibacteraceae bacterium (assembly GCA_902592275.1). Lineage (GTDB taxonomy): Bacteria > Pseudomonadota > Alphaproteobacteria > Pelagibacterales > Pelagibacteraceae > Pelagibacter. Next base: position 23,009 of record CACJDW010000009.1, read on the forward strand.
AAATAAAAAAATATTTTGTTATAGGAAACCCAATTGATCATTCTTTGTCCCCCAAACTACACAACTACTGGTTAAAAGAAAATAATATTAACGCTTTATATGATAAAATTAAACTTAATGAAAATGATCTAGAGAACTTTATCAAAGATATAAGGCAACAAAAAATCACTGGTTGTAATGTTACAGTTCCATTTAAACAAGCAGTAATACCTTTCTTAGATAAATTAAGCCTAGAGGCAAAGCAAACTCAGTCAGTAAATACAATAATTTTTAAAGATGGTAGTTTAGTAGGACATAATACCGACATTGTTGGATTTGCTAAAGCAATTCAAGGTTTAAGTTTTAACTTGAGAGGAAAGAAAGTTTTAATTTTAGGTGCAGGAGGGGTAGTTCCATCAATTATTTTTGCTTTAAATAAAATGGGTGTCTCCAAGATAATAGTTAGCAATAGAACCAAACAAAAAGCAGAAAAATTGAAAAACTTATTTGAAAATTTAAAAACTATAGAGTGGGGAAATATAGAATATTTTGATATGATAATTAACGCTACAAGCTTAGGGCTAAATAAAGAAAAAATAAACTTAGATTTTTCAAATGCAGGAAAAAATAAGTTATTTTATGATGTAATTTACAATCCTGCTGAAACTAATTTCTTAAAAAATGCTAAAAAAAACGGCAATCTTATAGAAAATGGGAAATTAATGTTTGTTTATCAGGCCCTAGAAGCATTCAAGTTATGGCATGAAGTAGAACCAAAAATTAGTAATGAGATTTTTAAACTTTTAGAAAATGATTAAAATAGGAATTTTAGGAGATATAGGATCCGGAAAAAGTTTTGTTGCAAAAGCATTTGGATATCCCGTATTTAATGCTGATGAAGAGGTATCTAAGTTGTACCAGAAAGATAGAAGAGTTTATTTAAAATTAAAAAAAAAACTTCCAAATCACATTTCAACTTTTCCAATTAAAAAAAAAGAAATTTCCAAAGCAATAATTTCAAAAAAAACAAATTTAAAAAAAATTATTAAAATTGTTCATATAGAAATTAGAAAAAAAATGAAACTTTTTATTAATAAAAATAAAAATAAAAAAATAGTAATACTAGATATTCCTTTACTTTTAGAAAATAAACTTAACCAAAAAAAGGATATATTAATCTTCGTTGATTCAAAAAAATCTCAAATTTTAAAAAGAATTAAAAAAAGAAAAAATTTTAATAATGAGTTATTTAAATTATTTAAAAAAATTCAACTGCCACTTGATTATAAAAAGAATAAGTCTGATTTCATTATTAAAAATGATTTTACTAAAAAAACATTAAAAAAAAGTGTAAAATTAATTCTAAATAAGATCCTTAAATGAAAGAAATAGTTCTTGATACAGAAACTACCGGAATATCTGTGAAAGAGGGTCACAGAATCGTTGAAATTGGATGCATAGAATTAGAAAATCTAATCCCAACAAAAAATAAATTTCATTGCTATCTTAACCCAGAGAGAAAAGTTTCTGAGAAAGCCTTAGAAATTCACGGTTATACAGATGAGTTCTTAATTGATAAGAAAAAATTTAATGAAGTTGTTGAAGATTTTTTATCTTTTATTAATGGAAAAAGATTAATTATTCATAATGCTGAGTTCGACCTTGCACATTTAAATAATGAACTTGGATTGATTGGTAAAGATAAGATAAATAATGAAATTATTGATACTCTTAGTCTTTCTAGGGAAAAATTCCCAGGATCCTCAGTAAGTTTGGATTCATTATGTAAAAGATATGGAATAGATAATTCAAGAAGAAAACAACATACTGCTCTGATTGATTGCGATCTTTTAGCAAGAGTATATATCAATTTAATTGATCAGAAAGAACCTACACTAAATTTTTTAGAGGAGAATATTAAAGATCTAGCAAACAATGCTGCAAACGTTTCATATTATAAAAAAATTGTTTTGCCAACAAAAGAAGAAATTGAAAAACATAAAAATTATTTAAAAAATTCTTTAAAAAAAAATTATTTTAATTAAGTCTTTCATTATAAAGTTTTTCAAAATCTATTCTTTTTTCAAATTTTATTTGTGGGTAGCCAGAATTGTGTAAAAGATTCAAAAAGGATTTTTCTAAATCTGGATAGATTTCAATTTGAACATCACAAAGAATAATTTTTTCTAAATCTTTTTTTTCTTTTATTTCATCAGCAGGTCTAATTATAGTTGCAAAATTAATTTCAAAGTAAGATTTTAGTTCATTGGGTTCTTTGTCTTCAAATTTAAAGGTTGTGCATATTTCAATGAGTTTGTTTTTCAAAGCTTTTGAGTTGATATCTATATTTAATTGATATTTGCCTATATGTTCTTTTACAAATAAATAGGTTTGAACGTCTCGAGTTTCACTAGATAAATCTTTTATATATTTGCCTAAAATTTCATACTTTTTTGTCATTATCATCCTCTATATCTTCATATTCACCATCAATAAAATTATTTTTTGTATATTCTTTCTTGCTAATTTTTTTTGAAAAAAAAGAGAAGAAAAATTTTCTAGTGATTGGAAAAATTATAAGAAACCCAAAAATATCAGTCGCAAACCCAGGAATTATTAATAGAAGAGCTGCAATGGCGATTGCTGCTCCTGAAAGTACCTCATAAGTTGGTGTTTTATTTTTGCTTAATTGAACAAAACCCGATCTTAATGTATTCAACCCCTCATACTTTGCATAGTAAACACCTATTATTGCAGTACTGATAATTAGTAAAATCGTTGAAATCGCACCAATTTGTGATCCAATTTTTATAAATAAATAAATTTCTACGATTGGGACTAAAATAATTAATAATATTAATGAGTTCATTTGTCCTTAATCTAAATTGCTGGTTGAAATTAATCAACAGAGTAATTACTATCGATGTATGAATTATAGTTTCGAATACATAGATATAATTTTACTTGCTATGATAGCTGGTTTTATTTTTTTGAGATTAAGAGGAATTCTCGGTAAAAGAACTGGTTTTGAGGGAAAATCACCTGGTCAATTTAAAGAAGTTTTAAAAAATATAAAGGTAGATCAAGCTGTCAAACCAAAAGAAAAGTTTGATGATGAAGCTCAAAAAGAATTTTTAAAAGGTGCAAAAATTGCTTATGAAACAATTATTACTGATTTTAGTGATAATGATAATAAGATTACAAATGCAAAACCTCTGTTAAATAAAGATATATTCAATCAATTTGATGATGCACTTAAAGAAAGGGCAAAAAGGGGTCATTTTGCAGAAATAACATTTATTGGAGTTAATAAAGCTGAGATTAAAGAGCATAAAAAAATTGGAAATATTTTAAACGTAACAGTAGATTTTATTGCAGAGGTGATTACTTGCATAAGAGATAAAGATAAAAAAATTGTTTCTGGAGATCCTGAAAAGATTAAGAAAATTTATGATACGTGGATTTTTTCACGAGATACCACATCATCAAATCCTAATTGGCAGCTAGTTAATATATTAACATAATTGAACGACAATATTTCAGACAAAGATAAAAAAGACTGGAACCAATTTATAAATAGCACAGAAAAATTACCAGATAAAGATCTTAAGAATATAAAAAAAAAAAATAAAAAAACTAGATCAATAGATCTACATGGATTTACTTTAGATGAAGCTAATAAAACTATAGAAAATTTTATAAATAAAGCTTTTTCAGAAAACATTAATAAATTAATTATTGTTACGGGGAAAGGACTTCACTCTGAAAATGAAAAAGACCCTTACGTTTCAAAAGATCTTAGTATTTTAAAATATTCTGTTCCAGAATTTATTTCAAATAATGCAAGTTTAATGAGCATGATAAATGAAATAACAGATGCAAAAATTGAGGATGGAGGCACCGGAGCCTTTTATATTTATCTAAAAAAAAATAAACTTACAAAATAAATTTCGATAGATCTGTATCTTTTACCAAAGTATCTAAATTTTTATTAATGTATTGTTTGTCAATAATAATTTTTTCACCTGCTCGGTCTGTTGCAGTGAAGCTAATTTCATCCAATATTTTCTCAATTATAGTATGTAGTCTTCTAGCTCCAATATTTTCAACACTAGTATTTACTTCTGAAGCAATATTGGCAATAGCATCTATGCCATCATCTGAAAATTCAAGATCAACATTTTCTGTTTTCAAAAGAGCCACATATTGTTTTATTAAACTAAAATCAGGTTCTCTTAAAATTCTTTTAAAATCTTCACTAGTTAAAGCTTCTAACTCGACTCTAATAGGCAATCTTCCTTGTAATTCGGGAAGCAAATCAGATGGTTTTGCTAGCTGAAATGCACCAGAGGCTATAAATAAAATATGATCTGTTTTTATTGGACCATGTTTTGTGTTTACAGTAGTTCCTTCAATTAGAGGCAACAAATCTCTTTGTACACCTTCTCTTGAAACATCTCCTCCAACTCTATCTGTTCTTGCTGAAATTTTATCTATTTCATCTAAGAAAACGATACCATTGTTTTCAGTTGAAAGTTTAGCAGCTTTTATTATTTTGTCTTGTTCAATGAGTTTATCTGACTCATCATTGATTAAAATTTCATGGGACTCTTTTACTGTCATTTTTTTCTTTTTTTCTTTATTGCCCATTGATTTTCCAATCATTTCACCAATATTTATCATTCCAACATTTGCACCGGGCATTCCAGGAATTTCGAAAGAAGCACCACCAGATCCAGTGTCGCTTACAGCTATTTCAATTTCATTATCATCTAAATCGCCGTTTCTAAGTCTTTTCCTAAAACTTTCTCTTGTTGCTAAACTTGCTTTTTTTCCAACCAAAGCATCTAAAACTTTTTCCTCAGCTGCTTTTTGAGCTTGAGCAAAAACTTCTTTTCTTTTTTTTACTTTTTCCATTGAGATTGCAATTTCAATTAAATCTCTTACTATCTGTTCAACATCTCTTCCTACATACCCAACCTCTGTAAATCTTGTAGCTTCAACTTTTACAAAAGGTGCTTCTGCTAATTTTGATAATCTTCGTGAAATTTCAGTTTTTCCAACACCAGTTGGTCCTATCATTAAAATATTTTTAGGCAAAACTTCATTTTTCATTTCACCTTTTAGAGCTTGTCTTCTCCATCTGTTTCTTAGAGCAACAGCAACAGCTCTTTTGGCTTTATTTTGTCCAACAACAAATCTATCTAATTCAGATACAATTTCTCTTGGGGACAAAGAACTAACCAAAGAAGTATCTTCTTTTTGATTTTTATCTTTTGGGTGTAGCTGCGTTACGTTTGAATTATCCATTATATTTTTTCAATTTTAACATTATTGTTTGTAAATACACATATATCAGCGGCAACTTTAATTGCTTTTTTAGCAACTTCTTCGGCAGACATATTACCTTCCATTAAAACTTTTCCAGCAGCTAGAGCATAATTACCACCAGAGCCTATTCCTATTACATCTCCCTCTGGTTCTAACACATCACCAGTCCCAGAAATAATATAACTATTACTTTTGTCTCCTACCGCCATTAACGCTTCTAATCTTCTCAAATACTTATCTGTTCTCCAATCTTTAGCTAACTCAACAGCAGCTCTAGATAAATTACCTGCATGTTTTTCTAGCTTGCCTTCTAATCTTTCAAATAATGTTAACGCATCCGCAGTTGATCCTGCAAACCCAGCTACAACATCTCTTTTTTCAATTTTTCTGACCTTTGAAGCTGTGCTTTTAACAACAGTATTTCCCATACTTACTTGTCCATCACCAGCAACTACAACTTCATTATTTTTTCTAACTAGCACGATTGTTGTCATATTTAATAAATGGTAACTATTTTTGATACTTCAAGTGTTCAGACTGATATTGATATAGTGGGATTATGTATGTATACCATTAAAAATGTATGGCTAGAAAAGGAAAAGTATCTCGAAAAACGAAAGAAACCAGCATTAATGTTGAAGTAAACATTGATGGTAAAGGTAAGTACCAAATTGACACTGGTATAGGTTTCCTAGATCATATGCTTGAGCAATTATCAAAGCATTCTTTAATTGATTTAAAAGTTAAAGCTAAAGGAGACACACATATCGATCTTCACCACACAACGGAGGACACTGGTATTGCTATTGGTGAGGCTTTGAAAAAAGCTGCTAAAAAATTTGTAGGAATAAAAAGATATGCTCACAGAATTATCCCAATGGATGAAACATTAACTAGAGTTGCTATTGATGTTTCAAACAGACCTTATTTAATTTGGAAGGTAAAATTAAAAGTCGAAAAACTTGGTGAGATGGACACAGAACTTTTTAAAGAATGGTTCCAAGCCTTCTCTCAATCTGCAGGTATTACTATGCACGTAGAAAATATTTATGGTGATAATAGCCACCACATAATTGAGTCTTGTTACAAAGGTTTAGCAAGATCGTTAAGAGACGCGTTGGAGATGGACCCAAGAAGCAAGAAAAGTATTCCATCTACTAAAGGCTCATTATAAGTTTAATGAACGTTACAATTGTTGATTATAATTCGGGCAATATAAGCTCGGTGATAAACTCCTTTAAAGAAGTTGCCAAAGATAAAGTAAATATCGAGGTAACTTCAGATTTAAATAAGATTAAATCTTCAGATAAAGTAGTTTTACCAGGGCAGGGTTCGTTTAAGAGTTGTGTTGATGCACTTAATAACATAAGTGGTCTGGTAGACACTTTAAATGAGTTTGCCATTAACAATAAAAAACCACTCCTAGGAATTTGTGTTGGATTACAAATGTTTGCAGACATTGGATATGAGGAAACAGAAACTAAAGGCCTTGGTTGGATTTCTGGCAAGGTATCAAAAATAGATAATCAAAATGGAAAATACAAACTTCCTCACATTGGTTGGAATCAATTAAATATCATTAAGGATAGTAAAATTTTTAAAGATATAGAAAATAATTCTCACATGTATTTTGTACATAGTTATGAATTTATTCCAGATGATAAAAATTTGATTTCAGCAACAACAGATTATTCTTCAAAAATTGTTTGTTCAGTTGAAAAAGAAAATATTTTTGGAACCCAATTTCATCCAGAAAAAAGTGATAAAATTGGACTAAAAATAATCAATAACTTTATAAATTTATAAAATAAAAAAAAGTCAAAATTGAATAAGCCTAATTTAATTTTTTTATATATTTCTTTGTTAGCTGGTTTGCAATTTCCAGATTTTGATTTACATATTTTTGCTTTTTTAGGACATAGATCAATATTAACTCATGGAATAATTGTTCCATATTTTTTATATAGATTTTTAAACAATAGAAAAATTTCAAATGACGTTTTAGACTTTGTTTATATTGGATTTTTATTAGGTATAGCCCTTCACTTATGTGCAGATTTATTTCCAAAAGCATGGATTGGTTTTGCATTAATAATGTTTCCTCCCTGGATACCTATGGGAGCACCATTTTCAATTATATGGATGTTAAGTAATTTAATAATTGCTTTGTGGATAGCTTTTAAAAAATTGAGAATAAAAGAAGATAATAAAAAAGTTCGTGCTTATATTTTTTATTCAGTAATTATTATTGGAGTAATATACATGGTTATAGATAGTAATTTTGTATCAAAGATTATTCTTTTGCTAATTTCCTTCCCATTAATTTGGATATATGGAAATAGGGGATTAAAATTTGTTAAAAAAGAACAAAAACCTCCAAAAATAAAAAAAAATAAGAAAAAATTCTTTGGTGGCTTCTGGACTTATTTGATCGGATCATTGATAGTGTTTCCAGCCATATTGATTGTTATTATTTATTTGATATCGTTATTTAGCTAATGAAAATATTTCCAGCAATAGACATTAAGGATAAAAAATGTGTGAGGTTAATTAAAGGAGACTTTGATAATAAAACTGAATATGAAATGTCCCCAGTTGAACAAGCCGGTAAATATAAAGATCATGGTTTTAAAAATTTGCATATAGTTGATTTAGATGGAGCTTTAACTGGTGAAACAGTTAATTTAGACATTATTCAGGAAATAGTTAGTAAATTTGATCTTAAGATTGAGATTGGTGGAGGTATTAGAAACTTTGAAAGTATTCAGAAATATAACGATGCTGGTGTTGAAAAAGTTATTTTGGGTAGTGCCGCTATAAAAGATAAAAATTTTTTAAAAGAGGCTTGTGAAAAATTTCCAAATAAAATTGCCTTAGGGTTAGATGCTAAAGACGGATATTTATCGGTTTCAGGTTGGAAGGAAAATTCTAATCAATTGACTTTAGATTATTTGAAAGAAGTTAATGATTATGGTGCAAGTAGATTGATTTATACTGATATCAATAGAGATGGGATGAAGCAAAGTCCCAATTTCGATGAGACAACAAAGGTTGCGGATACTTCAAATTGTCCGGTAATTATATCTGGTGGAGTGTCTTCAATTGAAGACATTAAAAAGGCTAAAGAATTAAATAATAATAACATTGAAGGCATTATAGTTGGAAAAGCTATCTATGATGGTGATATTAAATTAGACGAATTAGTGAAGGAATTAGATGCTTAAAAATAGAATAATACCTTGCTTAGACGTTAAAAATGGTCGTGTAGTAAAGGGAATTAACTTTGTTGATCTGCAGGATGCAGGCGATCCAGTCGAACAAGCTAAAATTTATTCAGACGGTGGAGCAGATGAAATTTGTTTTTTAGATATTACTGCATCAAATGAAAATAGAGATACTATTTACGATGTAGTAGAGAAAACATCTAAGAAATGTTTTGTTCCTCTGACAGTTGGAGGTGGTGTTAGAAGTGTTGAGGACATCAACAAACTACTAAACTGTGGTGCAGACAAAGTATCAATCAATACTGCTGCAGTTCAAAATTCAGAAGTAGTTGTAGAAAGTTCTAAAAAATTTGGCTCTCAGTGCATTGTTGTTGCAATAGATGCAAAAAACAATGGAGATAAATGGGAAATTTTCACTCATGGTGGAAGAAATAATACAGGTATTGATGCAATAGAATTTGCTAAAAAAATGGAAGATAGCGGTGCAGGAGAGCTACTAGTTACTTCTATGGATCGAGATGGTACTCAAGTTGGTTATGATATTGAGCTTATGTCTAAGATATCTTCTATGGTAAATATTCCAGTTATTGCTTCAGGTGGAGTTGGAAATCTAGATCATTTAGTTGATGGAATTAAATTAGGAAATGCAAGCGCAGTTTTAGCAGCATCAATATTCCACTATGGTAAACACTCTGTAAAAGAGGCTAAGGAATATTTGGATTTAAAAGGAATTCCTGTTAGGATTTAATATGCTTAACACATTAGAAAACTTAATAAAACTTGCAAGAGACAGAAAATCTTTTCCTGTTGAAGATTCATATACTAATAAGTTGCTTACTGATAAATCATTAAGCAAGGCGAAGGTCTTAGAGGAAGTTAATGAATTGATTGAGGCGGTGGAGGAAAATTCAAACAAAATTCACGAAGCAGCAGATGTTTTTTACCATTTGCTAATGTATCTTGAGGCAAATGACATTAAAATTGAAGAAGTAATGTCAGAATTAGAAAAAAGGAAAAAATGAGTTACGATGACAACAATATTTTTGCAAAAATTTTACGTGGAGAGATTCCTTGTAATAAAATTTATGAGGACGATTTTGTTTTATCATTTCACGATATCAATCCACAAAAAAAAATTCATGCTTTAGTTATCCCAAAAGGAAAATATGTTGATTTAGATGATTTTAGTCTGAATGCTTCACCGGATGAGATGGTTGGATTATTAAAAGGTATTAATATAGTTGCTAAAAAGCTAGGTATTTCAACAGAAGTAGGGAAGGGCTACAGAGCTTTAGCAAACATTAGTGATCACGGTGGTCAAGAAGTGCCTCATTTACATTTTCATTTATTTGGAGGAGAACGAGTTGGGAAAATGGTGGAGTGACAGAAGAAGTTAAAAGAAATTATTTAGAAATTAATTCACTTCAAGATCTAATCGAAGGAAATAAACCATCTGAAGATTATTCTTTAAGTTTAATAAATCCAATTAATTTTCAATTAAATAAATTTTTTTATAAAAACATTGGTAAAAAACATAAGTGGGTAGATAGACTTACTTGGTCAGAAGAAAAATGGATTAATTATGTTTCTTCTGAAAATGTTAATTCATATGTTTTTAAACATAAAGATGATTTAGTAGGTTTTTTCGAATTAATTTTTCATCCAGAAAATAATGAGACAGAAATTGCATATTTTGGAATTTTAGAAGAATATCAAAATAAAAAATTAGGATCCTTTTTATTGTCAGAAGCCATTAAAAAATCTTTTGTAAACAATACCAAACGAGTTTGGGTTCATACTTGTTCTTTAGATCACAAAAATGCTTTAAGTAATTATATTTCAAGAGGCATGAAAATATTTAAAAGTGAAATATTAAATATTTAATTTTGAGCTGGTAAATTAAATAAGTTCTTAGATAGCACCCTATTTTTTCTAATAGATGATAGGAAAGTGATATTAAAATTTTGATACATGTCTGTGTTTTGCCAACCAATTAAATCGTACGTTTGTTTGTCAAAAAATATACTTATCTCGTTATTATTTTCAAAAATTGTAAAATTAATTAGATTATTGTCGATTGTTCTTTCTTTTAAAGATTTAATTTTATTGATTAGAATATTTTTATCTAAAATAACATTTAAGGGAGTTTTTTCTAAAGGATACCGATAATAGCTAGAAATAGTTTTAATAACTAAAGAATTCCCATTCGAAACTAAAATTTTATTGTTACTTCTTGCATATTCACAAAATATTTTTCTTGGATATTCTATCGTACAGTTACCATTCTCTATTTTACCATTAACATTTTGTTCAAATTTAAAATCTAAATTTTTTGTATTTTTAAGGTTTTGAATAATTTTCTCTTTTATTTCTGCATTCGAATTTAGATTTAAAAAAAAGGAGATTATTATCAAAAAAAATCTTAACATTAGAGAACGTCTCTTTTACCAACATGATTAGCTTTACTCACAATTCCATCTGACTCCATCATATCAATAATTCTTGCAGCTCTATTGTAACCAATTTGGAGCTTCCTTTGTAAAAAAGAAGTGGAAGCTTTTCCTTCTGATCTTATAATTTCTAAAGCTTGTTGATAGAGTTCGTCTTTATCACCTAGATTTTGATTATCACCCATCTCCTTTTCATCTGCAAAATTTAAAATTTCATCAACATAATCAGGCTCAGCCTGTGATCTTAAAAAATTGTTTATTTGTTCAATTTCACCATCTGAAACGAAAGGAGCATGAATTCTCACTATACGATTAGCAGAAGACATATATAGCATATCCCCTTTTCCTAATAACTGCTCTGCTCCTTGCTCACCTAAAATTGTTCTACTATCTATTTTTGAAGTAACCTGAAATGATATTCTTGTTGGAAAATTTGCTTTAATTGTTCCTGTAATTACATCAACACTAGGTCTTTGAGTAGCCATAATAATGTGTATCCCTGCTGCTCTTGCCATTTGTGATAATTTTTGGATATAGCTTTCAATTTCTTTACCTGCCACTAACATTAAATCCGACATTTCATCAACTACAACAACTATATAGGGCATTGGAAGTTTATGTTTTGTATTATAGCCATCGATATTTCTGACTCCTTCTTTAGTCATAAGCCTATATCGACTTTCCATTTCCTTAACCACCCAACCAAGAACAGACGCAGCTTTTTTAGCCTCTGTTATTACCGGACACAATAAATGTGGAATTCCTTCATATGTTGAAAGTTCAAGCATTTTTGGATCTATCAAAATAAATTTACATTTATCAGGTGTATGTCGATAAAGAAGAGACAAGATAATGGTATTGATACAGACAGATTTACCTGATCCTGTAGTACCTGCGATAAGTAGATGAGGCATTGATGATAAATCTCCGACTATAGGTTTACCAGAAATACTTTTTCCTAATGCGATCGGCAATTTAATGTCTCTTTTTTTAAAATCAGGATTGTTTAAAATTTCGCTTAAATAAACATTTTCTCTTACATTGTTTGGCAGTTCAATGCCAACAGTGTTGCTTCCTGGTATTGTAGCTATTCTAGCAGACTCTGAACTGGTATTTCTTGCAATGTCATCAGATAAATTAATTATTTTTGAAACCTTGACACCAGCTGCTGGCTCAAACTCATTTAAAGTTACCACAGGTCCATGGCTTACTTTCTTGATATTGCCATTAACGCCAAAGTCTAAAAGAATTTTTTCTAAAAATTCTGGATCTTTTGTTTCGCTTTTTTCAAGATTTTCTCTCTCTTTTTTAGAAGGAGTTTTCAATAAATTAAAGTCCGGTAATTTAAATTTAGTTATATTTTTGCTTTTGTTCTCGGCTTTTATAAATGGCAAATCCTCTTGAATAAGATTTTTTATTTCTTCTTGAGGGATGTATTCACTGATTACTTCACTTTTATCAGTATAATTTTTTCTTTCTTTTTTTGTAAAAAATTTGTTTAAACTTTTTATTAATTCATAAAATTTTAATGGGTGAAAATTCACACTTATTAAAAATAAAAAAAAATTAAAAATAATTAAAAAATAATAAAAAATTACCTCGTTAATTAAAATTATTGAATTTAAAAATGTTTGATTTAAATAAGCACCTATAAAGCCACCATTACCATTTATATACAGAGTAAACGCTTCTGAATAAAAATGTGCAAAAAATAAAGTTCCAAATATGCAATAAATTATTGCAAAGAATATATTTTCAATTATTAAAAAAAATTCTTTGCTTCTAATAATGTTGATACCAGTAACAATTAAAGTAAATGAGAAGAAATACGAAACTAGGCCTATTGATTGAAAAAATACATCCGAAATAAAACTTCCTTGAAAACCCAAAATATTTTTAATTTTTGTGTTTTCTGGAAAAATGAAATTAGGATCTTCTGGTGAATAGGTTATAAGTGCCAATAATAATAAAATCCCAACACAAAAAACAGTTATCCCAAAAATTTCTGCTATTCTTTTAATAGTAAAATTAGCAAATGAATTAGCTGTTTTTTTTATATCCATATTTATGAATCAATTTTACCACTTTGTATCATCTAATTTTTCTTGTTAAAATTAAAAATAATATGAGAGTTTGTATACTTGGTTCAGGTTTAACTGCTTTAACTTTAGCAAAAGCTTTAGTTAATCAAAATATTTTTGTTGATTTAATTTCATCGAATAAAAATCATAAAATTAATCATTCTAGAACGATAGGCATTTCAAAGAGTAACTTTAATTATTTTAATAGAAATATAACAAATATAGAAAAAATTAGCTGGAAATTAAAAAAAATCGAAATTTATACTGATAAAAATAAAAATGAAAAAATATTAAATTTTGAAAATAGAGATGAACAACTTTTTTCAATAATAAAAAACTTCCAATTATACGAAGTTTTAAATAAAAGTTTATTTAAAAATAAATATTTTAAAAAAATAAAATCACAAAAAAAATTAATAAAACAAGAAAAATACAATTTAATAGTAAATACTGAGTACAATAATTTTTTTACAAAAAAATATTTTAGTAAAAAAATTGAAAAATCTTACAATAGTTATGCCTACACAACTGTAATTAATCATGAAAAAATTTCAAATCAAATTGCTGTTCAAGTATTTACTAAAATTGGACCACTTGCTTTTTTACCATTATCAAAAAATAAAACTTCAATTGTGTATTCAATATATAATTCAAAAGATATTGATAAGAAAAAAATAATTCATTTAATAAATCAAAATAATATTAAATATAAAATAAAAAAAATAGAAAAGATTGAAAATTTTGAATTAAAATCATTTAATTTAAGATCTTATTATCATAATAATATTTTAGCTTTTGGTGATTTGCTGCATAGAATTCATCCACTTGCTGGCCAAGGGTTTAATATGACAATCAGAGATGTAAATCTTTTTATAAATATAATTAAAAATAAAATAGATTTAGGTTTACCTATCGACAGTTCTGTAAATTATGAATTTGAAAAAAATTTTAAACATAAAAATTATATTTTTTCAAATAGCATTGATTTAGTTCAAGAATTTTTTAATTTTGAGAGAAAATTTAATAATAATATTTTAAGCAAATCTGTGAAAATTTTAGGAAAAAATCGTTTTATAAATAAATTATTTACCAAAATGGCTGATAAAGGGATAAACTTTTAAATTATTGAATAGTTGTGTTATCAAAATTATCAAAAGTATACGTGCTTAAAATCTGAGAAATTTTTTCTTTTCTATTATCTAAATTTTGTGCTTCTAAAAGCACTTGTTTTTCCTCTAAAGAAAACGGTGATGCCATAGCTAGCGCATTAATTGTTTCATCAAGACTTTGCTTCTCTAGGGCTTTCCAATTAATTATAAATCCTCTTTTTTCAAATAATGATTTTAAATCTTTAAAAATCAACTCAAGATCAGAAAATTTTAAATTCTCTTTTTTGTCTTCTAGGTCTTGATAGAAATCTTTAAAATTTACTTCTAAAACTCTGTATTTATTTTCTGTACTCAACTCAGCGATTTTTTTAAACCTAATTAAACCTTTAACTTCAATTAAGAACCTCCCATCTTCAGTTTCTCTAAAGCTGGTGATTTTTCCAAGACAGCCAACTTCATGCAATTCAGGTTTAATTTGTTTAATATTCGAAGTTTTTGGTTGAATCATTCCAATTAGTTTATTCGATTTCATACTATCGTTTATCATATCTATATAACGTGGTTCGAATATATTTAATGGCACAGTAGTTTTTGGAAATATTATAAAATTGCTCAGAGGAAATACTGGGATTTTATTTGGAAGATCTTCTTTTTTCATATCTAGAAATATAACACATTTAATTTTTTTAATAATATTGAAGTTTGTCACAAACCTAAAATAATAATTTTATTTTCTAATTATTTTGTCTCTTGCTTAATATCAAAAAAGGCACTAGTTTTAATACTTATAGAACAAGCGGGCATAGCTCAGTGGTAGAGCGTCTCGTTGCCAACGAGAAGGTCGAGGGTTCGACCCCCTTTGCCCGCTCCAAAAAAATTATGAGTGATCTAGTAAATAAAAAGTGTGTTCCTTGTGAAGGCAATATTCCTCCATTTAATGCTGAGGAGATACATAAATATCTTAAAAAAGTTGATGGTTGGGAAGTTTTAGAAGATAAAATTGATGGTTTTCATTTAATAAAAAGTTTTAAATTTGATAACTTTTTAAAAAGTCAGGAATTTGTAAATAAAGTTGGAGAAATAGCTGAGTCCGAAGGTCATCACCCTGACCTGTGGTTTGGATGGGGTTATGCTAGAATTAAAATATTCACACATGCAATTAAAGGTCTAGCAGAGAGTGATTTTATTCTTGCCGCAAAAATAGATCAAATATCTAATGCCTAAAGTGTCTTGTCTTTGAGAAAAGAAGCACGGTATCGGTTTCATTTGCAAAGTTAATTATTTCTTTATCTCTTATTGATCCAGAGGGCTGAACTACTGCTCTAACACCAGATTGGACTAATTTTTCAATACCATCTACAAAAGGAAAGAATGCATCCGAGGCAGCAACTAAATTATCATTCTGAAGATTAAATTTTTTCATTTTATTTATTGCTATTTGACAACTATCTAATCTGCTTGGTTGACCAGAACCAATACCAACAGTGGTTTCGTTTGATGCTAAGACTATTGCGTTTGATTTGACATACCTGCATACATTGAAAGCAAAAATAAGATCTTTAAGTTGTTTTGACGTTGGTTTTCGTTTTGAAACGATTTTAAAATTTTTAGTTGAAAATAAATTTAAGTCCTCTGATTGTATCATTATATTTTGGTTGAATGATACAAATTTAAGAAGTTCTTCAGATGAGTAATTTGTTCCATCAATTAGTCTTAAGTTTTTTTTAGCTTTTAATATTTTGATAGCACTACTTTCAAATCCATTTGCGATAATCACCTCTAAAAATAATTTATTTAGTTCTAAAGCTAAATTTTTAGTAATTTTAAAATTACAAGAAACTATTCCACCAAAAGCACTTATGGGATCACAAGAAAGAGCAGATTTATAACTCTCTAAATTGTTATTTTTTGAAGAAACTCCACATGGATTTGCATGTTTAACTATGACTGTTCCTTTACCCTTTGGTAAAGATCTTGAAATTGTTAGAGCACTAAATATATCATTATAATTATTGTAACTTAGTTGTTTTCCATGAATTTGTCTTAAATTTGTATTCGAACTACTTGAATAGATTGCACTTTGTTGATGAGGATTTTCTCCATATCTAAGTTGTTCTGTAAGATTTACATGAAAAATTTTTTTATCCGGAAAAATAGTATTTGTTTTTTTATTAAAATAGTCAGAAATAACAGAGTCATAATAAGCTGTCTCAGTGAAAGCTATCCTTGATAACTTTTCTCTAAAACTTAAGGAAGTGGATCCTTTGAACTTTTTTAATTCTTCAATTAATTCGCCATACTGGTCCGAAGAAGTAATTACAGTCACATCATTATAGTTTTTAGCTGCAGACCTAACCATTGTGGGACCACCTACATCTATATTTTCTATAATTTTTTGATGATTATTTGTTTTTTTAAGAGTGTTCTCAAATGGATAAAAATTAACTATAACTAAATCAATATTCTCAAAATTATTATCTTCAAGATCTTTTAAGTGAGATTTTTTTTCTCTTTTACTTAAGATCCCTGCATGGATCTTTGGATGTAGAGTTTTTACTCTACCTTCCAAAATTTCAGGGGAATTAGTAAAATCAGATACCTCTAAACAATTAAATTTTAATTTTTTAATTTCTTTATAAGTACCACCCGAGCTAATTATTTTAATTTTGTTCTTTTTTAAAATATTCAACAATGGTTTTAAGTTGTTTTTGTCAGATACAGAGATGAGAGCTGTTTTGATTTTTTTCTTCATTATAATTTACTTATCTCCCATTTTATTATCTGTTCTTTTTCATTATTTATACCTGAGATAAAAATATTTTGGTTTTCTTTATATGAATTTTTATTACCGAAATATAAACCATTATCAATATTAATATCAAAGTTATCACAACTAAATTTCCAACCTTCTTCATCTAATTCAATTAGTATTGATTTGTTATCTTGTGTTTTCATTACTTTTGAGTTTGGATCAAGATGAAATCTAATATCAAATTTAATTTCTTTACTTGGATTTTTTCTAAATAACTTATCATGGCCAATAAATTTCATTTGTTCTGGATAGAACTCAATTTCTCTCTCATAAATTGCTCCAAATTTAATTGAATATCCATCGTGCGTACCTGATATTTTCCAAAAATTATTTTCAAAAACTACATTTTTTTTTGAAACTTTCAGCCCCCTATCAATAATCAAATTTTTCTGATGCTTAGTAAAATTACAAGAAGAATAATCCTCAATAGTTAAAGCGCAATGTAGAGATGTACTTTTTGATAATTTATTAAATTTATTATTTCTGTCTGAGTAATAACCAGCATTTGAAATTAATTTTTGATCATTTGAAAATATTTCAAATGATAATGCACCTGCCTGATAGTCGTTGGAAAAGGTTTTATTAGGACTAGAACCAATATCAGCAGCAAGAATTATTTTTTTATTCTTAAGTATTGCATAACCCCCCAATTCATTAATTTGACTTTTAAAAGTGTAACCAAACCTTTTTAAGTATTGATCAAATTCTTTATTTTCAGAGGAATAATTACCATTAAAAAAAATATCTTGTTTAATATTTTGCCATATGAAAGCATAACTTGAGCCCAAATAATAAATGGTTTCTTCAATATATTCAGGAATTAAACTCTGAGATTCTTTAAACCACTCTTTAATAATAATAAAATATTTTAAATAAAATATTAATTGTCGGATATTTCTTGATTTTGGAAAGCCTTGATTATCAATTGAAGATTTAATGATATTTTTTAATAAATTTAAACCATTATTAAGATATTGTTTTTCATTTTTGTAAGCTAATCCAGTTAAAATTATTGCAGCACACCCTATCATTTTATTTTCTACCTCGGTTGGGTTTTTTATTTCATTTAATAAATGGTTAGTTTGTTTTTGGATCATGTGATCAAAAGCAGATCTGTATTCTTGATCACTATTTTCATAAGTGAGCTGGTGATTTGATAGCCATGAAATAATTCTTTTTGCTGTTAAATCAAATTCCCAACTTTTTTTTTGATATTTTGCATTATTTGAAATCCAATTTTTTATAATTGTCTGTGTAGTTTTTTTAGAGGACTTTAAATCTAAGCTAAAAAACCAAAAAAAATTATTTACTTTTTCATAATCTTTTGAGCTTAAATTATTTTGCCAAATTGACTCAATAGCAAAATCTTCAATTTTATATTTTTTGTTTTGGTATTTAATTATAGAAGAAAGCAAATGAGGACTTGGTTTATATTGAAAACCACTATCAAAAGTTTTTGATATTTTTTTTTCGTAAAAATTTGAATTTTGATATATTGATTTAAAACTGTTTCTTATATTAAAATAAAATTGACCTAAAATGCCTAAGGATTTTGTATTAATCATTAACTTATTTTAATTTTAATAAATTAATATTTTTCTTTATATCTCCATCATTACTTTTGAATACTGTAGTACCTGAAACAAGAATATTTGCACCAGCATCAATTGCACTTTTGCAGTTATCAAAATTGATCCCGCCATCAATTTCTATGTCAAAATCTAACTTTTTTTGTTCTTTTACTTTCTTTAGATCTTTGATTTTATCTAAAACTTCTGGCATAAATTTTTGACCTCCAAATCCAGGATTTACACTCATAATTAATACTAAATCTATTTGATCTAATAAATCTAAAATCAAATCAATTTTAGTTCCAGGATTAAGTGAAACTCCAACTTTTTTATTTCTTTCTTTTATTTTTTTAATTGAACTTTCTAAATTATCGGTTGCCTCAGGATGAATAGTGATAATATCAGCTCCTGCATCAGCGTAAGCATCTATATATTTATGCACTGGTGATATCATTAAATGAACATCAAATTTTAATGAACAATGTTTTCGAAGAGCTTTAATTACCGGTGGTCCTATTGTTAAATTAGGAACAAAATGACCATCCATTACATCTACATGAATCATGTCAGCACCACCTTCTTCAAGTCTTTTTATTTCTGACCCTAATTCACTGAAGTCAGCTGATAAAATTGATGGAGAAATTTGTATATTTTTCATTGATTACTAGATTAACTAGTATCAATTTTAAAAATTAAAATGAATTAAAAAATTGATAAATTTGCCTAGAAATTTCACTCTCCAACGGAAATGACAACATTCCCATCACTGAATAGCCTAAGATCCAAGGCATTAAATAAAATCTGATCATATAAAAGAACCAAGCAACATATAAAGGTACTAATGGTCCAATAATAAATGAAGGTGTGATTGGTTTAAATAATTTAATTAAAGGGTTTGTATATTTCACAAATACTCTCATGAAAAAGAATTGTGAGTCCTCTCTTTGAAAAATATTCATCGCCACTCTTCCAATTAGAGTCCACATTATGATCCCAAGCAAATAATCTATAAAATATATTAAAGGATGAAAATTTGCTGACATTTAAAATTTATATTGGAAAATGTATTGAAATAAAAGGGGCGAAATTAATCGCCCCTTTAAAAGATTATTTAGTGTGATTTACCAAGAATTGTTTTACCACTTGGTACACGTACTTCATCAACCATTTTTTGAGTAGCTTTATCTGGTTCTGCAGTCATTAAAGAAACTACTACCATTAAAACTAAACTAACAGCTGATCCGAAGATACCAAATGTTAACTGTGTAATTCCTAGGAATCCGCTTCCACCAGTTCGTACCCAAACTAAGTACCAAGCACCGGCGATTAGACCACCTAGCATACCAGCAATCGCACCTTGTCTATTAGCTCTCTTCCACCATACACCAAGTACTAGTGGGAAGAACAATCCAGACATCGCAAAATCAAAAGCCCAGATAACTGAACCTAAGATTCCTTGAATCTCCATTGCTGCAATAGTTGCTCCAGCAAAACCAATTACTACAAGTAATACCCTTGCAACAACTAGTCTTTTTGCAGTTTCCGCTTTTGGATCAATGATCTTATAATAAACATCATGTGATATAGCGTTTGCAATCGCTAGAATCAAACCATCAGCAGTAGACATGGCAGCAGCCATACCTCCTGCAGCAACTAGACCTGAAATTACATAAGGTAATCCAGCTATCTCTGGTGTTGCTAATACAACGGCTTTACCACCCATGAAGAACTCATTTAATTCTAGAGTTCCATTTCCGTTAAAGTCGCTGATAAACATTAGGTTTGCTTGGTTCCAGTTTTGGTACCAATCTATCGCTTCCACTTCTGCAAAAGTCTTACCGATAATACCAGTTGGTAAATTCGGATCGATCAATGACAACTTAGATAGTGTAGCTAACATTGGAGCAGAAGAGTAAAGTAGGAAGATAAAGAATAATGACCAACCTACTGATTTTCTAGCTGCTTTTACACTTGGAGTAGTAAAGTATCTCATCATTACATGCGGTAATGAAGCTGTTCCCATCATCATCGCTAATGCTAATGAAATAAATGCCCAAGGTGTAGCGTTAACTGCAGAGTGAGCTTTAGTTATTCCTGCTAAGCCTTTAGGTACTGATTTTAGATCAGCAGCTGCGTTTTTAACAAAACCATACTGTTGCTCTAATTCACCAATTCTAGCTACTTCATCAGCTAACATAAAGTGAGGAAAGAAACCTGCACCCATTTTGTTACTGATCCAGAATACTGGAAGCAAGTAAGCTATAATTAGTACGATATATTGTGCAACCTGTGTCCAAGTTACCCCTCTCATACCACCTAACATTGAACATAATAAAATACTTATTAGTCCAATATAAACTGCGTATTGGAATGGGATATCAAGTGCAACAGACGCAATAGTACCTGTAGCGTTAATTTGTGCAGTCACATAAGTAAATGAAGCAACAGTTAAAACTACCACTGCGCTAAATCTAGCTAAATTACCACCGTATCTAGTACCTATAAAATCTGGAACTGTATAACAGCCAAATTTTCTTAAGTATGGTGCTAATAAAGATGCAACAAGCACGTAACCACCAGTCCAACCTACAAGTAGTGCCATATAACCGTAACCTTTAAAGTAAATACCACCCGCCATTGCAACGAATGAAGCACCAGACATCCAGTCTGCTGCAGTCGCCATTCCGTTGAAGACTGTTGGTACTTGCCTTCCAGCTACGTAATACGCATCTGCTTGGGCCGTACGTGATAGGTAACCAATTAATGCATAGATGAATACAGTAAATGCTACGAAAGCGATACCAATCGCTTTTGCAGACATACCCATCTGTTCAGCAATTGCCATGATGATTATGAAACCTATAAATCCTCCTGTATAGATTCCGTAAACTCTAGGCAAGTTGTCTATAAAATTACCTTTAATCATTAGTCGTCCTCTCTTTCGCTAAAGCCGAACTCTTCATCGATTTTTTCTTGTCTATTCGCAAACCAGAAAATCAGGATTACGAAAGCGCCAAGAGATCCCTGACATGTAAACCAGTATGTCCATGGATAACCGAAAGGTCCTGTGACCTCGTTCATTTCAGCTCCAAAGAGAAAGATGCCAATTGAGAAAACAAACCAAATTGCCAACGTTATAAATAACAATGACCTGGTTTTTTCCCAGTGTTTTTGTTGATTTGACATTTATACCTCTCTATTTAGTTATAACTGGGTAAAACCATAACCATTATGAGAGGTTTGAAAACCCTAAAAATTGATCATATTAGGTACTTATTTACTTACTTTTTTAAGATATAATTGGCGCAGTCTTAAATAATCATGGCAAAATATAAATTAACTTGGAAAGATTTAAAATTTGATGATTTTAAAACATATCTATTTGCCATGTTTAAGGCGTTTATCCCAAAGAAAAAAATTAAAAATTTAGATGAACTTGAACAATTTATTCAAACAAAATCTGCTTGGGTCACTCAAGTTACTTTATATAATTATTTAAAAACTCGTATGGGAACAAGATATGTTCTTCATTTTGATAACGATGAGTTTATGTCTTCTGTTAATCTTGCAAAATGGAATATTTATTCTGTTTCATTACAAGATTTAACATTTTATGCATTTTCACATTTAAAGGTAAATTTTAATTTTCAAAATATAGAAAAAGGAAGAGAGATTTTTAATAAAATATTAGATGATGAGATCTCAAACAAGATGCCTTTAGATATTATCGAAGAAGCTAGAAAAAATTTTGATGAAAGATTAGAGAAAATTAATTGGGATATTTATTATAAAGACTTACCTTTTAATCCTAGTGCACTTTCATTATATAAGTGGGCTCCTATAGCAGAAGAATTAAAAACTTTAGATCGTAAGATTGTTTTAAACTCTATGATTTTAAAGTGGGATGTTATTAAACAAGAGTTTAATGATTTAATTCAGTTTTAAATATTTTTTCTATTTTCAACTAAACTATCTACAACACTTGGGTCAGCTAGAGTTGTGGTATCACCTAATTGACCATGTTCATTTGCAGCAATTTTTCTTAGAATTCTTCTCATTATTTTTCCAGATCTTGTTTTTGGAAGTCCTGGAGTAAAATGAATAAGATCTGGAGTTGCTAGAGGTCCTATTTGTTTTCTTACCCAAAGCTTAAGATCTCTTTCTAGTTCACCAGTTTCGGTTTCTCCAGCGTTTAAAGTAACATAACAATATAAACCATTCCCTTTAATATCATGAGGGTAACCAACTACAGCGGCCTCAGCTACTTTTGGATGAGCAACAAATGCACTTTCAATTTCGGCAGTTCCTAGGTTGTGCCCTGAAACAATAATTACATCATCTACACGACCTGTGATCCAGTAATAACCATCTTTATCTCTTCTACATCCATCACCAGTAAAATATTTTCCGTTAAATTGAGAGAAATATGTATCAATAAATCTTTGATGATCTCCATATACAGTTCTCATTTGACCAGGCCATGATTGAGCTATGCAAAGTCTTCCTTCGCCAGCGCCTTTTATCTCTTTGCCGTTTTTATCAACAAGTACGGGCTTAATTCCATAGAATGGTTTTGTTGCAGAACCAGGTTTTAGAGGAATAGCCCCTGTTTGAGGAGCAATCATTATTCCTCCTGTTTCTGTTTGCCACCAAGTATCTACAATTGGGCATTTAGAATTACCTACGGTTTTATAGTACCACATCCAAGCCTCTGGATTTATGGGTTCTCCCACTGTTCCTAAAAGCTTAAGTGATTTTCTAGAAGTTTTTTTAACTGGTTTATCTCCCTCACGCATCAAAGCTCTTATTGCTGTTGGAGCTGTATAGAATGTATTTACTTTATATTTATCGACTATTTGCCACCATCTAGAACTATCAGGATAATTTGGAATTCCTTCAAACATGATAGTAGTAGCACCATTTGCTAGGGGTCCATAAATAATATAACTATGTCCAGTTACCCATCCAATATCTGCTGTACACCAATAAATATCTTTAGGTTTATAATTAAAAATATATTGATGGGTCATTGATGCGTAAACCATATAACCACCAGTCGTGTGAAGAACTCCTTTTGGTTTACCTGTAGAACCTGATGTATATAAAATAAACAAAGGATCTTCAGCGTTCATTTCCTCTGGTTCACAGTGACTAGGAACATCTTTAATTAAATCATGGTACCAAACATCTCTACTTTGATCCCAGTTGATGTAGTTGCCTGTACGTTTAACAACAATACATTTTTTGACGTTTGGACAACTCATAAGAGCTTCATCAACAGTATCTTTAAGAGGAATCATTTTTCCACCTCTAACGCCTTCATCAGCGGTTATGATGTATTCAGACTCGCAATCATTAACTCTTCCAGAAATAGAATCTGCTGAAAAACCTCCAAAAATAATTGAATGGACTGCACCAATTCTTACGCAAGCTAACATTAAAATTGCTAACTCTGGTATCATTGTTAAATAAATTGTTACTCTATCTCCTTTTTTAATTCCTAATTTTTTTAAACCATTGGCTGCTTTTGAAACTTTTTGGTGAAGTTGTTTATAAGAAATTTTTTGACTATCTTTTGGATCATCTCCTACCCAAATAATTGCAGTTTTATCTTTTTTATCTTTTAAATGTCTATCAATACAATTTGCTGAAGCATTTAAAGTACCATCTTCAAACCATTTAATTTTGACTTCTTTAGTACTGTATTTTACGTCTTTAATTTTTTTATAAGGTTTGATCCAAGTAATTCTTTTTCCTTCTTTTCTCCAAAATTCATCATTACTCTTTATAGATTGAGAATATTTTTGCTGGTATTTACTTTTGTTTGCTAAGCTGCTTTTAATCCATTCTGGTTTTGTTTTAATAACAATTTCAGGAGGTGTATTTCCATTTTCTTTTATTGCTTTAGATCTTTTTTTTACCTTTTTAGAGGACTTTTTTCTGACTCTAGATCTTTTCTTAACTTTTTTTGAGGTTTTTTTTCTAACCTTAGTTCTTTTTTTTTTTATTTTACTTTTTTTCTTTTTTTTCTTTGGCATGAGATAATTTTTTTTTTAAATCTTACTCATGTTATTTATAATTTTCCAGCTTTTATAATCAACCGGCATTACAGAAAGTCTACTTTGCTTTATCAGAGCTAAATGGCTTAAATCCTTATTTTTTTTAATATTTTCGAGCGTAATAGGCTTTGAAAATTTAGACTTAAATTGAACAGTAACGGCAACAAATCTCCCTGTCTTGTCTGTTTTATCTATATAAGATTCTTTAATAACTTTTACTATTCCAACTATCTCTTTTCCTATGTTTGAATGATAAAAAAAACATAAATCTCCTTTCCTCATACTTTTTAAATTCTTTGCAGCTTGATAATTTCTAACACCATCCCAAGGTGCACCTTTAATTCCAGCTTTTTTTTGCTGATCGATCGACCAAACATCTGGTTCAGATTTCATCAACCAATATTGCATTACAATTGAACTCCAGCACCTTTGAGAAAAGCTGCATCTTCATCTAAAGGCCATCTAGGTTTTGCTGGATAATCTAAATTATTAAATTGATTTATTTTAAATTTTTCCAAACCCACCATTGCAATCATTGCTGCATTATCTCCACAAAACTCTATAGGAGGAAAAATACTTTTATAATTATTTTCTTCACATAGATTAATTAACGTTGACCTAATTTTTTTATTTGCCGCAACTCCTCCAGCAACAACGAAAATTTTTTCATTTAATTTGTTTATTTTTTCAAATTCAGTAAAGGCAATCTTAGTTTTTTTATATAAAATTTCCTCAATTGTTTTTTGAAAAGATGCTGCAAGATTATATTTATCTTGATCTGATTTAATTTTTTTGCTGATCTTCAACACGGCAGTTTTTAGACCTGCAAAAGAAAGATTGCATCCTCCTTTACTGAAAATTGGCTTTGGTAAATCATATTTTTCTGGATCACCTTTTTTAGCTAAAATTTCGATTTGAGGTCCTCCTGGAAACTCTATTCCCAAAAGTTTTGCCGTTTTGTCAAACGCCTCACCTAATGCATCATCAATAGTTGTTCCTAATCTTTTATATTTTCCAAGATTTTGAACACTTAAATATTGTGAGTGCCCACCTGAAATTAAAAGAAGTAAATATGGATAATTTAAATTTGAATTTAGTTTTGGACTTAAAGCATGTCCCTCTAAATGATTAACAGCTATAAAAGGTTTATTCATTGCTGTTGCAAAAGCTTTACCAAAACTTAATCCAACTGATAGACAAACAATTAATCCAGGGCCAGCGGTAGAAGCAACTGCATCTATTTCTTCAATTTTTCTCTCACTCTCATCAATAGCTTTTTTGACAATCCAATCAATTTTTTCAATGTGTGAAC
>CACJDW010000010.1 GCA_902592275.1 uncultured Pelagibacteraceae bacterium
TTCTACATCCATAATTATGTAATTTTTTCAAAATTAATTTAAGGTCAAATCTGTTATTTCTATCAATTCGAGATTTAATTAGATGAATTCCTTTTCTTTTAAATTTTGAAATTTTTGATTTGTCAGCTTTATTATAAAAAATTATAGTATTTTTGTTATTAGAGGATTTTATTATATAACTGTTTGTTTTAGAATTTAATTTGTTATCTAAAATAATTCTTTTTGGAGAAAATTTTTCAAAACCCTTCAAACGACAATTTAATTTTGGATTATCTTTATTTAGTGTTTTGTGAGTAATCATCAAACTATCATTTTGATATCTCAACATGTGTGTAAACTGATCTGAATAAGGATTTGTAATCTTTTTCTGGGTTTTGCTGTAAATAATATTGTTTTTTGAAATAGCTATTTTGCCTGTAACAAAGGGTAATTTTTTCTTTCTATTAAAAAAATAAGGTAAATAAAATCTTTCGATTTTGCTTTTTAATAAACCTTTTTTTACAATTATTTTTTTTGACTTTAAAATTTTAAAACTTTTATTTCTTACTCTTTTATCTATGTCAGTAACTGCATATATAACTTCTGAAATTCTAGATTTTATTATCGCGTCAGTGCATGGTGGTGTTAATCCATGATGACAGCATGGTTCTAAGGTAACATACATTTTTGAGCCTTCTAATTCTTCAAAACTATTTTTAATCGCATTAAATTCAGCGTGTGGTCTTCCATTAAATGAGGTTTGTCCTATGGAAATAATTTTATCATTTTTGACAATAATACAGCCTACAGAAGGATTTGATCCAGTCTGTCCATGACGAGATTTAGCCAAGTCTAAGGCTAGCTCCATGTAAAATTTATCTTTTAATGTAAATTTATCTTTTTTTGTAGACATCAAGCTTGTCCACGAATTGTACGAAATCTTTTTCTTCCCTAAAGTTTCTATATACTGATGCAAATCTTACATATCCAACTGGGTCTAAATCTTTTAATCCATCCATAACCATAGTCCCAATTGTGTTTGTTGATATCTCTCCTTGTCCAAGTTCTTCAAGAGATCTTGAAATGTTACTAATGAATTTTTCTATTGTAGCCGTATCTATTGGTCTTTTTTTGAGAGCTATGTAGATAGATTTAGATAATTTATCACGATCAAATGATGATTTTCTTCCATTTTTTTTAACAACCATCAACTCTCTAAATTGAATTCTCTCAAATGTGGTAAATCTTTCACCACATATACACAATCTTCTTCTTCTTATTGCGGTACCATCTTCAGTTGGACGTGAGTCTACAACAGATGTATCACCTTTTTTTTCGCACGGACAAATCATTTACTAAAGGTTCTTATATATCGGAAATGAAGAAGTTAAAGAAATAACTTCATTTTTTACTTCGTTTTCTATTTTGCTATTATCTGTTGGGTTTTCAGATAAACCTTTCAGAGTTTTTGTTATTAATTCACCTACCGTTTTAAACTCATTTAAACCAAATCCACGAGTTGTAGCTGCTTGAGTTCCTAATCTTATTCCAGATGTAATCATTGGTTTTTCTGTATCAAATGGAATACCATTTTTATTACATGTAATGTTTGCTCTAGACAGACTCTCTGCCGCAAGATTTCCTTTTACATTGTAGGGTCTCAAATCAACCAACATCAAATGTGTATCTGTTCCATCTGAATAAATTTTAAATCCATTATTTTTTAATGTTTCTGCTAACATTTTTGCGTTTGCTAAAACAGATTTAATGTAATCTTGAAATTCTGGTTGTAGCGCTTCAAGAAAGCCAGCTGCTTTTGCCGCAATAATATGCATTAAAGGTCCGCCTTGGTAACCAGGAAAAACTGCTGTATTAAATTTTTTAGCAAGTTCTTCGTGATTAGTTAAAATTATTCCTCCTCTTGCACTTCTAAAAACTTTATGGGTTGTTGAAGTAACCACATGAGCATAATCACAAGGATTAGGATATCCTTTACCAGCTACTAAACCTGAGAAATGAGCCATATCAACCATTAAGTATGCTCCAACTTTATCTGCTATTTCTCTAAATCTTTTAAAGTCAATTACTCTAGAATAAGCACTTCCTCCTGCAATGATTAGTTTAGGTTTATGTTCTAATGCAAGTTTTTCAACATTATCATAATCTATCAACTCAGATTCTTTATCTACATCATAACCTATAGCGTTAAACCATTTACCAGACATTGAAATTTTTAATCCATGAGTAATGTGACCACCTGAATTTAAACTCATACCCATGAAAGTATCACCTGGACTTAACAGGGCTAAAAACACTGCTCCATTAGCTTGTGCTCCTGAGTGTGGTTGAGCATTTGCAAATTTACAATTAAATAATTTTTTTAATCTTTCAATGGCAAGGTTTTCTGCTACATCAACATGCTCGCAACCATTATAATATCTTTTACCAGGATAACCTTCGGCATATTTATTAGTTAAAACTGATCCTTGAGCTTCTAATACTGCTTGAGATACTATGTTTTCAGACGCAATTAGCTCTATATGTTGTTGCTGTCTAATTAATTCATCTTTAATAGCTTTATAAAGCTCTGGATCTTTTATAGATAAACTATCCTCAAAAAAACTTTTATAACTATCGTTTAAATAACTTTTTTCGCTCGACATAATTATATTTTCTTAACCCTTCTCAAGTGTCTTCCACCGTCAAATTTTGTATTTAAAAAAACACTTACAAATTTCAAAGCATTTTTTTTGGTTATCAACCGTGATCCTAATGTAATGATGTTTGCATCGTTATGCAATCTGGATAATTTCGTTGATTTTAGATTAAAACATTGTGCAGCGCGAATATTTTTATGCTTATTTGCCGCAATATTCATTCCAGTCCCAGATCCACACACTAAAATACCAACATTACTCTTTCTTGATTTGACTTTTCTAGCAACTTTATGAGCATAGTCAGGATAATCAACTCTGCTATCATCTTTAGGACCAAGATCCTCAAATTTTACTTTTTTATTCCTTAAATAATCTTTAATTGTTTCTTTTAATTTAAATCCAGCGTGATCTGATGAAATAAATATTTTTCTCAAATTAATTAAATTTGTAATCTAAAACACAGGCAACTAAATGTATTCTATTCTCTTCTCCACCATTAAATGCGTTGTGATACTTAGTATTGTTTGTAACCCAAACTGAACCATCAGCAGGCATATGTTTAGCAACATTATCAATTACCATTAAACAACCAGGGTTTGTTATAATAGGTATATGTAATCTTGGTTCAGGATCTCTATGCCAACTTAAAGTTGATCTTGGCTCTTTTAAAAGAATTCTAACTCTTCCAAGTTTATATTTTTTTGAAAGGACATCATAAACCTCTTTAAAATATGTGTTCTCATAGTCTTTAATAAATTCTGAGTAAGATGATTCATCAATCATTTCGTCTCTAGAAACTTCTTTTCCTGATTTGTCAGGTTTAGTCCAGTATACTCCACGAGCTTTATTACCTTTTATTGAATCTGGATCACCAGGTATTTGAGTTAGAGATATAGCACCAAAGTGAGTAACACCTGCATCTTCAAATTTTTTAATTTTAACTATTTGGTGATATGCTTCTTGTAATTTCTCTATATCAAACTTAATTTCTTGTTTTTGGAAATCACTAAAGTCTAAAATTCTATCTTCCTTTTTGACATTTAATTCTACAACTTTTGAATTTTCTTTCACCATCGAGATTGCTTTGTACCCTTTTTATTGTATATGTGTATATTACATTTGTCGCAATTTGAAAGTAAATTAAAACATGATTATTGGAAAATACCCCAATCTTAGACTTAGAAGAGGAAGAAAACAATCATGGTCTAGAAGACTGATTCAGGAAAATACATTAAGTCCAAACGACTTTATATTGCCAATTTTTTTGATCGAGGGTTCTAACAAAAAACAAAAGATTTCTACAATGCCAGGTGTATACAGATATACAATTAACAGATTAAGCCAAATAATAGATAAAGCTATAAAATTAGGAATACCAATGATAGCTCTTTTCCCTAAAACTCAAAATTCAAAAAAAGATGAATTGGGAACAGAATCACTGAATGAAAAAAATTTAGTTTGCAGAGCAATTCAAGAAATCAAAAAAAGATACAAAAATCAAATTGGTATAATGTGTGATGTAGCTTTAGATCCTTACACATCACATGGTCATGATGGTTTGATCAAGTCTAATAGTATATTAAATGACGAAACAATTGAGGTTTTGATCAATCAGTCATTACTACAAGCTGAGATGGGTTGTGATGTACTGGCTCCTTCAGACATGATGGATGGTAGAATAGGAAAAATAAGAAAAGCTTTAGATAAAAATAAATTCCAAAATGTTCAAATATTATCGTACGCTGCAAAATATGCTTCAAGTTTTTATGGACCTTTTAGAGATGCAGTCGGATCTAAAGGTTCTTTAAAAGGAGACAAAAAAACTTATCAGATGGATTATAGAAATTCTGATGAAGCTTTAAGAGAGGTCGCATTAGATATTAAAGAAGGTGCTGATATGGTAATGATTAAACCAGGTATGCCCTACTTAGACATAATAAAATCAATTAAAGAAAAATTTAAATTACCTGTATTTGCCTATCAAGTATCAGGAGAATACAGCTTAATTGAAACAGCTATAACAAAAAAATTAATTAATAAAGATGCTATATATGAAAGCTTAGTTGCTTTTAAGAGGGCTGGTGCCAATGCTATAGTAAGTTATTATGCTGATAGAATTGATAAAATAATAAAATAATTATTTTAACGTATTTAAGAATAACAACCTGCTATTTGGATAATTTAAATTATTTGGTCTTAATATAGTTTTATCCAAATAATCGTCTACTAATTTCAAACCGTTCAATAAAGTACCGAGATCATTAACTTCTATATCTTTTTCAATCAAAAAATTAGGTACATATTTTTTTTCATTTAAAGAACTTGCATAATATACAGTTTTGTTACCTTCTAAATCTTTTTCAACTAAATTTTCAAGCGCCAAGTCATATCCCAATATTTTAAATAACTCCAATTCCCAAAATATATATTTTTTTATCCAATCTTTTTCTTTAAAAATTAAAAATAAATTTTGAATTATAGAATAAACTTTATCGTTAGATTGAGACTCTGCTGTTAATATTTTAATCAAATTCATTGCGGATGTAATACAAGACAATTTTTGCTTATGATCAAAATATAATGGAGTATAGGCATTTAAAATTTCAATTTTAAAATAACCTATTCTGTTTTCATTTTTAGAATTGTAATTAACATGGAGTTTATTACCAAGCTGAAGATAATTTTTAATTTTTTTTGAAGTACCACCAAATATAATTCCAGAAATCTTTCCTTTATCTTTTGTAAATAATTCAGCAATTAATGAATTTTCATTATATCTATTTTTACTTATTAAAAATCCTTCGTCTGACCAATTCATTTTTTATTTGTATTTTTTAAACATTCTATAGCAGCATTTTGTTCAGCTTCTTTCTTTGATTTTCCGGTAGCTATAAAATATTTTGTATTAGGCAATTTTACTCCAACTTTAAATATGGGTTTGTGTCTTGGACCTGTATTAGAAATTAATTTATAAGTAGGTAATTTTTTGAAGTTTTTTAAAGTTAATTCCTGTAACTTTGTTTTTGCATCTATTTCCGTAACTGCACTTTTTTCAATATGATCTTGCCACAAATTTAAAATTGTTTTTTCAACAATTGTAAAACCTTTATCAAGATAAATAGCCCCAATTAATGCCTCACAGCTATCAGATATGATTTTGTCCTCAATTTTTATTTTTTTATTGTTGTGGTTAAATGTTTTAACATAACTAGCTAAATTGATTTTTTTTGCTATATCCAGACAAGTTTTTTTATTCACTAGCGATGCAAATTTTTTATCAAGAATACCTTCTTTTTCTCCTGGATAAATTTCTAAAAGTTTTTTTGCTATCACTAAACCAAGAACTCTATCACCTAGAAACTCTATCTTTTCATTATTTTCATTTGGATTAAAGCTTTTATGTGTGAGAGCTTGAACAAGTAGATCTTTATTTTTAAATTTTAAATCAATCTTTTTTTCTAAACTTTGATAGTTAATTTTCATTAATTAATTTTATTAAAGGTTCTATTAAATCTTATTGACTTATGCCATTTCCAAAATTCAATAAAACTTCCTATTCTTTTATCTGAAGAGAAAAATATAAATTGAGCTTTTCCTACTAAATTATCTTTATGTACATATCCAACACTTGTTAAGTACCTGCTATCTTTAGAACAGTCTCTGTTATCCCCTAAAAAGAAATAATGATCTTTTGGTACAGTAAACACATCAGAATTTTGATAGGTATAATTTTTTAAATAAACAGTATGAAATTTTTTGCCATTTGAAAGTTTTTCTTCAAATCTATAAACATCAATACTTTTGTCGCCACAGAAAATTGTAGTTTTGTTATTAATTTTAGATTTAAGAATTTCAGAATTATTTAAATATAAATTAGAGTCTATAAATTGAATTTTGTCACCAGGTAAACCAATTAATCTCTTAATGTAATCTGTTCGATTATCTGCTGGTGTTTTAAATACAATTACATCACCTCTTTCAGGACTACTAAACATAATTCTTTTGTTTAATATTGGAGGACTAAAAGGAAATGAGTGTTTGCTATATCCATAGGTATATTTTGTTACAAACAACCTATCACCTACTAATAAAGTAGGTTCCATGGATGATGATGGAATATAAAATGGTTGTACTAAAAACGATCTAATTATAACTGCAATTATTAATGCATAAATTAAAGTTTTTATATTTTCTGAAAAAAAATTTTTATCTAATTTCATGTTGTTTGAATAATTGCAAATGCTGTTGAATAATTTTTTTCATCCGAAATTGATAAAAAACATTTAAAATTTTTGATTTTAAAGTTCTTTTGTACAATTTTTGTAATTTTTTTATTTTTAACGTAATAAGGCTTTCCTTTTTTATCATTAACAACTTCTATATCTTTAAAATTTAAATTCATACGAAAACCTGTACCAAGAGCTTTGGAAAATGCTTCTTTTGCAGCAAATCTCTTCGAAAAATAAGCTACTTTATTATTTACTACATTAGATTGTTTCAATTCTTTAGATGAGTAAATTCTTTTTTTAAATAGAGGACTTTTAATCGATTTTTGAATTCTTTTATTTTCAACAATATCAACTCCAATACCTAGAATTTTCATTTATTTTTTTATAATTTTTTTAAAGTTTTTAATTACTTTTGAAAGTCCATCAAATATTGACTCTCCAATTATAAAATGCCCAATATTATACTCCTCAATATCTATTATTTTTGTTAGCATTTTGGTGGTTGTATAGTCTAAACCATGACCAGCATGAACTTCTAAATTTAAACTTGATGCTAATTTTGCACTTTTTTTAATTCTGTCTAATTCACTAGTATAATTTTTTTTTGATTTAACTAGGTTTGCTAATTTTCCAGTATGTATCTCAATGCAATCAGCATTTAATTTTTTAGCAAGTCTAATATCAATTGGAGATGGATTAATGAATAAACTTGTTCTTATCTTTGCTTTTTTAAATTTTTTAATTATTTTATCTAATTTATTATGATTACTTTTTATATTTAAACCTCCCTCAGTAGTAATTTCTTTTCTATTTTCTGGAACTAAACAAATAAAATTTGGTTTTATCTTAAGCGCTTTATTAACAATTTCTTTATTCATAGAAATTTCAAGATTTACAGGTACATTTCTTAAACCACAGATTTTTTTTGCATCAATATCATTTATATGTCTTCTATCTTCTCTTAAATGAATTGTTACAGAATCGGCTCCATAACCAATAACTTTTTTGGCTGCGTATAGTGGATCTGGATGTTTCTCTCCACGAGCGTTTCGTAGAGTTGCAATATGATCTATATTTACACCTAACCTTTTCACTTAATAAATCTGCTTCCTGGGGTTGTTATTGGTATAGATTTAAGTTCTGGTGGTAATTTATTTGCTTTATAAGTTGGAACATCAATTTTTAAATGAGATGTTATTCCAGTTTTTATTTTTAAAGATTGTTTGGTTGATCGATCAATAATAGATGCAAATCCAATTAATTTTGCTTTTGATTTTTTAATCAATTTAACACACTCCAAACTTGATTTTCCTGTGGTGATTACATCTTCTATAATTAATACTCTTGCACCTTTTTTAATATTGAAACCTCTTCTGAGAGTAAATTTACCATTTACCCGTTCGCAAAAAATTGTTTCTTTTTTAAGCAATTTTCCTATTTCATATCCAATGATTACTCCCCCCATTGCAGGAGCTAATATTAAATCAATTTTTTTAAATTTTTTTTTAATTTTATTTGCTAAAGATTTACAAATTTTATTGGCTAAATTAGGGAAACTTAAGAGTTTTGCACACTGAATATATTTTGAAGAATGTAGACCTGAGGATAGAACGAAGTGACCTTCTAATAATGCATTAGTTTTTTTTAAAATATTTAAGGATTTTTTGTGTGAAAGCATTTCTTTTTTCTTCGTGTCTAATTATCTTAAATTTTATACTCTTTTGTTTTAGCTCTGCAATAAAATTAGTAAAATTCTTAAGGTTTCTAATAATTAATTTAAATTTAAAATTAATATAATTGGGATTTTTACCAACCATTTCTAAACTCGATATATTTAATTTATGACTTCCAATAAGTGAGCTTATATCTCCTAATTGACCTGGCTTATCAGGTAATGACATCCATAGAGTGGTATTATATTTTTTTGTTTTTTCCTCTTTTTGCTCACCTTTATCATGCCAATATCTTCTTATTGCTGCTCTAGCTTTACCTGTTTTAGTAGTAGGTATCCAGTGAAGTGACGGTGAATTATTTTTAGATGTTATAATATTTACTCGATCACCATTTCTTAAGATAGTTTGTAATTCGCTTTTGTTTCCATTAATTTCACAACCAACTGCTGAATTACCAATTTTAGTATGAACAGCATATGCAAAATCTATGGCTGTTGCGTCTTTAGGTAATTTAATTACTGAACCTTTTGGTGTGAAACAAAATACGTTTTCTTGAAACATTTGTAGTTTTGTATACTCATATGAGTCTTCAGGGTTTTCATTTTTTTCTATAATCTCAACAAGATCTTTTAACCAATCATACTCCTTCCAACTTAAAGAATTAAATTTTTCAGAAGATTTATATTGCCAATGAGAGGCCACACCTCTTTCTGCAAATTCGTGCATTTCATGTGTTCTGATTTGAATTTCTATTGGTTTTTTATTTGAACCAATTACAGAAGTATGAATAGATTTGTAACCATTGATTTTTGGAGATGAAATATAGTCTTTAAATTTTCCTGGTATGCAATTCCATTTTTTATGAAAAATACCAAGAGTTTTGTAACAATCGTCTACATTTTTTAAAATTATCCTAAATCCAATAATGTCTGTTATTTGCTCAAGCGATACTCTTTTTTTTTGAACTTTTCTCCAAATTGAAAAAGGTGTTTTTTCTCTACCATGAATCTCGGCATTAATTTCATTATCATTCAAGATTTCACTTAATTTAAAAGATTGTTCTTCAAATAAATCTTTTCTATCTAATTTTATTTCATCAAGTCTTTTTTTAATTAATTTTCTTGCATCATTATTTAAAATTTCAAAAGATAAATCCTCAAGTTCGTCTCTTATTCTATGCATACCCATTCTATCAGCTAATGGCGCATAAATTTCCATAGTTTCTTGAGATATTCTTTTTCTTTTATCCTCTTTTGTAATCGCTTTAATGGTCCTCATATTATGTAGACGATCAGCAATTTTGACCAACAGAACCCTGATGTCTTTTGATGTTGCTAAAATTAGTTTTCTAAAATTCTCAACTTTAGAATTAGCTCCAGCTGAATTTTCAAATGCTGAAATTTTTGTTACACCGTCCACTAAATCAGCAACCTCATCACCAAATTCTTGTTTGATAGTTTCATAAGTTGCAAAAGTATCTTCTATAGTATCATGCAATAGACCAGTAGTAATTGTAGCGCTATCCAATTTTAATTCAGTTAAAATATTTGCAACCTCAATTGGGTGAACAGAATAAGGATCGCCCGAAGCTCTTTTTTGACTCTTATGTGCTTTAACAGCAAAATTATATGCTTTATCCAATTTTTCAGGATTAAGAAATTTATTGTAATCCTTAACTTTATTTATAAGTTCATTTGAATTAAGCATAACTTATATTATATCATTAAATCAAATTTGTTTAATAGATCTAATGTCTCTATCAGGAAGCAAAGAAATCAAGGTTTTAACATCAATTTGTTTATCAGGATGGATCCAATTCTTTTGAATCTCAAATAATGGAAATAATACAAAGTTTCTTTTGTGCATCATTTTATGAGGTAAATTAATCTTAGAATTTTTTGTTGATACCAAATTATTAAAATCAATTATATCTAAATCACATGTGCGAGGAGCGTTTTTTTTTGCTTTTTTTCTACCTAATTGATTTTCTATAGATTTACATATTTTTAATAGTTCTCGAGGACTGTAATAACATTTTAATTTTAAAATTATATTTAAGAACTTAGGTTTTTTTGGGTCAGGCCAGGAAGGAGTTTCATAATAACTAGATACCGAGAGAATATCTAAGTTATGTTCTGCTAATAAAAGTTTTGCTTTTTCTATATTTATTTTTCTTATACCTAAATTAGAACCTATTCCTAAAAAAACAATTTTAGCTTGATTTTCTAATATATCTTGCCTTTTCACGGTTCCAATCTCTACTTTTTTTTGTTGCTCTTTTATCATATTGCTTTTTCCCTTTTGCAACAGCTAGTTCTATTTTAGCCTTACCTTTTTTAAAATACATTTTTGTTGGAACTAATGTGAAACCATCTCTTTGCATTTTACCTATTAATTTATTTATTTCTTTTTTATTAAGAAGTAATTTTCTATCATCAGTTGGATTGTGATTAGAGTAACTTGCTTGCTTGTATGGTGATATATGTGAATTAATTAAAACAATTTCACCTCCCTTTTCAACAGCATAAGATTCAGCGATATTAACCTTGCCCTCTCTTACTGATTTAATCTCTGATCCCTTTAAAACAACCCCAGCTTCAAAAAGATCTTCAAAAAAATAGTTAAAACTAGCTTTTCTATTTAAACAAATGATTTTCAAACCAGGATTGGTTTTTTTATTCATTAAATTAACTTAGCAGACTGAAGAGCTTTTTTTACAATTTCTTTTGTTGCATCTGTTACTTTTACTAGTGGTAGTCTTACATTGTCATCACAAAGTCCTAAAAGTTTTGCAGCATATTTTACAGGACTAGGATTACTCTCAACAAACATTGAGTGATGAACTGGTTGTAATATTTTATCTAATCTTTCTGCTTTTTTTATTTCGTTATCTGTCTCTGATTTAGAGAATTTTTGAAAATCTGAGCAAAGTTTAGGTGCAATATTAGCTGTTACACTAATAGTACCTACTCCCCCACGTTTATTAAATTCAAAAGCATTATCATCATTTCCTGTTAATTGAATAAAATCTTTACCCATTTTTGCAAGTGTCTGATTAACTCTATCTAAATCACCTGTTGCATCTTTAACGCCTACTATATTTTTTAATTCATACAGTCTAGCCATTGTGTCCACCGACATATCAATCACAGATCTACCAGGAATATTATAAATTATAATTGGAAGACCACACTTGTCATTAATTGCTTTATAATGTTGATACAAACCTTCTTGGGTTGGTTTGTTGTAATATGGTGTAACTATCAAAGCACCGTTAGCTCCTGCTTTTTCTGCATGTGTGGTTAAAGAAATCGCCTCCTCTGTTGAGTTGGAACCCGTACCAGCAATAACTGGAATTTTTCCATTACTTTCTTTTATGCATAAATCTATTACTCTTTGATGCTCATCATGACTTAACGTAGGAGATTCACCTGTTGTACCAGCTGGAACAAGACCATTGGTGCCATTATCAATGTGGAAATGGATTAATTTTATATATGCTTCCTCATCTAGACCATTATTTTTAAATGGTGTAATTAAAGCAACATTTGATCCTTTAAACATAAATACTTATAACATAGTTTAAAGATTCATATACTAAAAGATTATGCTCAAAAAAATATTATTTTTAGGTTTCACTGCATCAATATTAATGTTTTCAAATAATCTCTTTGCCGAAATCAATTCACTTGTACCCTTAAAGAAACCTGTTTTAAGTAAAGAAGAAATTCAAAAAAAAATATCTATAAATATACTTAAACCTTTAAAGAAACCCTCAAAAACCAAAGAAATTAAAATCGAAGAAGTTATTGTTAAAAAAGAGTTGGTTTTAAAAGAAAAAAAATTAAGTTTTAAAATACCGAAGAAAAAGCCAACAGTGGCTGGCGCTAGCACAGCTAAGAATGTAAAGATTTCAAGATATTATAGTAAAAAAGACTTCGGGTTAGCTAAAAAAGCTATTTCAGAAATGCAGAAAAGTAAATGGACATCTGCACTTAAAATAGCAAAGAAGGCAAAAGACAACTCAATTTATAATTTTATACAATGGAGGCATCTTTTAACGTCTGGTAACCAAGCATCCTTTTACGAATATCAAGTTTTTTTAAATAAGAATTCAGATTATCCTAGAATAGACAGAATTAGATATCTAGCTGAACACAAACTATCAACAGAAAGTGTTTCTCCTAAAAAAATAATAAATTGGTTTGTAGAAAAAGATCCATTAAGTGGTTATGGAAAAATGATACTTGGTGAAAGTTATATTTTGGTTGGAGACAAAAACAAGGGCACTAAACTAATAAAAGAAGGCTGGATAACAGCAGATTTATCTAAAAACGAATTAAAATATTTTAGAAAAAAATTTAAAAAATATTTAAATGCAGATGACTATATTAAACGAGCTGATTATTTAGCTTGGAACGGAGATCGTTGGGATCTACAAAGATTAATAAGGTATCTGCCAAAAGATTACGAACTTCTATATAATGCAAGACATCTTTTAATGAGTAAAGGCTATGGAGTTGACCAAGCAATAGCAAATGTTCCTGAAAAATTTAAGAATGATGCTGGGTTAAACTATGATCGATTGAAATGGAGAAGAAAAAAAGGACGTGTGGATTCTTCAGCAGAAATATTATTGAAAATAAGAAATGATAAAGAGTATTTAGTTAGACCTGATAAATGGTGGAAAGAAAGAGAAATTATCTCAAGAGCATTACTTTATAAACAGAAATATGAAATTTCATATAAAATTTCAAGTAATCATGGAATGACTGAAGGATCTGAATTTGCGGCTGCTGAATGGATGAGTGGATGGATAGCATTAAGTTTTTTAAACGATCCTTTGACTGCTAAAAATCATTTTAAAAATTTTTATGAAAATGTAAGTTATCCAATAAGTTTATCCAGAGGTGCGTATTGGCTTGGGAGAGCATATGAAAAAATAGGTGAAAAAGAACAATCTGATAATTGGTACAGAGAAGCCACAAAATACTTAACCACGTATTATGGTCAACTAGCTTTTTTAAAATTAAATCCAAATGGAAAATTTGAGTTAGATAAAGATATGGAAATAGATCCAAAATATAGGATTCAATTTTTTAATAAAGAACTTGTAAAAATTTCTTATCTTCTAGATGAATTAAAGAAAGACAAATATACAAAACATATTTTAAGGCATTTAGCTAACGATAATATAGCTAAAGGCAGTGAAGTTTTGGCTGCAGAATTAGCTACAAGTATAAACAGATATGATTTTGCTATTCAGGTTTCAAAAATTGCTTCTTATCAGAAAAGATTTCATAATAAATTTAATTACCCAATAATAAGTACACCTAAAAATATTAACGGTCGAAAAATCCCTGAAAGTGCTTTGATCTTATCTATAATTAGACAAGAAAGTGAATTTGATTTAGAGGCTAATAGTCATGCTGGTGCAAAGGGATTAATGCAATTGATGCCTTACACTGCAAAATTAGTTTCGAAACAAGCTAAACTTCCTTATTCAAAATCAAGATTAACTACTGATCCAGAATATAATATTAATTTAGGTTCACACTATATTGCAGGTTTAATTCTACAATATGATGGTGCTTATCCTTTTGCAGTAGCTGCTTATAATGCTGGACCCAACAGAGTTAAATATTGGAAAAAAATAAATAAAGATCCACAAAAAAAACAAGTTGATTATGTTGATTGGGTTGAGTTGATAAAATTTAGAGAGACAAGAAATTACGTACAGCGTGTAATGGAAAATTATAATGTCTATAGATATATTTTGGAACAACGTCCTGTAACCATGAAAAACTTTTTTATAGATCAGCCTCTATTTTAGTGGCGGAAGAGGAGGGATTCGAACCCTCGGTACAAGTTTCCTCGCACGGTCATTTAGCAAACGACTGGTTTCAGCCTCTCACCCACTCTTCCGTATGACATTGTGTATTAAGCGATTGTATTGAAAATTCAATATATATAAAGTAATTATTCAATTATTATGAAAAATAAGTACTCAGTATTTTCGCTAATCAAAAATGCTCTTTCATATCATGAAAATTGGCAAAGAGCATGGAAAGACCCTACGCCTAAAAAAGAGTACGATGCAGTTATTGTTGGCGGTGGTGGCCATGGATTAGCAACAGCTTACTATTTAGCAAAAAAACACAACATGAATAATATTGCTGTAGTCGAGAAAGGTTGGATTGGTGGTGGAAATACTGGACGTAATACTACAATTATTAGATCAAATTATTTATGGGACGCCAGTGCAGGATTATATGATCATGCATTAAAAATTTGGGAAGGTTTATCTCAAGAACTAAATTACAATGTAATGTTTAGTCAAAGAGGTGTAATGAACCTTGCACATAATTTACAAGATGTTAGAGATTTAAAAAGAAGAACACATGCAAATAGACTAAATGGAATTGATGCAGTTTACTTAAGTACCGAAGAGGTAAAAAAGTTTTGTCCAATTATAAATACATCACCAGATATTAGA
Organism: uncultured Pelagibacteraceae bacterium; assembly: GCA_902592275.1. Lineage (GTDB taxonomy): Bacteria > Pseudomonadota > Alphaproteobacteria > Pelagibacterales > Pelagibacteraceae > Pelagibacter. Next base: position 15,035 of record CACJDW010000010.1, read on the forward strand.
TATCCTGTTTTAGGAGGAACTTTACAACGAAGAGCTGGTACAGCAAGACATGATGCTGTTGCTTGGGGATATGCAAGAGGAGCCGATGCAATGGGTGTTGATATTATTCAAAATTGTGAGGTTAAAGGAATTAAAAGAAATGGAGATAGTGTTGAAGGAATAGAAACAACAAAAGGATTTATAAAAACTAAGAAAGTTGGTGTAGTTGCAGCTGGCCATTCTAGCGTTATAGCTAATATGGCGGGTCTAAGACTACCACTTGAAAGTAAACCTTTGCAAGCTTTAGTTTCTGAACCTGTAAAACCAATTATTGATACTGTTGTAATGTCTAATGCAGTGCATGCTTATGTTAGTCAATCTGATAAAGGAGAATTGGTCATTGGTGCTGGAACAGACGACTATGTTTCTTATACTCAAAAAGGAAGTCACCAAATAGTTGAAGGAACATTAAATGCTATTTTAGAATTATATCCAATTTTTAGTAGAATGAGAATGTTAAGACAATGGGGAGGAATAGTAGATATTTGTCCTGATGCTAGTCCAATTTTAAGTAAAACTTCAATTAAAGGTTTATACTTTAATTGTGGTTGGGGTACTGGAGGATTTAAAGCAACTCCTGGATCTGGAGATTTGTTTGCACATACTATTGCAAATGATGAGCCACACAAACTTAATGCTGCATTTAATTTAAATAGATTTGTAAGCGGAGACCTTGTTGATGAACATGGCGCTGCAGCGGTTGCTCATTAATGTTTTTAATAAACTGTCCATACTGTGGAGAACGAGATCAGCAAGAATTTAAGGCTGGTGGTGAAGCTCATATTGAAAGGCCTAAACAACCAACAGAATTAAGTGATGATGAATGGGCAGAATATTTATTTATGAGAAAAAATATTAAAGGTGTTCAATTTGAAAGATGGAACCATGCACACGGTTGTCGTAAATGGTTTAATATGGTTAGAGATACTTCTAACGACGAAATAAAAGCAATTTACAAAATGGGTGAAAAACCACCTACTCAATAAAATGACTAAAAACTTAAGAGTTAAATCCAGTGAGTACATTGATGAAACTAATAGAATTTCCTTTAAATTTAATGGTAAAACTTACCATGGATTTAAAGGCGATACTTTAGCATCAGCATTACTTGCAAACGATGTTCATTTAGTTGGAAGAAGTTTTAAATATCATAGACCAAGAGGAATTATGACGTCTGGTTCTGAAGAACCAAGTGCTATAGTTCAAGTAAATCCTGGTACAAACAGAACAGAACCTAATGTTAGAGCAACAGAAGTCGAGATTTATGAGGGTTTAGAGGCATCCAGTCAAAATTGTTGGCCAAGTGTAGAATTTGATATTGGTGGAATAAACAATTTTCTCTCCCCTTTTTTTCCAGCGGGTTTTTATTACAAAACATTTATGTGGCCTGCTAGTTTCTGGGAGAAATATGAATTTTTCATACGACACTCAGCCGGTTTAGGAAAATCACCAACATCAAGTGATCCTGACATTTATGACCACCGAAATATTCACTGTGATGTATTGGTTGTAGGTGCAGGTATATCGGGAATTATGGCAGCAAAAAATGCAGCTAAAAATAATTTTAAAACGTTGTTAGTTGAAGAAAAAAATGAACTTGGTGGATCAACAATTTATGAAAATAATGAATTTAACAAAATTGATAACAAAGCCCCTTCAGAGTGGTTAAAAAAAGAAATAGAGGAACTTAAAAATATTAAAAATCTTGAAATAAAAACTAGAACAAGTGTAGCTGCTTATCATCAATATAATTATCTTTTGGCCAGAGAAAATCTAACTGATCATTTAGAGGCAAAAGATAAAACAAATAAAATAAGACAAAGACTTCTTAAAATTAGAGCTAAGAAAGTTATTTTAGCTACAGGTGCATTAGAAAGACCTTTGATATTTAATAATAATGATAGACCAGGAATAATGCTTTCATCTGCAATAAAAAAATACAGTGAATTTTATGGTGTTGCGTGTGGTAGTAAAAATGTCTTTTTTACTAATAATGATAGTGCCTACGAAAGTGCTATTTCACTATACAATAAGGGTATCAATGTTGAAGCAATAATTGATATTAGAGAACAATCCGAAAGTAAAATTGTTAAAAAAGTAAAAGAAGCAGGTATTAAAATTTACTGGTCACACTCAATTGTTGATACAACTGGTTATAAAAGACTAAATAGTATTTCAATAATGAAACTATCTAATGATGGTACTTCAGTTACTGGAAGTAAAATTTCTATTTCGTGTGATTGCTTAGGAGTTGCTGGTGGCTGGACACCTGCTGTGCATTTATATACACAATCAGGAAGCAAACTTAAATTTGATGAAGAAAAAAAAGTTTTCTTACCAAATAAGGATACATCAGAACAAATAAGTGTAGGATCTTGTGGTGGAGATTTTAAAATTGATGAAATCGTTAAAAATTTAAATCAAAAGCTTAAAGATAGTCTAAATATTAAAGAAACGGATTTAGATAATATTAAAGTTGAGATTGATCAGGAAAACTCGAAAAGAAATATTTGGTTGCTTCCTTCTGATAAACCCTTGGGCAAAACTAAACCATTTGTAGATTATCAAAATGATGCAACAGCTAAAGATATAAAATTAGCATTAAGAGAAGGTTTTAGATCTATTGAGCATGTTAAAAGATACACGACTACCGGGATGGGAACTGATCAAGGTAAACTAGGAAATATGCATGCATTAGGAATAATTGCAGATACTGCTGGCGTTAAAATGGGAGAATTAGGAACTACTACATTTAGACCTCCTTACACACCATTAACATTTGGAACTATTGTAGGTCGAAATGTAGGAAAGTTTTTTGATATTTTTAGAAGAACGCCAATGAATGATTGGCATGTTGAAAATAAAGCTGAATTTGAAAATGTCGGACAATGGAAGAGAGCATGGTACTACCCTATTAACGGAGAAACTATGCATCAGGCAGTTCAAAGAGAAAGTAAAGCTGCTAGAGAAAGTGCTGGTATACTGGATGCCTCCACTCTTGGTAAAATTGATATTCAAGGAAGTGATGCTTCTGAATTCTTAAATAGAGTTTACACAAATGCTTGGTCAAAATTAGCTATAGGGAAATGTAGATATGGCCTAATGCTAAATGAGGATGGCATGGTTTTTGATGATGGAGTTACAACAAGATTAGGTGAAAATCATTACATCATGACCACAACAACTGGTGGAGCAGTAAATGTTTTAAGTAAACTTGAAGATTATCTTCAAACAGAATGGCCTGAGCTTGATGTTTATTTAACCTCTGTAACAGATCATTATGCTACAGCGAGTTTATGCGGACCTAATAGTAAAAAAATTCTTAAAAAAATAATTCCTGATTTAGATTTATCAGATGAAAACTTTCCGCACATGTCATTCAAAGAAACGAAAATTGGCAATATTCAATGCAGAATAATGAGAATTAGTTTTACCGGAGAACACAGCTACGAAATAAATGTTCAAGCAAGTTATGGAAAAGATTTGTGGGAAAAGTGTATAGAGGCAGGTAAAGAGTTTAACATTACTCCTTATGGAACTGAGACAATGCACTTATTAAGAGCAGAAAAAGGTTTTATTATTGTTGGTCAAGATACAGATGGAACAATGACTCCTATCGATCTTCAAATGGATTGGATAGTAAGCAAGAAGAAATACGATTTCATAGGTAAAAGATCTCTTTATAGATCTGATACAATGAGAGAAGATAGAAAGCAATTAGTAGGTTTATTAACAGAGGATCCAAATGAAGTTTTAGAGGAAGGAGCACAAATAGTTTCTGAATTAAATCAAAGTCCAGTAGAAATGCTTGGACATGTAACTTCAAGTTATTTCAGTCCAAACCTAAACAAATCAATAGCCCTTGCAGTAGTTAGAGGTGGAAAAGATATGATGGGAAAAAAACTTTTTGTGCCAATGGAGAATAAAAATATTAATGTCACTGTTGCAAATCCAGTATTTTACGATGAGAAAAATGAGAGGTTAAATGCTTAATTATAATTCAGTTATTAAAAATGAAATTAATCAAGAAAGTGTTTCTGTAAAAGAAATCTCTCCAGTAATAAAAATTAATTTGAGAGGTAAAAAAAGAGAGTTTTTAACAAATGTTGGTAAAAACCTTAATATGATCTTGCCTACAGAAGCAAACACTTCAACAACAAGTGATAAATTAACAGCAATATGGCTTAGTCCAGACGAATGGATGATAATCTCAAACGATCTTGCAAGTAAAGACAATAACAAATCCGATCTATATGAAATGTTATTTAATAGTATTTCAAAAACAAATTTAGGCGCTGTTATAGATGTAACAGATCAATATGTTCAATTAGAGCTTAAAGGTGAAAATGTCTATGAAATCTTTTCAGCAGGATCTCCCTTTAATTTTAATGAATTTAAAGAAAAAAAAGGATCAACAACTCAGACTGTTTTAAATCATGTAGATGTAATACTGCAACATAAAGATGAAAATATTTTAAATCTGTTTGTTAGAAGATCTTTTGCTGAACATCTTTGTTCTTGGATTCAAGATTGTGCTTCAAGATTATAAACTTATTTTTTTCTTCTAAAGTCCCATGGCATTTCAAATTTGCCTTGCCAAAGACCTTTTTTTTCATTTTTAGCATTAATTTCGTTTGATATATATTTTTTTGAATATTTTCTATAAGCTACTGCATAACCGTTTGAAACTAGCCAAGAATTCAGATTTAAATTTCTTTTATAACATTCTCCAATAAATCTTTTGTATCTATCAACATCCAAAATTTTACAAGTTATTACTTTGTTATTTATTTTTTTTTGTAATTTTTGAGTTGAAATTTTTCCACATGGATAATCTTTAGTAAAAGTAAAAAAAATTATTGTAAGATATGGTTTTTTACACATTTGCTTGAATTCAGGTGCATCAATTCCGTATAATCTTATCTTTTTTGAATTTATTTTTATTGTATCACCATCAATAATTTGAGCATTTCCTGAAATTTCTTTAATCTCTTCAGACCTAACATCGTTATATGTGAGAATAAAAAAAATCGAACAAATTATAATTAAAATTATTGCTTTTCTTTTTGTAAAAAACATATTTAAAAAATATTAAATATTAGCTAGTTTATGTTTAATATAATATTTGACATAAAAAAGTAACATCAATGATATCAACCATTGAAAGATAGCCCAAATATAAAAAAAAGTTTTAAAATCTGCATTTAAATACTTTGCAATGTAAAAGGATAAAACTGGTACTATAACATTTCTGGCAATATTATTAATCATGGCTTTTTCAGATTTTTTTAATGCCATAAAGAATCCATTTGATAAGAAAAATATTGGATAAGCTGGTAAAATAAATGCAGAAATCTTAAGGTACATTGAGCCATGCATAATTACATCTGGGTTTGAAGAAAAGAATTTTGGAACAATGTCAGCACTAATAAAAATAACTACACCAGCGATTAACATTATAAATAGACCGTATTTTATTGAGATAAAATAGGATTGCTCCACTCTATCGTAACATTTTGCACCAATATTTTGCGCTATTATAGAAATTATTGCTGTATTAATTCCTAATATTGGTAACAAAACTACCTGTTCAATTCTTGTGGCAGATCCATACCCTGCTACAGCATATTCACCAAATAATCCAACATATGTAAAAACAACTGTTGCAGCAATAGAATACCCTAATATTGCAATTGTAATTGGCATTGATTGAAAAAAAATATTTTTTAAGAAAAAAAATTTAGCTTTGAAATGGTCTAAAGTTATTTGTTTAATTCTTTGATTATTTAATATTTTTATCAAAATAACCAATAAAGATACAAATTGAGCAATTAAAGTTGCTATCCCAATACCAGTTATTCCTAATGGTGGTATAAATAAAAAACCAAAAATAAAAATTGGATTTAAAATAATGTTTAAGAAAAAAGAAAATATTAGAACATTTCTGTAAGTTTTAGTATCTCCCTCTGCATGTAGGAATGAATTTAATCCTACTACTAAGATAAATAATATAGTACCTAAAAAAATTACATTAATATATTCGAGTCCAAGAATTGTTACTTCTTGAGAAGAATTCATTAATAGGAATATCTTTTCTCCAAAAGCAAATCCTAAAATAGATACAACTATCGAGATTATAATCGAATAAACGATTACATTTCCAAAATAACTTAAAACATTTTTTTCATTTTTTTCTCCAATACTGCTGCCAATCAATGATGTTCCTGCTACGGTAACTCCAATGGATGTCGCAATAATCAAAAAATATATCGGAAAAGACTTACTTAAAGCAGATAAGGCTTCTGGAGATATTTTTCCTGCGTAAAAAGTATCTACGATTGTATAAAGTGTTTGGAATAAGGTTCCTACACTTGCTGGCACAGCAAGTTTTCTTACTAATAACGAAACTTCATCTTTTAATAAATTCATTAATTTAAGATTTGTTAATACTCTTTTTGGAAGATATGTCTTTTTCCTGCTTCTTTAGCAAGATTAATTTGTTTTTGCCTCATTCTAAATCTTGATTTTTGATGATCTGTTAGATTATCGTGACAATTTGGACATGAAACACCCTCTTCATATTTTTTTGATTTTTTATCCTTAGAAGATATAGGTTTTCTACAACCGCTACACATTGAGTAAGAACCAACTTTTAGACCATGTTTTAAACTAATCCTGTTATCAAAAACAAAGCATTCACCTTTCCATAAGCTTTTTTTCTTATTGGTTTTTTTAAGATAATTTAAAATTCCACCATTTAACTGATAAATGTTATTAAACCCTTTATTCTCCAAATATACAGATGCCTTTTCACAACGAATTCCACCAGTACAAAACATAGCTATAGGTTGATTTTTTTTTAATTTTTTTAAATATTTTGGAAAATCTCTAAAGTTATCAATATCAGGATTGATTGCTCCCTTAAAGGTTCCAACATCATACTCAAATGGTTTTCTCGCATCTATAAGAACAGTATCTTTTTCTTTAATCAGCTTATTCCATTTGATTGGATCTACATGGCTATCCTTTTTCTTTATTCTTTTATTTAAAATTAAATTCATAGGAACAACCTCGTTTTTGATTTTCACTTTAGGTTTATGAAATGGTTGGAATAAGCTTTTAGATTTATTGCTGCTGTTAAATTCTTTAAAATTAAAAGCTCTTTTTAAATTGTTAATTGTGAATTTAATGTCTGCAGCTTTACCAGAGATAGTTCCGTTTACCCCTTCTTTAGAGATAATTATCGTACCTCTAATGTTTTTCTTTTTTAAAGTTTCTAATAAAACTTTTTGATTTTTCTTTAGATAAGAAATTTTGACAAATTTATAAAAACCAACTACTTCAAACATTATAATTTTCTACAAACAGTCATACCATCACCAAGAGGAATTATTAACTTTTCAACCCTTGTATCCTTTGAGATATGACTATTAAACTCTTTAATATTTTTAGTAAATTTATCATTATTGTTTTCATTCACAACTTCTCCATACCATAAAACATTATCAATGATTATTAGACCATTTTTGTTCAATAATTGTAAAGAATGTTCATAGTATTCAATATAATTCATTTTATCAGCATCAATAAAAACTAAATCAAACTTTTCATTTTTAATTTCATCTAAACTTTCTAAAGCAGGTTTAATTAATGTTTTTATTTTATGATCTTGCTTAGCTTTTTTGAAAAAATCTGTTGCAACTTTATTAGTTTCTTCATTTTTATCTAAAGCAATGATTTTACCATTATCTGATAATGCCAAAGCCATAGATAACGTACTTAATCCTGTAAATGTACCTATCTCTAAAATTTTTTTGATATTTGAAATTTTTATAATTAAATGCAAAAATTGACTTTGTGAAATTGATATTTGCATTCTTTTGATATCGCCAAGAGAAGTGTTGTAATTAATTATTTCTTTTTGTACTGGATGTAAATTAAATCCATGACTTAAAATATACTCTTGGAGTTCTTTATTTATATTTAGGTCTGAACCCATAAATTCTAAAGTTTTTTCTTTAAAATCTCATTAACTAATTGAGGATTTGCTTTTCCACCAGAAACTTTCATTACTTGACCCACAAAGAAACCAAATAATTTAACTTTACCAGATTTATATTCGGTAGCTTTGTCTCTGTTATCATCAATAACCTTATCTATCAGTGCCTCAAGTGCTTTTGGATCACTCTCTTGTTTTAAACCTTTTTCTTCAACAATTTTCTGAGGATCTTTGTCACCCTCCATCATTTGTTCGAAAACTGTTTTTGCAATTTTTCCAGAAATTGTTCCATCTTTAATTAAATTGATTAATTTTGATAAATTGCCTGCGCTTATAGGGCTTTCAGTTATTTCTAAATTTTTTTCATTTAACGCTGCAAATAATTCACCAATTATCCAATTTGTTGCAAGTTTTACATCAGACTTCTTAATTACATTTTCAAAGTAATTTGATGTTTCAATATCAGAAACTAAAATGTTTGCTTCGTAAGGTGATAATTTGAATTTTTCTATAAATCTTTTTTTCTTTTCATCTGGTAACTCTGGAATTTCTGATTTCAAATTTTCAATAAAATCATCTGAAACCTCTAATGGCAATAAGTCTGGATCTGGAAAATATCTATAATCATGAGCATCCTCTTTTGATCTCATTGATCTAGTTTCATTTTTTTTAGTATCAAAAAGTCTTGTTTCTTGATCAATCGTTTGACCTTCCTCAATTAAATCTACTTGTCTGTTAGCTTCGTATTCAATTGCCATCTGCATGAACTTTATTGAGTTAACATTTTTTATCTCACATCGAGTTCCAAATTCTTTTGAACCTTTTTTTCTGACAGATACATTTACATCGGCTCTCAAAGATCCTTCCTGCATGTTTCCATCACAAGTACCTAAATATCTCATTATAGATCTTAATTTTTTAATATATGCATTTACTTCATCTGGAGATCTTAGGTCAGGTTTACTTACAATTTCCATTAAAGCCACACCTGATCTATTTAAATCTACAAAAGTATTTTTAGGATCTAGATCATGAATGCTTTTACCTGCATCTTGCTCCAAGTGTAATCTTTCTATACCTACCTCTTTATGACCATCAGGCATATCAAGTATTACTTTACCCTCGCCTACAATCGGATCTTTGAATTGTGAGATTTGATACCCCTGAGGTAAGTCAGCATAAAAATAATTTTTTCTATCAAAGACAGATCTCTTATTGATTTTAGCTTTTAAGCCAATTCCTGTTTTGATAGCTTGTTTTACGCAATACTCGTTTATTACCGGCAACATTCCTGGAAATGCTGCATCAACTAAACTTACTTGAGTATTTGGCTCAGCTCCAAATTTGGTCGCTGATGTTGAGAATAATTTTGACTCCGATGTAACTTGTGCATGAACTTCTAAACCAATGACAACTTCATATTGATTATCATGTCTATTAATTAGATATTCAGATTTGGTCTTACTCACTTAATCCACCAATCAGTAATATTGTTTTTAAAATTAATTTTTTCTTCCATAGCATATGCAATGTTTAAAATATTTTGTTCATCAAAAGCTTTACCAATTATTTGTAATCCTAATGGATATCCTTTAGCATCATGGCCTGCAGGTATAGAAATTCCAGGTAAACCTGCTAAATTTACAGGAACAGTAAAAATATCATTTAAATACATTGAAACCGGATCATTTGTTTTTTCACCAATTTTAAACGCAGAACTTGGAGTAGATGGGGTTAGAATTGCATCAACTTTTTTATAAGCATCATCAAAATCATTTTTAATAAGTTTTCTTACCTTTTGTGCTTTAAGATAATAAGCATCATAATATCCTGAAGATAAAACATAAGTTCCAATCATTATTCTTCTTTGAACCTCAGCACCAAATCCTTCAGATCTAGTTTTTTCATACATATCTATAAGATTTTCTCCTTCAGCTCTAAAACCGTATTTTACACCGTCGTATCTAGCCAAATTAGATGAGGCCTCTGCTGGCGCTACTATGTAATAAGTTGGTAGTGCATAATTAGTATGAGGTAGAGATATGTCGATAATCTCAGCACCACAATCTTTTGCGTATTCAATACCTTTTTTCCATAGGTCTTCTATTTCTTTAGGCATGCCATCTACTCTATATTCTTTGGGTATTCCTATTTTTTTACCTTTAATATCTTTTGTTAACTCTTTGCCGTACTCGTTTCTTTTAAAATCTATTGAAGTAGAATCTTTTTCATCATAAGTGCTAATAACTTCCTGTAACAATGCACAATCTTTAACATTTTGTGCCATTGGACCAGCTTGATCTAGAGATGATGCAAATGCTACGATTCCGTATCTAGAGCAACTACCATAAGTGGGTTTTAATCCGACAGTACCAGTAAATGAAGCAGGCTGTCTTATAGAACCACCTGTATCTGTTCCAATAGTTATTGGTGTTAATTGAGCTGCTACAGCAGAAGACGATCCACCAGAGGATCCTCCTGGAACTAAATTTTTATCAATTGGGTTTTGTACATTACCAAAAAAACTAGTTTCATTAGATGAACCCATTGCAAATTCATCACAATTTAATTTACCCATTAGAATAGCTCCTTCATTCCAAATGTTTTGTGTGACTGTTGACTCGTATGTTGGAACAAAGTTATTTAAAATCTTACTACCTGCCGTAGTTCTTAAATCTCTTGTACAAAATAAATCTTTTACAGCCATTGGAATGCCAGGTAATTTCAGATCAAGATTAGGTTTTTCATCAAATTTTTTTGCTTTATTTAAAGCATTTGCATAATCTTCAGTTATATACGCATTTAATTCTTTTGATTTTTCTGATCTTTCAACAAATGCTTTAGTAACTTCACTTGATGAAAGTTTTTTACCTTTTATATTTTCTACTAGCTCAGATAATGATTGTTTAGTTATATCTGACATTATTCAATTACCTTTGGTACTACAAAATAATCTTCATTTTCCTTAGGAGAATTTTTTAATACTTGATCTCTTAAGTTTTTACTTTTTACTTCATCTGACCTTAGTTTTAGAGTTGTTTCAGCAACAGAAGTTAATGGTTCAACATTGTCAGTTTTTAATTCGTTAAGTTTTTCAATAAAATCGAAAATTGAATTTAAATCTCCTGCAAGTTTCTCTGCTTTTTTCTCATCTACAGAAATTCTTGATAGTTTAGATATGTGCTTTATTGTTTTAAGATCGATGCTCATATGGTATTTAAATATGTCGCAAACTATCACTTAAGTTTAAAATATACAATATGATCACTATTGAAGAATTCAAAAAAAAACAGTCTGAAACCTCAAGATTGATTGGTTTAGATCTTGGTTCAAAAAGAATCGGTGTATCAATTTGTGATGAAAAACAGTCAATAGCCACACCTTTTAAAACAATCAATAAAACCAATAATGATGATCTAATCAACGAATTAAAAAAAATAATAGAGGAAAATAATATTAAAGGAATTATCATTGGATATCCAATTAACATGGATGGTTCATTAGGTCCTTCCGCTCAATCAGTAAGTGATGTATCTAAAAATATAGACCAAAATATTGATGTAGAAGTTTGCTTATGGGATGAAAGACTTTCAACTGTTGGAGCATTTAATCTATCTAGTCAGCTTGATATTAATGTTTCTAAGCGTGAAAAAAACATAGATCAAAACGCAGCTGCATTTATTCTTCAGGGAGCCCTAGATTATTTAAATAATTAATCCTTGCCATTTAGGGGCTTTATAGCTATAGAGTTAATTTTAATGGCAATTAAAACCCCTAAAGCTATTAAAATCTCACAAAAACATCTGTTAGGTATCCAAGATTTATCAGTTAATGATATTAATTATATCCTGGATGAGTCAGAAGCGTTCATAAAATTAAACCAGAGTAAAAATAAAAAAATTGATGTGTTAAGAGGCAAAACACAAATAAACTTATTCTTTGAGCCATCAACTAGAACACAAAGCTCATTTGAACTTGCTGGAAAAAGACTTGGTGCGGATGTTATGTCAATGAATATGGGTAACTCGGCCATTAAAAAAGGTGAAACATTGATTGATACGGCAATGACCTTAAACGCAATGCATCCTGATATAATTGTGATCAGACATCAAGATTCTGGTGCTTGTAATCTATTATCTCAAAAAGTTAATTGTGTAGTTTTAAACGCTGGTGATGGTAGACGTGAGCACCCTACTCAAGCATTATTAGATGCATTAACCATTAGAAATCGAAAAAAAAAAATTCAGGGATTAAAAATAGCTATATGTGGAGACATACTTCATTCGAGAGTGGCAAGATCAAATATTTATCTTCTTACAATGTTAGGAGCTGAGGTTAATATAGTTGCTCCATCTAATCTTATGCCAAAAGAAATTGAAAAATTTGGTGTGAACACTTTTACTGATATGAAAAAGGGTCTCAAAGATTGTGATATTGTAATGATGCTTAGATTACAAAATGAAAGGATGACCAGTTCATATCTTTCATCAAATAGAGAGTACTATGAATATTATGGATTAACTCCTGACAAACTTGATCATGCAAAATCAGATGCTTTAATAATGCATCCTGGTCCAATGAATAGAGGAATTGAGATTGATACAAGATTGGCAGACGACATAAACAAAAGTGTAATTAAGGAACAAGTTGAATTAGGTGTTGCAGTAAGAATGGCGTGTTTAAAAATATTTTGTGAATAAATGAAAAAACAATACTTTATAAATGCAAATATTATAGATCCTCATAATTCTATAAACGAATATGGTGGATTAATAATTGGAGAAGATGGAAGGATAGAAGCTGTAGGAAAAAAGGTTAACACAAATAATTTACCAACTAGAGAAAAGCCTACTGACTTAAAAGGTAAATATATATTCCCTGGTATAGTAGATATGAGAGTTTTTGTAGGCGAACCAGGATATGAATACAAAGAAAATTTTAGAACTTTGAGTAATGCAGCATTGTCTGGTGGAGTTACCTCAGTTGTAACGATGCCTAATACAGACCCAATTATAGATAATGTTTCAATTGTAGATTTTTTAAAAAGAAGAGGACGTGATAAGTCTAAAATAAATATCTTTCCTTGCGCTTCATTAACTCAAAACACTGATGGTACCAATATGACTGAATTTGGGTTGCTAGCTAAAAAAGGAATTATAGCATTTACTGATGGAGTTAAAACAATTCAAAATACTAGACTTATGTCTAGAATTATGAATTCAGCCAAAGATTTGGGATGTCTTATAATGCAACATGCTGAAGATTACGATTTGGCTAAAAATGGAATGATTAATTCTGGTATTATTGCAACAAAACTAGGCTTATCAAGCATACCAGATATAGCCGAAAGAATTATAATAGAAAGAGATCTTACTCTCTTAGAAAAAACTAAATGTCGATATCATATATCTCAACTATCAGCAGGTAAATCTGTAGATATAATTAAGGAGCGTAAACAAAATGTTAAATTTACATGCGGTGTATCAATAAATAATCTCTCATTAAATGAAAACGATATTGGAGATTTTAGAACATTTTTAAAATTGTCACCTCCACTAAGAAGAGAAGAAGATCGAGAAGCTTTAGTTCAAGGATTAAAAGATAAAACTATTGATGTAATAGTTTCTGACCATAAACCTGAAGATGAAGAATCTAAAAGATTAACTTTTGCGCAAGCTGCAACAGGTGCATCTGGTATTGAAACTTTGTTATCTTTAAGTTTAGAATTGTTTCATAATGGATCCGTAAATCTTGAAACTATAATTCAAGCTTTAACCTCTAACCCAGCAAAAATATTAAAAATAAATAAAGGTAACTTGTCCATAGGTAATGATGCAGATTTTTGTATAGTAGATATCAATAAACCATGGATTGTAAAAAAAGAAAATTTAATCTCTAAATCTAAAAATACATCAATTGAAGATAAGAAACTTCAAGGAAAAGTAACCAATACATTTGTAAAAGGTATAGAATTATTTAAAATATAAAAATGGAACTTTTTATAATAGGTATAATCTCATACCTGATGGGATCAATTCCTTTTGGATTAATTTTAACTAAAGTATTTTTAAAAAAAGATATCAGAGAAATCGGCTCTGGTAATATTGGCGCAACAAATGCTTTAAGAACTGGTAACAAATCAATTGGTTATTCAACACTAATACTTGATGTGTTAAAAGCAGCAATACCTGTTTTATACGTAAAAATTAATTTCCCTGATGCGATCTATATTTCAGCTTTATGTGCTTTTATAGGTCATGTGTTCCCTGTATGGTTAAAATTCAAAGGTGGCAAAGGTGTAGCAACATATGTTGGGATACTTTTTTCTTTAAATATTATTTTTGGTTTAGTATTTGGGGTTTGTTGGTTAATAATTTTTTTTATTTCTAAATATTCATCTTTAGCTTCCTTGATAGGATCACTTTCTATACCTGCTTATATTTTAATTATGAAAGGATCAGAAAATGTATTTTTTTACGTAATAATGTTTATTTTAATATTTTTTACCCACAGAGAAAATATTAAACGCCTGAAAAATAAAGAAGAAACTAAGACAAAAATTTATTAATTTGACTATCAAACTCTTTTGAGTAGTTTGTTATTTTATGAATCTAGTCATAGTTGAAAGCCCTGCTAAAGCTAAAACAATTAATAAATATTTAGGCGATAACTATACCGTTTTAGCAAGCTATGGTCATATTAGAGATCTTCCATCAAAAAATGGATCTGTTGATCCTGATCAAAATTTTAAGATGGAATGGGAAGTTGATAGCTTCTCAAAAAAATATTTAAAAGAAATTACTGATGCTGCGAAAGATTCTTCAAAAATAATTCTTGCTACTGACCCAGATCGTGAGGGTGAAGCAATAGCATGGCATGTAAAAGAATATTTAGATGAAAAAAAACTTTTAAAGGATAAAGAAATTGAACGTGTTGTATTTAACGAAATAACAAAAAAAGCTGTCACACATGGTATTGAAAATCCAAGACAGATAGAGCCTCTATTAGTCGATGCATACATGGCTAGAAGAGCACTAGATTATTTGGTGGGATTTAATATATCACCAATACTATGGACAAAATTACCTGGTTCAAAATCTGCTGGTAGAGTTCAATCTGTAGCGCTGAAATTGATCACTGAAAGAGAGCATGAAATTGAATTATTCAAGCCAGAAGAATTTTGGACTTTAAGTATTAATTTTCAGGATAAAAACAAGAGCAATATTACAGCAAGTATTTCTCAACTTGATGGAGAAAAAATTGAAAAATTTTCATTTAAAAAAAAAGAAGAAATTGAAAAGGCAATTGATAATATTAAGTATAAAAAATTTAACATAACTGATATTTCCTCAAAAGTTGTTAGCAGAAATCCTTCGGGACCCTTTACTACTTCAACGCTTCAGCAAGTTGCTTCTAGTAGATTGGGTTTTGGTGCATCAAGAACAATGCAAATAGCTCAGAAACTTTATCAAGGAATAGAAATTGAGGGAGATACTGTTGGGTTAATTACTTATATGAGAACGGATGGAACTAATTTATCAGCTGATGCTGTCACTGATTTTAGGAATTTTATTAAAAAAGAATATGGTAACGAATACTTGCCAGAAAATCCAAATAATTACTCAGGAAAAAAAGCAAAAAACGCTCAGGAAGCTCATGAAGCAATAAGACCAACTGATATTAATAGAAATCCAGACTCAATTAAAAAGTATTTAAGTTCTGACCAGCAAAAATTATATTCTTTAATTTGGTCTAGAGCTCTATCGTCTCAAATGGAAACAGCAAAATTTGATAGAAATACAATAACGATTGAATCTGAAGACGGTAAAACTATATGTAAATCAAGCGGATCGGTTTTGAAATTTGATGGATTTTTAAAAGTTTATTCAAATCAAGGCAAAGATGATGATGAGCAAATTTTACCTGAGATGTCAAAAGGACCAATTAATATAGAAGCTCTTATTGATGAACAACATTTTACCCAACCTCCCCCACGTTACTCTGAGGCGAGTTTGGTTAAAAAATTAGAAGAGTTAGGAATTGGAAGGCCTTCAACTTATGCAAGTATAATTTCAACAATAGCAAATAGAGGTTATGCAGAAATAGTTAATAAAAGATTTTTCCCAACTGACAGAGGTAAATTAATTTCTGCGTTTTTAGAAAAACTATTTTCAAAGTATGTGGATTATAACTTTACAGCTGGATTAGAGGATCAACTAGATGAAATAACTTCTGGAAAAGAAAGTTGGTTAAAAGTTCTAGAAATGTTTTGGAAAGATTTTAATAGTAATGTTTCAGAGGTAAAAGAAAAAAGAACTAGAGAGGTTTTAGATCTCTTAAATGAAAGTTTGGGAGCATTGATATTTGACACTGATAAAGAAGGAAAGATAGTTAGAAAATGTCAGTTATGTGATACAGGTTCTCTTAGTTTAAAAAACAGTTTTAGAGGAGGTGCGTTTATTGGATGTTCAAACTATCCAGAATGTAAATTTACAAGACCACTATCAAAAGCTAAAGCGGCTGCTCAATCAAAACTTGCTGAACCAAAATTTCTTGGAAAACATGAAAATGGAAATGATATTTTTTTAAAAAATGGAAGATTTGGTCCATATCTTCAGTATGAGAAAGTTCTTGAAGAGAATATTGAAGAAGAAAAACCAAAAAAAAGAAAAAAAACTAAGAAAAAGAAACCTGAAGTAAACGAACTATTAAAAAATGTGTCAATTCCAAAAGGAATTGAATTAGAAAGTATAGATTTAGAGAAAGCTAAATTTTTATGCTCACTTCCTAAATCACTGGGTATTAATCCTGAGAATCAAAAAGAAATCACATTAAATACAGGGAGATTTGGTCCTTATTTGAAATGCGAGAATAAATCGGCAAGAATAGAAAACGTCGATGAAATTTTTTCTATAGGATTAAATAGAGCTATTACACTTATAGCTGAAGCAAAACCAGGAAGAATGTCATCATCAATTATTAAAGACTTGGGTGAACACCCTGAAGATAAGAAGCCCGTGAGAATAATGAAAGGACAATACGGACCTTATATAAAATACAAATCTTTAAATGCAACAATACCTGAGGAAAAAGACCCAACTGAAATCACGATGGAAGAGGCTCTAATACTTATTGAGAAAAGAAGAGAATACGATAAGAATAAGAAGCAAAAAAAAAAGAAAAGTTAAATGAAAAAAATATTCTTCCTAATAATCCTATCTTTTTTTATAAATAATTATTCTCTTGGAAATGAAAATTGTTCTTCATATAATAAATTGTCTAAAGAATATTTAAAATGCTTAGGTGGAAAAGTTAAAAAGAAAACATCAGGTTTTGGTCTTGATACTAATAATATTAAAGAAAAAAAATATTTAACTGATTGGTTTAAGAAAAAAGAAAAATGAATTTTGAAGAGAGTCTAATTAGAAATAATATAAAACTTCCAGAGCCAAAAGCTCCAGTTGGATCATACGTAGCAACGAAAATAACAGGGAAACTATTATACATTTCAGGTCAAATTTCAATTTCGGAAAATGGAGAATTAATTAAAGGTAAGTTAGGTAAAGAATTATCTACTGAGGATGGATATAATGCTGCTGAGAGATGTGCTTTAAGTATAGTATCACAGGCCAAAAGTGCGTGTAATGGAGATTTAAATAAAATAAAATCATGTATTAAATTGACTGGATTTGTAAATTCTACTGACGAGTTTACTGATCAGCCAAAAGTTATAAATGGAGCGTCTGATCTGATTGCTTTAATCTTTGGTAAGGATGGTATGCATACTAGAGCTGCTGTGAGCACTAATAGTTTACCCTTAGGTGTATCAGTTGAAGTTGATGCAATTTTTGAATTAAATTAATACTATCTTCCAATTCCAAAATATTTAAAACCTATTTTCTTAATCTTATCAGGAGAAAAAATATTTCTCATATCATAAATAATGAGATTTTTATTTTTAGAAAATTTTCTAAAATTTATTGATTTGAAATCATTCCATTCAGTATGAATTATAATTAAATCAGATCCTTTAATTGAATCTTGTATAGATTGCGAGAATTCAACATTTTTTAATTTACTAAATTCCTTTTTAAAGCCAGTAGGATCATAGTATTTAATTTGAGCACCTCTTCTTGATAAATAAGGAATTAATTTTAAGCTTGATGAATCTCTCATATCATCTGTGTTAGCTTTAAATGTTACCCCCAAAAAAGATATTTTTTTATTTTTAATTTTATTTTTTAATATTAAATTAACTCTTTTTTGCAATATATCTGACCTAATTTCATTGGATTTAATTACACTTTTTATTACGGATAAATTAGTTTTAAATTTATCCGCTGTAGAAACAATTGCTTTGGTATCTTTTGGAAAACAAGATCCGCCATAAGCTGGCCCTGCTCTTAAAAACCTACTTCCAATTCTTTTATCAAGACCTATACCTATTGAAATATCCTCAACATCAATCCCAGTTTTTTCACATAAATTTGCTATTTCATTAATAAATGTAATTTTAGTTGCTAGAAAAGCATTCGATGCATATTTAATTAATTCTGCAGCTCGTCTATTTGTGGATAGAAACTTTGCGCCTTTAGATATTAATGGAGAATATAGGTTTTTTAATATTTTTTTAGATTTTTCATCATTAGAACCAATAACAACTCTATCAGGATAAATAAAATCACGTATTGCCTCTCCTTCTCTTAAAAATTCAGGATTTGAAACAACTGAGAAATACTTTCTAATTACCTTTTTGGCAATAATCTTCTCTACTTCATCTCCTGTTGTTACAGGTACTGTAGATTTATTGATTATAATCTTGAATTTATTTATAGATTTAGAGATTTCTTTTGCTACAGAATAAACCTGGCTAAGATCTGCACTATTACTATTTTTTTTTGTTGGAGTTCCTACACATATAAAAACAATATCTGATTTCTTTATAGATTCTTTTAAGTTTGTTGAAAAATTTAGTCTTTTATTTTTATAATTTTTTAAAACTAATTCTTCTAAACCAGGCTCATAAATAGGTATGATGCCTTTTTTTAAATTATTAATTTTGTTATTATCTTTATCTACACATGTAACATCATTACCTAGGTCAGCAAAACAAACACCGCTTACTAAACCAACATAGCCAGTACCAATCATGCATAATTTCATAATTTACCTATTATTTTTGAAGAGTTGATGTAACCTTTCATTGTTCCACAATCAAGATATTTACCTTCAAAATTATGTGCTACAAATTTCTCTTTGTCATTTATTAACTCTTGAATTGCATCGGTTATATGGATTTCATTTCCTTTACTTGGTTTTAATGATTTAAGTTTCTTAAATATTGTTCTTGGCAAAATGTATCTACCTATAACAGCATTATTTGACGGTGCATTTTTAACAGATGGTTTTTCTAAAACACCATCAATCAAATAATCTGTTTTATTTAATTTTTTATTTAATTTATAAATACCCCATCTCGAAACAGTTTTTTTATTCACCTTCATAGAAGCCATAACCGAAGCACTATATTTACTATGAACTCTTATCATAGCTTTTGAGCAATTTTTTTTAATTATTAGATCATCAGGTAACAACATTAAAAAATATTTATTTTTAATAAATTTTTGTGTTTTAAGTACTGCATCACCAGTACCTTTGGGAATATTTTGATATACAAATTTTATTTTTTTTTTATATTTTAGTATTTTTTTATACTCATTAATTATTCTTTGATCTTTCTTTTTTTTAATAATACTTTGATAAAAATTATCACTGTAAAAGTATTTTTTAATCATTTGTTTCTTGGTAGATATTATAAAAACTATTTCTTTAATTCCGGCATCAATACATTCATCAAGGATATACTCAATTCCAGGCTTGCCGTTTATTGGTAGAAGCTCTTTAGCAAATACACTAGTTAAAGGCAGCAGCCTAGTACCTAAACCAGCCAATGGAATAATTGCTTGTTTAATCATTTAAATGTTTTACTTATTAAATATTTTAATACAAATGAAAATTTTATTAAACAATACGTCATTATTTGAATCATTAAGGCCATTTAATGACCTTGGCTTTGTTCCTACTATGGGTGGAATACATAAAGGTCATTTGTCACTAATAGATAAATCAAAAAAACTTTGTAAAAAAACAATTGTAAGTATTTTTGTTAATCCAAAACAATTTAATAACAAAAAAGATTTAAGATCCTATCCAAGAAATATCAAAAAGGATTTAAAAATTCTTAAAAAAAAGCAAAAAAGTTGATTTTGTTTATCTTCCTAAATTCAAAGATATATACAAAGATAAAAAAAAACCACAAATTACATTACTTAAAAAAGATAAAATTTTGTGTGCAAAGTTTAGAAAAGGTCATTTTGAAGGTGTTTTAGATGTAATGAATAAACTAACTAAAATTATAAACCCCCAAAAAATATTTATGGGAGAAAAAGATTTTCAACAATTATATTTGGTAAAAAAACAATTAGAAAGAACATATAAAACCAAGATCATTCCTTGTAAAACAATTCGCGATAGGAATAATGTGGCACTTTCATCAAGAAACCTTCTTTTAAATAAATCTAGTATAGTCATTGCAGCAAAAATTTATAAAAAACTAGTGAATATTAAAAAAAATATTAAAAATAAGAAAAAAATTTCGAGCTTTTTAAATCTTAAAAAAAAAGAATTAAAAAATAATTATAAAATAAAAATTGATTATTTAGAGCTAAGAAATATAAATAATTTAAAAATTTCAAGCACAAAACAAAATTCAAGATTATTTATCGCTTATTATTTAAACAATATCAGACTAATTGATAACCTGTAATTTTATAAAAAGTAAGCTCCAACTCCCAAGAAAGAAACAAAACCAATTACATCTGTAATTGTTGTCACAAAAACACTTGAAGCAATCGCTGGATCTATATTCATTTTTTTTTAGGGTAAAAGGAACTAAAATACCAAATAATCCAGCTATTATCATTGTTAATACCATTGATATTGCTATGATCAATGAAAGGATACTATCTTGAAACCATATCTGTACAATTAAAGCACTTATTGCTGCAAATATAATTCCATTTAAAATACCAATAGAAAATTCTTTAAATACATTAGATGAGAAATTATTTTGAGTTAAATCATTTGTAGCTATAGTTCTTACTGTAACTGCAAGTGTTTGCATTCCGGCATTTCCTCCCATTGAAGCTACAATAGGCATCAAGAAAGCTAATACTACCATTTGTTCGATTGTTGCTCCAAATAAACTAATGCACCATGTGGCTAGAAAGGCAGTAAATAAATTAAGCAAAAGCCAATTGAATCTTCTTTTTGTCTTTTTTACAACTCCATCTGTAATTTCTTCATCTCCTACCCCTGCTAATCTTAAAGCATCCTCCTCAGCTTCTTCTTTCAAGACTGTTAAAACGTCATCGTTCATAATCATACCAACTAATTTATTATTTTTGTCTACAACGGCGGCTGAATTTAAATTGTAATTTTCAAATAAGTTAGCAACTTCCTCTTTATCCATCTCTACAGGAATTAATAATTGAGATTCTGACATAATTGTTGCCATTTTAGTATCTCGAGGTGTTGTTAAAACTCTAGATGAAGGAACGGTACCTATTGGTTTAAAATCCTCATTAACAATAAAAATTTCTAAAAAACTCCTCTGGTAAATCTTTGTTTTCTCTTAAATAGTCAATTGTTTGACCTACAGACCAATTACTTGGTATAGCTGTAAATTCACGCTGCATAAGTCTAGCAGCAGTATCTTCTGGATAGCTCAAGCTTTCTAAAAGAGCAAATCTATCTTTAGGGGGTAAAGAGCTAAGGATTGCATTTTTATCCTCTTCAGGAACATTTTCTAATATAGATATAGCATCGTCTGACTCTAAACCTTTTAGAATACTTACTATAGATTCTGAAGATAAATAGGTAATAATTTCTGATTGAATAGACTCATTTAATTCAACAAAAACCTCCGGATCAATATTGAAATTATTTAGTTTAATTAAACTTTCTCTATCTCCTTCACTTAGATGCTCAATAATGTCTGCGGCATCAGCAGGGTGCATTTCATTAAATGAATTGGTAATAAATTGAGCATCATTGTTAGCTATTTTGCTAGTAACAACTCTTATGTATTCTTTATTAAACTCAAAATTTACTTTTTTATCTTTAGTTTTTTTAGTTAAAGACATAAATCTACCTATAATTTAGATTTGCACTATTAATACATAATAAAGATAATACAAATTATAAATGAACATTGAGATCAAAAAGTCAATAAAACCAGTAAATTATTTTGATGCTATTAATATATTAGAGTCAAGATTAAAGGATTTGTATGAAAATAATGAGCAAGAATTAATTTGGACTTTGGAGCATAATGAAGTTTTTACAGGAGGAACTTCTTATAAAGAGACTGAGATTATTGATAAATCCATAAATATATTAGAAACGAATAGAGGTGGTAAAATTACTTACCATGGGCCAGGCCAATTAATTTGTTATTTTGTTTTAGATTTAAGAAAAAAAAAAGATATCAGAAAATTTATAACAATTATTGAAAAAACAATAATTCAAACTTTAAAATTTTATAAAATAGAAACTTTTCCAGATAAAGATAATATTGGAATATGGCATAAATCTAATAATGAAGTTAAAAAAATTGCTGCAATAGGTATCAGAGTTAGCAAATGGATTGCCTATCATGGTTTTGCAATAAATATAAATAATGATCTAGAAAATTATAAAAAAATTATACCATGTGGTATTTCAGATAAAGGAGTAACTAATTTGAAAAATATTTTAGATCAGGATTACTCAAATCTAAATGATATATTAATTAAAAATTTTATTTCAAATTTAAAAATCTAAGTCTTTTAGATTTTAAAAGTTTTTGAAAATAATCAGGTAACAGTGCTGAATAAGTATGTTTTATGTCATTAATTTTAAATTTAATTTGGTATGAATGTAACATTAAATTTTTATTAATTCCTTTATTAGAATTTGATAATTTATATTTTGTATCTCCAAATATAGGGTTTCCGATCGCATATAATTGTTTTCTTAACTGATGTTTTCGCCCTGTAATAGGTTTTAATTCTAATAAACTTGCTTCAGAATTTTTATCAATGACTTTAAAAATTGTTTTTGCTTTTTCAATTATTTTTTTATCACCGTCATACCTAATTAAATCATCATCCCATACACCAGATTTTTTACTAATTTCACCTTGGCAGATAGCTAAATATGTTTTGTGTACTTTTCTTAATCTA
>CACJDW010000011.1 GCA_902592275.1 uncultured Pelagibacteraceae bacterium
TTTTTCTTTTACAGCATCAAAATCAAAATCTAATTCCACATCACTACTTCTATTAAGCATGATGAATCTAGTTGCATCTTTTCCAACTTCCTCAATTAAATCATTAACCGTAATGTAGTCGCCTTTTCTTTTAGACATCTTAAATGGTTTGTTATCTTTAATTAATTTTACAAGCTGACTAATTTTACAAATCAATTTATCTTTTTTTCCTGATAAAGCTTCAACTGAGGATGAAATTCTTTTGGTGTAACCAGCATGATCTGCGCCAAGAATATTTATTAAATAATCAAATTTACGATCTACTTTATTTTTATGATAAGCAACATCACTTGCAAAATAAGTCCATGTTCCATCTGACTTTTGTAAAGCTCTATCTTTATCGTCACCAAAATCAGTAGATTTAAAAAGTAACTGTTCTCTTTCTACCCAGTTTTTATCATCTTCACCAGCAGGAGCTTTAATTTTTCCTTTGTATACAAATTTATTCTTTTCTAAAAATTTTATTACACTCTCTACTTCATTATTTGAAACAATACTTTTTTCGCTAACAAAATTATCGTGGTTAATTCCTAAACTCTTAAGATTCTTTTTAATTAAAAGTAGCGCCTGTTCTATAGATAAAGCTGTTAACTTATCACTTATTTCCTCATAATTATCAAAATTCAGATCTGAATTATCTGAAACTATATTATTTGCAAAATCAACAAGGTAGTCTCCTGGATACAAATCAGGATTATCTTGAGGAAATGTTTCGTTAAATTTTACTTCCCTAATTCTAAAATATACAGATTTAGTAAAATTTATAATCTGGTTACCATAATCATTTACATAATAC
The DNA here is from genome assembly GCA_902592275.1 of uncultured Pelagibacteraceae bacterium. Lineage (GTDB taxonomy): Bacteria > Pseudomonadota > Alphaproteobacteria > Pelagibacterales > Pelagibacteraceae > Pelagibacter. The sequence goes on from CACJDW010000011.1 coordinate 836, forward strand.
TCTTTCGTAACCTTATGTTTATTAAATATTAACACATTAGATATGACATCACCTAAAATAGCTCCTCTACAGTGACCAACATGCAAAGGTCCTGTGGGATTAGCTGATACAAATTCAACTAAATAATTATTTTTTTTCTCTTTTTCGTTAATTCCAAATTTTTCAGCATTATCGATTATATCTTTAATAAAGTTTGACCAAAAAGATGGCTTAAATTTAATATTTATGAAACCAGGTTTAGCAACGGATATATTTTCTATTTGATCGTCACTATTTTTTATTTCAGGTGCAAGTTTTTCTGCTAATTGTATTGGAGAAGTTTTGTTTAGTTTCGATAAAACCATTGCGACATTAGTTGAAATATCACAATCAAATTTTGGGGGTGGTATTTCCGCATTAATACCATTGAAACTTTCTGGAATGATGAGTTTATTTTTTTTACTAAGCTCAACAATAATAGATTTAATTTTATCTAAATATAATTCAAAAATATTCATTTATTATCGTTATAAAGGTTAATTGCGTATCTGTCTGTCATACCAGATATAAAATCTGAAATAGCTCTATATTTGTCTTTAGTCAATTGCTCTTTAGTAAGAAATTTTCTAGGATTTGATTTAATTATTTTAAATAATTTCTTAATTATCATTTTGCCTCTTTGATTCTTATTAAGCACCGATTTATTGTCATACATTCTATGTCTTAAAAATGATCTGATTTCTTGCTCTGAATTTTCTATTTTATCTGAAAAAGAAACTATTAATTGATTTGATTTTGATACATCTTTTAATGACTTAATTTTAAATTTTTTAATATTTTTCTCTGTATTACTTAGTAAATCTCTTATCATAATATCTATTGAGTCTCTGATAATTTGATAAATAGCAATTTTATAATTTTTTTTATTTATTTTATTTTTATATTTTTGATAAATGTCTTTAAAAAATTCTAATTCAACTAGTTCCTCAAGTTTAAATAGGTTTGCTTTAATTCCATCCTGTATATCATGATTATTATAGGCAATATCATCTGATATTGCTGATATTTGAGCTTCTAATGATGGATACGTATTAAAGTTAATCTTATTTTTGAAAACTTTTGATCCAATTAGTTTATTGATCATGCTTAGATCATCTACTGGTCCATTATGTTTTAAAAGTCCTTCTAAAGTTTCAAGAGTTAAATTTAATCCAGCAAATTTAAAATATTTATTCTCTAAAAACATTACTATTCTTAGTGTCTGAAGATTGTGATCGAAACCTCCATAATTTTGCATACATTCATCTAAAGCATCCTCTCCTGCATGGCCAAATGGAGTATGACCTAAATCATGAGCAAGACTTAAGGTTTCTGCTAAATCTTCATTTAATTTTAGATATTTTGCAATTGATCTTGCTATTTGAGCAACCTCAATTGAATGAGTGATTCTTGTTCTAAAATGATCCCCTTCAGTGTTAACAAATACTTGGGTTTTATGCTTTAATCTTCTGAATGATGCGCTGTGTATTATCCGATCTCTGTCGCGTTGAAAAGGAGATCTGTATTTTGAATTAGCTTCTTTATTAAGTCTGCCTTTACTTTTAAATACGCCTAACAAAGTGTCTTTTTTCATCCTTTAATTTAAATAATTAAGTATTATATTAGTAATATCAGTGTTCAGACATGATTAAAGAAATTAAATTTACGGATAAAGCGTTAAAACAAATAGATAATTTATTGTCAAAAAAAGACAAAGGATCATTCTTTAGAATCGCTATCAAAGGTGGAGGATGTTCTGGTTTTCAATATGAATTTACATTTGATAAATCAAAACAAGATGATGATTTAAATTATCAAAATATTTTAATTGATAAAACTTCAGCTGATTTGCTTAAAGGATCTGAAGTTGATTATGTGTCTGAACTTATAGGTGAACAATTCAAAATTTCTAATCCGCAAACCAAATCTTCATGTGGTTGTGGAGTGTCTTTCTCACTTTAATGCTCATTTCATCTTGGAATGTAAACTCGGTAAGAGCAAGAGTTGAAAATATCAAAAGCTATTTATTAAAATATAAACCTGATATTTTAATGATGCAGGAAATCAAAACTGAAGATATAAATTTTCCATATGATGATTTTTCATCAATGGACTATGAAAGTCATGTATTTGGTCAAAAAAGTTATAATGGCGTAGCAATTATATCTAAAAATAAATTAAAAAATGTCAAAACAGATTTAATTAAGGATAAGTTAAAACAATCAAGAATAATTTCAGCTGAATTTGAACATAAGAAAAAAAATATACAATTAATAAATATTTACACCCCTAATGGTAATCCTGTAGATACTGAAAAATATGATTATAAAAAAGATTGGCTTGATCAATTAATAAAGCAATTAAAAACTTTATCTAAAAAAAATTCAAATATTATTTTAGCTGGTGATTTCAATATTATCCCTTCAGCAGAAGATGTTTATAATGTTAAAAGTTTTGAAGACGACGCATTATACAGACTTGAAATAAGAAAAAAATTTAGGGAAATGATCAATCTTGGTTTTAATGACGTCTATAGACATTTTTATGAAGATAAAGAAGGATATACTTTTTGGGATTATATGAGAGGCGCATGGCAAAAAAATAATGGCATGAGAATTGATCATTTTTTAGTTTCAAATTCTATAATTGATCAAATTAAAGATATTAATATTAATAAAGATCCACGTGGAAGAGAAAAGCCTTCTGATCACACACCAATTGAGATTAATTTAGCTTAAAGATTTAATTTTATTTACTAATTCTTCGTTAATATTTCTTGGACCAGTATCCATTCTATTCTTGTGACGTCTTTCTCCAGGTAATCTTACATCACCCATTGATTTCATTTTTTTAAAAAATTCCTCAGCATGTTTTTGCCAATTAGTACCTGATGTTTTATCTGGGTTTATAGCTAGTATGAATTCACCGCCACTTGGAGGACCGCCATCATTATTATCTTTGGCAGCAGTTTCAAAACTAAAATTGTCACCAACTAATGCGCCTGCCATTAATTCTACCATCATTGCAATTGCAGATCCTTTGTAACCACCAAAGGGTAATAAAACTCCACCATCAGCAATTTCCCCTGGATCAGTTGTTTCTTTACCATCTTTAGTTAAACCAGTTCCAAGTGGAACTTTGTGCCCTTCTCTTTTAGCAACTTGAACTTCTCCCATTGCCATTGAAGCAGTTGCCATATCATAAACAACTGGTGTTTTACCTGGACGTGGCCAAGCAAATGAAATTGGGTTTGTTCCAAATAAAGGTTTTATTGCACCGGCAGGTGCTACAGCCGGCTTATAAGATGTACAAGCAAATGCTACCAAGCCTTCCTCTGCTAATTTTTCTGTTTCAGGCCACATAGCAGCCATATGGTGAGATTTATTTATTGCTAATACCGCAACACCATTTTCTTTTGCAGCTTTTGCTAATTCAGGCAATCCTTTATTTAATACAACAGGTGCTAAACAATTATTTCCTTCAACTTTAATTACCGATGGAGATATTTTTTTTACTTCAGGTTTACCTTTTCCATTTATCTTTCCACCTTTAAGACCTGTTACATAAGCTGGCAATCTAAATAAACCGTGTGATACAGAACCATCTCTTTCAGCGTTTCTGATTAAGTCAGATAAAATTGATGCTGTTTCATCATCACAACCGTTAGCTAAAAGTGTTTTTTTAGCTAGTTCAAATATTTCGTCTAAAGTTAAGGATACAGTGCTCATTATTTTGATTTACATTTTTTACATAAACCAAAAAATTCTAAATTATATTTGCTATATTTCATTCCAGAGTTATCTGAAAAGTTAGATAAATATTTTGAAAGTTTTGAATTACTTATTTCTGATACATTTTCGCAACTTTCACAAATTGAAAAAGCTGTTGCTTTGGAGACCTGACAACTAGAATTTTGACAAGCAATAAAAGCATTTCTGCTTTCAATCTTATGAATTTTTCCAATTTCAACCAACTTATCTAACGCTCTATACACTTGTAATGGTGCTTTAATTCCTTTTTTTTGAACATTAAAAAGAATTGAATAAGCTTTCATTGGTCCACCAGATTTATCAATAAGATCGAAAATGATTTTTTGATTTTTGGAAAGATTATGTTCTTTTTGCATCTTTAAATTCTTATCAATTAGTTATCAGTTTTTCAATTTAATCGATTGTTTAATATTAAGTAAAGACAATATAAATAAAATCAAAGAGGCCATTATAATTGAAGGCCCAGATGATGTATTAAATTCTAGAGATGAAAATAACCCTAATACAACTGACAATAAACCACCTATAATTGAGTAAATTACCATTTTAATTGGACTATCTGAAATATTTCTAGCCATAGCTGCTGGAATAATTAACATTCCTGTGATTAATAATAGTCCAACCATTTTAATTGATATTGCTATTACAGCAGCCATTAGAATTGTAAATATTGCTTTTGCCCTATCGGGATTTAATCCTTCTGCTTCAGCTAATTCGTAATTAACTGTAGAAGCGAATAATGGTTTCCAAATTAATTTTAGAACTAGTAAAATTACAGCACCACCAGTCCATATGATTAACAAATCATCTGTTGTTACAGCTAATATATCGCCAAATAATAGACCCATAATATCAAAACGAATAAATGTTAAGAAACCAATTACTACTAATCCAACTGCTAGTGAGGAATGAGCTAAAAGACCAAGCAATGCATCACCAGGTAAGTTTGTTTTCTTTTGAAGTTGAATCAAAATTAGAGCTATTAGTGAAGAAATAATAAATACAGATAATGCAATATTTAGTTCAAGTGTATAAGCCATTGTAACACCAAGCAAAGCCGAGTGAGCAAGAGTATCACCAAAATATGACAACCTTCTCCAAACAACAAAACAACCAAGAGGTCCTGTAACTAAAGCAATACCCAAACCTGCAACTAAAGCTCTTATAAAAAAATCATCAAACATTTAATTTTTTTTTATTTCACCTTCATCTAAATGCACATGATCATGTTTATGCTCATAAACAGAAAGGATTTGAGAAGCTTGTTCACCGAACAAAGTTTTATATTCATTGTTTCTTGCAACATCCATTGGTGAACCAGAGCAACATACATGACCATTTAAACAAACTACATGATCTGTTGCTGTCATTACTGTATGCAAATCATGTGAAATTAATAAAATACCACAGTGTAAACTGTCTGAAATTTTTTTTATTAATTCATATAAAGCTATCTCGCCTGTATAATCTACTCCTTGAACTGGTTCATCAAGAACTAATAGTTCTGGTTTTTTACATATTGCTCTTGCAATTAATACTCTTTGAAATTCACCACCTGACAAATTTCCTAAACTTTTATTTTTTAAATGAATAACTCCAGTTAGTGATAAAGCTTCATCTATTTTCTCTTCTTTAATATTTTCTGTAAGCAACATAAAGTCTCGAACCCTTATAGGTAAAGTCCAATCTATTGAAATTTTCTGAGGTACATAGCCAACTTTATTGGTATATTTTTCAACGCTTCCTTCTATATTTTTATAAATACCTAAAGCAATTTTAGCTGTTGTACTTTTACCTGAACCATTAGGACCAATTAGAGTAACAATTTTTCCTTTTTCAACTGCAAGTGTTACTCCTTCGACAAGCCATTTACCATTTTGCTTAAAACCTGCGTTGTTTAATTTAACTAATATGTTGTTTTCTCTGCTCATATACTACTTGACTTATAAATGTTATATTATTACATAGTGTTATATTATAACAACCAATAAAATATTTTACTTATGAAAAAACTGAAAAAAATACCTTTTATCCTTTCATTATTGTCTTTATTGACATTCTTTACACCAACTAACGCTGATATTAAAGTAGTTGCATCTATTAAGCCAATACATTCTCTTGCAAGCTACCTTATGGATGGTGTTGCTAAACCTGATTTAATAGTTGATGGCTACGCATCTCCACATGGATTTGCAATGAAGCCATCACATGCAAAAATGTTACAAAATGCTGACTTAATTTTTTGGGTTGGAGAGGATTTGGAAAATTTTTTAGAAAAACCGTTAAAATCAATTGCAAAAAAAGCAGAAAAAATTGAATTAATGGAAATCAAAGGATTGCAAGTATTAAAATTTAGAGAAAGAAATATTTTTGATGATCATGATGATCACGGACATGACGATCATGATGACCATGGTAAAAAAGAAGATGATCACGACGACCACGATCATGATGACCATGGTAAAAAAGAAGATGACCATGACGATCATGGACATGACGATCACGGTAAAAAAGATGGTCACGATGATCATGACGACCATGATGGACATGAAGGACACCACCACGGTGAATTTGATCCACACATTTGGTTAGATCCTGTAAATGCCAAAGTTATATTAAAGGAAATGGCTGAACACTTAATTGAAAATGATTCAAAAAACGAGGCTACTTATAAAAGTAACTTGAAAAAAGCTCTTAATGATATTGATAAGCTTACTGCAGATGTTAAGGCTGAGTTAAATAAGAGTGTTGCTTCAATTGTTTTTCATGATGCATATCAATATTTTGAAGAAAGATTTAACGTAAATATTTTGGGTGCTTTCACAGTTAACACTGATGTAATGCCAGGTGCAGAACAATTAAAAGAAATTAGAGAGATAATTGAGCATGATAAAGTTGCATGTGTATTTTCAGAGCCTCAATTTAACCCTGATATTATTAAAGCTGTTGCAAAAGATATGAATATTAAAACTGGAGTAGTAGATCCTTTGGGAGCTACTTTAAATCCAGGAAAATCATTATACTTTGATTTAATAAGAAACATGTCTGCATCCTTTAAAGGTTGCTAATCGTTATTAATGGAAAACAAGCACCAAGTACCTGTTACTGTTTTAACAGGTTTTCTTGGTGCTGGAAAAACAACACTTCTTAATAGAATTCTAACAGAACAGCACGGCCAAAAGTACGCCGTTATTGTAAATGAATTTGGTGAACAAGGTATTGATAATGACCTTGTGGTGGATGCTGACGAGGAAGTTTTTGAAATGAACAATGGCTGTATATGCTGCACAGTCAGAGGTGACCTAATTAGAATACTTAGTGGGTTAATGAAGCGAGCTGATAAACTTGATGCAATTATAGTTGAAACAACAGGTTTAGCAGATCCAGCTCCTGTAGCTCAAACCTTCTTTGTAGATCAAGATGTGGCAAATAAAACAAAGCTAGATGCAATTGTTACAGTTGCTGATGCAGTTCATCTAAGCTCACAAATTGAAGATCATCACGAAGCAGAGGAACAAATTGCTTTTGGTGATGTAATATTACTAAACAAAATAGATCTTGTGAAAGATGAGAATATAGACGTAGTAACAAAGAGAATTCGTAAAATTAATCCTTTTGCTAAAATTATTAAAACAACAAAATGTGGGGCACCACTAAAGGAAATTCTTAATCTTGATGCTTTTAGTTTAAAACGTATTTTAGAGGTAGAACCAGATTTTCTTGAGTCAGATCATGATCATGAGCATGATGATGATGTTACAAGTTTATCATTCGTATCTGAAAAACCTCTAGACATGGAAAAATTTCAAAACTGGTTTGGAAAACTTTTGCAGACAAAAGGTCAAGATATTATGAGAACTAAAGGAATACTTGATTTCAAAGGTGAAAATGATCGATACGTATTTCAAGGTGTTCATATGTTGATGGACGCTTCTCCAATGGGAAAATGGCCAGACGATAAAGAACGTAGCTCTAGACTAGTGTTTATTGGACGTAACCTAGAAACCATGAATTTAAAAGAGGGATTTGAAGCCTGTAAATCAGAATGACAACTGATTTAAATCAATTTCCACAGTTAGATAAAACTAAATTTGAGCAAAGAGGAATTCAGTTAGAAATTGGAGTTCCAGTAACCTGCGCAGTTTCAATTGGTAATTATATAGCTGCTGGTTTTGGCGATGGTACTATAAGAATTTTCAGTTCTGGAGAAAAACACAAAACTTTAAAGGCTCATAAAGGTGTGATTCTTTGTATGGCAAAAGATGGTGATAATATTTTAACTGGTGGTGATGATGGTTATTTTTTAAAAATTTCACTTAACGGAGAAATAAATGAAATTACAAACTTTGGTTCACGATGGGTTGATCATGTTGCAGCACATAATGGAAACCTAGTTTGTTCTTCAGGTAAGGTAGTTTATTATTGGGATAAAAATAAAAAAGAACCAAAATCTTTAAATCATGATAGTACAATTGGAGGTTTGGCATTTGATGCTAAAGGAAGACGGTTGGCTGTATCTAGATATGGAGGTGTTACAGTTTGGAAAAAAGATTACAGCAATAAGTGGAAATCAACAAAATTAGATTGGAAAGGTTCTCACCATAAAGTGAGTTTTAGCCCAGATGGTAAATACTTGGTAACTTCCATGCAAGAAAATGTACTTCGTTGCTGGCGTTTAAAAGATAAACTTGATTTTGCTATGTCAGGATATGGCTCAAAAGTTAAAAGTTTTGCTTTCATTGATGATACAAGTTACTTGGCAACATCAGGAGCAATAGATGCAATATGTTGGCCTTTTGATGGTGAAGGACCAATGGGTCGTAAACCTATCTGTCTTCCTTATATAGGAAATAAACAAGTTACATTTATAGAACCATTCCCTGATGAAAAAGCAATTTTTGCTGGTTTGAGTGATGGTTCTGTTTTTTATCTCAAATTGAAAATGAGAATAATACTATAATAATTAGAAGTTTCACAGGTTCTGAAGTTAGTGCAATCGCAATGACTGACGATAAATCAAGTATATTTATTGGTGACATGAGTGGAAATACTTTGTGGACTTCGATTTGGGATCAATAAAAAAATGTTTAATAAAAAAAAACCAAATTTAGAAACAATTCAGAATTTAAAAAATTATTTTATAAAAAAATATGAAATACCAGAAAGTACAATTTTAAGCATTGCAGAATTAAATTGTCATGAACCTGATTGTCCCCCAACCGAGACAGTAATAACTGCTAGATCAATAGATGGATCTACTAAAAACTGGAAAATTCATAAACCTATAGATGAAATAAGTGAAAATGACATTAATGATTTAGAATAAAAATTGTTATTTATTGTAGAGAATTTTTTCTTGTTTCATATAATAAGATATGATGAATGATTTAAATTTATTTAAAAAAAATGGCTTTCTTGTTAAAAAAAATTTAATTTCTCAAACAAAGATAAATAAAATAAATAAAGTTGTTAATGAAGTAATTTCAAAAGAGAAAAAGAAAAAAAATGGTAATGGTGCAAATGGAACTCAATCCTACAACAATTACCATTTTGTTTACAATTCAAGTTCTTCAAAAAATAAAGAAATATTAAGACTAAATAATCCTCAGAACAGACATAAAATCTTCCATGAATTATCAAGAGATAAAAAGATTATATCCATAGCTAAAAAATTATTAGGTGGAACAGTTAGATTTCATCTAGGTAAATTAAATTTTAAACTGCCAAATAAGAAAAAAGGTAGTGAAATTGGATGGCATCAAGATTGGGCTTTTTACCCTCATACAAACGATGACTTAATCACGGTTGGTATATATTTAGATGATTGTTACGAGAAAAATGGGCCACTTAAGATAATAAAGAATTCACACAAAAAGAAATTGTACAGCCACCACAGTAAAGAAAATTATTTTGTTGGAAAAATAGACACTAAGAAAAATAAAATAGGAACTAAAAATAGTATTTCCATAACTGGAACAGCCGGAACAGTAGTATTTTTTCATTGTAGATCAGTTCATGGATCTGGACACAATCAAATGAACAACTCGAGACCCTTAATTTTATTTGGTTATAGAGCTTGTGATGCGTGGCCATTAATCAATGATGGAAACCCTCATCCTGAGGTTAATTTAGATAATTATGACAAAAATATTATTGTAGGAAATAAATCAATAAAACCAAGATTGACTAAAGTTCCAACCATAATCCCGCTGCCTAAGAAGAAACACTACGTTTCCATCTATGAACTTCAAAAAAATTAAATAACATAAAAGTCTATTGTAACAAATCTTTAACATAACATTCATATAAGTTTTGAATGTCATTTTTAAAAAAATATCTCAAATGGATCAGTACACTCTTAGTGTTAACTGGTATTTTACTTACAAATCTTAATATTTACCCGCTGAATATATATTTTCATGGGCTTGGTGTTGTTGGGTGGACAATTTCAGGATTACTATTAAAGGATAAGGCCATTTTAACAAATTTTGGATTACAAATTCCGTTATTTGTAATCGGTATTTATAAAATTATTTTTTAATGAAAAATATTTTATTTGTATGCACAGGAAATTCAGCAAGAAGCATTATAGCTGAGAGTATTATCAATAATGAATACTCAAATAAATTTAAAGCTTTTAGTGCTGGTAGTAATCCTTCTGGAACAATTAATATTGATGTTAGAAGTTTTTTAGAGAAAAATAAAAATTATGATCTAACTAATTATAGTTCTAAGAACTTTGAAGAGTTTATAAATAATGAAATAAAAATGGATCATGTAATAACAGTATGCAATAACGCTAATAATGAGGTATGTCCTATTTGGCCTGATAAAAACCAAATTATTCATTGGGATATAGATGATCCAGTAACAAAACTTAAGAATGCAAATGATGAAGAAAAGCAAATAATCATTAGAAACACTTTCAATTTTATAAGTAATAAAATTAAAGAATGGCTACATGAAAAATAAAGATAGATATTTTCTTTCAGAATTTATTGGAAGTTGTTTTCTAGTAATGATCATAGTTGGATCAGGTTTAATGGCAGAAAATCTTACCGATGATACAGCTGTAATGTTAATTGCAAATACTATAGCAACTGGAGCTGGATTGTTTGTGTTAATAACTGTTTTTGCGGATGTATCTGGAGCTCATTTCAATCCATTTGTAAGTATTGCTATGACAATTACAGGAAAGTTAAAAAAACGTCTTCTACCCTTTTATATTTCAGCTCAGATCCTTGGATGTTTGTTGGGTGTAGCTTTAGCTAATTTCTTTTTTGAACATCAAATTTTTGAATTATCGACAAAATCAAGATATGGTATCTATATTTTTGTCTCAGAAATTGTTGCTACATTAGGACTAATAATCATTATTTTTGGATCCATGAAGTCAGGTAAAATTACCGTAGCTGCATCTGTTGGGTTATATATTACAGCTGGTTATTGGTTTACTTCATCAACATCTTTTGCGAATCCTGCTGTTGCAATAGCAAGAACATTCACAGAGTCGTTTACTGGTATAAGTTATTTAAACACTCCTTTTTATATAGCTGCTGAATTGATTGGTATGTTGATTGCTATATATTTGGTAAAAAAGATTTTCTTAAATAAGTGAATAACCAGAAGATCTAACTGTTCTAATTAATTCTTTTTTATTTTTTAAGTTAACTGATTGCCTTAATCTTCTAATGTGAACATCTATAGTTCTGCTTTCGACATTTACATTATTTGGCCAAACACTTTCTAGTATTTGATCTCGAGAATAAACTCTTTTAGGATTTGTTAAAAAAAACTCTAATAACCTAAACTCAGTTGGCCCAAGTTTAATTTCTTGACCGTCTCTAAAAACTCTTTTTTCAATTCTATCTAACATTAAGTCATCAAACTTTAAATTATCTGATACAGTATTTGGATTAGATCTTCTTAAAACTGCTTTAATTCTCGCCATTAGCTCATTGAAACTGAAAGGTTTAGTTAAATAATCATCTACCCCACTATCTAACCCTTTAATTTTATCTTCTTCTTCACCTTTGGCAGTTAACATGATCACAGGTAAATTTTTAAAACTATTGTCTTTTCTAATATTTTTGCAAATTTCAATACCTGAGAGATCAGGTAACATCCAATCTAATAAAAGTAAATCTGGCTGAAATTTTTTTAATTCCTTTAAACCATCATTGCCATTCAATGACGATGAAACTAAAAAACCATTTTTTTCTAAATTATGTTGAACTAATTGAATTATTGAAGGTTCGTCCTCAATAATAAATATTTTGCCATTCATTTTATTGCTGAATAACTTTACCTTTTGGTCTGCTTCCTTTTAGATACTCGCCTTTAATTAAATAACAAATTGACTCAGCAATATTTGTTATATGATCTCCAGCTCTTTCAAGATTTTTTGTTGCGAAAATTAAATGTGTTGAAAAGTCTAAATTCTTTTTATCTTTAGAGAGAAAATCAATTACACTTTCCATAGCAATATAAGTAAGGTCATCTACTTGCTCGTCTTTTTCCCACACTTCTTTTGCCTTATCATAGTTTTTATTAACGTAACTATCTAGCACATCGTTTAACTGCTTTATAACTAATTCACCTAATCTTTTTAAATTACCTAAAAGTTCTTCAGGTAAATCTAATGGAAGAGGTTTAACTTTCTTTGCATTACTTTTAGACAAATCTCCAATTCTTTCTAAATCTTGGGATATTTTTAATGAGCTAATTGTTTCTCTTAAATCAATTGCCATTGGCGCTCTCTTTACCAACAATGTCATTATTTGAGTATCAATTTTAGATCTGAATTTATTTATTTCATCATCACTTTTAATAATTTTATCGATTGAATCTTTATCAACTTTAATTACCGCATCCATTGAATCAACTAATTGAGACTCGGTTAGACTTCCCATTTTTATAACAGAGTCTATTAAGTACCTTAATTCTTCTTCATAAGATTTTACTGTGTGTTCATTGCTCATAATTTATCCAAATCTACCTGTAATATAGTCTTGTGTCATTTTATTGTCAGGATTTTTAAAAATTTTCTCAGTTTTGCCTACTTCGATTAATTTACCAAGGTGAAAAAACCCTGTTTTCTGCGAAACTCTAACTGCCTGTGCCATTGAATGCGTCACAATTACAATAGTGTAAGTTTTTTTTAGTTCATCAATTAATTCTTCAATTTTTGCCGTTGCAATAGGATCTAGAGCAGAACAAGGTTCGTCCATTAATATAACTTCAGGATTAACAGAAATTGCTCTAGCAATACAAAGACGTTGTTGTTGACCACCAGAAAGACCAGTTCCGGGTTCATCGAGTCTATCTTTGACTTCTTCCCACAATGCAGCTTTCTTTAAACTATTTTCCACGATTTCATCTAATTCACTTTTAGTTTCACCTTTTCCATGAATTTTTGGACCATAAGAAATATTATCATATATGCTTTTTGGAAATGGGTTTGGTTTTTGAAAAACCATTCCTACTCTTTCTCTTAAAGATACTACATCTAAATTTTTATCGTTGATTTCAACACCATCTATTTCAATGTTTCCAGATACTTTACAAATATCGATTACATCGTTCATGCGGTTAATACATCTGATGAAAGTAGATTTTCCACATCCAGATGGCCCAATTAAAGCAGTAACTTCTTTTTCGTTTAAATCTAAATTCACATCAAACAAAGCTTGTTTTTCTCCATAATAGACATTTAGATTTTTAGATTTTATTTTTACGTTATTCATTAGTTCCATCTTTTCTCAAATTTTTGTCTTAAGTATACTGCTAAAAAATTCATTACAATCAAAAAACTTAATAACATCATAATAGTGGCTGATGTTTTTTCAACAAACCCTCTCTCAGCAGACTCTGACCATAAATAGACTTGTACAGGTAAAGACGAAGAAGGATCAATTGGTGTTGATGGAATATCAACAACAAAAGCTACCATTCCTATCAAAATTAATGGAGCTGTTTCTCCTAATGCTTGTGCTAATCCTATTATAGTTCCTGAAAGTGTACCAGGCAATGCTAAAGGAACTACATGATGAAATACAGATTGAAACTTAGAGGCACCAACAGCCAATGCACCCTCTCTTATTGATGGTGGTACAGCTTTTAATGATGCTCTACATGGTATGATTATTCTAGGCAAAGTCATGAGTGCTAATGTAATTCCAGCTACTAATGGTGTTGATCTAGGTAATTGAATTGTTGCTAATAATATTTGTAGTGCTAATAAGCCATAAACTATTGACGGCACAGCAGCTAAATTATTAATATTAATTTCAATAAAATCTGTGATTTTATTTTTTGGTGCAAACTCTTCTAAATATATTGATGCTAACACTGCAACAGGAAATGCTAACAATAAGCAAATAATTATACTATAGAATGATCCAATTAGAGCACCACCTATACCAGCAAGCTCAGGATCACGTGAGTCTCCATTTTTAAAGAAATAATTATTAAAATTTTTAATAATTTTTTTATTTTCAACTAAATTATCATAAATGATTAATTGAAAATCTGAAATTCTTCTTCTATCTTCAGGCAAATCTCTTGGATAATTTCCTTTATGAAGTTGATCAATATCATCAGATGCGGTTATTTCTAAATTTATTTTTTTTCCAATTAGATTGTTATTTTCTAAAAAGGCTCTTTTAATCTCGATTTCTGCATCTGTTGTGAATAAATCAATTAACTGATTTTCTTGATCTAAATCTTGAGCTGGAAATACTTTTAAAAGACTTTCAATTGTAATGTCATAGAAATCAGCTTCTAAAATTTGATCCTCAGTGGCACCATTTTTAATTTCTAATAACTCTTGATCAAAGAAAACCTCTACATTTATTGCCGTTTTCATAAATGCTGAGCTACCTTTTGAAAAAATATTATGCACTAAGATTAATACAAATAATAAAGCAACAAAAATTGATGCTAGACCATAAAACCTAAATCTTTTTTCAGCACTATGTCTTTTTTTTAATCTTTCTTCTTTAGTCATACTTCTCACGATATTTTTTAACTGCTCTTTGAGCTATATAATTAAGAACAAGTGTGGCTATAAATAATGTTAAACCTAAAGCAAAAGCAGATTGAGTTTTTGGACTGTCAAATTCTTGGTCTCCAACTAAGATCATTACTATTTGTGTAGTTATAGTTGTTGTAGACTCTAAAGGATTAATTGTGAGATTTGCAGCAAGACCAGCTGCCATCACAACTATCATGGTTTCTCCTATAGCTCTCGAGACAGCTAACAAAACAGAACCAATAATTCCAGGTAATGCCGCAGGTATAACTACTTTTTTTATCGTTTCTGATTTAGTGGCTCCTACCGCATATGATCCATCTCTTAATGATTGAGGAACAGAGTTTATTACGTCGTCTGATAGTGATGAAACATATGGAATAATCATTATACCCATAATTAATCCAGCTGCTAAAGCACTCTCTGACGAAACAGTTAATCCTAAATTTTCTCCAATTTGTCTAAAGAAGGGTCCAACTGTTAAAGCTGCAAAAAAACCATAAACAACAGTTGGAATACCAGCTAAGATTTCAATAATTGGTTTTGAAATTCTTCTGATTTTTACTGATGCATATTCGGCCATGTAAATTCCAGAAAACAATCCAATTGGGACAGCAACAAGCATTGCGATGAAAGCAATAAAGGAAGTGCCGGCTATTAATGGAATAAATCCAAATGCATCTTTTAATTCATCATATTCTGCAGCAGTGATAGCAGAAGCATCACTAACAAAAGCTCTTTGAGGACTCCAATTTGTTCCAAACAAATAATCAAAAATATTGATTACAGAAAAGAATTTTATACTTTCAAAGAGAAGAGAAAATATTATTCCTAAAGTTGTTAAAATTGCAATTAATGATGATGCAAATAATAATCCTTTTAAAATAACCTCGACATCGTCTCTTGCTTTATTATTCTTTTTTATTTTTTTTAACGAATAAATTACTGATGCAATAACGATACCAAAAATTAATACTATTTTGGAATTAGTAAAAAGATTTATAAATTTTGCGTAGGAAAGTGCACTTTCTTTTAAAATAGTATCTATATCTCCAAAATAAGTTCCAGCATATATAGCTTTAATTTTTTCATAAATTAAGTTAGCTTCATTTTTATCATTAAAAATAGCTCCTTGATTAGCAGCAGTTTCAATAATAATTGATTTAATAATTACTGGTTCAAATAGTGTCCAAATTAAAAGAAATACCAATGAAGGTATAGAACACCATAGAACTAAATAATACCCATAAAATTTTGGTAGAGCATTTAATTTTATATTTTTCTCAATTGAAATACTTTTAGTTTTTGATCTACCGTAGAAAAATAATGATAATGAAAATATTGTTATTAAAAAGATTAATACGAAATTCATTCGCTCAGATTGATATCTTTTAAATGTTACAATTTTGTTACAAATTAAAGCCTTGATTGAAATAAAAAAAAGGCCAGTAAATACTGGCCTTTTTTTTGGGGATAAGTTTAAATTTATTTAATATTAATTGTATTTAGATCCAAAGCTGCAGTTCTAGTTACCTTGTACTTATCAGAAGCTAGTGGAACTAATCCAATTTTCGCTAAATAACCTCTGTTACCCATAGATTTTTTAGAGGTAAATTCTTTTAAATATTCCTCAATACCTGGAACTACACCAATATGAGCTTTTTTAACGTAAAAGAATAATGGTCTAGCAATTGGATATGAATAATCTTGAATACCTTCTAAAGATGGTTGCACACCTTCAATTGAAGCAGCTTTAACCTTATCTTTATTAGCAACTAGATAACTATAACCAAAGAAACCATAAGCGTCTGGGTTTGAAGTTAGTTTTTGAACAATTAAAGTGTCATTTTCACCAGCTTCAACTGCATAACCATCTTCTCTCATTTTAGCACATTCTTTTTTTGCTTTTTTACCTGCAGCGTCATAAAGTGATTTTGCAGTTTTTGTGCATCCTTTACCCATAACTAAAGAATTCCACGCATCTCTAGTTCCTGATGTTGGGGGCGCTATTAAAATTTCAATTTTTTTGTTTGGAAGACTTGCATCTATATCACTCCATTTTTTGTATGGATTTTCAACAAGTTTACCATCAACATCAACTTTAGCAGCTAAAGCTCTCCACAATTGCTCTTTTGTAAAATCTGCATCTGGAGCACTCACTGCATGTGCAAATGAAATTCCATCATTACCTACTACAATTTCAATAATTTCAGAAACTCCATTTTTTTCACATAATGCTTTTTCTTTTGGCTTAATTGCTCTTGAAGCATTTGTTACATCTGGATGATTAACACCAACTCCAGCGCAGAATAATTTCATTCCACCACCAGTACCTGTACTTTCAATAACTGGAGTTTTAAATTTTCCGCTTTTACCGAATTTTTCAGCAACAACTGTTGCATATGGGTAAACAGTTGATGACCCTACAATTTTGATTTGGTCTCTTGAGTAACTATTGGTTGTAAAACTTAATACTAAAAGAAATCCAAATATTATGCTTATTATTTTATTCATAATTCTCCTTTTTAGATTCATAATTCGGTTTTAATAAAATTAATTCTTAAATATTTTATTAAAGGAAGGTTAAACTTTTGTTACAATGACTAACTTTTTAGTTGAATTACAAAGAATTAAATTTGATATCTATTGTGGTTCCTTCATTTTCAACACTATTAATATCCATTTCTGCTCTATGTTGTGAAACTAAATGTTTTACAATAGCTAAACCAAGACCTGTACCACCTACACTTCGGCTTTTGCTTGGATCAACAGTAAAAAATCTTTCAGTGATTCTATGTATAGATTCTTTTGGAATACCTATTCCCTGATCTGCTACTGAAACAGTATTAAACTCACCATCTTTTTTAGCAGTAATTGTAATTTCTTTATTTTTATCACTGTATTTGATTGAATTATCTATAAGATTAGTAAAAATTTCTATTAATTTATCTCTATCACCAATTATTTTAAAATTATCAGTTTTATTAAATTTAATACTAATATTATTTTTACTAATTATTTTTTCATAAGTTTTAATAACATAATCAATCAATTCTATAAGATCTATTTCATGCGTTGGTCGTATATGTTCCTGTAATTCAATTTTAGATAATGATAATAAATCTCTAATTAAATTTTCCATTCTCTCAGATTGAGAGGTCATTACTGGAAGTAAATTATTTACCTCAGAATTCTTTTTTAAATCGGAATTATTTTCAAATGTTTCAAGTCCCATTTTAATGGATTGTAGAGGTGTTCTTAGCTCATGTGATACATTGGCCACAAAATCAGATTTTAATTGTTGGAATTTATGAAATTCAGTTAAATCCCTTATGAATAAGACACAAGACACTTCATCAAAAAATAGATTATTCTGATCAAGGTAAATTGTTATATTTAATCTTTGAACAGCTTGATTTCTAATTTCAATTTCAAGATCTGAAATATTTTTACCCTCAAATGATTTATCAATCGAACTTAAAAGATCAGGGTTTCTAAGAAATCCACTTATATTCTCATCTAACTTTATCTGGAATAATTTATTAGCAGAGTTGTTGCTAAAAAGAATTTTTTTACCTTTATCTAAAATTATTATTCCTTCAGGAATATAATTTAATAAATCATAAATATTTTTTCTATAGTCTTTATTTTCTACAACTTTAATTTGATCCTTATTATCTTGAGTTTCAGTTTTAATACCTAATACTTTTTCTTTTTTTAATAATAGATAAGTAAGAAGAGCAATTATTACTAATAAAATTATTGTTAATAACTCCATTACTTCACTCTACCATATACATCTTGATATCTAACAATATCACTTTCCTTCAAAATTGAGCCAACTTGAGCTTCAACAATTTTAACAGGTTTTTTTCCTAAGTTTTGAACTCTATGAATGGCTTCTAATGGAATAAATATATGTTCACCTGGTTTTTTAACAATTGTATCTTTATTAAGAGTTATTTTAGCATTGCCTTGTGTAACTAACCAATGTTCAGCTCGATGATGGTGTTTTTGTAAACTTAAAATGCCTTTTGGTTTTACATATAACTCTTTAATTAAAAACTCTTTGCCCTCGAATAGATTGGTATATCTGCCCCATGGACGGTAATAGACATTTTTTTTCTTAATATATTTCTTTTTATTTTTGTCATACATCTTCAAAATTTCTTTCCAACTACCGAGATCTGACCAAGGAATGTCTAATTTGATAGCGTTAATTTGTTTGGTTTTTTCAAGAATTGCATAATCAAAAGATTTGGCGGTTGCTTTTATAAATGAAGCTTTGTTTAGATAATATGTATGAGCCTTATATTTTGCTTTATTAACTGCATTTAAACAATTTCTGTAAGTTTTAGGCTGATGTTTTTTAAAGTTATTAATAATAGAATCTTTTCTAAGATAAAACATACCGGAATTCCAATAACCCTTTTTCTTTATAATTTGTTTAGCTTTAGCTTCTTTTGGTTTTTCAATAAATCGTATTACTTTATTGATATTGCTTTTAATTTTTTTAGTTAAAAAATAACCATAATCACTTGTTGGAGATTTAGGTTTAATTCCAAAAACAAATATATTTTCTTCATTAAGATTAGATTTATTTTTGTTTATCGCCTTATTAAAAATATCCATTTTTTCAATCAAATGGTCTGCTGTAAAAAACATTAACGGTTGATTGTCTGGAATATCTTTAATTAAAGCTGTACTTAATATCGCTGGTGCTGTGTTTCTTTTAGCTGGTTCTACAACTATTTTATATTTATTTATTTTATATTTTCTAAGATATTTTTTAATTTGTTTAAGATATTTTTTATTTGTGCTTATAACTGGCGCATCAAAGATTAATGCTTTTGTTCTCTCAAGTGTTTTTCCAAGCAAAGTCCAATTACCAAAATCAATAAACTGTTTCGCTTGATGATTTTTAGAATTTGGCCAAAGTCGTGTTCCAGCGCCTCCACATAAAATAACTGGACGAATTTTCATTAAATCTCTGAATAATCCTTAACTTCTTTTTTCTTACCTGGATGTGTTGGTGCACCTAAATGCGCAGGTCCAACTGTTTGTGCATATTTCCATAAAGTACCTGATCCAAAATCTGATTTTCTAGCCTTCCATTTTCTTTTTCTTGCAGCCATTTCTTTTTTAGAAAGTCTTACATTGATAGTTCCTTTTTTGGCATCGATATCAATAATATCTCCTGTACGTAAAAGGCCTATAGGACCCCCTAGAGCGGCCTCAGGGCCCACGTGACCGACACAAAAGCCTCTTGTAGCCCCAGAGAACCTACCATCAGTAATAAGGGCTACTTTCTCACCTTTTCCCTGTCCGTAGATTGCACCTGTTGTCGATAACATTTCTCTCATACCAGGACCTCCAACTGGTCCTTCGTATCTAATTATAATTACATCACCATCATTATACTTTCTGCTTTGAACAGCTTTCATTGCACTTTCCTCATTATCAAAGCATCTTGCTTTTCCGGTAAACTGTAATTTTTTAAGTCCAGCAACTTTAACAATTGCACCTTCTGGAGCTAAGTTTCCTTTTAATCCAACCACACCTCCTGTTGGTGATAATGGATTTTTATAAGATCTCATTACTTTTTGTTTTGGATTAAATTTTATTCCTTTTAAATTTTCCTTCATAGTTTTTCCGGTAACCGTCATGCAATCACCATGAATATATCCACCTTCATATAAAGTTTTTAATAACATTGGAACACCACCTGCTAACCACATATCTTTTGCAACATATTTTCCACCTGGTTTTAAATCTGCAAGATAAGGTGTTCTTTTAAAAATTTTAGCAACATCCATTAAATCAAATTTAATTCCAGCTTCATTTGCAATTGCTGGTAAATGTAGTCCTGCATTAGTAGATCCACCAGTTGCAGCAACAACTGTTGCAGCATTTTCTAAAGCTTTTTTAGTTACAATGTCTCTTGGTTTAATTCCTTTTTTCAAAAGGTTCATAACCATTTTACCGCTAGCTTTTGCGTATTTATCTCTTTCTTCATAAGGAGCTGGTGTTCCTGCTGAATAAGGAAGTGCTAATCCAATAGCTTCAGATACACATGCCATTGTATTTGCAGTAAATTGACCTCCACAAGCACCTGCACTTGGGCAAGCAACTAATTCTAATTTTCTAAGTTCTGCAGCAGACATTTGACCAGATGAATGTTTTCCAACCGCTTCAAATACATCTACTACTGTTACATCTTTTCCTTTGTATCTCCCTGGAAGAATTGATCCTCCATATATAAATACACTTGGTACATTTAATCTAACCATAGACATCATTAGACCTGGTAATGATTTATCACATCCTGCAATCCCTACTAATGCATCATAACAATGACCTCTAACAGTAAGTTCTGCTGAGTCTGCAATAACTTCTCTAGATATCAATGAAGATTTCATTCCTTCATGACCCATTGCGATACCATCAGTAACAGTAATTGTGCAAAATTCTCTTGGAGTTCCACCATTAGCTCTAACTCCTTTTTTAACTGATTGAGCCTGCCTCATTAAAGCTATGTTACATGGAGCGGCCTCATTCCATGTAGAAACCACACCAACAAAGGGTTTTGCTACATCTTTCTCAGTTTCTCCCATAGCATAATAAAACGATCTATGTGGAGCTCTATCTGCACCTAATGATGTATGTCTGCTTGGAAGTTTCTTTTTATTAAATTTAGCCATTATATACCCTTTATTGTTACCGATATTTTCTCAATATCATTCTTTAAGTTATTATAATTATTTTTTTCTTGTTCAACAATCTCTTTTGGAGCACGGTCAACAAAACTCTTATTCTCTAATCTTTGAGATATTTTATTCATCTCTTGCTCTAATCTACTTTGTTTATTTGTTAAATTTTCTTTTATTAATTTTAAATCAACGTCTTTATCAAAATAAATCTTAAACAAATCCCCAGAAACAACCATTGTCGCAGCTGGTTTATCTAAATCCTTATCTAATATGCTGTTTATTCTTCCTAGTTTTTTTAGAATAATTTCATTTGTATTAATAAAATCTTTTTGA
Source organism: uncultured Pelagibacteraceae bacterium (assembly GCA_902592275.1). Lineage (GTDB taxonomy): Bacteria > Pseudomonadota > Alphaproteobacteria > Pelagibacterales > Pelagibacteraceae > Pelagibacter. Next base: position 22,699 of record CACJDW010000011.1, read on the forward strand.
TTTTTATTAATATTGCTTATTGATACATCAATAAATGAGCCTGGGCTTACATTTAACTCGTTTTTAAATGATCTAATCTCTGAAATAATATTGATGATATTTTCAACTTGTTCGGTGCTACTATCCCTATTTATTTCACCTGATAACCAATTTTTAAGCATCAAATAATCACTACCGTCATTATCAAATTTGTTCTTAAGCCAAATTTCTTCAGTAACAAACGGAATAAAAGGATGTAACAAAATCAAAATTTGTTTGAATACAAAAGAGGATACCTTTTTAACCTCTGCTTTAGCTTTTTCATCATCTGAAAAGAGTATAGTTTTAGATAGCTCTAAATACCAATCACAATACGAATGCCATGCAAATTGATAGGCATTTTTAGCTGCTTCATCAAATCTATAATCTTCAAGGTTTTTTTCTATCTTATTTTTTGCTTCAAGGAGTTCTGAATAAATCCATTTATTAATATTTACATTTAAACTTGGAACTTTATCTATATCCTTAAAATCACATTCATTAGTGATTAAAAAGTTATTCGCATTCCATAATTTATTTAAAAAATTTCTATAACCTTTTACTCTATCCTCAGAAAGTTTAACATCTGTACCTGGTGATGCCATTGATAACAAAGTAAATCTTAAAGCATCTGCACTATATTTTTCAATTAAATCTAAAGGATCAATTACATTACCTTTAGACTTAGACATTTTTTGTCCCTTCTCATCTCTAACCAATGCATGAACATAAATATCTTTAAATGGTTCTTTATTTAAAAATTCAGTACCAAACATAATCATTCTGGCAACCCAGAAAAATATAATATCAAAACCTGTAACTAATACTGATGTTGGATAAAATTTATCTACATATTTATTATCATCCGGCCAACCAAGTGTAGCAAAAGGCCATAGTCCAGATGAAAACCAAGTATCTAAAACATCTGGATCACGATTTAATTCAACATCCTTACCATAATGTTTTTTAGCTTGTTGTTTTGCATCATCTTCATTTTCAGCAACAAAAATTTTTTCATCAGAACCATACCAAGCAGGAATTTGATGTCCCCACCAAAGCTGTCTAGAAATGCACCAAGGTTCTATATTGTTCATCCATTGAAAATAAGTTTTTGACCAATTCTCAGGAAAGAAATTTGTTTTCTTTGAATTAACAACTTCTTTAGCTTTAACTGATAATTTACCAGCATCAGCAAACCATTGTTCGGTTAAAAAAGGTTCGATTATTGAATTGGATCTATCTCCATAAGGAACTTTGTTTTTAATATTTTCTTCTTTTACAAAAAATTCTTTTTCTTTAAGTTCTTTTAAAATTCTTTTTCTAGCTTCAAATCTATCAAGACCTATAAAACGTTGAGGAGCATTTTCATTTATTTTACCAGCTTCAGTAAAAATATTTATTATTTCAAGATTATTTCTTTGACCAACATCATAGTCATTAAAATCATGAGCTGGAGTTATTTTTAATGCCCCTGTTCCTTGTTCAGGATCTGCATAGTCATCCTCAATAATTTTTATTTTTCTTCCAACAATAGGAATAGTAACTGTTTTTCCAACAAAGGATTTAAATCTTTCATCTTTTGGATTTATAGCTATAGCTGTATCACCAAGCATAGTTTCAGGTCTTGTTGTTGCAATTGTAATAAATTCTTTAGTCCCATCTATTGGATATCTGATGTAATAAATTTTAGAATTTACCTCTCTTTGATCGACCTCTAGGTCTGAAATAGCTGTTTTTAAAACTGTATCCCAGTTTACTAATTTCTTATCTTTATAGATTAGACCTTTATTATAAAGATCTACAAAAACCTTAATTACTGACTTAGATAAATTCTCATCCATGGTGAAAGCATTTCTTGACCAATCACAAGAACAACCAAGTTTTTTTAATTGATTAATAATTATGTCTCCATATTGCTCTTTCCACTCCCAAACTTTTTCAATGAATTTTTCTCTACCAATTGAATTTTTATCAATTTTTTCAGAGGTCAATTTTTTTTCTACTAATGCTTGTGTAGCAATTCCAGCGTGGTCTGTACCTGGTTGCCATAAAGTTTCAAAATTATTCATCCTGTGATAACGAACTAATAAATCTTGAATAGAATTATTAAGCGCATGCCCCATATGTAAACTGCCTGTTACATTTGGCGGCGGTATAACAATTGAGAATTTTTTTGAATTTTCTTTAGGTTTAAAAAGACCATTTTTTTCCCAATAAGAATAAATTCTATTTTCTACATCAGAATGTATATATTTATCGCTACTCATTGATGTTAAAGTTTATAATTTAATAATCTAAATTAACAATAATCAATTTGGATCGTTATTTAATAGACTAATAGAAAAAATTTAATATAAAAAGGCATCTGTAGCTATTAGCTAAAATTAGATGGCAACGTGGCGGAATGGTTACGCAGAGGATTGCAAATCCTTGTATCCCGGTTCGATTCCGGGCGTTGCCTCCAAAAAAAATCTTGTTTTAGTTACAAAAAAAAGTAAGTTGGCTTTTTTACATTCCTCGGTAGCTCAGTTGGTAGAGCAGTTGACTGTTAATCAATTGGTCGCAGGTTCGAGTCCTGCCCGAGGAGCCAAAAAATCAAATTTATAAAATAGGCTATCTCTTAAATAAAAATATAGGGTCTTAATTAAAACTTTAATTAAACTGCTTTTGAAATTCCAGATCCTGAAATTTGTAAAGATTTATTAAATTTTAATTTTTGATCAGCATTTAGTTCTGAATATAATTTTACTAAAAAATTATAATTAACATTCATGTGACCTTCTTGTGATTTTTCTAAATTTACTAAATATTCTGAAAAATCTTCAAAGAAATAATTAATTGGTACTTTTAAATAATTTGCAAGTTGAAGTAATCTTATCGAACTTACACCATTAGTCCCTTTTTCATATTTTTGAATTTGTTGAAATGTTACGTTAATTGCTTTTGCTACTTTAGTCTGTGTTAAACCTAAAGCTAATCTTCTTAGCTTAAGCTTGTTGCCTAAGTGTTTATTGAAATTATCTTCCATTAAGACCCCTCTTAATTAAATTTTATAAAGTCTATTGAACCTATTTATTAATGTTACTGCAATAGAAAAATTTATTTTTTTTTGTAAGAAATTTACTATAGTTAAAATACTGTCAAGCATTAGTTGAATGCAAAATAAACATATTTAGATTGATTTAATCTTAATTTATTGCTTAAAAATTATATATTTTTTATAGTATCTGACTTAAAAACAGCTTAGTTCTATCGCTCTTTGGATTAGCAAAAAACTCTTTAGTATCAGCTTTTTCTACTATCATCCCTTCATCCATAAAGATCATTTTATCTGCTACTTCTTTAGCAAATCCCATTTCATGAGTAACAACTATCATTGTCATACCTTGGTTTGCTAAATTTACCATTACATCTAGAACTTCCTTGATCATTTCAGGATCTAGTGCTGATGTAGGTTCGTCAAACAACATAATTTTAGGTTCCATACAAAGAGCTCTAGCTATAGCAACCCTTTGTTGTTGACCGCCTGATAATTGACCAGGAAATTTTTGTGCTTGATCAAGTATTTGAACTCTTTCTAAATGTTTTAAAGCTAATTCTTCAGCTTCTTTTTTTGGCATTTTTTTTACCCAAATTGGTGCAAGTGTACAATTATCTACAATTGATAAATGAGGAAACAAATTAAACTGTTGGAATACCATTCCAACTTCTGCTCTGATTTGTTCAATATTTTTAGTATCTTCTGTTAAAGTATTTCCATCCACAATAATATCACCTTGCTGATGCTCTTCTAATCTATTTATACATCTAATTAATGTTGATTTACCTGATCCTGATGGACCGCAAACAACGATTTTCTCTTTTGGTTTAACCTCTAGATTAATGTCTTTTAAAACTTGAAAATCCCCAAACCATTTATTTACATTTTTTATTTGAATAATACTGTCAGACATAATTTATCGCTCTGTTTTATATTTCTGTTCTAGATTATAGCTATACTTACTCATTGCATAACAAATAATCCAGAAAATTATTGCAGCAAATACATAGCCTTCCATAGCAAAACCTAACCACTCTGGATTAGTTTTTGCTAAATTTAACATTCCTACTATTTCAAGTAAGCCAACTACAAAAATTAGAGGAGTATCTTTAACTAAAGCTAAAAATGTATTAGCAATTCCAGGTATTACTAACTTTAAAGCTTGGGGAAGAATTACAAAAATATGCATTTTCCAATATCCCATTCCAAGTGATTTTGCAGCCTCATATTGACCACGTGGTAATGCTTGTAAACCACCTCTAATAACTTCTGCAACATAAGCGGCTTCAAATAAAGAAATTGCTATGATTGCTCTAACTAACTTATCAATAAAAAAATCTTCAGGTAAAAACATTGGAAACATTACAGCTGACATGAACAATACTGTAATCAAAGGAACTCCTCTCCAAAACTCTATAAATCCAATTGATATATATCTTATTAAAGGAAAATCAGATCTTCTACCTAGTGCAAAAGCCATTCCAATAGGAAAACAGAAAATTAAACAGAAAAATGAAATTATAAATGTAAGTGATAATCCGCCCCAAGCCCCAGTTTCAACCCAATTTAATCCATCAAGTTTACCTAATTCAATTAATTCTTCATAAAAAATAAAATATTTGAGAGCTATATAGAGTGTTATTGGAACAAAAATAAAATAATAAAATTTAAACTTTCCTGGAATAAAGAAACCAATAATAATTGAAATTACTGCTGCTATTATTCCATAAGAAAAGTCAAAAAATACTGGGCCACCAGATATGAAAAAAAAAATAAATAGAAATGCTATAAATGGATAAATTATAACATAATAAAGAGTTAAGTATTTTTTAAATTTCTCAGTCGCAAAATATCCAACTGAACCTAAAAGAGCTAACGCTATGAAAGATAAATTTATTCTCCATTGCTCAGCATTAGGATACATTCCATACATAAATCTTCTAAACCAAACTTTAATATAGGTCCAACAAGCACCAGTACCCGAACACACATCTTTACTATCTCCTGCAAAACTTGCATCAACTACAAACCAACTTAAAATTGGTGGTGTTGCTTTAATGATTATAAAAATAATTAATAAGGATAAAATTGCATTAAAATTGTTTGTATTAATATTTTTATTTACTTGATCTAGAAACTTATAACCACTGTGTTCAATTCTTATAAAATGTAGACCTATAAATCCTAATATAATTGGAATTATAAAACTTAATGATGAAGGTAAAAATCCAGTAATATTTAATCTAAAGAATGAATTAAGAAAAACATCAATAACACTAATACCAAATAAAAATGAACCCATGTATAAAAAGGTGGTCAAATTATCTTTATCTGGTTTTAAAAAATTAATTTTTGACATTTATTTTTCCTTAATGGCAATTTTTTTATTGTACCAATTCATAAGAATTGAAATTGAAATGCTTAAGCTTAAGTATGTAAGCATTGTTATTGAAACAATTTCAATCGCTTTACCAGTTTGCATTAATGCTGTACCAGCAAAAACTAATACTAGGTCAGGATAAGCAATAGCAGCAGCTAATGATGAATTTTTTGTTAAATTTAAATATTGGTTAGTTGTTGGTGGAATAATAATTCTTAATGCTTGTGGCATTACTACTAATTTTAAAACTTGATTAGGATTTAACCCAATTGATGCAGCAGCTTCTTTTTGACCTTTTCCAACACCTTGTATTCCTGCTCTAACACACTCAGCAATGAAAGTTGCCGTATATAAAGCTAATGATAAAGTTAAAGCAATTAATTCAGGGGGTAAACTTAAGCCACCTTCATAAATAAATGATGTTGTTGCTAATTGTTTTAGTTTTGGTATTTCAAAAGATAAACTTACTCCCCCTATTAAAAAACTTAATAAAGGTAATATAAAAATTAAACCTAAAGATATCCAAAAAACTGGCAACTGCTTACCTTGTGTTTCTTGAACTTTTCTTGCATGAATTCTGATTACAACTATTGCAATAATAGCTGCAATTATAGAATATAAAAATACATTAAGATTTTCCCATATGAATGCTGGAACATATAAACCTTTAATCGTTAAGAAAAAAACACCTAACATTGCATCTGCATCCTGAGGCAATGGCAAGGCTCTTAAAGCGGCAAAATACCAAAAAAATATTTGTAAAAGCAATGGGATGTTTCTAAAAAATTCTACATAGAAAGCAGCGAATTGATTTATCAAATAGTTAGGAGATAGTCTTGCTACACCAACTATAACTCCTAAAATTGTTGCAAAAATAATTCCAATTACAGAAACTAAAATAGTATTAAGTAAACCAACTAAATAAGCTCTAAAATACGAATGTGATCCATCATATTCAATAAGTGAAAACTGGACATCAAATGAAGATTCTTGAGAAAGAAACCCATATCCAAAATCAATACCTCTATTCTCCATATTGATTTGTGCGTTATATGTAAAAAATCCAAAAACTAGTACTACAACTAAAACGGTAATTAATTGGGGAAAAATTTTTTGCAATTTCAGGTTCATTTGAACGCTTATAAAAAAAAGGGCTAGAAAAATCTAGCCCTTTTTAATTAGTTAAATATGCAATTATCTTGCAGGTGGTACGTAAAGAATTCCACCTTTAGTCCATAATTCATTTGGACCTCTGTCAGGTAAAATTCCAGTATCAGCTATATTTCTTTTGTAGCTTTCACCGTAGTTACCAACTTGCTTGATAATTCTTAAGCTCCACTCATTGTCTAGACCAAAAGCAGCACCTAATTCACCTTCAGCACCAACTAATCTTTTTACAGCTGGGTTATCTGAAGTTTTCATTGAGTCTGCGTTTGCAGAAGTAATTCCGTACTCTTCTGCTTCGATCATAGCATTTAAAGACCATCTAACGATATCTTCCCATACAGAGTCACCTTGTCTTACAACTGGTCCTAAAGGCTCTTTAGAAACAGTTTCAGGTAATACAATGTGATCATCTGGGTTAGACATTTTTGTTCTTTGTGCAGCTAAACCTGATTTATCAGTAGTGTAAGTATCACATCTACCAGCATCATAAGCAGCTACGACTTCATCAGCTTTTTCAAAAGCAACTGGCTCATAAGAAATTCCTTTAGAGTTAAAGAAGTCTCTCATGTTTAACTCAGTTGTTGTACCAATGTTTGTACAAGCTGAGATACCGTCTTTGAATTGGCTTGTAGAAGTAATACCAGAACTTTTTCTAACCATGAAACCTTGACCATCGTAGAAGTTTACTCCAACGAAAGTAAGTCCGATATCAGCATCTCTAGAAAGAGTCCAAGTTGTGTTTCTTGATAAGATATCAATCTCACCAGAAGTTAAAGCTGTAAATCTTTCTTTAGCACTTAATGGTGTAAACTTAACTTTGTTTGCATC
>CACJDW010000012.1 GCA_902592275.1 uncultured Pelagibacteraceae bacterium
TTTACCAGGTGGAGCATTTTATGCATTTCCGAAAGTTATTGGAACCGGAATGGATGGAAGTGAATTCTGTAAAAGAGCTATGCATGAAGCAGGTGTTGCTATAGTTCCGGGTACTGCTTTTGGTAAAACATGTAAAGATTACGTCAGATTTAGCTTTGCAGCCTCTCGAGATAACATTTCTAACGCATTGGAAAATATCAAAAAAATGCTAGGCTAAGTTATGTCTGAAATAGCTTTGCCAAAAGTTGATAGAACAATAGTCAGTAAAAAAGACTTAATTGTAAATAATCTTAAACAATTTACAGATAAAAAAAATGTTTTAAGTGAATTAGATGAAATAAGACCTTACGAAACAGATGCACTAGCTGCTTACAAAAATTTACCTCTCGCTGTAGTACTTCCGGAAAATACTCAGGAAGTAAGTGAGATATTAAAGTTTTGCCATAGAGAAAATATTAAAGTTATTCCAAGAGGAGCAGGAACTGGTCTTTCAGGTGGAGCTCTTCCATTAAATGATGCAATTTTATTAGGACTAGGAAAATTTAATAAAATTTTAGATATAGATTTTCATAACAAATGTGTTGTTACTCAACCTGGTGTCACCAATTTATCAATTACTCATGCTGTTAAGCATAAGGGGTATTATTATGCCCCAGATCCTTCAAGCCAGTTAGCTTGTTCTATAGGCGGAAATGTTGCTGAAAATTCTGGGGGTGTTCACTCATTAAAGTATGGAACAACAACAAATAATATTTTGGGTGTTGAAATGGTTATGATGGATGGAACTATTTGTAGAATAGGTGGAAAAACTTTAGATCAAGAAGGTTATGATTTATTAGGATTAATCTGTGGATCAGAAGGATTGTTAGGCGTGATCACGGAAGTAACAGTTAAAATTTTAAAAAATCCACAAACGGTTAAAGCTGCTTTAATTGGTTTTCCAACAATTGAAGATGGAGGGAACTGTGTAACGGATATTATTTCAAATGGAATTACACCAGCAGGTATGGAGATAATGGACAAAGCATTAATTGATGCAACAGAGAAATTTGTTCACGCTGGTTATCCTATGGATGCTGAAGTTTTAATGATTGTTGAACTAGATGGAACGAAATCCGAGGTAGAAGAATTGTTTAAACAAATAAAACAAATAGCAGAAAAAAATAAATCAAATAGCTTTAAGTTAAGTAAAAATGAAAAAGAAAGATTAGGATTTTGGTCAGGAAGAAAAGCAGCTTTTCCCGCATGTGGAGCAATGGCACCTGATTATTATTGTATGGATGGTACAATTCCAAGAGGGAAACTTTCAGAAATTCTTAAAGAGATAAGTAGATTATCGAAGAAGTATAATTTGGGAGTAGCAAATGGTTTTCATGCTGGAGACGGTAATTTACATCCATTAATTCTTTTTGATGGAAGCAATAAAGAGGAACTTAGAAGAACAGAGGAATTTGGGGCTGAAATTCTTAAAGCTTGTGTCAGAATGGGTGGAGCATTGTCAGGTGAACATGGGATAGGAATTGAAAAAAGAGAGTTAATGTGTGAAGCATTTAATGACAATGATATTCAGCAACAAATAAATATTAAAATGTCACTAGATGAAAAAAATCTTTTAAATCCTGGAAAAGTTTATCCAATATTAAGAAAATGTGCGGAGGAAGGAAGAGTTCATGTTCACAGAGGAGAAGAAAAATTCCCAGATCTTCCAAGATTCTAATCATCTGTCACCCACAAGTGAGTTAGAGGTTTCAGAATTAATTAAAGAAGCTTATAAAAAAAAATTTCCAATTGATATCCATGGAAGTAATAGTAAAAAATTTATTGGATACAATGTTCAAGCGGCAAAGAGCTTGGATTTTTTAAGTTTATCTGGAGTAATCGAATATCTTCCTGAGGAGCTGTATATAAAGGTAAAACCAGGAACACTGATAAAAGATATAGAAAATATTTTAGAAAAAAATAATCAAGAACTTTCATTTGAGCCAACTGATTTTGGTTACCTTAAAGATGGAAAATCAAATAAAGGAACAGCTGGTGGATGTGTTTCTTGTAATTTTGCAGGTTCAAGAAGATTTAAAGTAGGTAGTGTAAGAGATTTTATTTTAGGTTTTAGAGGGATCAATGGAAAGGGCGACATAATTAAATCAGGAGGCACTGTTGTTAAAAATGTGACTGGATATGATTTATCTAAATTAGTTAGTGGTTCTTTTGGAACATTGGTTGCTCTTACAGAAGTCACTTTTAAAATCTCTGCAAAAAAGCCATCTCAAAATACAATTATAATTTATGAGAAAGATCCAAAAACCATTTCAGTTTTATTTAATATGGTTTTGAGTTCTAGCAATGAAATATCAGGTGCAGTGTTTGTGCCAGATGAACCCAAATCTAAAAAATTTACACCAAACAAAAGTAAAGCATTTAAATTAAATGATTTAGATCAAGAGGGCGCTTTTTTTGCATTCAGAATTGAAGGGGATCAAAACTCTATTAAAGAAAGAATTAAGGATATTTCAAACGAAATGGATTTAAAAAATTACAAAACATCAAATTTAGATATTTATCAATCAGATCTTTTTTGGAAAAGTATAAATAGTTTACAATTATTTTCTGAAACCAAAAATAATCTTTTAAGAGCGGTTGTGCCTCCTTCAAAGTGTGAAAAAATGATGAGTTTTCTCAAAAATAAATACAGATATTTTATTGATTGGTCTGGGGCATTATTTTGGATTGAGGTGCCTGGTGATCAAAATATAAAAGAAGTAAAAAATACAATAATTCAAAATGACGGATATGTAACAATAATTAAAAAATCTGAGGATTTTGAATTTACAGAAAAATTATTTACGATTGATGATACAAAATTAATGATATCAAAAAAAATCAAAGAAAGTTTTGACCCTAGAGGATTATTCAATCCTGGAAAAATGTATAAGGACTTTTAATGCAAACAAATTTCACAGAAACTCAACTTAAAGATAAAGACAATCAGTCTTCTGAAAAAATATTTAAAAAATGCGTTCATTGTGGAATGTGTAACGCAACATGTCCTACGTATGGAATTTTAGGAGACGAATTAGACGGCCCTAGAGGAAGAATTTATTTAATTAAAGATATGTTGGAAAATAATAAAAAGCCAACTGAAAAAGTTGTGAAACATATAGATAGATGTCTTTCATGCTACAGCTGTATGACGACATGTCCGGCTGGTGTTAATTACATGCATCTAATTGATCATGGAAAAAAATATATCGAAAAAAATTATGAAAGATCTACTTTTGACAAATTAATTAGATATTTTTTATCTATTACTCTTCCGAATACTAAAGTTTTCAGACTATCAAGTTTTTTAGTTAAATTAAGTAAACCTTTCAAATTTTTAATGCCTTCAAGGATTAAAGATATGATCGATTTGATGCCGAGTAGTTTTCCAAAAAAAAATTTACCAATTAAGGAAGTTTATAAAGCTTCAGGTAAAAAGAAAGTTGCAAGGGTAGCGTTATTGACTGGTTGTGTACAAAAAGAAATATCTCCTCAAATAAATGAAGCAACAATAAGATTATTAAATAGGCATGGTGTCGAGGTAGTTGTTCCAAAAAAAATTCGTTGCTGCGGATCATTAAATCATCATCTAGGAAAAGAGGAAGATGCTCATCAAGATTTTAAAAATAATATTAATACTTGGTACGAGGAGCATCAAAAAGGTAATTTAGATGCAATTTTATCAAACACATCTGGCTGTGGAACTACTATGAAAGATTATGGATTTATTTTTAGAGATGATAAAGAGCTTAGTAAAAAAGCTAAAGTGATATCTGATTTAACTAGGGATATATCCGAATATATTTTTGAAAGTTTAAAATTAGATATAAAATCAAAAGGAAAAAAATATAGGGTTGCTTATCACTCTGCATGCTCAATGCAGCACGGACAAAAAGTTCATACTCAACCAATATCTTTACTTGAAAAAACTAATAATGAAATAATGGAAATACCAGAGGGACATATATGTTGTGGCTCAGCAGGAACTTACAACATCTTACAATCAAAAATTGCAAAACAATTATTAGAGAAAAAAGTAAATAATATAGAGAGTTTAAATCCTGATTTTATTTCTACAGGAAATATTGGTTGTATTACCCAAATTTCTCATGGTACTAAAGTTCCTATATTACATACAATTGAAGTTTTAGATTGGTACACAGGCGGACCAAAACCTGAAATTTTAAAATAGGATTTATGAAAAAAGTTTTAATTACAAGACGTTTAATAAGAGAAAGTGAAGATAAAGCTTCTAAATTATTTGAAGCAAAGTTTAATACTAATGATGAGCTTTATTCTCAAAAAAAAATAATCGAAATGAGTGAAGGGTGTGATGGAATTTTATCGTCATTAACTGAAAAATTAGATGCAGAAACCATTAATCAATTACCAAATTCAGTAAAAATTATTTCTAATTTTGCAGTTGGGTTTGGAAACATAGATTTAGAAGCAGCAAAAAATAGAGGTATAGCAGTAACAAATACACCAGAAGTTTTGTCAGATGCTACAGCAGAAATTGGAATTTTATTAATTTTAGGAGCATGCAGAAGAGCTTCTGAAGGGATAGAGTCTGCAAAAGAAGGTGGATGGAAATGGTCTGCTGATTATTTAATTGGAAAACAATTAACAGGAACAAGATTAGGAATTTTAGGTATGGGCCGTATTGGTCAGAAAATTGCAAAAATAGCAAAATCTCTGGGTATGATTATTCACTATCATAATCGTTCAAAATTAAGTGAAGATAAAGAGCAAGGTGCAACATATCATGACAGTATAAAAAGTCTTTTTTCAGTCTCAGACGTTTTATCAATTTGTTGTCCTGCCACAAAGGAAACAGAGAACTTAATTAATAAAGAGACTGTTGAGTATTTTCCAAAAGGTGCCGTGATAACTAATGTTGCTAGAGGCGACATAGTTGATGATGAAGCTTTAATTGATGCCTTGAACAGAAGAAAAATTTACGCAGCAGGATTAGATGTTTATAAAAATGAACCAAATTTAAATCCTGGTTATTTAAAAATCCCGAGTGCTTTTGTCTTACCTCATCTGGGGAGTGCAACAAAAGATACAAGAATTGCAATGGGAAATTTAGCGGTTGATAATCTAGATGAGTTTTTTAGGACTGGAAACTGTACCAATAAAGTAAATTAAAATGTCTAAATCGATAGCTTTCATTGGCGTTGGCAACATGGGTTGTCCGATGGCTGAAAATTTAATGAAGGCAGGAGAAACCGTAAAAGTTTATGATGTTTCAAAAAAAATGCTAGACATCGCAAAAGATAAAAAACTTGAGACAATCTCTGATATAGATGATCTAGTTACAGCTGATGTTGAAACAGTTATAACAATGCTTCCGGAGGGCAAACATTCTAAGGAAGTTTATTTAGGAGATAATGGAATAATAAATAAAGTATCAAAAAATTGTTTGCTAATTGATTGTTCAACAATTGATATTCAAACTTCTATTGAAATTGGAAAAAAAGCTTCAGAAACAGGAATAGAAATGATTGATGCACCAGTTAGTGGTGGAGTAATGGGGGCCCAAAAAGCAACTTTAAATATAATGGTTGGTGGATCGAAAAAAGCATTTGAAAAAGCGCTTCCTTTATTAAAAATTATGGGAAAAAATATATTTCATGCAGGTGATTTAGGTAGTGGCAATGGTGCCAAAATTTGTAACAATATGGCTCTAGGTATTGCAATGATTGCTGCTTCAGAGTCATTAATGTTAGCAAAAAGATTAAACATAGATATCAAAAAAGTTCATGAAATTATGAAAAATGCATCAGGCAATAGTTGGCCAATTTCAGTATACCCACCTTTACCTGGCTTAATTGATGGTACACCCTCTAATAACAATTATCGTCCAGGTTTCTCTGCAGGAATGATGAATAAAGATCTTAAACTTGCAAATGATTGTGCCAAGAGTGTGAATGCTGAAACACCATTAGGAAAAATGGCTTTAGAAATTTATGACCAATTTTGCAAAGATGGAAACGATACTAAAGATTTTTCTGCTATTTCAAAAGTTATTGGTGGTAACGCTTGGGATTATCCAATTGATTAAATAATTTTATTGCAAGTGTTTATAAATTGTAGTTCTAGATATACCTAGTTTTCTTGATGCTGCAGAAATATTATTTGTCTCACTAAAAGTTGATCTAATTAGGATACATTTCTCTCTTTTAATTTTGGTGTCTTCACAATTTTTACATGGATAAATTTTATTTTGTTTATCAGTATTTACAAATTTATTTTCTTTAAAAATTTGACTTTTAACTAAAAAAACAGACGAGCCTAAGTGATCAGTAATTTTTAATATTTTATTATTTAAGATGTCTGTTGCAATAGATGAAAATGAATTGGTAAAAATTTTATTAAAATCTTCATTTTTTAGATCTACTAGTCCGTTAAGCATAACTTTTGCATTACTGTTTGCACCCACAATAACACCGTCTCCATTAATAGCTAATAACCCAACACTTGTTGTTGATAAATACTCTTGTCTAGGATGAAAAGATAAAATTAATTCGTTTTCAAACTTCTTAATAAATAATTTGGTTTCGATACTTCTAGTTGCAAGTTTTACTAAAGCTAGAGTGTGTTGCTCTCTAGACATATAGTCAGTTGAAGCATCTATAATTCCAATAGTCTTACCGTCATAATTAATAATTGGACTTGCAAAACAAGATATATTTTCATGAGCTGTAAAAAAATGTTCTTTACCAGATACTATTGTTGGTTTTTTTAACTCAACTGATAATCCCAAACCATTTGTACCACAAATTTTTTCTGTCCATATTGAACCTGGTATTACAGCTTTACCTACGTCTGTATTAAGACATGTTTTATCATACATTGTATCAAGTACTAAACCGTTCTCATCTGAATATGCGATCATAAAATTAGTTCCAGCAATTTGTGAGTATAAAAGTTCCAATTCTGGGAGCACTATTTTTCTAAGAGCTTCATTTTTTTCTTTGATCTCTTTTAATTCAATTGAAGATACCACACTTTGTTTTGGATCCTCAAATGGATTAAGCCCCTCTGTGATACATCTTGACCAACTATCTGAAATCTCCTTGCCCATTTCATAGGACATCATTCCTCTTTTTTTTAGGATGTTTTTAAACTCTTTTTTTTGAGAAGATAAATTTTCCATTTCAAAAAGATAATTAAAATAAGGGTATTCAACAACTAACCACAGGTTGTATTTGTTAATTTTTTGGACAATTTAAAGCTTGGTTGACTACTTTGTTAAACGTTTTTCCAATAGATTTTTAGAAATTAATTTAGGAGGTGTTAACGATGTCAAATGAAAAACTTAAAGGTAAAAAAGCAATTGTGACCGGAGGGTCTAGAGGAATAGGGCGTGGAGTTGCTCTAACGCTTGCCGCTGCTGGAGCAGATGTTGCATTTTGCCATCACAAAGACAATGATAAGGCTAAAGAAACTTCATCTGAAATTGAAAAACTTGGTCGTAAAAGTTTTGCTGCTGAATGTGATGTTTCATCAACTTCATCAGTTAAAGAATTTTATGCAAATGCAGTAAGCCAGATGGGTGATATTGATATCTTGGTTAACAATGCCGGTCATAACATAACTGAGAATTTTGAAGAAATAAGCGAAGAAAGTTTTGACAGAATGTTGAACGTACATGTCAAGGGTACTTTCTTCATGACGCAGGCAGTTTATAAAGATATGAAGAAAAGAGGTGCTGGACGAATTATAAATATCACCTCGCAACTTGCATATAAAGGTGCTGGAACTTTAACACATTATTGTGCAGCTAAAGGAGCAAATACAACATTCACAAGAGCTTTGGCTCTAGAATGTGCTGGTACCGGTGTATTGGTTAACGCAGTAGCACCAGGTGTAACAAATACCGATTTGTTAACACCTCTTGCTGATGAACTTCTTGATACTTTGAAGAAGGCCATACCTCTTAATAGATTCGCAGAAGTTGATGAAATTGCACCAGCTGTATTGTTGCTAGCTTCTCCTGAAGGAAGTTTTTTTCATGGAAGTTGCATATCACCAAATGGTGGCGAGGTAATGTTCTAGTCTATGTATTTTATAAAAGGATTTTCTCTACTGTGAGTTGTATTTATCTAATATCCGAACGTTCAAAAGTGGCATTGACTCCTGATCCGATTAATTTTTTAATATGGTTTTTAACTTAATGGGAGAGGATACCATGAAAGCACAAGTATTACACAAGTACGATCCGAATATGAAAGAGAAGGTTTGGGTCACAGGTGAAGAGTTACCAAATCCAAAAATAGAGAAAGCCAGTGATGTAATAGTAAAAATTGGTGCAGCTGGAGTTTGCAGAACAGATTTACATATTATTGAAGGTGTGTGGAAACATATTCAAGACCCGGATGGAAAATTACTTCCATGCGTTATGGGTCATGAAAATGCAGGCTGGATAGAAGATGTCGGAAAAGATGTAACAGAATTTAAAAAAGGGGATCCAGTAATTTTGCACCCTTTAATTTCAGGAACAGGTGGTACTTGTTTGGACTGCAGAAGAGGTAATGATATGCATGCAGCAGCAGGTGCATTTCCAGGATTAAGTATTAAAGAAGGTGGATACTCTGAACTATTAAAAACAAGTGTTAGAAATTTAATTAAATTGCCAAAAGTCTTAGCTCCAAAAGACGTGGCTCCTTTTTCTGATGCAGGTTTAACAGCTTATAGAGTTGTTAAAAAGGCAACTAGACATTTATTGCCAGGTCAAAGCTGTACGATAATTGGTGCTGGAGGTTTAGGACATATTGCTATTCAATGTTTGAAAGCGATGTGTGCAGCTGACATTATTATTGTTGAGAAATCTGAAAAAGCTTTAAAACATGCAATGGAACTCGGTGGTGATCACGGAGTTTTAATTGATGGAAATGAAATTGAAAAAGTTCAAGAACTAACTAAAGGAAAAGGTTCGGAAGCTGTTATCGATTTCGTAGGTGAAAAAGGATCTACTGCCATGGGAATTCAAATGACTTCTAATGGTGGTTTTTACTACATTGTTGGATACGGAGAAGAAATTAAATCATTAGCAGTTGATTTAATTATTTCTGAAAAAACAATCGTAGGTAATTTAGTGGGAACGTGGTCTGAGTTATATGAATTGATGGAGTTAGCTGATAGAGGAAAAGTGAAGCTGTCCATGCAAGAATATAAATTGGACGATGCTAATAAAGCGCTCCATGATCTTAACGACGGTAAAGTTAAGGGAAGAGCTGTTTTAGTTCCGTAATTAAGGAAAGGAAGAGAGAGGTAATAATGAAACTAATGAAAACTTGCTTGACGGCTTTAATATCAAGTTTGATGATATTTAGTCCAATGGCATATGCAGATAAGTGGAGCGATCAGTTTCCACATATCAAAGCTACAGGAGATATTCCTGGTGACTGTTCTTATGAGAAGATGTCTAAGAAAAATTACAAAGGAAAAACTCTTAAAATAAACACTCACGCAATTCCAGTAATGGGAGAGCCAACAGCTTTACACGCCGAACAGTTTGAGAAATTAACTGGTGCAAAGGTTGAAGTTACACATACACCAGCAGGTGATTTGTACTCAAAAGCAATGGTTCCTTTCCAAGCTGGACAAGCTCCTTACGATGTTGTGTTTGGATTTTCTAACTTCATTAATGACTGGAAAAGATATTTAGCACCAGTTCCTAAGAAGTATATGAACTCACCTGAGATGAAAGACGTAACAAAATCTCACATGGGTGTATCATCTTGGGATGGAACTATGTACCAATACCCAGTTGATGGTGACAGACATTATCTTAAATACAGAAAAGATGTCATTGATAATCCAGAAATGCAGAAGAAATATAAAGCTGACACAGGTAATGAGTTAAGAGTTCCAAGAACTTGGAAAGAATACGCTCAAATGGCTAAATATTTCAATGATTGGGATTGGGATGGAGATGGTGAAAAAGAATATGGTTCAGCTGAAGTTATGAAAAAAGATGACTTAATGTTTGCAGCTTTTTTCAGCAGATCAGTTGCTTATGCTAAAAATCCTAGAACTCCAGGTGGTTTCTTTTTTGATTTAGAAACTATGAAACCAAACATCAATAACCCAGGTTTTGTTGAAGCATTAACTGATTGGGTTGAAGCTACTAAATATGTTCCTCCGGGAGGAACTAACTTTGGTCTAGGTGATGAAATCGGATCATTTGGTGGTGGACAAACTTTATTTAGTTTCTCTTGGGACGATGCATTTATTGCAGCAATGCAAGATGATAGCCCAATTAAAAATAAAGTTGGTGCAGCTCCACTTCCAGGCGCTGATAGAGTTTGGAACAGAGTTACAAATAGCTGGGAAAACCAATACAACCAAGCTCCTTACATTGTTTGGGGTTGGGCTGTAGGTGTTGCTAAGAAAAGTAAAGTAAAAGATATGGCATTTGATTATCTTTGCTTCTTTTCTAATGGTGCAAACCACCAAGCTGATTTAGCTATTGGTAGATTTGGTGTTAACCCATTTAAAAACTCAGACTTTGACCCTAATATCTATATTAATAGTATGGGTTGGGATCCAGAGATCGCTAACAGTTATACTCAAACACTTTTAGATATGGAAAAAAGTAATAACAGAGTTTTCCCTCTAAGAGTTCCAGGTGTATTTGAATTTACAAGTGCTGTTGCTACAGGAACTTCAAAAGCTTTAGCAGGACAATTATCTCCTCAAGAAGCTTTAGACGAAGTTGCTAAAGAGTGGGAAGCAATTGTAAGCAGAGTAGGTAAAAAAGCAGTTCAAGATGCCTATGCTGTTGGTGTTAAAATGGAAGACAACAAGCTATAATTATAAAATACTTTACGTGGCCATTAATTAAAATGGCCACGTAATATAAAAGTAATATAATCCTTTTTATATAAATGAATTTTAAGCATAAATATTTCTTTCTGTTTCCAGGTTTATTTGTATTGATAGGAATATTAATTTTTCCAATTATTTTCGTAGTTAGATTAAGTTTATCAGGATGGAATAGTTATAATCCTGGTTTAGATTACATAGGATTAGAAAATTACATAAGATTATTTACTGATGACCCTAGATTTTGGGAATCATTTTTTAGATTGAGTTTTTTATCAGTTACAACAGTTATTTTACAATATGTGATTGGTTTTGCACTGGCACATATGGTTTGGAAAGATATTAAATTTAAAAGATTTTTTAGAGTTCTTTTTTTAGTTCCAATGATGACAACTCCAGTGATCATGACAGTTATTTGGAGAACTTTTTTTCATGAATCTCTAGGACCAGTAAATGATTTGTTATCAGTTTTTGGTGTAGCTCCCAAGTGGTTGACAGACCCAGTTATCGCAAAATTTACAGTAATTATAGTTGAGGTATGGCAATGGACACCTTTTATGTTTCTGCTTTTATTGGCAGGCTTATTATCATTGCCTAAAGAACCATTTTTGGCCGCTGCGATTGATGGCGCTAGTCCAGTCAGAAAATTTATTTACGTAACATTTCCATTGATGGCCCCTATATCCATTGGAGCAATAATTATAAGGTTGATTGAGGCATCAAAGATTATGGATACAGTTTATGTATTGACCTCAGGTGGACCAGGTACTTCTACGGAAACTTCAAGTTTTTATATCTTTATTAAAGGATTGAGAGAATTTCAGATGGGTTATGCAGCGTCGATGTCATTTACTTACTTAATAATTATGATCATAAGTCTAACTATAATAGCAAAAGTATTAACTAAAGTTTTATTAAAAGAATAGATAATGAATAAACTATATATTTTTTTGAAATATTTTTTTATTGTCGTTTGGACAGTATTTGTCGTAGCGCCTTTTCTTTGGGCTTTAACAACATCTTTTAAAGATTTCCAGTCTGTTAATGGGGGAGTTACATATATTCCATGGGTTGATTTTGAGCCAAACTTAGAAGGTTGGAAGGTTTTAATTAAATCACCAGCCAAAGGAGGAGTTGATATAATTGAACCTTATTTTAATAGTTTGTTTGTAACTTGTACGGCAAGTTTAATTAGCATCATTCTTGGAACATTGTCTGCCTATGCATTATCGAGATATACATTCAAGGCGGGTTTTGTAAAAAATAATGACATTACTTTTTTCTTTATTTCACAAAGAATTATGCCTCCAATCGTTTTATCAATTCCGTTTTTTTTATTTTTAAGTTCGATAAATTTATTAGATAGTCTAACGGGGTTAATTGTAGTTTACATTGTTTTATTAATGCCAATAGCAGTTTGGATTATGGTCGACTTTTTTAATAAAGTTCCAAGAGAAATTGATGAGACAGCTCTGATTGATGGTTGTAATCCTTATCAAGCATTTTTAAAAGTGGTGTTACCGAATTCAATACCAGGATTAATTGTAGCTGGAATGTTTTGTATAATTTTTGGATGGATTGATTTCTTTTTTGCTTTTATTTTAACTTTTACAGAAGTTCAATTATTGCCAGTTAAGATTGTTGCATTAAATTCATCGGTAACTCCTTGGTGGAGTTTATCAGCATCAGCTTTAGTTTCAGTAGCACCATTAATTATTGTTGCGTTCATAGTTGAACGATATTTATCAAAAGGAAATTTATCAGGAGCTATCAAATAATGGATTTAGTTGCTAACAATTTATCTTATAAACCTGACGATCAATATCATTTAAACGAAGTATCTTTTAATTTTAAAGAAGGAAATCTTTATACAATTTTAGGAAGAACACTATCTGGAAAGACAACTTTATTAAAAACAATAGCTGGTCTTTTAACACCAGACAGTGGTGAAATTGAATTTGATGGTAAAAATTTTTTAAAAGTTCCTGTCTGGGAAAGAAATGTGGCTATGGTTTATCAGCAATTTATAAACTACCCTCATTTAAATGTTTTTGAAAACATAGCCTTTCCTTTGAAACAAAGAAAAATAGATCAAAGTATTATTAAAGAAAAAGTAATGGACGCTTTAAAATCTGTAGGCTTGTTAGGTTATGAAAATAGAAAGATTCAAGAGCTTTCTGGAGGGCAGCAACAAAGGGTTTCGCTTGCAAGATCTTTAGTCAAAAACGCTAAAATACTGTTGCTAGATGAGCCATTGGTAAATTTAGACTATAAATTGAGAGAGCAACTTAGAGAAGAGTTTAAGAACCTATTTTCTAAAGGGTTAGCAGATGAAACAATATTAATTTATTCAACTACTGACCCAAGAGAAACTATGGAATTAAATGGTGAAGTTATAGTTTTAGATGAAGGCAAGGTCTTACAAGTTGGTCCAGCAAAAGAAATATTTGAAAACCCTAACTCTTTAAAAGTTGCAGAAATTTCTAATGACCCGCCAATGAATATAATCGAAGCTAAAATTTCAGATAATCAGATTAGATTTGAAGGCATTGATGTAGAGGCTCCACAACATTTATCTAAATTAACTGAAGATGGTTTAAAAATCGGATTGAGATCTTCTGATATTGAATTAAACGAAAACGGTCACGAATTTGAAGTTGAGCTTGCAGAAATTAGTGGTTCAGAAACATTGTTACATTTAAAAAGAGGAGATACAAAAATTATAGTTTCAATAGAGGAAGTTTTAAATTTTAAGATACACGATAAAGTAAAAATAAATTTTAAAATTAATAGAGCTTATGCATTTCATGCTAATGGAAAATTAGCATCTTCACCTTTTGGAGGTTTGAATGGCTAAAATTGATTTAAGCAATATATCTCACTCGTATAATCCCAACGATCCAAATCCAGTCTATGCTTTAAATCCTTTCTCAATGACATGGGAAAATGGAAATCGATATGCAATCTTAGGACCTTCTGGATGTGGAAAAACTACAATGCTAAATATTGTATCTGGCTTAGTAAGACCTTCTGCTGGAAAGATATTATTTGATGATAAAGATGTTACAGATTTAAAAACAGAAGATAGAAATATTGCTCAAGTTTTTCAATTTCCAGTAATTTATAATACAATGACTGTTTATGAAAATTTAGCTTTCCCACTTAAATGTAGAGATTTTTCTAAAAGTAAAACTGATGAAAGAGTTAATTCAGTTGCTGAAACTTTAAATTTAAAATCTTTTTTAAATTCCCCTGCAAGAAAATTAACAGCAGATCAAAAGCAATTAATATCTTTAGGAAGAGGCCTTGTAAGAGAGGATGTTGCTGCAGTTTTAATGGACGAGCCTTTAACTGTTATTGATCCAGACTTAAAATTTAAATTAAGAAGAAATCTTAAAGAAATTAATGAGCAATACAAAACAACATTAGTTTATGTAACGCACGACCAAAACGAAGCGATGACTTTTGCAGATAATATAATAGTCATGAGTGAAGGAGAAGTGGTTCAAACTGGTTCTCCGAAAGAACTTTTTGAAAGACCCAATACAACATTTGTTGGATACTTTATTGGATCACCAGCTATGAACTTGTTTGAAAGTGAAGCTTCCTCAAACGATAGTGTAAAGATTAATGATACTTTAATTAAAACCCATACAAATCTATCCAATTTAAAAACAAAAAATATTAAATTAGGAATTAGATCTGAATTCATTAAAATTGCACAAAACCAAAATGAAAACTTAATTGATGTTCATGTTGAAAAAGTTGAGGATCTAGGAAACTATAAATTAATCACCGCCAAAATGGGAAACTTTACCATTAAATCAAAAGTTACTAGAGAAACTGAAATACCAAGCCAGAATGTTAAACTTCACGTACCAGCTGAGAAATGTTGTGTTTATGAGGACAATAAATTAATTTAAACTCAACTTAAGATAGAAAATTTCAATCTACAGTTTTATTGTGACAATCTGTACTTCTTTTTAGAAAGACTCTAATCTGAATCTGTGTTTTATTTTTAATAGTTAATTAACTAGAGGAGAATAAATGATTAAGAATAAAAAATCATTGAAGGGTTCAAAAACTCCTTCAAGAAGAAAGTTCTTCAAAGCAGCAGCGGCAACTGGTGCAGCAGCGACAGCAGCTGTAGCTATGCCAAACCTAGCTTTAGGAGCTGGACACATTACTCTAAAGATGCAAGCAGCTTGGCCTTCAGGCGCAAACATCTTTTTTGAAATGGCATCTGATTACGCAAAAATGGTTAGCGATATGTCAGATGGTAAACTTAAAATTGATGTTCAACCAGTTGGAGCAGTTGTAAAAACTTCTGAAATTGGACAAGCAGTAAGTTCTGGGGTTGTTGATATGGGTCACTGGGTGACAGCATATTGGTATGGAAAAAATCCTGCTGCTTCACTTTTTGGAACTGGACCATCTTACGGAATGTCATCTCAAGAAGTTATGGGATGGATGGAGTACGGTGGAGGAAGAGCGTTATATGACGAAGCTGTTAAGAGTGTAGGTTTTAACTACTACGGTTTCTTCCATATGCCAATGCCTGCTCAGCCATTTGGTTGGTTTAAAAAGAATGTAACAAAAGTTTCTGATGTTAAAGGAATGAAGTATAGAACAGTTGGTCTTGCGACTAACGTTTTAACTGCTATGGGAATGGTTGTAAGACAATTACCAGGTGGTGAAATTCAACCAGCTATGAAAACTGGTTTGATTGATGCTGCTGAGTTTAACAACCCTACATCAGACTCACAGTTTGGAATGCAAGATGTCTCTAAACATTACCACTTAGGAAGTTTCCACCAGTCTCAGGAAATGTTTGAAGTGCCGATTAATAAGAAGAGATATGACAGCCTTTCACCTGCTCATCAAGCTATCTTGAAAAATGCTGCTTACGCTGCGAACTCAGATAACTACTTTAAAGCATTGGTTAGATATTCAACTGACTTAGCTAAATTAATGAATGAGCATAAGGTTAATGTTTACCAAACATCAGACGCTATCTTGGCTGAACAATTAAAAGGTTGGGATAAAGTTGTTGGTGAGTTTTCTGGTAAAGATGCTTTCTTCAAAAAAGTAGTAGACTCACAAAAAGCATACGCTAAGAGAACAATGAAGTATCTGTTGATGAATCAACCGAACTACAAATTAGCTTATGAAAACGAGTTTGGACCAATTGAGAAAGTTAAAATCTAATTAACTTTAATAAAAATTATAAAAAGGGGGTTTAAAACCCCCTTTTTTTTTAGACTAATTTAATATAATTGTTGGTGATGGAAAACTTCATTAAATTTGCAGACACGCTTAGCACTTCAATGGGAAAAGCATTTTCCTGGTGCATTGTAATTTTAATGGGAGGAACAGTTTATGAAGTTGTAATGGCTTATGTATTTAATAAGCCGACTTTGTGGAATTTTGATTTTAGTATGCAGATGTACGGAGCAATTTTAATGATGTCAGGTGCATACTGTTTAGCAACCGAGGCTCATGTAAGAGGAGACGTAATTTACAGATTATTTAAACAGAGAACTCAAGCTTGGATAGATTTAGTTTTATATTTTATATTCTTTTTTCCAGGTGTCGTTGCTTTAGCATTTTATGGATACGAATATGCAGCCTTAGCTTGGAAAATAAAAGAGACTAGTTGGAGTAGTCCAGCACAAATCCAAATCTATATGGTTAAAACCATGATACCTGCAGCTGGCACTTTATTAGTAATTCAAGGTATTGCCGAGGTTTTTAGATCTATAATTTGTATTAAAACAGGAATGTGGCCAGCGAGAATGGTTGTTGCAGAGGAAACGGAGCAAATGTTGATGAGAACTTCTCAAGAGGAGGATAAAGAAAATGTTATTTAGTCTTACTAATCCAGAGGTAGCTATTTTAATGATGGGACTATTTTTGTTCGCAGTTCTTTTAGGCTTTCCAATTGCTTTTACATTAATGGCGATGGGGATTGGCTTTGGTTATTACGCTTATTTTGATGCAACAATGATGGAGCATGTTTTTGATAACAGAATTTTCCAATTATTTGTTCAAAATACATACACAGTTATGGATAATAATGTTCTTACAGCTGTACCATTATTTTTGTTTATGGGTTATTTGGTTGAAAGAGCAGGAATAGTTGCAAAACTATTTTTTGCAATAAGATTAGCTGCCCACAGACTTCCTGCATCGATGGCTGTAGCTGCTTTGATTACTTGTACTTTATTTTCTACAGCAACAGGAATTATTGGAGCAGTTGTTACTTTAATGGGATTACTGGCGTGGCCAGCAATGGTGAAAGCTGGATATGATAAAAAATTTGCTTCAGGAATTATTTGTTCTGGTGGATGCTTGGGTATCTTAATCCCTCCAAGTATTATGTTAATTGTTTATTCAGTGATTGCTCAATTATCACCGTTAAGACTTTTTGCAGCTGCAATATTCCCAGGACTATTATTAGCTGGTCTTTATATTGCTTACGCAGTTACAAGAGCTTGGTTAAATCCTTCAATAGCACCAAGACCACCAAAAGAAGACATCCCGCCAACAGGTGAAATTTTAAAAGAGGTGTTAGTATCTTTTGTTCCTTTATTTGGGCTGATTATGTTGGTTCTTGGCACAATTTTAGCTGGAATAGCAACACCAGCTGAAGCTGCAGCAGCAGGAGCATTTGGAGCTTTAATTTTATCCTGGTTTTATAAAACTTTAAAATGGCAAAATTTCAAAGAGTCAGTATTTTTAACTGCCAAAACAACTGCAATGATCATGTGGTTGTTTATAGGTTCTTGGACTTTTTCATCTGTATTTTCTTATCTAGGTGGACATGAAGTATTTGAACATTTTTTCACATCAATAAATATTTCAACATGGCAATTTCTAGTAATCACCCAAATTATAATTTTCCTTTTAGGCTGGCCTCTTGAATGGACAGAAATTTTAATTATTTTTGTGCCTATATTTTTACCCTTGCTAGAAGTATTTGGAGTTAATCCATATTTCTTTGCTATGTTAATTGCATTAAATCTTCAAACATCTTTTTTAACTCCACCGATGGCAATGTCAGCATATTATTTAAAAGGCGTTCAAAAAACAGCTGTAGAACTTTTAGACATTTTTAGAGGTATCATGCCATTTTTAGCAATAGTTATTTTTGCAATGTTTTTGATGTATATGTTTCCAGGTATAGCACTATGGTTACCAGAATTATTATTTGCACAGTAAAAATTAAATGACCAATATATTTTCTTTGAAGGCTGAAGAGCTTGTTTCAAAAATTAAAGATTCTCAACTTACATCTGTTGAGCTTTGTGAAAGATATATTGAGAGAGTAGAAAAATTTGAAAAAGATGTAAAAGCTTGGGCACATTTTGATAAAAAACTTTTACTAGAAAAAGCTGCAGAGGCTGATGAATACAGAAGATCAGGAAAACCTACAGGACCTTTGCATGGTATTCCTGTGGCTGTAAAAGATATTGTTGGAACAGTTGATATGCCAACAGAATGTGGAACAGTTATTAGGAAAGGAAAATCTTATTCACAAAATGCAGAAATTATCGATTTGCTTTTAGCAGCTGGTGCAATTGTAATGGGCAAAACTGCTACAGCTGAATTAGCTTATCTTGGTCCTCCCAAAACAACCAATCCACATGATCATTCTAGAACTCCGGGTGGTTCATCAAGTGGTTCTGCTGCTGCTGTTGCATCATTTATGGCACCTTTATCAATAGGATCGCAAACTGGTGGCTCGGTTATAAGACCAGCATCTTATTGTGGTGTTGTTGGGTACAAACCAACTTATGGACTTATTTCAAGAAATGGAGTGCTTAAAACTTCTGAAAAATTAGATCACATTGGTTTATTTGGTAAAACAGTTGAGGATGTAGCACTACTTGCAAAAGTTTTAATTAAAAAAGATAAATTTGATACTGCAACTGTTTACTATTCAGCTGATGGTATACTTGAAGAAACAAAAAAAGGGCCATTATTTGAACCAAAATTTATTTTTTATAAAACAGATCATTGGAAAAATATTGAAAAAAAATCTAGAGAAGCTTTTGAATATTTTATTAAATCTTTTAAAAAAAATATCGAAATTTTCGATACTCCATCTTATTTTAAAGACATTCATAAGTATCATCAAATAATTTATGAAACAGATTTAGCAAACAATTTTGGATTATATTATAAAAAGTATAAAAAAAAATTATCTAAACCCATGCAAGATGCCATTGTCAAAGGCAATAAACATTCAGCAAAAGACTATGCAGAAGCCATAGATTTTATGAAAAGAAGTTATGAGTCTTATGAAGAAGTATTTGAAGATTATCATGGGGTATTATCACCATCTAGTCCAGGTGTTGCTCCTAAAAGCTTGAAGAGTACTGGCTCCGCAGAATTTAATAAAGTATGGTCTTATCTAGGAACTCCATGCATTTCCCTTCCACTTTTACAAGGAGAGGGTAAAATGCCATTAGGTGTTCAATTAATTGGTGCAAAATATGATGATCATAGATTTTTAGGTGTTGCTAATTGGCTAGAAAAGGAATGTAATAATTAAATGCAAAAATTTACAGTATTTTTAGGAACTTTACTTGCAACTGCATTTCTAGTTGGCTTGGCTACTACTTTAACAAGATCAACTATGATTGGTTTCTTTGATGTCTTGCCAGTTTATATTTTGATGGCAATTGCAATTTTCATGATGGTGTACGAAGCTTTCTTTGACAAAAAATAATTTTAATTAATCTTTAATTTACTACCTCAGATTGTAATACTATTAGTTTTAGCTACTTTTGTTATAGACTTAAACATCTATTTGTAATTAACTTGCTAAAGTTAATTAACTTATATGAGGAGAGACTAATGATTAAAGAAAAAAAATCATTGAAGGTTTCTAAATCACCTTCAAGACGTAAGTTCTTTAAAACTGCGGCTGCAACTGGTGTTGCTGCTGTTGCTTTATCTGCTCCAGCTGTTGCCAAAGAAAGAGTTGAAGCTTCTATGGTAGCTACTTGGCCTAGAGATTTTCCAGGCCTAGGAACTGGTGCACAAAGACTTGCTCAAAGATTAAGCGATATGAGTGACGGTAGAATTCAAGTTACTTATTATGCTGCTAACGAAAGGGTAAAAGCATTTGACTCGTTTGACGAAGTTGCATCAGGTAACTCTCAAATGTATCACGGTGCTGATTACTACTGGGTTAAAAAACACCCTGCATTTGGATATTTTACTGCCGTTCCATTTGGTTTCACATATGCTGAAATGAATGCGTGGTTAAAATTTGCTGGTGGACAAGAGTTGTGGGATGAATTGACTGATGATTTTGGAACACAAAGTTTTGCTGCTGGTAACACTGGAGTGCAAATGGGTGGTTGGTTTAACAAAAAAATTAGATCAGCTAATGACTTTAAAGGTTTAAAAATGCGTATGCCTGGTTTAGGTGGACAAGTTCTTGGAAAACTTGGTGGTTCTCCAATTTCACTTCCTGGTGGACAAATTTATGAAAACCTTGTGTCAGGTGCAATTGATGCAACAGAATGGGTAGGACCTTGGAATGATGAAGCTATGAAGTTCCAGGAAGCTGCTAAGTATTATTACTATCCAGGAATGCATGAACCAGGATCTACACTAGCTTGTGGAGTGAACAAATCTTGGTTTACTAGTTTGTCAAAATCAGATCAGTTAATTATTAAAACTGCATGTGATTGGGCTGACACAACTACAATGGCTGAATACAATGCTAAAAACGGAGCTGCACTAGCACGATTAGTTAACGAAAGTGGAGTTAAACTAGAGAAGTTTAACGATAAAGTTTACGATGCTTTCGCTAAAGGTGCTGCTGAAGTTTTCGATGAAGTTCAACAACATAGTGCTCTTGCTAAGAAAGTACATGCTGCCTTTGTTAAAGGTCGTAAGGAAATTGGTGCTTGGACTAACTTGTCTGACGGGCCATATGTTGCTCAAAGAAATAGAGCATTAGGAGTATAATTTAATTCTAATTATTACTAGAGGGCCCTTAAATGGGCCCTCTTTTTATATATCAATAAAAGATTTAATATGATGGCGAAAAATAACTTATCTATTTTAATAAGAATATTTAGTTATTCTATTTTAGCCTTAACTTTAGTTTTTCTAATCAATAATGTTTTAACTGTTTGGTTTGATTGGCCAGGAGTTAAAAAACTTTTCGCTCATTATGAATTATTTGGATTTAAAAAATTAAATAAGCCTTTAGAGGGGCTTGCAATAAATTTATCATATATTCAATTACTATTTTATTTTGTATCTTTAGCAGGAGTTATATTTTTTGTTTTGAAATCCATAAAACAAACATTGCAAACAGACTCTGAGATCTTATCGAAAATTACAGCTTACGTAGTAAGGTCCTCTTTCTGGGCTGTACTAATTGTTGGAGTAGTAGACTTTTTAATCTCATTCATGGTAGTAGAAAAACTAGTTGAGCCAATTTTTGGAGAACAACTTAAAATTAATTTAGTAATACCTGCTTTTAGAATTACATATATACACTTTCCTTTAATATTGGCTTCTTTTGTAATTGGTTATTTTACAAGATCTGTAGGGTTTATTTGGTTAGCAGTTTTAGTAGTTGGAAGTGAATTTTTAATTGTATTATCAAGATTTATTTTTCAATATGAACAAGCATTCCAAGGCGACTTAGTTCGTTTTTGGTATGCAGCCCTATATTTATTTGCAAGCGCTTATGCGTTAATTCATGAAGGTCACGTAAGAGTTGATGTTCTTTATACTGGTTTTAGCGAACGTAAAAAAGCATGGACTAATGCAATTGGGTCATTAATTCTAGGAATTCCTTTATGTTTGATTGTAATATTTTTAGGCATGGGGGGTAAAGCTAGTATCATCAATGGTCCTGTAATTTCATTTGAAATCACGCAGCAAGGTTCAAACGGATTATATTTACTTTATCTAATGGCAGTTTATTTAGCTGTGTTTGCAGTAAGTATGTTAACTCAATTCACTAGCTACTTTATGAGTAGCAGTCATAAACTTTTAAAGAATTAAATAATGGAACATTTATTTTTAGCTTTACTTGTAATTATAATGATTGGAGCATTAGCTTCTGGTTTTCCAGTAGCTTTTGCATTACCTGGATCAGCAATAATTTCAATTGGGCTTGCTGCTTTTTTTGGTTACTTATTTGCAGGAGATAGTAGTGCTTATTTTGCTGTCGATGGCCCCAAAGAATGGTTAACCGCCGGTATTACAAACTTTAGGAGTAACTACTGGGATGTTGAAACTGATACTTTAATTGCAATTCCTTTATTTATTTTCATGGGGATCATGCTGCAAAAATCAAAAATTGCGGAAGATCTTTTAGTTACGATGGGGCAGTTGTTTGGACCCATCCCTGGAGGCTTAGGAATATCAGTAATTTTTGTTGGAGCGCTTCTTGCAGCTACCACGGGTATTGTTGGCGCAACAGTAATAGCAATGGGATTAATATCATTACCCACAATGCTTAATAATAAATATGATAAAAGTCTAGCAAGTGGAATTGTTTGTTCATCAGGAACTCTTGGGCAAATTATACCTCCATCAATTGTATTAATTATTATAGCCGATCAATTAGCTAGCGCAGCAGACGTTGCAAATACTATGCGTCAGACTGATTACAAAATTTTAACTGGTGAATTCAATATGCCCGGAGAATTTAGAGTGGGATCTACTTCTGCAGGAGATATGTTTTTGGGGGCATTATTACCTGGTTTAGTTTTGGTTGGTTTGTATATGATTTATGTATTTGTATACGCAAGACTAAATCCCAAAGCAGCTCCTCCCGTTCCATTTAAAGGAAATTTTGACTCAAAATTTTGGATTAAGGTTTTAATAGTAATTATTCCTCCCCTTGCTTTAATTTTTGCGGTTTTAGGATCTATACTTTTAGGTATTGCAACCGTTAATCAAGCTGGATCAATTGGAGCAATAGGTGCAACCATGATGGCTGGTTATCGTTTACATAAAGGAAAAAAAGATGCTTACTATCCAATTATAATTGCAATTTTATCTGTCATTCCAATTTATATTTTATCTAAGAATTATAATTTAAATATTAAGGCTGTAGAAACTAGAGATCTTACAGCAATTTTTATCACAGGATTTTTTACTATTACTTTTTTAATTGGAATTGTTTGGAGTTTTTGGAGAGCATACAAAATTGAGAATGTTTTAAGAGAGGTTGTTACAGAAACATGTGTAACGACTTCAATGGTCTTTATAATTTTATTAGGAGCTGCAATGTTAACCTCTGGATTTAGAGCGTTTGGAGGTGAAGAGCTAGTAAGAGATTTTCTTCAAGATTTGCCAGGGGGATTTTGGACACAGTTTATTGTTGTAATGGCAGTGATTTTTTTACTGGGTTTCTTTCTTGATTTTATAGAAATAGCCGTTGTTGTTGTTCCTATCATTGCTCCGATATTATTAGCTGAACCAGGAGCTAATGTAAGTGCAATTTGGCTTGGTGTAATGATTGGAGTAAATTTACAAACCTCATTTTTAACACCACCATTTGGTTTTGCATTGTTTTACTTAAAAGGTGTAGCTTCAAAACTTGTTACTACTTTAAATATTTGGAAAGGTGTTGTTCCATTCATTATTTTACAATTAATAGGTCTTGGAATTGTTGGTTTCTATCCATCATTAGTAAATTACTTGCCAGCAAGAACATATTTAACTTCGAACGTTGCTCCACCACCGATGAATCCAAAGCTACAATATTGCTTACAAGAGTACAAATTTGCGATTTACAACACTGAAGAACAAAGAATTACTAGTGCAATAAAAAACATGCAGAAATTAACTCCCACAAATCTTCCAATGGATAAATTAGATATTTTTGAAGAGCACTTTGATAATGCGCTTGGGACTTTTGCCATTGTTAAAAAACTTCAAAAAACCGAGGAAGAATATGAATTATTTACAAAAGATTACAGGGACTTGCATTTCAATGTAAGAAAAATTGAGAAAAAAATTAGAAAAATAGACCAGAAAATTAAAAAAATAAAAGCTGAAATTAGAAATTTAGATGATGATGACCTGTCAGATAAAAATAAATTAGAATTAAAGATCGAGAATTACGAGCTAGAAATTAAAGAACTTCAAAATAAAGTTCCTGAAAGCTGGAAAGCTAAAAATGGAGAGTTTGAAATATTGCACAAAGCAAAAAACACAAGAACCAAAAGATATAGAAAAAATGTTGATGAAGCTTATGAAACTCTGGATCAAATAGTAATGTTTATAAATGATAATGAAAAATTAAAAGAACTTTCACCAGAAATAAAAGAATTAAAATATAATATTGATAATAGAAATTACGAAAACGCCTTATCAACAATTGATAATCTTTTTGAAAAACTAGGAGAAATTTCTGGAACTGAAGAATTTGCAAATAAATTAGATGACCTAATATCTGTTATAGATAATGACGAGGTAGATGAGCAAAAATTAATTGAAGTAAGTTCAGAAACATTCGATCTTTTCAATTTAGAAGTTTCATGGAGAGATGATGCTAATAAGAATTTGATGCCTGAATTAATTAAATATAATGATGTTATCAAACATAATATTGGTCTTAGACTTCAAAACAGATTAACTAAAGAACAAGCTAAATTTGTTGCAAGGTGTAATTCAGTTCATAGAGATATATCTTTAAACTTTTAATTAATGGAAAATTATATTTTACCAAAAAAACAGGCTATTGTTGTTTTTTTTGTATTTGCATTTGGTTATTTTTTATCATGTTTGTTACGTGCAATTACCGCAACACTTTCACCAGTATTAACCTCGGAATTTAATTTATTAGCAGCTGATTTAGGATTATTAGCTGGAGGTTATTTTTTAGGTTTTGCTTGTATGCAAATACCGCTTGGATATTTGTTAGATAAATATGGACCAAAAAAAATTGTCTCTTCTTTTTTATTAATCGCATTAGTTGGAACAGGATCATTTGCTTTAGCTGAAAGCTTTTCAGGATTGTTAGTTTCACGAATTCTAATTGGTGTAGGTGTAAGTGCTTGTTTAATGGCTCCGTTAACGGGTTACAGAATATGGTATGCAGAAAATCAACAACAAAGAGCAAACTCATGGATGTTAATGATTGCATCATTAGGCTTTTTGTCATCCACATTGCCTGTACAACTTTTATTGCCTAGTTTCGGATGGAGATGGATATTTGGTGGTATTGCTATCTTAATTTTAATTAGTATTTTTTTAATGTTAGTCTTCATTCCAAAATGGAATTTAACTAATAATAAAGAGTCTGTAGAGCCAAGTAATAACGGAACTTTATCAGAAGTTTGGAAAAATAGATTTTTCATAAGTGTAATTCCAATGGGTTT
The DNA here is from genome assembly GCA_902592275.1 of uncultured Pelagibacteraceae bacterium. Taxonomy (GTDB): domain Bacteria; phylum Pseudomonadota; class Alphaproteobacteria; order Pelagibacterales; family Pelagibacteraceae; genus Pelagibacter. The sequence continues at coordinate 25,248 of CACJDW010000012.1, forward strand.
ATTTAATTATGGTGGCTTAATGGCTATACAAACCTTATGGGCAGGCCCATGGATGACTAGAGTTGCTGGTTATACACCACTTCAGAGTGCTACAGGATTATTTTGGATCAATGTAACTATGTTGGTATCCTTTTTTTTGTGGGGTTACTTTTTGCCAAAAATTTCAGGTATAGGTTTTACTGCAAAAAGAATACTTAAATTAGGTTTGCCAATTAGCTTTTCTGTAATGTTTGTGATTATATTGCTAGGCCCAAAAGCTGGAGCTTTTTACATAACTTTATTTATTTTAAGTTCAATTTTTTTATCAGTTACGCAGCCAGCTGTGGGTCTTTCTTTTTCAGGTTATTCTGCTGGTAAAGCACTAACTTCATTCAATTTATTAATATT
>CACJDW010000013.1 GCA_902592275.1 uncultured Pelagibacteraceae bacterium
TCTATTATATGTTGCTAATACGTAAAGAGCTAAAGATTGTAATTCTAAGCCCATATAAAAAACAATTAAATCATTTGAACTAATCATCACCATCATACCAAGAATAGAGCTCAAAATAAGAACTGGGTATTCGATATTGTATATTTTAAGTGTTTTTAAATAGCTTGATGAAATAACTAAAACTAAAAAACCTCCAATTAAAGTTATAATTTTCATTAGTGAGGACATACTGTCAATCACAACACTTCCATTAAACAAAGTTTCCCTACTAACCGAGAACGTTTCGTTTATTGTTATTATTGCTGTAATTAAAATTGCAAACAAAGATAGATTAAAAGTTATTTTTGAACTATTTTTTTTAAAAACACCCAAAACAAGTAAAAACATAATTGAAAGTGAAATAAATATTTCAGGCAACACCAAATTTAAATTTTCCATATTATTTACTAGCTATATTTGTGTTGTGCATATTAATTAGATCGGTCACAGAAACTTCTATAGTATTTATCAATGGATCTGGATAAAATCCGAAGAGTAAAGTTGGAACTGCTAGACAAGATAAAATCAGATATTCCGATCTATTTAAATCAAACATCTTCTTAAGGTCTTCGTTAACTAGCTTTCCAAAAACAACTCTTTTGTATAACCAAAGCATATATGCGGCTCCAAGTATTACTCCTAAACTAGCAATTACAGCTACTAGGAAATTATCCTTAAAAGCACCCATTAAAATTAAAAATTCTCCTATAAATCCACTTGTCCCCGGTAATCCCAATGCTGCTAATGTAAACAACATAAATAAAATTGAATATTTGGGTATTATTGCAACTATTCCTCCATACGAATTGATCATCCTTGAATGCATCCGATCGTAGACAACACCAACACACAAAAAAAGTGCAGCTGAAACTAAACCATGACTAATCATTTGAATAATACTACCTTCAATTCCTTGTTGCTGAAGAGTAAATATTCCTAATGTCACAAATCCCATGTGAGCAACAGAAGAATAAGCTATTAACTTTTTCATATCCTCCTGCATTAGAGCAATGAAAGAAGTGAATATAATTGCTATAACACTTAAAGTGTAAATCAAGGGTGTAAAAACTTCTGAAGCAAAAGGAAATAAACCTAGTGAAAATCTGATAAATCCATAACCTGCCATCTTTAATAAGATCGCTGCTAATAATACAGATCCTGCAGTTGGTGCTTCAACGTGAGCGTCTGGCAACCAAGTATGTACTGGCCACATAGGGGTTTTAACTGCAAAAGAGCTGAAGAATGCTAACCATAAAAGATTTTGATATTTAGCATCTATACCAAGTTCATAAAGCTGAATAACATCTGTTGTACCTGAAATCCAATAAATAGAAATTATTGCAACTAACATTAAAACAGAACCTAGTAATGTGTACAAAAAAAATTTAAACGCTGAATAAACTCTTTTTGGTCCACCCCAAATTCCAATAATTAAAAACATCGGAATTAATCCTGCTTCAAAAAATAAATAGAATACAACTAAATCAAGTGCACAAAAAACACCAATCATGAAACTTTCCATGATTAGGATTGCAATTAAAAAATCTCTTAATCTATTTTTGACAGAATTATTTACAGATATAATGCATAACGGAGTTATGAATGTAGTTAAAATAATAAATAAAATTGAAATACCATCAACACCAACTTTATAATTAATAAAACCTTCAATCCACGTTCTATCTTCTACAAATTGAAAATTAGAAGTTGACTGATCAAAAGAAATCCACAGATAAATCGAAATTAAAAAATTTACTATAGTGGAAAATAAAGCAACATATTTAGCAGTTGAATTATTTCCTTCTTTATCTTTAGTAAAAAATAAAAATAAAGCGCCAACTGTTGGCAATAATATTAAAGATGAAAGAATGGGAAAATTCATTATTTAACTATTAAAAAGGTTAGTAAAGCAGAGAAACCTAATAACATTACAAATGCATATTGATAGATAAAACCACTTTGAAATTTAGTTGCTTTAATTGAGCATTTTTTTATGAAAGAGGAAATTCCATCGGGACCGAAACCATCAATTATAGTTCCATCACAAAACTTCCATAAAAATAAGCCTAGTTTTTTTGAAGATTTAATAAACAAAACATCATACAACTCATCGAAGTACCATTTGTTAACTAAAAAATTATACAAAGGTTTATTCATTGAAGCTATTGAATTAGGTAATTCTTTGTTCTTAACAAAAAAATAATAGGCGATTGGAATAGACAATAAAACCAAACACGGTGTTAAAAGCAAAAACCATAAAGGTGGATGCTCAGTACTCAAAGGCTCTAAAAATTTAATCGACTCTGCCCAAAATAAATTCTCACCATGACCAATAAATAGTCCTTTAAATAGAAAACCAGCAAAGACTGCTCCTATTGAAAGAACGAATAATGGAACAAGCATTACTAATGGGGACTCGTGTGTTTCCTCTATCTTAATCTCTTTATTATTGTACTCTCCATGGAAAGTTTTAAATATCAATCTCCATGAATAAATAGATGTTAAAAATGCTGTAATTATTCCAATTCCAGCTGCGTAATAACCAGTAGTATTACCTTTTAAATACGCAAATTCTATAATTGCGTCTTTTGAATAAAATCCTGATAAAAATGGAAAACCAGTTAAAGCAAGTGTTCCTATGATCATTAAAGCATAGGTATATGGTAACTTTTTCCACACACCTCCCATGTTGTTAATATTTTGCTCATCCTTAAATGCGTGGATTACTGAACCAGATCCTAAAAATAATAAAGCTTTGAAAAATGCGTGAGTAAATAAGTGAAACATAGCAACATTGTATGCACCTACTCCAGCTGCAAAAAACATATAACCAAGTTGGCTACATGTAGAGTAAGCAATAATTTTTTTTATGTCTGTTTGAACTAGAGCGACAGTTGCTGCAAAGAATGCTGTAGTCATTCCAACGATAGTTATAAAATTTAATACTAATGGAGAATATTCATAAATTGGAGAACATCTTACAACTAAGAAAACACCTGCAGTTACCATGGTTGCTGCATGAATTAATGCAGAAACAGGTGTTGGACCTTCCATAGCATCAGGTAGCCAAGTATGAAGTAATATCTGTGCAGATTTACCCATTGCCCCAATAAATAAAAGAAAACAAACTAAGTCTATTGCATTAACTTCAAAACCTAAAAAGAATAAATTTTTATCTACAACTGTTGGAATTTGCTGAAAAACTTCTGAATAATTTACTGTTCCAAATAAATAAAATATTAAGAAAATTCCTAAAGCAAAACCAAAGTCACCTACTCTATTTACAACAAATGCTTTTATAGCTGCAGCATTTGCACTTTCTTTTTTAAACCAAAAACCAATTAGAAAGTAAGAACAAAGACCAACACCTTCCCAACCAAAAAATAGTTGAATAAAATTATCTGATGTTACAAGCATCAACATTGCAAAAGTGAATAATGATAAATAAGCCATAAATCTTGGCTTATGTGGATCATGAGACATGTAACCAATTGAATAGATGTGCACTAAAGCTGATACAGAAGTTACAACTACTAACATTACTGCTGATAAAGGATCAATCAACATTGACCAATTTACATCAAGCGACCCTGAACTTATCCAGGTAGCTATAACAATATTTTCTTCGTATTGATTTACAATTACTTGATAAAGAACATGAATTGATAAAAGTGCAGAAATTGAAACTAGAGCACTTGTTACTATTTCAGAATTTCTATCACCGATATATCTTCCAAAAAAACCTGAGATAATTGAAGCAATAAGTGGAAGAAATATAATTGATAGTTCCATGATTATCCTTTTAAATTGTCTATTTCTTCAACTCGTATTGTGCCAGAGTTTCTGAAATACACGACAATGATTGCTAATCCTATGGCTGCTTCTGCTGCTGCAACAGTGAGAATAAATAGAGTAAAGACTTGTCCAGCCAAATCTCCCAAATAAATAGAAAAAGCCACTAAATTGATATTTACGGCAAGCAATATCAACTCAATACTCATCAATATAACAATGATGTTCTTCCTATTAAGAAAAATACCAATTACACCAATTGAGAAAATAACAGCACCTAAAGTCAAATAATGTCCTAAACCTATCTCAATCATCAATTTTGACTCCCTTATTGCTCTGAACTTCTAACACTTCAACACCTTCGGCTCTTTCTCTAGATATTTGCTTGATATAACTTTGTCTTTTAAGACCTGATCTTTGTCTAAATGTTAATACAATAGCCCCAACCATAGCTACTAATAAGATCATTCCACTTATTTGAAACACATGAATATAATCTGTATATAAAACCTGTCCTAATGAGTGAGTGTTGCTAATACTTGTTTGAGTAATTGAATTATTAATATCAAAAATTTCTGGTTTATATTTCCAACCACCAATTACTATTATTATTTCAAAGAAAATAAGTGTACTTATAATTAATCCTACAGGGATATGTCTAGAACTTTGTTCACCTGCAAACCATTGGTTTTTTTGTTGGGCTACGTTTAACATCATAACAACAAACAAAAATAAAACTGCTACAGCACCAACATAAACAATTAACATTATCATTCCCAAAAATTCAGCACCAATCATTATGAAAAGACAAGAGATACTTATAAAATCAAGAATTAAGAAAAATACCGAGTGAACAGTATTTTTAGAAGCTGTTACCATTATAGCTGAAACAACAGCAATTATAGAAAATGTATAAAAGAAAATAGCGTGTGCAATCATTTTTATCTATGGATATTGTCAGCTTTAATATTAGCCTCCAAAACATTCTCCCATCTATCACCATTATCTAATAATTTTTCTTTTGTATAATAAAGTTCTTCTCTTGTTTCTGTTGAAAATTCAAAATTTGGGCCCTGTACGATTGCATCTACAGGACAAGATTCTTCACACAAGCCACAATAAATACACTTCATCATATCAATATCGTAACGAGTTGTTTTTCTACTTCCATCTTCTCTTTCAGCTGACTCGATTGTTATTGCTTGAGCAGGACATACTGCTTCACATAATTTACAAGCAATACATCTTTCTTCTCCGTTTGGATATCTTCTCAAAGCATGCTCACCTCTAAAACGAGGACTTATTTTACCTTTTTCAAAAGGATAATTAATTGTTTTTTTTGGTTTAAATAATTCTTTAATAGCAATAAATAAACCACTAATGAAATCTGTCATTAATATTGTTTTAAAGAATCTTGAAATGTTCATAATTAATTCACTGGTAAAAGGTTAAAATAAAATAAATAGCTAGCCGTTAATACTACCCAAATTAAAGAAAGAGGAAGGAAAACTTTCCAACCTAATCTCATTAACTGATCATATCTGTATCTAGGTACTATGGCCTTAACTAAAGCAAACAGGATGAATAAAAGAAGAATTTTTAATATTAACCAAATTGCTCCTGGCACTAAAGTAAATGGATAAACATCAATAGGAGACATCCAGCCACCTAAGAATAATATTGCTCCCATTGCGCACATTAATAAAATATTTGCATACTCTCCTAACCAAAACATTGCATACATCATTCCTGAATATTCTGTTTGGTAACCAGCAACCAACTCCGCTTCTGCCTCTGGTAAGTCAAAAGGAGGTCTATTCGTTTCAGCTAAAGCGGAAATAAAGAATATTACAAACATTGGAAATAATGGGATTACAAACCACATATTTTGCTGAGCAATAACGATGTCGTTTAAATTCAGCGAGCCAACACAAAGCAAAACGTTGATAATTATTACTCCAATTGAAACTTCATAAGATACCATTTGAGCAGCAGAACGAATTGCTCCAAGAAAAGGATATTTAGAATTCGATGCCCAGCCTCCCATTATTATTCCGTAAACACCTAGTGATGAGACAGCAAATAAGTATAGAATTCCAACATTGATATCGGCCAAAACCTGAGTTGCGCTAAATGGAATTACAGCCCATGCAATCAAAGCTAAAGTCATAGTCACTATAGGAGCCAATATAAAAATTACTTTATTTGAGCTAGATGGAATAATGATCTCTTTGAATATATATTTTAAAGCATCAGCTAAAGATTGTAATAAACCAAACGGACCAACAACATTAGGTCCTTGCCTTTTTTGAACAAAAGCCCAAACTCTTCTATCAAGCCAAACTATCATTGCTACAGAAACAAGAACAGGAACTAATAAGAATAAAATTTTATAAACCTCTTGAAAAACTATGCTCAAGTATTCCATATTAGCCTTCTGTACCTGTTGATTTTAAATTTAATTTAGAGTTATTACATTCAACCATCGTTTTTGATGACCTAGCAATAACATTTGAAAAATAATAATCTTTTACTTTGATTGTTAAATTTTCATTTTTAAATTCATTAGTAGAATTATTAATCTCATTTATTTGTTTTTCTTTTTGTAAATTTAAATAGTTAAACATGCTGCTTTCCAATTCATCTTTGTCATTAAATAATTTTCTATTATTCATAAATTCAGCCAGTTGATTAATTATTTGCCAATCTTCTTTTGCATCACCTGGTGGATATGATGCTTTATAAGCTTTTTGAATTTTTCCTTCTAAATTTGTAAAGTACCCATCTTGTTCAGTGTAAGCAGCGCCTGGTAAAATAATATCGGCAGACTCAGCACCTTTATCACCATGGCTACCTTGGTAAATAATGAATTCATCTTTTTTATCAAATTCTAAATTGTCTTGACCTAAAAGATAAACAATATCAAATTTATGTTCTTTTAAATCGCTTATTAAGTTATTTTCATTATTAATTATTCCAAGATCAATATTTCCTACAGTTGCTGCATCAGTTGATAAAAGATTTAAAGAGTTCCATTCATCTGAAATTTTATTATTTTTTGATAAAAATTCTTTTGTTTTATTAAACAAAAATTCTGAAGATTTTAATCTGAGTAGAGACTCACCAAGAATGATTATTGGTTTTTTTGAATTTATAATTTCTTTAGATATGTCATGATTTCCTTCAAGAATATTATTTAAAGTTTGTGTTTGACCATCTAAACTTTGATAAGGATAAGTTAAATCACCAACATCATTAAGTGAAATAATTTTTGTATTATTGTTTAAATAAGTTTTTCTAATTCTAGCATTTAAAATAGTTGCCTCATATCTTGGGTTTGCACCTACTATCAAAATAAAATCAGCTTCCTCAATGCCATTTATAGAAGAATTAAATAAATAGTTTTCTCTTTTTGAAGTGTTTATAAATCTATTATCAGATCTTGATTCGTAATTTTTAGTATCAATTGTTCGATCAAAAAACTCTTTAAAAATATAACTAGTCTCCATATTGGTTAAATCGCCAACAAAACCACATATTTTTTCATTTGATGTGTTTTCAAATTTAGATTTAATTATTTTATGCACTTCATCCCATGAGGCTTTTTCAAACTTGCCGTTGTATTTGATAAATGGAGCATCTAATCTTTGATGTAGAAGACCATCACAAGCATATCTTGTTTTGTCCGAGATCCATTCTTCATTAATATCCTCATTTATAATTGGTAGCACTCTTTTTACTTCCCAATCATATGTATCTACTCTTACATTTGATCCAATTGCGTCCATTACATCAATTGTTTCTGTTTTCTTTAGTTCCCATGGTCTAGCTTCAAATACATAAGGTTTTGATGTTAGGGCTCCTACTGGACATAAATCTACAACGTTAGCAGACAATTCAGATTGCATTGATTGCTCTAGATAAGTTGTAATTTGCATATCTTCACCTCTTCCAATAGCACCTAGCTCTGGAACTCCTGCAACTTCCGTTGCAAATCTCACACATCTCGTACAGTGAATACATCTTGTCATTTGAGTTTTAATCAATGGTCCCATATTTTTTTCAGGAACAGCTCTTTTATTTTCTTTAAATCTTGATTTGTCTACTCCATAGTACATTGATTGATCTTGAAGATCACATTCACCACCTTGATCACAAACTGGACAATCTAGGGGATGGTTAGCTAACAAAAATTCCATCACTCCCTTACGAGCTTTTTCTACCAAAGCAGTATTTGTTTTGATATTCATGCCCTCAGCGGCTGGCATAGCGCATGAAGCAATTGGTTTAGGGGATTTTTCCATTTCAACTAAACACATTCTGCAATTACCTGCTATAGATAATTTTTCATGGTAACAAAATCGTGGTATTTCAACTCCAGCTTTCTCACAAGCTTGAAGTACTGTTAAACCTTCTTCGACTTCTACTTCGATTTCATTTACTTTTAATTTAAGCATTTTTTTTATCCAATAAATGTTGATCTACTAAATATGGAATATTATTTTTCTTTTGAACAATAGGATCCAAATTGTTTCTTTTCTCAATTTCTTTTTTAAAATGTCTAAGCAGTCCCTGGACAGGCCAAGACGAACCTTCACCAAAAGCACAAATAGTATGTCCTGCGATTTGATTAGTTACATCACCTAACATATCCACTTCATCTTTAGTTGCATCACCTTTTGCCATTCTCTCAAGCATCCTCCACATCCATCCAGAACCTTCTCTACAAGGTGTACATTGTCCACAGCTCTCATGTTTGTAAAATCTTGCGATCCTTGCCATGCATTTAATTATGTCTTGATCCTTATTAATTACGACTATACCTGCTGTACCAAGTCCACTTTTTTCTTCAACACAAGCATCAAAGTCCATTTTTAAAGTTTCACATCTTTCTTTAGGTATTAATGGCATTGAAGAACCTCCAGGTATTACAGCTTGTAAATTTTCCCATCCACCAATTACACCACCAGCATGAACTTCTATTAATTCTTTTAAAGGAATACTCATTTCTTCTTCAACATTACAAGGATTGTTTACATTTCCAGAAATACAAAAAATTTTAGTTCCTGTATTTTTTTCTCTTCCCAAAGAAGCAAACCATTTTGCCCCTCTTCTTAAAATAGTTGGAACTACTGCAATTGTTTCAACATTATTAATAATTGTAGGACATCCATATAGTCCTATCAAAGCTGGAAAAGGAGGTTTTAATCTAGGTTGGCCTTTTTTACCTTCTAAACTTTCAAGCAGTGCAGTCTCTTCACCACAAATATAAGCTCCAGCACCATAGTGAATGTAAATATCTAAATCCCAACCAGTGCCTGCTGCATTTTTACCTAATAGTTTTTTTTCATAAGCTTCGTTAATTGCTGCTTGAAGTTTTTGACCATCAACAAAATATTCACCTCTGATATAAATGTAACAGACATGTGCTTGCACTGCATAAGACGCAATTAAACAACCTTCTATTAACTTGTGAGGTTCAAATCTTAAAATATCTCTATCTTTGCAAGTTCCTGGTTCAGACTCATCGCCATTAATAACTAGGTAATGCGGTCTAGATCCAACCTCTTTTGGTGCAAATGACCATTTTAAACCAGTAGGAAATCCTGCACCACCTCGACCTCTTAATTGAGATTCTTTAATTTCATTAATTATCCAATCTCTTCCTTTATCAGTAATTTCTTTTGTATTTACCCAATCACCTCTCTCTTGTGATGAAGATACATCTGAACCTTTGTCATTATATAAATTTTGAAAAATTCTATCTTGATCTTTAAGCATTTTTTAAATCCATTAAAGTTTTCCTGTTATTTTCTGGTTCATTATTTACTCTTCCTCTATACGAACCAGGTTTTGGCGTTTCTCCATTTAAAATTTTATCTAAAATATCTAAAGTTTTTTGTTTGTCTAAATCTTCATAATAATCATCATTAATTTGCATCATTGGAGCATTAACACATGCCCCTAGACATTCAACTTCCATCCAAGAACAGCTTTTATCATTAGATAATTCACACTCATTTTCAGAAATTTTTTCCTTACATGCCTCAACTAATTGATTTGCACCTCTTATCATACAAGGTGTTGTTGTGCATACTTGAACAAAGTATTTGCCTACAGGGGCTAAATTATACATTGTATAAAAAGTAGCTACCTCATAAACTTTAATATAAGGCATATCTAAAAACTTAGCGATGTACTTCATTGCAGCTAACGGTATCCAGTTATTATTTTGTTTTTGAGCAATATAAAGTAAGGCCATTACAGCACTTTGCTGTTTACCTTCAGGATATTTTGCAACAATAACATTTGCTGCTTCTAATGATGAAGCATTAAATTCAAAACTTTCTGGCTGATCTTTAGCAGGTCTTCTTAAACTCATCTATCTACCTCACCAAAAACAATATCTAAAGAACCTAATACTGCAGGAACATCAGCTAACATATGACCTTTAATTAGATAATCCATTGACTGTAAATGTGAAAACCCTGGTGCTCTTATTTTACATTTGTAAGGTTTACTTGATCCATCAGATATTAAGTAAACACCAAATTCTCCTTTTGGTGCCTCAACAGCTGTATAAATTTCATCTTTTGGAACTCTGTATCCCTCTGTAAAAAGTTTAAAATGATGTATTAAAGCTTCCATTGATTGTTTGATTTCTGTCTTAGGTGGTGGGCTAATCTTACCGTCTAATGACTTAATTGGACCTTTTTCCATTTTTGCTAGACATTGTTTGATTATTGAAACACTTTCTTTCATTTCCTCAATTCTGCATAAATATCTGTCGTAACAATCTCCGTTTTTTCCGACTGGAATTTTAAAGTCTAAACTTTCATAGCAGTCATAAGGTTGAGATTTTCTTAAATCCCATGGAACACCTGAGCCTCTTATCATAACTCCTGAAAAAGAATAATCTAAAGCATCTTCTTTTGTGACTACTCCTATATCGACATTTCTTTGTTTAAAAATTCTATTATCAGTTAACAAACTTTCTAAATCGTTAATTATTTTTGGAAAAGTTTCACAAAATTTTGCAATATCTTCCTCTAAACCTTTTGGCAAATCTTGATGAACACCTCCTGCTCTAAAATAATTTGCATGAAGTCTTGATCCTGATGCTCTTTCATAAAATGTCATTAGAGTTTCCCTTTCCTCAAAACCCCAAAGAGAAGGAGTTAATGCTCCAACATCAAGAGCTTGAGTTGTAACATTTAAAATATGACTTAAGATTCTCCCAATCTCACAAAATATAACTCTTATATATTGCGCTCTAATTGGCACATCTATTTTAAGTATTTTTTCAACAGCTAGTGCGAATGCATGTTCCTGATTCATTGGAGCGACATAATCTAAACGATCAAAATAAGGAACTGCCTGCATGTAAGTTTTGTTTTCTATAAGTTTTTCTGTTCCTCTATGAAGTAGACCGATATGGGGATCTGCCTTTTCAACTACCTCGCCATCCAATTCTAATATTAATCTAAGAACACCATGAGCCGCAGGATGTTGAGGGCCAAAATTTAAATTTAAATTTTTAATTTTTTTTGTCATTATTCTCAATTTCTTCTTTAATATATTTTGTTCCTTCCCAAGGACTTTCATAATCGAAGTTTCTGTAATTTTGCTCAAGCTTCACTGGTTCACTAATTACTTTTTTTTGATCTTCGCTATATCTAACTTCTGAGTGACCAGTTAATGGAAAATCTTTTCTTAGTGGATGACCTTCAAACCCATAATCAGTTAGTATTCTTCTTAAATCAGGATGATCCTTAAAAGACACTCCATACATATCAAACACTTCTCTCTCCATCCAGTTTGCTGATGGAAAAATGCTAGTTAATGATGGAATAACTTCATTTTCAGTAATTGAATATTTTACAATCAATCTTTGATTAAATTCATGACTTAAAAACAAGTATACTACTTCAAACCTTTGATTTTGTTCTGGGTAATCAATAACTGTTATATCTATTAGTTGCCTAAATTTAGTATCTTGATTTGTTTTTAAAAAAATAGCTACATCAATAATGTCTTCTTTATCTGTCTCAATATAAATTTGGTTATGTTTAATTTCTGTGTTTTTAATTTTGGTAGTTAACTCAGAATTAATTTTTTTTTCTAGATCTACTAAACTTTTCATAACTATCTAATAAAAGATCCTTTTTTTCTAATTTTTTTTTGTAGTTGCAGTATTCCATATAGCAATGCCTCTGCTGATGGAGGACATCCTGGTACATAAACATCTACAGGAACAATTCGATCACAACCTCTAACAACTGAGTATGAATAATGGTAATATCCACCGCCATTTGCGCAACTACCCATTGAAATCACATATCTTGGTTCAGGCATCTGGTCATAAACTTTTCTTAAAGCTGGCGCCATTTTATTTGTCAAAGTTCCTGCAACTATCATAACGTCTGATTGTCTTGGCGAACCCCTTGGAGCTGCTCCAAATCTTTCTAAATCATATCTCGGCATAGCTGTTTGCATCATTTCAACAGCGCAACAAGCTAAACCAAAAGTCATCCAATGAAGTGATCCCGATCTTGACCAGTTAATCAAGTTATCAAGCGATGTAGTTATAAAACCATTCTTGCTAAAATCTTTAGCAAGTTGTTTAAATTCCTCAGGAACTTGATCTATTTTATTATTCATTGTGGTTTATAATTTTTATTCCCAGTCTAAAGCACCCTTTTTCCATTCATAAATAAAACCTATTGTAAGTATGAACAAAAAAATCATCATTGATGAAAAACCTAATAATCCAATATTTCCAAGAGATATTGCCCATGGAAATAAAAATGCTATCTCTAAATCAAAAATAATAAATAGGATTGCAACTAAATAAAATCTCACATCAAATTCCATTCTTGAGTCCTCGAAGGGTTCAAATCCACACTCATATGCTGAAAGTTTTTCAGGATCAGGTTTTTTTGGTGAAAGAATAAAATTTATAACCACAAAAGCGCAACTCAAACCGAGAGCTAATACTAAAAATATTATTATTGGTAAGTAATCTTTTAAAAAATCAGATAACATGGAAATCTATATATCAGTTTTTATCTGTTGTTGAAGGGCTGATACGTCACATTTTTATTAATATTAACATTAAAAATGGGTAAAAGTGGCGGGAGTGAAGGGACTCGAACCCTCGACCTATCGCGTGACAGGCGATCGCTCTAACCAACTGAGCTACACCCCCACTTTAATGTTTTGGTGGGCAGTAAAGGACTCGAACCTTTGACCCCCTCGGTGTAAACGAGATGCTCTACCAACTGAGCTAACCGCCCAAAACAAGGCTACTTATTACATCAACACTGAAATAATGTAAATTAATTATTATTGAATACTAGCTTGAGATTTATCATCTTTTTTAGACATATCGACCTCAACCCACTCAGTTGGTTTAAGTTCTTTTGTCAAAGCTATTTTTATAACCTGATCAGCATATTCAACTGGAGTGATCTTAATATCGTCTATAATTTTCTTAGGCATATCAACTAAATCTTTTTCATTCTCTTTAGGAATTAAAACTTCTTTAATCCCCGCTCTATGTGCGGCTAATAATTTTTCTTTCAAACCACCAATTGGCAATACTTGTCCAGTTAAAGTTACTTCACCAGTCATAGCGACATCTCTTCTTACAGGAATATTTGTTATTGATGAAACAATTGAGGTTACCATACCAATACCAGCAGATGGACCATCTTTTGGTGTAGCTCCTTCAGGAACATGGATGTGAAAATCTTTTTTCTCAAAAATAGGAGGAATAATTCCATACTCTAAACATTTTGATCTTACAAAAGATTTTGCAGCTTTAACTGACTCTTGCATTACGTCACCTAACTTACCAGTAATTTGCATTCTCCCTTTACCAGGCATTGTAACGGTTTCAATTTTTAAAATTTCTCCACCATACTCAGTCCAAGCAAGTCCTGTTACTATACCTACTCTATTTTCAGACTCTAATTCTCCAAACTTAAACTTAGGTACACCTAAAAAATCAGATAAATTTTTATTGTTTATTCCAACTTCTTTTTCTTCGCCTGCAACAATTTTTTTAACAACTTTTCTTGCAAGTTTAGAAATTTCTCTTTCAAGATTTCTTACACCTGACTCTTTCGTGTATCCTCTAATGACTTCTTTTATAATATCATCATCCAGCTTCATTTCTTTATCTTTGACACCATTATCTTTAATTTGTTTTGGTAATAAATACTTGTTTGCGATACTAATTTTTTCATCCTCAGTGTAACCCGCTAATCTAATTACTTCCATTCTATCTAATAAAGGAGGTAAAATGTTTAAGGTATTAGCAGTAGTTACAAACATCACGTCTGATAAATCATAATCAACTTCTAAATAATGATCGTTGAATGTTGTGTTTTGTTCAGGATCTAGAGCTTCTAATAATGCTGAAGATGGATCTCCTCTATAATCATTTCCTATTTTATCTATTTCATCTAACAAAATTAATGGATTTTTAGTCCCTGCTTTTTTCATCATTTGAATAATTTTACCTGGAAGAGATCCGATATATGTTCTTCTGTGTCCACGTATTTCTGCTTCATCTCTCATTCCACCAACTGACATTCTAACGAATTCCCTATTTGTAGCTTTTGCAATTGATTTTCCTAAAGAAGTTTTTCCAACACCTGGAGGTCCAACTAAACATAGAATTGGTCCTTTAATTTTTTCCATTCTTTTTTGAACCGCTAAAAATTCTATTATTCTCTCTTTAACTTTTTCTAATCCAAAGTGATCTTTATCAAGAATATTTAGAGCTTTAGTTAAATCTATATCTACTTCACTTTTTTTATGCCAGGGAAGTTCTGTCATCCAATCTAAATAATTTCTCACAACTGTTGCCTCTGCAGACATTGGACTCATATTTTTTAATTTTTTTAATTCTTGTAGACACTTCTTCTCTATCTCTTTTGGCATCTTAGCTTTTGTAATTGCTTTATTCAGACTAGTTGTTTCATCTTTACCATCTTCAATTTCACCAAGTTCTTTTTGAATAGCTTTTAATTGCTCATTTAAATAATACTCTCTTTGAGTTTTTTCCATTTGAGTTTTAACTCTACCTCTTATTCTTTTTTCTACACCAATAATACTCGTCTCATTCTCCATTATTTTAATAATGGCATTTAATCTTTTCTTTACATCAACAGTTTCAAAAATTTGCTGTTTTTCTGAAATTGTAGCAGTTATATGAGATGCAATATTGTCAGCAATCTGAGAGGGATCTTTTAATTGCTTAATTGTATTAATTGTTTCACTAGAAATTTTTTTATTTATTGAGGTTAATTTTTCTAATCTTCTTAAAGCTGTAGCTGCTAAAGGAAATAAATCCTCATCTTTTGGTGAAACATCGTTATAATGTGTATAATCACATGTTATAAACTTTTCATTATCCTTAAAGTCTAAAATTTTTACTCTTTTAATACCTTCAACTAAAACCTTAACTGTGCCATCTGGCAATTTTAACAATTGTAAAATACTTCCTTCACAACCATACATAAATACATCTGTTTTCTTAGGATCATCAATTTCTGAATTTTTTTGAGTTACTAAAATAATTTTTTTATCTTTTTTCATCACTTCATTAAGTGCTGAAATAGATTTATCCCTTCCTACAAATAGAGGGATTACCATACTTGGAAAGACCACAATGTCTCTCAATGGGAGTAACGGCAGTGAAATTTTGACGTCCATACAAACAATATGGATATTATATTTTATAATGCAATAGGTATTTATTACTTATTAAGGATATTAAGCCGCTGTGGTCTTATTTGACTTAGATTTATTGTCACCTTTAGCATGAACTAAGATTGGTTGTGACTGTCCTTTTGCTGCACCAGCATCAACAATAACCTCTTCAATATTATCTTGACTCGGCAGATCGTACATTGTTTTCAACAAAATATTTTCTAAGATAGATCTTAAACCTCTTGCTCCAGTTTTTTTACTAATTGCTTTTTGTGCTATTTCTTTTAAAGCATTTTCTTTAAAAGTCAGTTTAGCACCATCCAATTTAAATAACTCTTGATATTGTTTTGTTAAAGAATTTTTTGGTTCTAGTAAAATTTTTATTAATGATTTTTCGTCTAAATCTTCAAGTGTTGCTATCATTGGAAGTCTTCCAATAAATTCTGGAATCAATCCAAATTTTAATAAGTCTTCTGGCTCTAGTCCTTTCATCCATTCACCAGTTTTCTTATCTTGTGTATTTTTTACATCTGCACCAAAACCAATCGAAGTTCCCTTATCTCTTTGAGAAATTATTTTATCAAGCCCTGCGAATGCTCCACCACAAATAAATAAAATATTTGTTGTGTCTACTTGTAAAAATTCTTGCTGAGGATGTTTTCTACCACCTTGAGGAGGAACACTTGCAACTGTACCTTCCATAATTTTTAAAAGTGCTTGCTGGACACCTTCACCAGAAACATCTCTTGTAATCGATGGGTTTTCAGATTTTCTACTAATTTTATCAACTTCATCAATATAAACAATCCCTCTTTGAGCTTTTTCAACATTATAGTCTGATGCTTGTAACAATTTTAAAATTATATTTTCAACGTCTTCTCCAACATAACCTGCTTCTGTTAAAGTAGTTGCGTCAGCCATTGTAAATGGAACGTCTAGAATTCTAGCAAGAGTTTGTGCCAGTAATGTTTTACCACAACCAGTGGGACCCACCAAAAGTATATTGGATTTTGATAGCTCAACATTTTTACTTGTTTTGCTCTCATAGTTTAATCTTTTATAGTGATTGTGAACTGCAACTGATAATACTTTTTTCGCGTGAGCTTGACCAATTACATAATCATCTAATACTGAACAAATTTCTTTTGGAGATGGAAGACCATCTTGATGTTTTACAAAAGTATCTTTGCTCTCCTCTTTTATAATGTCCATACATAGCTCAACACATTCATCACAGATGAAAACAGTTGGACCAGCAATCAACTTTCTTACTTCATGTTGACTCTTGCCACAGAAAGAACAGTAAAGAATATTTTTATTATTTGTTGTCATTTTAATTTTTATAACGAATCAATTGAATTACTTTATTATAGAAGACTCATACTAATCAAGTTTCGATTAATAATGACTCAATATATTGTGTATTAAGATCTTTTTTCTACTACTTCGTCAATAAGACCAAAAGATTGTGCGACATCTGCGGTCATAAAATTATCTCTTTCAAGAGCAGATTTAATTTCATCAACACTTTTTCCAGTGTGCTTTGAATAAATTTCATTAAGCCTTTTCTTTAAAGACAAAACTTCATTAGCATGAATTTCAATATCAGTTGCCTGACCTTGAAAACCTGCAGATGGTTGATGAACCATTATTCTTGAATTTGGCAATGAAAATCTTTTTCCTTTTGTGCCAGCTGCGAGCAAAAAAGAACCCATAGAAGCTGCTTGACCGATACATAAAGTAGAGATATCTGGTTTAACATATTGCATTGTATCATAAATACCAAGTCCTGCTGTAACCAAACCTCCTGGGCTATTGATGTATAAATAAATTTCTTTTTTTGGATCCTCTGCCTCTAAAAATAATAATTGAGCAGTAACCAATGAAGCAACATTGTCATTAATTTGACCTGTTAAAAAAATAATTCTTTCTTTTAATAATCTTGAATAAATATCATAAGCTCTTTCACCTTTACTTGATTGTTCAACAACCATAGGTACAAGATTGCTCATATGTTCAGATAATTTTGTTGTCATAAATTGATTCGTTCTACTTATACAACTTGAGATTACTTTTTGCTAACTTTTTTTGTCTTTTTCGCTGCTGGCTTTGATTTTGCCTTTTTAGTTGTAGGTTTTTTTTCTTTAGCAGATGTTGAGGTTGATTTTTTCTTAATTTCTTTTTTTTCTTCACCATGACTATGATCATGGTCATGGTCATGCTTATGAGCTTCTTTTAAAATCTTTTCGGCTTCCTCTTTAGAAATTTCTTTCTTATTTGCTTTACCTTTTTCTTTAATTAAATTTAAAATTTTCTCCTCATATACATTTCCTCTTAAACTCGCTAATGCGGATGGGTTTTTTTGGTAAAAATCCATAACCATTTTTTCTTGTCCAGGCATCATTCTTAGTTGTTTTTGCACTTCAGCCTGAATTTCTTGTTCTGTTACTTTAATTTGATTTTTTTCACCAAACTCATTTAGAATTAATCCAGTTTTAATTCTTGTTTTTGCTTTTTCTTCAAAGTTTTTTTTATTTTTTTTTGCTTCTTCATCAGACATACCTTGTGAAAGAATTTTTACTTCTTCTTCAACTAAATTTTCAGGAACTTCATCTACTTTAATTTTCTCTATTTCT
>CACJDW010000014.1 GCA_902592275.1 uncultured Pelagibacteraceae bacterium
GTTCACAACTGCATCTAGTAAAGGTTGAACACCTTTATTTTTAAAAGCAGATCCAGTTAAAACAGGAACAAAACTAAAATCCAATGTTCCTTTTCTTATGCATTTAACCAAATCTTCTTCCTTAATTTCGTCTCCATTTAAGTAAGATTCCATTAACTTTTCATCTTGTTCTACAGCAGTTTCGATTAATTCCGTTCTGTACTTTTCAGTTATTTCTTTAAGATCATCAGGAATATCTTTGTATTCCCATTCTGCACCTAAAGCCTCATTTTTCCAAATTTGAGCTTTCATTTTAACTAAATCAACAACTCCAGTTAGAGAAGCTTCAATTCCAATAGGAACTTGTAATACTAATGGCTTAGCACCTAATCTATCTTTAATCATGTCTACACATCTAAAGAAATCAGCACCTGTTCTGTCTAATTTGTTTACAAAACAAATTCTTGGTACTTTATACTTATCGGCTTGTCTCCATACAGTTTCGGATTGTGGCTCTACGCCTGCTACACCATCAAAAACAGCTACTGCACCATCTAAAACTTTTAAAGACCTTTCTACTTCAATGGTAAAGTCAACGTGACCAGGGGTGTCTATAATATTAATTCTATGATCATTCCAAAAACAAGTAGTTGCTGCGGAGGTAATTGTAATACCTCTTTCTTGTTCTTGTTCCATCCAATCCATAGTAGCTGCACCATCGTGAACTTCACCAATTTTATGACTTTTACCTGTGTAATATAAAATTCTTTCTGTAGTAGTTGTTTTACCAGCATCTATATGGGCCATGATCCCAATGTTTCTGTATTTATCTAATGAATGAGTTCTAGCCATATCCTATTACCACCTAAAATGAGCAAATGCCTTATTGGACTCTGCCATTTTGTGTACATCCTCTCTTTTTTTAACGGCAGCACCTTTTTTTTCATAAGCATCATAGAGCTCATTAAAAATTTTATCTGCCATGTGTTTATCTTTTCTTTTTCTTGCTGACTCAACTAACCATCTAATAGCTAAAGCTTGTGCTCTTTTACTTTTTACCTCAACAGGAACTTGATAAGTTGCACCACCAACTCTTCTAGATCTAACTTCTACAGTTGGTTTGATATTGTTAATTGCTTCATTGAAAATATTAATTGGTTCATCTTTAGTTTTCGTTTTAATTTTATCGATAGCGTCATAAACTATTTTAGCAGCAATACCTCTTTTACCATCATACATAATATTGTTGATTAATTTAGGAATAATAGTTGACTTGAATTTTGGATCCGGAACTACATTTTTTTTTGGTTGAGTTTTTTTTCTAGACATTATTTACCTTTTTTTGTTCCGTATAAAGATCTTCTTTGTTTTCTATTCGCGACACCTTGAGTATCTAGATTACCTCTTAGAATATGATAACGAACGCCTGGTAAATCTTTTACCCTTCCACCTCTAATCAGTACTACCGAGTGTTCTTGAAGATTGTGACCTTCACCAGGAATGTAAGCTGTAACTTCAAATCCATTTGATAATCTCACTCTAGCAACTTTTCTTAATGCAGAGTTTGGTTTTTTAGGAGTTGTTGTATAAACTTTTACACAAACACCTCTCTTTAAAGGTTGTTTTTGTAATGCAGGAACTTTATTCCTTGTAACTTGCTTAACCCTTTTTTTTCTTAACAACTGATTAATAGTTGGCATAAATTTTCTTAAAATTAATTAATTTATTTTTAGATGAAAATAACTGACAGGTTATTTTGTGGCAGCGTTTAGTACAGTTAGGAGTACTACATTCCAACCAAAAACATCGCCAAATTACTTATTAATAGGCCTTTGTCAAACTAAAACTGCAATTTTTAGGCGATTTTTTTACTGATTTGCTTGTGTTTCTTCAGGTTCTGAAGCTTCTATTTTATCCTGCTCTGCTAAGAAATTATTATCATCCTCTAAAGCTTTATTGTTCCATCTATTTTTAATATTACCAGTACCTGCAGGAACTAATCTTCCAACAATTACATTCTCTTTTAGCCCATTTAAAGGGTCAACTTTTCCTTTAATTGCAGCATCGGTTAATACTCTTGTTGTTTCTTGGAACGAAGCAGCTGAAATAAATGACTCAGTTTGAAGTGAGGCTTTAGTGATACCCATCAGAACTCTCTCACCAACAGCAGGGGTTTTGCCTTCAGCAACTAATTTTTCGTTTGTATTATCAAACTTAATTCTATCAATCACTTCACCAGGTAAATAACTTGAGTCACCTGACACTTTTACTTCAACTTTTTTAAGCATTTGTCTCAAAATAGTTTCAATATGCTTATCATTTATGATTACACCCTGTAACCTATAAACTTCTTGAACTTGGTTAACAAAGTATTCTGTTAATTCTTTAATACCTAAAATTCTTAAAATATCATGTGGTAATGGTTGACCATCTAGAAGATACTCTCCTTTTTGAATTTTTTCACCAGGGTTGAAATTGATGTGTTTACCTTTTGGAATTAAATAATTTGAAGGTTCTGATCCATCTTCAGGAACAATAGATACTCTTTGTTTACCTCTTACCTCTTTACCAAAAACAACACTACCATCATTTTCAGCAATTATTGCACTATCCTTCGCTTTTCTAGCTTCGAACAACTCAGCAACTCTTGGAAGACCTCCTGTAATATCTTTTGTTTTCGTAGTTTCTTTAGGTAATCTTGCGATTACATCACCCGCATAAACTTTTTGACCATCTTTAATTGATAAAATAGAATCTGGTACTAAATAATATCTAGCTTCATTGTCGTCAGCTTTTTTAATCACATTTCCTTTTTCATCTCTTAGAGTAATTCTAGGTTTTAAATCAGTACTTTTTGATTGACCTCTCCAATCAATTACTGATTTAGAAGAAATTCCTGTTGCATCGTCAATAGTTTCTTGAATTGATACGCCATCAATTAAATCTACATAACTAGCTGTACCACTTTTCTCTGCTATAACTGGTGTTGTGTAAGGATCCCATTCACATATTTTAGTATTCGCTTTTACTTTATCACCATTATTAAAAAATAATCTTGATCCATATGCAACTTTATAAACTGCAATTTGAACTCCATTATCATCCTCAATTGAAAGCTGAGTATTTCTACCCATTACAATTAAATTCTTTTTAGAGTCCTCTAATATATTTGAGTTTATAATTTTTAATGTTCCTTCATTTTTAGTTACAATTTGTGAATCCTGTTTAACAGAAGCAGTTCCACCTACGTGGAAAGTTCTCATTGTTAACTGTGTTCCTGGTTCACCGATTGACTGTGCAGAAATCATTCCAATAGCTTCACCAACGTGAACCATTTTACCTCTAGACAAATCTCTTCCGTAAGAAGTAGCACAAACACCTTCTTTTGAACCACAAGTCATTACCGAGTAAACTTTTATTGATTTTACTCCTGCAGCATCAATTTTATCACATCCAGCCTCATCGATCATGGTTTGTTTTTTGATTATTACTTCACCAGTTAAAGGATGTTTAACCTCATCAAATGTAACTCTACCAAGCGCTCTTTCAGAAAGGCTAACTACTACATTACCACCTTCTAAAATTTCAGAGAGTTCGATAAATCCTGGATTTTTACAGTCACAAGCTTTTTTAGTGACAGTTAAATCTTGAGCTACATCGCAAAGTCTTCTAGTTAAATATCCAGAACTAGCTGTTTTTAGCGCTGTATCTGCTAAACCTTTTCTAGCTCCGTGTGTTGAGTTGAAATACTCCAAAGCAGTTAATCCTTCTTTAAAATTTGAAATAATTGGACTTTCGATAATTTCTCCTGACGGTTTAGCAATCAAACCTCTCATACCAGCTAATTGTTTCATTTGAGCGGCAGATCCTCTAGCTCCACTATCTGCCATCATAAATACAGAATTTATTTTCAATCCTTCGTCTGTTTTTTCTGTAGCTGAAATTCCTTTCATCATTTCTCCAGCAACTTTATCTGTGCACTTAGACCAAGCATCAACAACTTTGTTGTATTTTTCACCTCTTGTAATTAAACCTTCAGCATATTGAGTTTCATAATCAGCGATTAATTTCTTAGTATCATCAATTAATTGAGTTTTATTTTCAGGTATTACAAGATCGTCTTTTCCAAACGAAATTCCTGCTTTAAATGCATGTTTAAATCCTAAATCTTTTAGCTTATCACAGAAAATTACCGTTGTTTTTTGACCGCAAAATCTAAATACAACATCAATTATTTCTGAAACTACTTTTTTAGGTAATAATCTATCTACTAAAGAGAACTTAATGTTACTATTTTTAGGTAATAAATTTGCTAATAAAAATCTTCCAGCTGTAGAAGTATATTTTTCCATTTTTTTATTTCCTTGTTCGTCTACAGTCTCATATCTTGAAATGATTGTGCTATGTACATTTATTTGACCAGAAGATAATGCAAATTCAATCTGATCTGAATTCGTGAAGTATCCACCTGGTTTATCAGATATTGGATCTTGTGAAAGATAATAAATTCCTAAAATCATATCCTGACTCGGAACAATAATTGGTTTACCGTTTGATGGAGAAAGAATATTATTTGTAGATAACATTAAAATTCTTGCCTCTAATTGTGCTTCTAAACTTAACGGCACGTGTACTGCCATTTGGTCACCATCGAAGTCAGCGTTAAATGCTGCACAAGTTAAAGGGTGCAATTCAATTGCATCTCCTTCAATTAATTTTGGCTCAAATGCTTGAACTCCTAGTCTATGAAGTGTTGGTGCTCTATTTAAAAGTACCGGATGCTCTCTAACTATTAATTCTAAAGCGTCCCAAACTGCATTTGTCTCTTTTTCAACTAATTTTTTAGCTTGTTTAATTGTTGAGGCTAAACCTAATTTATTTAATCTTGCATATAAAAATGGTTTAAATAACTCAAGAGCCATTTTTTTTGGCAAACCACATTCATGGAGTTTCAAATCTGGACCAACAACAATTACTGATCGTCCTGAATAGTCAACTCTTTTACCTAATAAATTCTGTCTAAATCTACCTTGTTTACCTTTTAACATTTCAGCAAGAGATTTTAGTGGTCTCTTACCTGTACCTGTAATTACTCTACCTCTTCTACCATTATCAAATAGAGCATCTACCGACTCTTGAAGCATCCTTTTTTCATTTCTTACAATGATATCAGGCGCTTTAAGATCCATTAATCTTTTTAATCTGTTATTTCTGTTTATTACTCTTCTATATAAATCGTTAAGATCTGAAGTGGCAAATCTTCCACCATCTAGAGGAACTAATGGTCTTAATTCCGGTGGTATAACTGGCACAACAGTCATAATCATCCACTCAGGTTTTTGACCTGTTTCAATAAATGACTCTATTAATTTTAATCTTTTAATTGCTCTTTCTTCATTAACTTTTGATTTGGTTTCTTTAATAAAGCTTACAAGATTTTTTCTCTCTAATTCTAAATCTAAATTTTTCAGCATTTCTAGAACGGCTTCTGCTCCAATTCCTGCTGTAAAGCTCTCTTCACCAAATTCATCTTGGTATTTTGCTAATTCTTCTTCATTTAAAAGTTGATTTTTTTGCAAACCAGTTAAACCAGGTTCAATTACTATAAAGTTTTCAAAATAAAGAACTCTCTCAATTTCTTTTAATTTCATGTCTACTGCCAAGGCAATTCTGCTTGGAAGAGACTTCAAGAACCAAATATGTGCTACCGGTGTAGCAAGATTAATATGGCCCATTCTTTCTCTTCTTACATTTGATTTTGTAACCTCAACACCACATTTCTCACATATAATACCTCTAAATTTCATTCTTTTATACTTACCGCATAAACATTCATAATCTTTTATTGGTCCAAATATCCTTGCACAGAACAAACCATCTTTTTCAGGTCTAAATGTTCTATAATTAATTGTCTCAGGCTTTTTAATTTCACCATATGTCCAAGATTTAATTTTTTCTGGGCTAGCAAGTGAAATTTTAATACTATTAAAATTTTGAGCTTCTGAAATTTCGCTGCCCTTAAATAGATCTGTTAATTCTTTTTTCATTAATTAAGCTCCACATTTAATGCTAATGATTTAATCTCTTTAACTAAAACGTTAAATGACTCTGGTATTCCAGACTCAAAGTTTTCTTCACCTTTAACTATAGTCTCGTAAACTTTAACTCTTCCTGCAACGTCATCGGATTTAACAGTTAAAATTTCTTGTAATGTATATGATGCACCATATGCCTCAAGTGCCCATACTTCCATTTCACCAAATCTTTGACCACCTAACTGTGCTTTACCACCAAGTGGTTGTTGTGTAACCAAACTGTAAGGTCCTGTAGATCTTGCATGAATTTTATCTTCAACTAAGTGATGAAGTTTTAGCATGTAGATTATTCCAACAGTTACTGGTCTATCAAATTTCTCTCCTGTTCTTCCATCCCATAAATAAGTTTGTCCTGATCCTGGTAGATTTGCTAGTTCAAGCATCTCAGTAACATTTTTTTCTTTAGCGCCATCAAAAACAGGTGTTGAGATTGCGATACCATTTTGTAAATTTTCACAAAGATCTTTAAATTCACTCTTGCTTAATTTATCTACTTTTTCGTTGAAAATTTCTTCTCCATAAACAGATTTTAGGAATTTTTCGATTTTTTCTGTTCTTTCAATTTTTTTGTTATTTTCGTTTACTAAATTTTTAACTTGTTCACCAAATTCTTTACATGCCCAACCTAAGTGTGTCTCTAAAATTTGACCAACGTTCATCCTACTTGGAACACCTAGAGGGTTTAATACAATGTCAACTGGTCTACCATCTTCTCTATATGGCATATCTTCAACAGGCACTATTTTACTTACAACTCCTTTGTTTCCATGTCTTCCAGACATTTTATCACCAGGTCTTAATCTTCTTTTTATAGCAACAAATACTTTTACCATTTTCATAACACTTGGTAATAAATCATCACCACTTCTAATCTTTAAAACTTTATCTTCAAATCTCTCTGTTATGTCTTGTTTTGCTTTATTATATTGATCTTTTAATTGAGCTAATGTTGCTTCGTCATTTACATTTCCTACAGTAATTTTGAAGACATCATTAATCGATAGCTTGTTGATTGTATCAAAATCTAACTTAGTTCCTTCAGATAAATCTTTAACTTTTTTAGTTAAAGATGATCCTGACAAGAATTGTGAAGCTCTCTGTTTAATACTTCTCTCTAATATTTCTTCCTCTACAATTTTATCTTGTTGAACTTGTTCTATTTCAGCTCTTTCAATAGTTATCGATCTTTCGTCTTTCTCAATTCCATGTCTATTGAATACTCTTACATCAACTACCGTCCCACTTGATCCTCTAGACATTCTTAGAGATGAATCCGTTACGTCGATAGCTTTTTCTCCAAAAATTGATCTTAATAATTTTTCTTCAGGACCAGATGCTGAGTCACCTTTTGGAGTAACTTTACCAACTAAAATATCTCCTGCATTTACCTCTGCGCCAATATAAACTATTCCTGATTCATCTAGGTTTTTTAAAGCCTCTTCATTCACATTTGGTATATCTCTTGTAATTTCTTCTTCTCCAAGCTTTGTATCTCTTGCCATTATTTCGTATTCAACAATGTGAACAGATGTAAATACGTCATCTGTAACACATCTTTCTGAAATAAGGATCGAGTCTTCGAAGTTATAGCCTTGCCACGGCATGAAAGCTACAGTAACATTCTTACCTAAAGCAAGTTCACCTAATTTTGTTGAAGGACCATCGGCAATAATATCTCCAGATTTAACTTTATCACCAACTCTAACTAGTGGTTTTTGATTTATGCAAGTATTTTGGTTTGATCTTTTAAATTTTTGAAGGTTATAGATATCTACTCCAGACTTACTAAAGTCTGTTTCCTCTGTTACTTTTATAACAATTCTTTTACCATCTATTTTGTCAACGATTCCATCACGCCTAGCAACAATAGTTACCCCTGAGTCTAAAGCAACATCACTTTCAATACCTGTACCAACTAGTGGCGACTCGGGTTTTAATAATGGAACTGCTTGCCTCATCATGTTTGATCCCATTAAAGCTCTGTTTGCATCATCATTTTCTAAGAATGGAATTAAAGATGCGGCAACTGAAACTAATTGTTTTGGTGATACGTCAATGTAATCAATAGAGTTAGGTTTTGCTAAAAGAAAGTTTAGGTTTTGTCTACATGAAACTAGTTCTTCAGTAATTTTTCCATTTTTATCAAGTTTTGTATTCGCTTGAGCAATAGTGAATTTTGTTTCTTCCATTGCTGATAAGTATTCGACTTTATCTTGAACAACACCATCTTTTACCTTTTTGTATGGACTTTCAATAAATCCATACTTATTAATTTTGGCATAAGTAGATAAACTATTAATCAAACCAATATTTGGACCCTCCGGTGTTTCAATTGGACAAATTCTTCCATAGTGGGTTGGATGGACGTCCCTAACTTCAAAACCTGCTCTTTCTCTTGTTAAACCACCTGGACCTAACGCTGAAACTCTTCTTTTATGAGTAATTTCAGATAACGGATTTGTTTGATCCATAAACTGAGATAGTTGTGAACTTGCAAAAAAATCTTTCAATGAAACTGTCAATGGTTTTGCATTAATTAGATCTTGTGGCATTGCTGACTCAACATCTAAAGTTGTCATTTTTTCTTTAATAGCTCTTTCCATTCTATAAACACCAATTCTAGCTTGATTCTCAACTAACTCTCCCACAGAACGTACTCTTCTATTTCCTAGGTGATCTATGTCATCAACATCATCTTTACCATCACGTAATTCCAACATTTTATGTATTATTGCGATAATATCGTCATTTCTTAATATTGTAATTTTATCAGAACACTCTTGGTTTAGTCTTGAGTTCATTTTAACTCTTCCTACATCAGATAAATCATATCTGTCCGAGCTAAAGAAAAGATTATTAAATATTTGAGTTGCTATCTCTATGGTTGGTGGCTCTCCAGGTCTTAACATTTTATAGATTTCCGTGATAGCTTCGTCTTTAGTATTATTTTTATCAGCTAAAATAGTTGCAAGTAGATAAGGCCCTTTATTTATAGAGTTTGTAACAGAAATTTGAAGTGTATGTATATTTGCATCTAAAATTTGTTGAATTATTGTATCATTTAATTCAGTTCCAATTTTAAATTCACCATCTTCTTCTTCATTAACTTTTACATCTCTGTGTAAAAATTTACCAAACAAGGATTCTCTAGAAACTAGTATGTCTTTCAAACCATCGTTAGCTAATTTTTTTGCACTTAAAAAATTAATCTTATCACCTAATTTAATTACTACTTCACCAGTCTTTGCATCAATTACTTCTTCTGAAAAATTTTTAGCTTTGTAGTTTTCTGGATTAAACTTTGTTTTCCACTTTTCTGTCTTTGGATCAAAATTATATTGTTCACTTTCATAGAACTCATCTACTACTTCTGATTTTGTATAACCTAAAGCTAATAATAAAGTAGTTGAAAAAATTTTCTTTTTTCTGTCAATCTTAAAATATAGAAAATCCTTAACATCATATTCAAAATCTAACCACGAACCTCTATTAGGTATTACTCTACAATTAAATAAAAGTTTACCACTTGCATGAGTTTTTCCTTTATCATGATCAAAAAATACACCTGGACTTCTGTGCATTTGGTTTACTACAACTCTTTGAACACCGTTAGTTATAAAAGTTCCACTATTAGTCATCATAGGAACTTCGCCCATATATACTTCTTGCTCTTTAGCTGATAAAATATCTTTTGTATTATTTTCTTGATCTATTTCGTAAACTACTAATCTTAAAGTACATTTAAGAGCTGATGAATATGTAAGACCTCTTGTTATACATTCTTCAACATCAAATTTTGGTTTCTCTAATCTGTATGAAACATACTCTAAAGTTGCTTTGTCATTTAGATCTTCAATTGGAAAAATACTCTTGAATACTCTATCAAAACCTTTGGTAAGTTCAGCCGCTTCAGCATTAAATTCTGTTAATTCTCTATAAGAATTTTTTTGTACTTCAATTAAGTTAGGAATTGATAAACTTTCTTTAAGTTTGCCAAAGCTTTTTCTTATATTTTTCTTTTCAGTAAAAGATAATTGCATCTATATTTATAAATACTGATTAAAAATAATCAGTATTCGAATTCTTTCTATTTAATTTATTTAAGTTCTACTTTAGCGCCAGCAGCTTCTAACTTAGCTTTGATCTCTTCGGCTTCTTTTTTGTTTACACCAGATTTAACTTCTTTTGGTGCTCCCTCTACAAGATCTTTAGCTTCTTTTAAACCTAATGAAGTAGCTGCTCTTACTTCTTTAATAACATTAATTTTTTTATCACCTGCAGAAACTAACATGATTGTAAAATCATCTTTATCTTCTGCTGGAGCCGCACCACCTGCTGCTGCTGGAGCTGCTGCTGCCATTGGAGTTACACCCCATTTTTCTTCTAATTGTTTTGAAAGTTCGGCTGCCTCTGCAACAGTCAAACTTGATAAATCTTCAATAATTTTGTTTAGGTCAGGCATATGTATTACTCTTTGGGTTGTGTTTCAGAATTTTCTGCCGACAAACTACTCATTTTTTCTGAATGTGCAAGCAAAATACTGATTAATTTAGATGCAGAAGCGTTCAAAATACCCACAATATTGGCTCTTGCTTCATCTAATGTAGGTAAACTAGCTACATTTAGGACACCGGCTTGATCTAAGACCTCGTTATCCATAATTCCACCAATTAATTTTAAGTTTTCGTTATCTTTTGCAAATTTTGAGAGAATCCTTGCAGACATTATAGCATCCTCTCCAAATGCTACTGCTGTAGGACCAGTAAATAAATTTGATAAATCTTTACACTTAGTTTTTTCTAAAGCTAATTTTGTAATTCTATTTTTTGTTATTTTGAAAATGATCCCATGTTCTCTCATTTTCGCTCTTAATTCATCTAATTGAGTCATAGTTAAACCTTGGTAATGAGTAACCATAATAGCTTTGCTGTTTTCAAACTTGCTAGTCATTTCTTCAATATAATTTTTCTTTTGTTCTTTGTTCATCATAACTATATCGATTTCCCTAATTTAACTTTGTATGAAACACCCATTGTTGATGTAGCAAATACACTTCTAATTAAATCGCCTTTTAAAGTATTGTTTGATTTTTCTTTTTCTAAAGCATCTAAAATTGCATTGTAGTTTTTTAATAATTGATCATCACTAAAAGATTTTTTACCAATACTAACTCCAATGTTGCCATCTTTATCATTTCTAATTTCTACTTGGCCAGATTTAGCATTAGTAACAGCTTCTTTAATATTTTCTGAAACTGAACCAAGCTTTGGATTAGGCATCAATCCTTTTGGACCCAAAACTTTTCCTAATTTAGAAAGTTTAATCATCATTCCAGGTGTACAAATTAATTTTTCAAAATTTAACTCTCCACCTTTAATTCTTTCAACAAATTCATCACCACCTACAATATCTGCCCCAGCATCTTTTGCATCTTGAGCTTTGTTATCCTCACAAACTACAGCAACTTTCACTTTTTTTCCTGTTCCACCGGGTAAATTAACAACTGTTCTGATATTAACTTCACTTTTCTTTTGTTTGTTATTAATTTGAAAACTTAAATCTAAAGACTCATCAAATTTAGTTGTGCAGTTTTTCTTAAGTTCGGGTAACAATTTTTCGATAGACTCTGCACTTAAGTCTTTAGTTTTTTCAGGTAATTTTTTATATCTTTTAGATGCCATTATTCTTTTACCTCTATACCCATCGATCTAGCAGATCCTGCAATAATTTTTATAGCTTCTTCAATATCATGCGCATTTAAGTCATTCATTTTTTCTTTAGCTATAGTCTCTAATTGTTTTTTAGAAATTGAAGCAACAATGTTTCTTCCAGGTTCTTTGGATCCACCTTTAAGTTTTACTGCTTCTTTAATATAAAATGATGCTGGAGGTGATTTAATTTTAAAATCAAATTTTTTATCTTTATAAACTGTAATTTCAACTGGAACAGGTTTGCCTGCCATTGATTTAGTTTTGTCATTAAACGCTTTACAAAACTCCATAATATTTACACCTCGTTGACCTAATGCAGGACCAACGGGTGGAGCTGGATTAGCTTGACCACCTTTAATTTGTAATTTTATAAATCCACTAATTTCTTTTGCCATTAACTTACTTTCTCAACCTGATTATATTCTAAATCTACTGGTGTAGGACGACCAAATATAGAAACTGACACCTTAAGTCTAGCTTTTTCTTCGTCAATTTCTTCAATCATTCCAGTAAATGATGCAAATGGTCCATCTACAACCTGAACTTTTTCACCAACGCTGTAATCTACACCTGATTTTGGCTGCGCAACACCATCTTTAATCTGACCCAAAATCTTCTCTACTTCTTTATCTGAGACTGGTACAGGGATACCTTTGGTGCCAAGGAAACCACTTACTCTCTTAATATTCTTAATCATGTGATAAATATTGTTATCCATCTCGCTTTTAATTAGTACATATCCAGGAAAGTATTTCTTCTTTCTTTGAATTCTTTTACCTCTCTTAACCTCGGTAACATCGTGAGTAGGTACAATAATCTCTTCAAACTTATCAGCAATTTTAGCTTTATCTGCCTCCTCTTTAATTAATGAAGCTACTTTATTTTCAAAACTAGAATGAGACTGAACAATGTACCAATTTTTCATCAAATACTCACTTTAAGTAAAAGTTCTAAGAAAAATTTTAAAACCTGATCTAGAAGAAGAAAAAATAAAGACATAACAACTGCCATAACAAATACCATCAATGCACCTTGCAATGTCTCTTTCCAAGTTGGCCAAGTAACTTTAAAAGCCTCTTGTTTAACTTCCTGTATAAATTTAATCGGGTTTCTCATAATTTATAAGCTCAAATTGGCAGGAGCGGAGGGACTCGAACCCTCAGCCTCCGGTTTTGGAGACCGGCGCTCTACCAATTGAGCTACACTCCTATTTATAGAGTTACTCTATAATTTTAGTTACTACTCCTGCTCCAACAGTTCTTCCACCTTCTCTGATCGCAAAGTTTAATTTCTCTGCCATAGCAATTGGTGTAATTAGTTTAACAGTGAATTTAGCATCATCACCTGGCATAACCATTTCAGTGCCAGCTGGTAATTCTACTTCACCTGTAACGTCTGTTGTTCTAAAATAAAACTGTGGTCTGTACTTAGTAAAGAATGGAGTATGTCTTCCACCTTCATCTTTTTTAAGTACATACGCTTGAGCTTCAAATTTAGTATGTGGAGTAATTGAACCAGGCTTACAAAGAACTTGACCTCTTTCGATATCAGTTCTTTCAATACCTCTCAATAAAATTCCAACGTTATCCCCAGCTTCACCAGAATCTAAAAGTTTTCTAAACATTTCTACTCCAGTACAAACTGATTTCTTAGTTTCTTTAATTCCAACTATTTCAACTTCTTCTCCAGTTTTGATTACACCTGACTCAACTCTACCAGTTGCAACAGTTCCTCTTCCTGAAATTGAGAATACATCTTCAATTGGCATCAAGAAAGGTTTATCAACTTCTCTAGCTGGCTGTGGAATATGTTCATCAACAGCTTTCATTAATTCTAAAATTGAATTTTTTCCAATTTCATCATCTCTACCTTCAACTGCTGCTAAAGCTGAACCTTTAACGATTGGTGTTTTGTCACCTGGGTATTTGTATGAAGTTAAAAGTTCTCTAATTTCTTCCTCTACAAGATCAATCATTTCTTTATCATCAACTTGATCTACTTTATTTAAGTAAACAACAATTGCAGGAATACCAACTTGTCTTCCTAAAAGAATGTGCTCTCTTGTTTGTGGCATTGGGCCATCAGCTGCATTAACAACTAAAATAGCTCCATCCATTTGTGCAGCACCAGTGATCATGTTTTTAACATAGTCAGCGTGACCAGGACAGTCTACGTGAGCATAGTGTCTTTTTTCAGTTTCATACTCAACGTGTGCTGTTGAAATTGTTATACCTCTCTCTTTTTCTTCAGGTGCTTTATCAATTTGATCATAAGCAACTGCAGTTCCGCCGCCAGATTGTGCTAATACATTTGTAATCGCGGCAGTAAGAGTTGTTTTACCATGGTCGACATGACCAATAGTCCCAATGTTACAGTGGGGTTTATTTCTTACAAATTTTTCTTTTGACATTACTTTTTTACCTCAGTTTATTTGTTTTCATTTTCAATTTTATTTTCTTGGAGCGGGTAAAGGGAATCGAACCCTTACATCCAGCTTGGAAGGCTAGCGTTCTACCATTGAACTACACCCGCACAACCCCAAGAGTAACACTCCATGTTATTTAAAATTTATTAAATGGTGGAGGGGGAAAGATTCGAACTTTCGAAGACCGAAGTCAACGGGTTTACAGCCCGCCCCATTTGACCGCTCTGGAACCCCTCCTTTGGGGAAGTGTCCCCTTGTTCAATAAAGCTTCAAATAACAAGCGTTTTATATATTTTATTTATGCAAATGCAACACGTGATTTAATAGGAAAATATTAAAAAAACCGTATAAAACAGATACAAATTTATGAATAAATCGTCATTTTTCATTGTTGGTCAACACGCAGTTATTGAGGCTCTTAGAAACCCTAAAAGAAAGGTTTTAAGAGTTTTTTTAACAGAAGAATCTAAAAAAAATATTCATAGAAAAAACCCAAATAAAAACATTTTAGAGGATGTTAAAGTTTACTTTAAATCTAAAAAAGAACTAGACAAAT
>CACJDW010000015.1 GCA_902592275.1 uncultured Pelagibacteraceae bacterium
ATCAGACATCTTAGATCCCAATAAAATAGAAGTTGTTAAAAATCCTATAGAGAAAGCTCATGGATTACCTAATGAATGTTATTTGAACAATGATTATTTAGAGTTTGAGAAAGAAAAAATATTTAAAAATAATTGGACGATGATTGGGGTTGCAAGTTCTGTACCAAATCCTGGCGACGCTAAACCTTTTAATCTTTTAGGGATACCAATACTAATAGTTAGAAACAAAGAGAATGAAGTAAAAGTTTTTCATAATGTTTGTAGTCATAGAGGTTTCAAATTAGTTGATCAGGAATGTAAATTAAAAAATGTAATAAGATGCCCTTATCATTCTTGGTCCTATGATTTTAATGGAAAATTAACTGTTACTCCACATATAGGGGGACTAGGAAAACATGAGGTTGAAGGGTTTGATAAAAACAATAGTAACTTAAAAGAAATTAAATCAAATATTTGGATGGATTTAATTTTTATCAATATAAATTCTAATGCAAAACCATTTGAAGATTTTATTAAACCTCTAGAGGATAGATGGTCTAAGTTTATTTCTAAAAAAGATCAAAAATTAATAAGACATTCGACTGATAACGGATATTTTAATATGACAGTAAATAGTAATTGGAAATTTGCAATTGAGAATTATTGTGAAAGTTATCATTTGCCGTGGATACATCCAGAACTAAATAAAGTTTCAAATATTTCAGATCACTATCATATTGAAGATGAGAATTTAAATTTTTCAGGACAAGGAAGTAATAAATATTCACAACAGTTTGATGGAAACATTAAATTTAAATGCTTTCCTAACTGGCCTATTGAACTTTCTGAAAAATCTGAATATGTATCATTATATCCAAACGTAATGTTAGGAATACATATTGATCATTTCTATGCATTTTGGTTAGAGCCAATTTCTAACAATCAAACTAAAGAACATTTTGAATTATATTATGTTGGAGACGAAAGTGCCTCTAGTGATGAGTTTAAAGACATAAGAGAAAAAAATTTTGCATTTTGGCAAGAAGTCATGAATGAAGATGTAACTGCAATAGAAGGAATGCAAAACGGGCGAAATTCTCCAGCTTACAATGGTGGGAATTTTTCACCTGTAATGGATACTCCTACTTTGATGTTTCATAAGTGGGTTGCAACCAATTTAACTAAATGAGAGGGTAAATTATGAAAAA
This sequence comes from uncultured Pelagibacteraceae bacterium, assembly GCA_902592275.1. Lineage (GTDB taxonomy): Bacteria > Pseudomonadota > Alphaproteobacteria > Pelagibacterales > Pelagibacteraceae > Pelagibacter. Next base: position 1,188 of record CACJDW010000015.1, read on the forward strand.
AGATCTTATTACAAGATTAAATGAAGGTCCAATAATGTGTGCAGAAGGCTATCTTTTTGCAATGGAAAGAAGGGGTTATCTTTCAGCAGGTCCATTTGTTCCAGAAGTTGTTATGGAACATCCTGAGGTAGTAACTCAATTACATCGAGAATTTATTAGAGCAGGTTCAGATGTTGTTCAAGCATTTACTTATTATGGTCATAGAGAAAAGTTGAGAATAATTGGCAAAGAACACTTGTTAGAACCAATGCAAAAAGGTGCTCTTAAAATTGCAAAAGATGCTGCTGCTGAGTTTAAAGATTTGGATTTGATGGTTTGTGGAGATGTAGCAAACACCAATGTATTTGATCCAGTTGATCCAAATACTCATAAGCAGTGTCAACAAATGTATGAAGAGCAAGTTGCTTGGGCAAAAGAGGCTGGTGTTGATTTTGTAATAGCAGAAACAATAAGTTGGACAGAAGAAATGAAAATTGCATTAAAAGCAATTAAGGATGCAGGACTTATTGCAGTTTGTAATTTTGCAATTCCTAGAGGGGATAAAACTAGAGAAGGTCATACTGCTGAAGATGCGTGCAAAATGATGGAAGATTTAGGTGCAGATGTAGTTGGTTTAAATTGTTATCGAGGACCTGAAATGACAATGAAATTATTAAAAAAGGTTAGAGAAAAAGTTTCATGTCATGTTGCTGGACTTCCAGTACCTTATAGAACAACAGAGGAAGAACCTGGTTTCTTAAATATCACTGATCATGGTTGCGACTGTATTCCAGGTGGAAATGCATTCCCAGTAGCTTTAGATAATTTGTTTTGTAACAGATTTGAAATGGCAGAGTTCGCAAAAGATTGTGTAAAAAATAAAATAAATTTTATTGGTATATGTTGTGGAGCAGAAGCACATCACGTAAGGGAAATGTCAGTTGCAATTGGAAAAAAACCAATTTCAATGAAATATATGCCAGACATGAGCAAACATTTCCATCATGGTACAGATAAATCTCTTAAAAAAGTAAATAAGGAGATCAAATATTAATAATAAATATGAAGAGAAAAACTTTTTTTGACTCTAGAGACAAATATTTATCATTTGTAAACTCAACTAATGAAAAATCAAAAATTGCTTTTTATTTATTTAAAAAAATAGAGAAAATCAGTACTCGGTCACCAATTTTTAACGTTTTAGACGCGGGTACTGGAGAGGGAACAATTATATCTACTTTTTTGTCAGGTCTGCATAAATATTTGCCAAATAAACCTATATTTGTTGTAGGTAAAGAAATAAGTATTGATGATATTAATGTGCTTCTAAGTTTTTTAGGGGATAGATTTGCTGAACATAAAACTTTAATTTTTAATATTACTAATTGTAGCTATAAAGATATAAATAATTCTACATCTGACAATATAAAATTTGAAAAATTAGAATTAGTTGGAAAAAAAGGTATTGATTTTACTAAGATCTTAATGAGTTTAAGTCCTTATATTAGAAAAAATTGGAAATTATCTTTTAATAACAAAAATGGTTCAATTAAACCCAAGTCAAAAATTTTTTTGACTATTTACAGAAAAGATCAAAAAAAAAAATTAAAAGACTTTATACCCAGAAATATAAGTGAAATTCCAAAAAAATATGATTTTATTATTGCATCTCAATGTTTTAAGCTTCGGTCTCCTTTAACTCAGACTGTAAAAAATGTTATTAAACCTCTTTTATCTTTGCTAAATTTTAAAGGAAAAATGTTCCTTATATACTCATCAGGAAAGGATTTTACAGGATCATTTCTCGAATATTACTATCCAAGGAATGGTTTTTATAAAAATTCAGAACCCAAAAAATTAATATCTCAAATAAAAAAAAATATAGAAAAAGATAAATTTAAAATAAAACTAGAAAAACTAAAATATACCTTCAATAATTTATCTATCAATTTGAAGGAATTCTCACTAAATAATATTTTTTCTGTCTGGAATGCAATTAACTATGTGGGACAAGTTTCTGAAATAGAGCAAAAAAAAGTTTCATTTAGTAAAAAAAATATAAATATTCTTCAAAAGAGATTATCCAAATTAAAAAATATTTATTTTGAAGACAATATTTTAAATTTTGAAAAAGAAAGGTTATAAATAATTTTATGGAGAAAAATGCTAAAGTTGTAATCATAGGTGGTGGTGTGGTTGGTTGTTCTATTCTTTACCATTTATCTAAATTTGGATTAAAGGATTGCATTTTACTTGAGAGAAACGAACTTACCTCAGGATCGTCTTGGCACGCAGCGGGAAATGTTCACGTGATTTCATCTGATCCAAATATTTCTCGGATGATGGCTTACACAATAGGATTATATAAAGAGATTGAAAAAGAGTCAGGTCATTCTGTAGGCTTTAAACCTAGTGGAGGTTTTTATTTAGCTTCAAATGAAGTGTGGGCTGATTATTTAAAGAGAGAAAGATCAAAAGCAAGATATATGGGGCTTGACCAAGAATTTATTTCTTTAGAGGAAGTTAAAAAGAAAAATCCTCTAATTGATCCATCTAGATATTTGTTGGCCTTATGGGATCCTATCGATGGTGAAGTTGATCCTTCAGGAGTTACTTACGCTTTTGCAAAAGCTGCAAAAGTTCATGGTGGAAAATATTACACTCACACTGTCGTAAAAGATACGAAACAAAAAGAAGATGGAACTTGGGATGTCTTTACCGAAAAAGGAAATATAAATGCTGAAATAGTAATAAATGCAGGTGGTCTGTGGGCAAGAGAAGTTGGACAATTAGCTGGACTTAATCTTCCTGTTCAACCAATGGAGCATCATTATTTAATCACTGAACCTATTCCAGAAATTGAAGCAATGGGTGATCAACGATTGCCTATTGGTACAGATTTTGAGGGGAATATTTACTTTAGGCAAGAAGGAAAAGGAATGTTGCTTGGAACTTATGAACCAAAATCAACACCTTGGAAAGTAGAAGGAACTCCAATGAATTTTGGTCATGAGTTACTTGAGCCAAAGTTAGATAACATTGAAGATAGACTGGCAATTGGGTTTGAGAGAATGCCAGCATTAGAGCGGGCAGGAATAAAAAATATAGTTAATGGACCTTTTACTTTTGGTCCAGATGGAAGCCCTCTTATTGGTCCAGTACCGGGAATGAAAAATTATTGGGTTGCTGTTGGTGTTATGGCTGGATTTTGCCAAGGCGGTGGTGTTGGAAAATGTATAGCAGAATGGATTATTGACGGAGAACCATCAATTGACGTTTGGGCAATGGATGTTGCAAGATTTGGAGATTATGCATCACCTCAATATGGAACAATAAAATCCTCAGAAAATTATGAGCGAAGATTTATTATGACTTTTCCAAACGAAACTTTACCAAAGGGAAGAAAACAAAAAACTACTGCACTGTACGATCGTTTTGTAAATCAAGGTGCTGTTATGGGAGATAGCTTTGGATTAGAAAATGTTTTGTGGTTTGCAAATAATAAAGAAGATGCTCATGAAGAACCTACAATTAAAAGATCAAGATCACATGACTATGTTTCAAAAGAAGTTATTAATGTAAGAGAAAATGTTGGTTTAATCGAAGTTGCCAACTTTTCAAAACACGAATTCAAAGGTCCTGATGCTAGAAAATTTTTAGATCACATAATGGCTGGAAGACTTCCAAAACCAGGAAGAATATCTTTATCTCCAATGTTGTCGTATAGAGGAAAATTATGTGGTGATTTAACGGTTGCTTGTTTAGATGAAAATGAATTTATGGTATTTGGTTCTGGAGCTGCTCAAGAAATGCATAGACGTTGGTTTGAGAGTCATTTAGATAAATTTAATTTAAGTTATTCTAATAGATCTGATGAGTATCATGGATTGTCTATTGCAGGACCAAATTCAAGGAAAGTCTTGGAAAAAATTGTAAGAGATGATGTTTCAAATGAAAAATTTAAGTTTAGAGATTCTAGAAGAATGTTTGTTGGTGGAGTTCCAGCAATAATAAATAGAATTTCATTTACTGGCGAACTCGGTTATGAAATTTATGTAGCACCTCACTATCAACTAAAACTTTATGAAGAATTAATGGAAGCTGGAAAAGAATTTAATATTAAACCTTTTGGTGGAAGAGCATTAATGTCAATGAGGTTAGAGAAAAATTGGGGAGCTTGGACATTAGATTATAGACCAGATTTTACAGCAAAAGAGACAGGTTTAGATGCTTTTATTAATTGGGATAAAGAGTTTATTGGTAAAGAAAGTGCACAAAAGGAAAATTCTTCAAATAAACTCATACCATTAATTGTTGAAACAAATGATATTGATGTAACAAATAATGAAGCTGTTATGAATGGAGATCAAAGTATAGGTTACGTTACTTCAGGTGGTTTTGCTCATTTTGTAAATAAAAGTGTGGCGTTTACTTTTGTTGATCAAAAAAACATTAATTCTGAAAATAAAATTCAAGTAGAGATAAATGGAGATTTATTTAATTGCTCAATTATTAAAGAACCACTTTATGATCCAAGTGGTCAAAAAATGAGAAGCTAATGGCACAAAAAGATGTAGGAAACAAAATTCCAATTTATAAACTTAAAACTACTGATGAAGTTATGAGGTACTACGATGAGTGGGGAGAAAAAGATAAGTATAATAAAGATATGGTTGACTGGAATTACACTGGACCAAAGGAAACTATAGCAACCTTTAATAAACACGAGAAAAATAAAGATATTTTAATCTTTGATGCAGGATGTGGGACTGGACTAGTTGGATTGGAATTAAAGAAATATGGATTTAAAAATTTCCACGGTGCAGATTTATCTCAAACTTTATTAGACACAATTCCAAAAGATCTCTATCTAAAGCTCACAAAAGTGGATCTAAATCAAACTATCAAATCAGAGGATAATACTTACGATGCTGTTATGTGCGTTGGAACCTTTACTTTTGGGCATGTAAAACCTGATGCTTTAGATGAATTTGTAAGAATTACCAAACCAGGAGGTTTAATTTGCTTTACTATTAATGAGGGAATACATGAAGAGTATGGTTTTGATAAAAAAATTGATATACTAAAGTCAAATAACAAATGGGAAGAAATTGAATTTTTTAAATCTGATTATATTGCAAGTAAAGATGTAAATGCATGGTTAGGATTGTATAGAATAAAATGAAATTTAGTAGAAAAATAGCTCCAGATACAAAACCAAAACAAAACTTTATAATTAAAAAAAGACTAAGAGAAGATGAAATAGATTTTGATAAATTAAGATCTTATCGTTTAGACCGAGTAAAAAAAGAACTAGAAAAAAATAATTTAGAAGCTTGTATATTATTTGATCCAGTAAATGTTCGTTATGCTTTAGACACTTTAAATATGAGTGTTTATAATATGCATAATCTTACTAGATATTGTTTTGTTCCAGTTAACGGTCCAGTAATTCTCTATGAATATTTCAATTGTGAAAATTTATCTGAAGGATTAAATCTTATTGATGAAATTAGACCAGCAATAACCTGGGATTATTTTAGTAACGGCGATCAATCAGAGGCTCAGCTTAAAAAATGGATTAGTGAAGTAAAAGATTTATCTAATTCTTATTTCAAATCAAAAAAGATAGCAATCGATGTTTTAAACGGTCCTGCTGTTTCAGCTTTAAACAAAGAAGGCATCAGCGTTGTAGATGCAAAATTAATTCTTGAACAAGCAAGAGTAATAAAATCTCCAGAGGAAATTAAATGTATGCGATCAGCAATTGATGTTGCTGAAATGGGGATTGTTAAAATGAGAGAACAATTAAAACCTGGAATGACCGAAAATGAATTGTGGTCTATTTTACATCAAACAAATATTGAAAATTATGGTGAGTGGATTGAATGTAGAATTTTATCATCTGGAGAAAGAACAAATCCGTGGATGCAAGAGTGCAGTAATAAAGTTATTCAGCATGGTGAAATTGTTTCTTTTGATACAGATATGGTTGGTCCGTACGGGTATTGTGCTGATATTTCTAGAGCTTTTGTTGTAGGAAATAAATTTAATGATGAACAAAAAAAATTATATTCAATGGCAATGGAGCAGATTGATTATAATTCAAGATTAATAAAAGATGGATTATCATTTAAAGAATTTACTGAAAAGTCATGGAATTTACCGGAAGATTATTATCCTAATAGATATTCTGTAATGGTACATGGGATTGGCTTATGTGATGAATGGCCAGCAATTAGATATCCAACTGATGGTGGTGAAAGAAGTGGAACTTTTCAAAAGAATATGACGATTACTGTTGAAAGCTATATTGGTAAAGTTGGCGGAAAAGAAGGTGTAAAACTTGAGCAACAGTACCTTATTGGTGAAAATGGACTTGAATTAATGTCCCATCATCCGTTAGAAGATATTTAATGAAAATTATATTGGTAATGGGTTTGCCTGGTGCAGGCAAAACTACTTTAGCTAATGAAATGGCTCCACTTTTAAATGCCAAAAGATTAAATGCAGATGAAGTTAGAAAAGCTGCAAATGATTGGGATTTTTCGGAAGAGGGAAGAGTTAGACAAGCAAAGAGAATGGCAGAGTTTGCAACTAAATTAAAAGAAGAAGGACATTATGTTATCGCAGATTTTATAGCCCCAACTCCAGAGGCAAGAAGTTTATTCCCAGCTGATTTTAGAGTTTGGGTAGATACGATTAAAGAAGGAAGATTTGAGGACACTAACCAGATGTTTGTTAAGCCTAAAAATTATGATTTTGTTGTTACAACGCAGGATGCAAAAAATTGGGCACCAAAAATAGTAGAGGAGATTAAAAAATGACCTACCAATGGAATAATAAAAAACCAACCGCACAAATGCTTGGAAGATGGCAGCCATTTCATGATGGACATTACACCTTATTTAAGGAGATTATAAAAAAAACTGGACAAGTTTGTATACAAATTAGAGATGTTCAAGGAGTGGATGATAATCCTTTTGATTTTGAAACAGTTAAAAAAAACATTGAAGATAGACTTAATCCTGAATTTGAGGGTAGATTTAAAATTATGCTAGTACCTAATATTACAAATATTTGTTATGGTAGGGGAGTTGGATATAAGATTGAGGAAATAGTTTTGGATGAAGAAACTCAAAAAATATCAGCGACCAAGATAAGAGCAAAAATGAGAGAAGAGGGAAAGTTAAAATAAAATTTAATGAACGATAGACTCAAGACTATTGTAGATCTAGAAAAATATCCAATACACGATTTAAATTCACCAATAATTAAAAATATAGTTGAAAAATGTAAAGAAGAACTTGATCAACATAGTTGTTCAACAATTCCAAATTTTATTTTGCCTAAATCACTCAAGGTAATGAATTCTGAGTTAGAAAAACAGTTAGACGAAGTTTATATGTCTAAAGAGAGTATAAATGCTTACTTATATGCAAAGGATGATCCTTCATTACCAAAAGATCATCCAAAAAGAACTTTTATGAATAGATACAATGGATATTTAAATTCAGATTGTTTTCCAAAAGACTCCGAAATGAAATATCTATACGAAACTGAAGAACTTTTAAAATTTGTATCTGCTTGTTTAGGTATTTCTCCTATTTACAGATGGGCAGATCCTTTAGCATGTCATGCATATAATGTTATGAAACCAGATGGAGTACTCCCATGGCATTTTGATAGTTGTGAATTTACACTTAGTTTAATGATACAAAAACCTGAGAAGGGAGGAGTATTTGAGTACTGTCCAAATATTAGAGAACCAGGAAATGAAAATTTCGAGGAAGTTCAAAAAGTTATAGCAGGAGATAGAACTAGAGTGAGACAATTGAAATTAGAGCCAGGAGATTTACAAATATTTAAAGGTAGATTTACTTTGCATAGGGTAACAAAAGTTGAAGGCCAAAAATCAAGATATATGTGTATTCCAGCTTATGTTTTAGATCCATGGAGAGTAAACACTCCTGAACATTCCAAAGCTATTTATGGTAAAGTTTTACCAATTCATATAGAAAGAAATCAGGCTAGATCCGATGGATTAACTGATTAAATGACTAGTAACATTAAAATTAAAAAAAATAACAACGAAGTTTCATCAATTATTATTGATGAACCAAAAACCTATAACTCTTTATCATTCAAAAATCTTTCAGATTTATTAAAGGCATTAAAAAAATTAGATGCTGATAAAAAAGTTAAAGTAATAATATTAGAGGGTGCCGGTAAAGGATTTAGTGCAGGTCATAATTTAAAAGAAGTTAGAGGTCTAAAAAAGAGAGATAAATATTTAAAATTATTTAATCTTTGTTCAAAAGTTATGCTTCAAATTGTTGAAGGTAGAAAACCTGTAATTGCCAAAGTTCATGGAGCAGCATTTGCAGCTGGATGTCAATTGGTTGCAAGTTGTGATTTAGCTTATAGTACTAAAGACGCATTATTTGCTACTCCTGGTGTTAATATTGGTTTGTTTTGTAGTACACCTATGGTTGCTGTCAGTAGAAAGATAAATCGAAAACCTATGATGAAAATGTTGCTAACTGGAGAACCTATCAATGCAAATTATGCAAAAGAAATAGGGTTGATAAATGATAATTTTTCAAAAGCTAAACTAAATATTGAAGTGTTAAAAGTAGCAAACAAAATTGCTTCAAAATCTAATTTAACAATAAAAATTGGAAAGCAAGCTTTTTACAAACAATTAGAAATGCCATTAAGTAAAGCTTACGCTTATACAAGTAAAATGATGACGTTTAATATGATGGCAATGGATGCAAAAGAAGGAATATCTGCATTCCTCGAAAAACGAAAACCAAAATGGAAAAATAAATAATGATAAAGAATCTTTTAATAGTTCTTTTTATAGTTGTTGGAATGTTTGTAATTTATAATTTTAAAGATCATAATCAAAAAAGAGCAATAGATGCATGTATTGCTGGTAGCCAAAAACTAGAAAAACCAATGACAGTTCCTGAAGCTAAAATATTTTGTGAGGAACAAATTAAAAATAATAAATGAGTGATATCAAAGAAGTTCTTTCTAAATATAAATCAATTGCAATGGTAGGAGTTAGTAACGACACTACAAAAGCATCAACTATAGTTATGAAATATATGCAAAAATATGGATTTAAAGTTTATCCTGTCAATCCTAGAGCTGAGGGTCAAAAAATTCTAGGAGAAGAAGTTTTTGCTAAAATATCTGATATTAATGATCAGGTTGATATTGTAGATGTTTTTAGACCATCAAAAGAAGTTTATGCTATTGCAGAAGATACAGTTAAAATTGGTGCTAAAGTTTTATGGTTACAGCTCGGTATACGAGACGAAAAGGCAAAAGAATTGATGGAAAAAAATGATATTAAGTATATTGAAAACAAATGTACTAAAATGGAATATCAAAAATATTTTTTAAAAGTTAGACAAGCTTTTCCAGTTTTAAGTGACTAATGAGCAAAATAATTAAATTTTTAGACAGCACATTTTTAGATTTGGGTCGTCAATTTAAATGGACTTATCTACCTCCATTAATGGTTTATATGGCTGCGGGTATTTCTGGTTTAACAGGTATTGTTGGTACATTTTTTGTTAAAGATTATTTAAATTTATCTGCAGCATTTTTAGCAGGCCTAGGTTTTTGGGCTGGAATTCCTTGGGCATTAAAAATGCCGTTAGGACATTTAGTAGATCTAATCTGGGAGAGAAAAAATTACATGGTCTATTTCGGAGCTTCATTGATAGCTCTTAGTTTACTAATTATGTATGGATTGATTATTCATACTGAAGATATGGCCCAGGTATTTTCGGTAGAAACATGGTTTGTGATAAGTGTAATTTTAGCTCCAGTTGGTTATGTGGTTCAGGACGTTGTAGCCGATGCTATGACAGTTGAGGCAGTTCCTTTGGTTGATGAAACAGGAAATGATTACTCTAAAGATCAAATAAAAATAATGCATACAACAATGCAGACACTTGGAAGGTTTGCCATTATTGGCGGTACAGTACTTGTTGCATTAGTTAATGTAATATTGTTTAGAGATGTGGAAAGCCTTGAGCAGGCTGATAAGATAAATTTATACGGAACTATCTACATTTATGCTCTTGTAATACCTTTAGTTTCTATACTAGGTGTAATTTTAGCAAATTATTTAAGACATAAAAAAATACAAACTTTAAAATCTAAAGGTCTAGAATTTAAAGATGAAAGAGGTAACGAAAAAACAAAAATAAATTGGTGGATATTAGGAGGAAGTTTAGTTTTTGTTATTTTCACATTGTCTATTGGTTCCTTTAAGGTTCCGTTTGCACAAGAAATTGTATTTATTGGCTCAGTCATAATCATTTTGTTTTTAATGTTTAAACTTATTAAGGAATTACCTCAGGAACTAAGATTAACAATTGTAGGTACAGCAGTAATTATTTTTGTATTTAGAGCCATGCCAGGTCCTGGACCAGGATTAACTTGGTTTGAAATTGATGAGCTTGGATTTAATGAACAATTTTTTTCTATTTTATCACTACTAGCATCAATTTTAACATTAGCTGGTATTGTTTTATTAAGACCATTTATGGCAAATAATTCAATTGCTAAAATAATTGTAGTTTTAAGTATTGCGGGTGCGATTTTGTTTTTACCAAGTGTTGGAATGTATTATGGTTTTCATAACTGGACAGCTTCGTTAACTGGTGGGGTTGTTGATGCTAAGTTTATTGCATTAATTAATACAGCGTTGGAGTCTCCGCTCGGCCAAGTATCAATGATACCTCTATTAGCTTGGATAGCAAAAAATGCTCCAGCACATTTAAAGGCAACCTTTTTCGCAGTTTTTGCATCTTTTACAAATCTAGCATTATCAGCGAGTGCCTTAGGAACAAAATATTTAAATGAAATATTTACTGTAACAAGAGAGGTTAAGGATAAGGTTTCTGGTGAAATACAAACAACAGCAGATTATTCTGAACTTGGAATACTGTTAATTTTTGTAACACTTTTAACATTAATTCTTCCAATTTTATTTGTATTTATAATTAATAATAGTAAATACAAAACTACTGAATAAAAATTTAATACAATGAAAAAAATTTTCTTAGTGTATGGGCACTATAATGATAATTCATTTAATGCAGCAATTCGAGATGAATTCGTTAAGCAATCAAAAGTAATTGGAAATCAGGTAGATGTTGTTGATTTATATAAAGAGAAATTTGATCCTGTTTTTGCTGGTGAAGAACCAGATCAAGAAGTTTTAGATCATAGAAAAAGAATCGAAGAAAGTGATACAATTGTTTTAATTGCTCCAATTTGGAATTTTAGGATGCCAGCAATAGTAGAAGGTTGGATTGATAAAGTTTTAGCTCCACCTTGGGCATTTAGATTTAAACAGTTGGTTGGAAATTACGGTTATCCAATTGGAAACTTAAGAGATAAAAAAGCTATAATATTCTGCACATATGGTTCACCAAGATTAGCAATTACAACTTTTTTTTTAAACTTACCAATTAGAAGATTAAAAAGGGGAGTATTTCATATGTGTGGCATATATAACATTGTTTATAGAAGATATTTTGCAGTACCATTTGTAAGTGATGCAAAGAGACAAGAATTTTTAAATGATGTTAGAAAAACCGCTAATAATCTTTAAATCTATAATTTTATTTTTTTTCTTTATTTCATTTTCGCACGCTGAATTATTGAACCCCAACAGCACAATAAGCCCGAAAGAAGTTATTAAAATTCAATTGAATGGGCTTCAACAAAATGATCTTAAATATAAAGATAGTGGTATTGAACAAACTTGGAAATTTGCTCACCCAAATAATAAGAGAGTAACAGGACCATTAAGTAACTTTAAGATGATGATAAAAAGCGATTCTTACAGGATGATGATTAACCACCTAAGTCACACAATCACAGAACTTGGAAGTAGTGACAAATGGGCTCAATTTGAAGTTATCATTCTTGATAATGATAAAATTTATCACAAATTCAATTGGCAGGTCGAAAAGTACACCTCTGAGGGAACTTTGAAAGACTGTTGGTTAACCACAATGGTATCTAGTCCAATCCCTCTGGGAAGCTCAATTTGATTGTCCACATATACATTTTTGTTTCGTAACAATTAAAAATTTAGTAGGAATCGCAGAATGAAAACAAAAACTAAAGTTGTAGTAGTTGGTGGAGGAGTTGTAGGGGTAAGTGCCCTTTATCATTTAGCAAAAAAGGGTTGGTCTGATGTTGTTCTAGTTGAAAGAAAAGAGTTAACTTCGGGATCTACTTGGCACGCAGCAGGTTTGTTGCCTTTATTTAATATGAGTTATTCAGTTGGACAACTTCATAAATATGCAGTTAATCTTTACAAAACATTAGAAGAAGAAACTGGAAAAAATGTTGGCTTTAGCGTTGTTTCAAATATTCGTCTAGCAAGTACAAAAGATAGAATGGATGAATACCATCAATACGCAGGCGTCGCTCGAACCATCGGAGTAGATGTTAAATTTTTGAAACCAGAACAAGTAAAAGAAATTTGGCCATTATGTCATACAGATGATTTAGTTGGCGCAATACAACACCCTGAAGATGGATATATTCAACCAGCAGATTTAACACAAGCATTAGCAACAGGTGCAAGAAATAGAGGAGCAGAAATTTATAGAAACACAACTGTCCTATCAATGAGGCAAACTAAAGATGGATGGATTGTGGAAACAGATAAGGGATCAATAGAGTGCGAACATGTTATTTCTTGTTCTGGAAATTTTGCGAGACAAACAGGTGAAATGGTAGGATTAGATATACCAGTAATACCTGTTGAACATCAATACATTGTTACAGAACCACATCCTGCAATTCAAAAAAGAAAAAAAGATGGATTACCAGAAATGGGAGTCTTAAGAGATAGTGATAGCAGATGGTATATGAGGGAAGAAGCTGGAGGATTGATTTTAGGTCCTTATGAAGATGGAGCACCAGCTTGTTATGTAGAAGGTCCATCAAAAAATTCAGAATATGAATTATTTCAAGAAGATTTAGACAGATTAGCTCCACACATTGAAGGTGCAATTCACAGAGTACCTGCGTTTGGAGAAGTTGGAGTAAAGAAAGTTTATAATGGAGCAATCTGTTATACTCCTGATGGAAACCCAATTGTTGGTCCTGCATGGGGACTTAAAAATTTTTGGATTAATGAAGGACATAGTTTTGGAATAACTGCAGCAGGTGGCGCCGGCTGGCAGTTAGC
>CACJDW010000016.1 GCA_902592275.1 uncultured Pelagibacteraceae bacterium
ACTGGAGATAATTTTGGTGTAGGTTTTTTTCAGTTTACAACAAGCTTCAATAAACGGGGATTAAAATTAAGATGTAGTGCTGCTAAAGGGTATTTAAATCCTGCTAAAAAAAGACCTAATTTAAAAATTGTGGTAAATGCGCATGTCCAAAAAATTAATTTTGAAGGAAAAAAAGTAGTTGGCGCAAGTTATTATCAAGGTGAAAATTTAATTAATGTTAAAGCAAATAAAGAACTAATTTTATCTGCTGGATCTATTGGATCTCCACATTTATTACAAGTATCTGGTATTGGTAATAAAGAAAAGCTTAAAAAATTTGGCATAGATATTATTCATGAATCGAATGGTGTGGGTTTAAATTTACAAGATCATTTAATGTTTAGGCCTGTATATAAAGTAAAAAATTTAAAATCTTTAAATAGAAAAGTAGAAAGTTTATTTGGTAGGTTTTTAATGGGACTTGAATATGTTTTAAATCAAAGTGGTCCAGTAACAATGGGTGCAAGTCAAGTTTGTGGATTTGTAAAAAGTGATCCTTCAAGAGCCACTCCGAATCTACAATTTCATGTATCACCTGTTAGTACAGATATTTTAGGGGTTACTCCAATGCATGATTTCGAAGGAATTACTCCTACTGTAGCGAATGTAAGACCGACTAGTAGAGGTGAAATCAATATTGTTAGTGGTGACAGCAGAGTATATCCAAAAATAAAGATGAATTATTTATCAACAGATGATGATAGAAGAGTTGCGGCTCAAGGACTAAAAATTGTAAGAAAAATTATGTTAGAAACAGAAACATTTAAAAAATATCAGCCAGAGGAATATAGACCTGGGTCTCATATTACTGATGATGAAGAATTGGTTAGAGAAGGATCAAATTTCACCCAAACAATTTTTCATCCTGTTGGAACATGTAAAATGGGTCAAGATGAAATGTCAGTAGTTGACGAGAAGCTTAAAGTTAGAGGTGTAAGCAATCTAAGAGTTGTTGATGCTTCTATAATGCCTAACATCACCTCAGGAAATACCAATGCTCCAACAATAATGATTGCAGAAAAAGCTTCTGACATGATATTAAACAATTGATGTTTGCAGAATTTTTTACGCCTGAACAAATAGCAATATTAACTCAAATTATTTTTATCGATTTAGTTTTAGCTGGAGACAATGCCATTATAATTGGAATGGTTGCATCTAAATTTCCAGTCGAACAAAGAAAAAAAGTTATATTCTGGGGAATTGGTGGTGCTGTAATTTTAAGAATAATACTAACTTTACTCACAGCTTATTTGCTGCAAATAACCGGTTTAAGATTAATTGGGGGATTATTATTACTTTATATCGTTTACAAGCTATATGTAGATGTAATTAAAGGTTCAGAAACAGAAGAAGAAGTAAAAGTAGATAATTCAAGTTTTCTCAAAGCAATTTGGACTGTTTTACTAGCAGATTTTACAATGAGTTTAGATAATGTTTTGGGTGTTGCTGGAGCAGCAGGTGATCATTATGGTCTACTTGTATTTGGGTTAGTATTATCAATCGTTTTAATGGCAACTGCAGCAACATTAATATCTGGATGGATTAAAAAATATAAATGGATTGCTTGGGTTGGATTGTTAGCAATATTAATAGTAGCTGTAGAGTTGATTTACACAGATATTAAATTAATATTCTTTTAATGTATCTTCAAAAAATAAATCTAAAAAATAAATACGCTTTAGTAACTGGTGCAGGTAAAGGACTTGGAAGAGCATGTTCAATTGCATTAGCTGAGGCGGGTGCAACGGTTATAGCTTTAAGTAGAACATCTTCGGATCTTAATAAATTAGAAAAGGATATCAAAAAAGTTAAAGGTAAGATTGTTAAGGTTTCATGCGATGTAATGAACTATGAAGATTTAAAACAAAAATTAGATAAAATTAAAATTATTGATGTATTAGTAAATAATGCAGGCACTAACATTCCAGAACCCTTTGAAAAAATTAAACAAAAAAGCATGAATTACCTCGTAGATTTAAATCTTAAAGCAGCATTTAACGTAGCTCAGCTTGTAGTAAAAAAGATGCTTAAAAATAAAAAAAGACCTGGTTCAATTATAAATATGTCATCACAGCTTGGTCATGTTGGTATGGGTGGAAGAAATGTATACAATATGACTAAATTTGGAATTGAGGGATTGACTAAAGGTATGGGTGTTGAATTAGCTAAAAAAAATATCAGAGTTAATACGGTAGCACCTACTTTTGTTGAAACACCAATGGTTAAAAAATTTTTTAAAAATAAAAAATTTAAAAAATTAGCTCTTGGAAATATTCCTATGGGAAAAGCAGCTAGTGAAAGTGATGTTGCTACAACTGTTTGTTTTTTAGCTTCATCAGCATCTTCAATGATAACCGGAACATCAATAATTATAGATGGTGGATGGACAGCTCAATAATTAATAGACTTTTTTTTGTTTTTTTAATTTTTATATCACCAGCAAAAGCTATTGAATTCCAAGGAAAATTTTTACAAGGTCATTTTATATTAGGTAAAACTGACCCTAATGCTAAAATTTTGGTTGGAAAAAAAGAGGTTAAAGTATCAAAAGATGGTTTTTTTGTTTTTGGTATAGATCGAGATCAAAAATACGACCTAACTTTTACAAAAATTATTGATGGAAAAAAATCAATAACTATAAAAAAAGTTTTAAAGCGGAAATACAATATACAAAGAATAGACGGTTTGGCAGAAAGTAAAGTCACTCCACCTGAGTCTGTTTATAAAAGAATTAAAAAAGAAAATAATGCTATTGGAGAAGCAAGAGCAATTAATTCGGATCTACAATTTTTTAAAGAAAAATTTATCATGCCAGTTGAAGGAATAATCAGTGGCGTTTATGGTAGTCAAAGAATTTTAAATGGTAAACCAAGATGGCCTCACTATGGAATAGATATTGCTGCTAAACAAGGAACGATGATTAAATCATCTGGTTCGGGTGTAGTTACTATGGCTGAAGATGATTTATATTATACTGGTGGCACAGTTATAATGGATCATGGTCATGGGATATCCACAATATATTCTCATTTAGAAAATGTTTTGGTCTCAGTTGGTGATCAGATAAATCAAGGAGATATAATTGGAACTGTTGGTTCAACTGGAAGATCAACTGGACCCCACTTAGACTTTAGAGTTAATTGGTTTCAAACACGACTAGATCCAATGTCTGTTTTAAACTAAATCTCAGATTTTGCTCTGAAACGTTCATAAATTAATCTAGCTCTAACTCCTAAACTTAAAATTGGATCAGGAGGAAGCCAAGTGGGTTTATTTCTTGCTTCAATAGTTTCTATCTCTTTTGTACTTTCATTACTTGCTTTGATTGCTATTTGCTCTCCAAATAAAGTACCAACTCCAATACCAGAGCCATTGTAACAACCTGCTACAAATATATTGTCATCAATTTTTTCAAAAATTTGAGAACTATTTCTTGTTCTTGAAACAATGCCTGACCAAGTAGATTGAATAATATCTTCAGGTAATTCAGGAAATCTTTTTTTAATTCCAAGTCTTTGTTTTAATGATCTCTTGGTTAATTCAGATTTAGACATTTTATAAGGATTATAAACTTCAGCAGTATTTCTGATTAAAATTCTTCTATCTTTAGTCATTCTTATAGTGGCCCCCATTGGTTTTACAGGTAAAACTCCCCACTCTTTAGGCTTACCAAGTAATTTAAACTCCTCATCTGATAAAGATCTAGTCATGCTAGCTGTTAAAGTAATTGGAAAATTATAATTTGATTTTATTCCTAAAGACTTCAGAAATCCGTTTGTAGCAAAAATAATCTTTTTAGTTTTAATTGAACCATTTTTAAATTTACAAATGACTGTATCATTTTTCTTTTTCCAATCTAATAATGAAGAATTTTCATAAAGATTTACGTTATCTGGTAATGTATCGATCATAGCTCTAACCAATTTACCTGGATGTAATAAAATCCCTCCTTTTGTATGAAGAGCAATATTATAAAAATTGGTGCCTAATTTTTTTTTAAGCTTCTCGTTAAATAATAAATTATGTTCAAAACCTAATTTTGATAAGGTTTCTGAAAAATTTTCTAATATTTTTCTATCTTCTTGCTTTGATGAGGCAAAATATTTTCCACATTCATTCCAATCACAATCTACTTGATATTCTTTAATAAATTTTTTGACGGTCTCTATTCCTAATTTATAAATATCTGTCTTTTTTTTATAATTATCTAATTCTTTATTAGACGTAAAACCATCATTTAATGTTGTATCGACTAGATAACCAGAGTTTCTAGCACTTGCTCCTTCTCCTGCAAGCTGAGCATCAACTAATAATATGTTTTGATTAGGATAAAGTTGACCCAATTTTCTTGCTGCAGATAATCCGGTGTAACCAGCGCCTACAATTAACCATTCACAATCTATATCAGATGAAAGTGTTAAAATGTTATTTCTTGGACTTAGATCATTAACCCAACTACAGCTATTATCATTTACAACTTCCATTAAGGAAGATTACGATAATTAGTTATTATTTAAAAGATTTTAAGAGTTTAAAGAAGGCTGCTTCTTCATATCCTCTTTTTTAATGCCAGCTACTCTTACTGGTTTTTTCATAGCATCTCTTCTAAATGGTTCTCCAAGCTCTTGATTAAGAATTACCTCAATAAATGTTGTAATTCCTTTCTTTTGATCTTCACAAGATTGTTTGATTGCATTTGTAGTTTCTTCCATTGTTCTAACAGTTACACCTTTTAAACCACATGCGTCAGCAACTTTAGCATAGCTTAATTCTGGATCTAACTCTGTACCAACAAAGTTATTATCAAACCAAAGTGTCGTATTTCTTTTTTCCGCACCCCATTGATAATTTCTGAAAATAACCATTGTTATTGCGGGCCACTCTTCTCTTGCACATGAACTCATTTCATTCATGCTTATTCCAAAAGCACCATCGCCAGCAAATCCAATAACAGGAGTTTCCGGACAACCAATTTTTGCTCCAAGTATTGATGGAAAACCATAACCACAAGGACCGAATAAACCTGGTGCTAAATATTTTCTTGGCTTTTCGAATGTTGGGTAGGCATTACCAATAGCACAATTGTTGCCAATATCACTTGATATAATTACATCGTCAGGCATTCCTGCTTGAATTGCTCTCCAGGCTTGTCTTGGTGACATTCTATCTGCGTCTCTTTCTCTAGCCTCTTTATTCCAAACTGTTCCTTCATCATCATCTTCATGATCTAAACTTGAAAGTTTTTGTAGCCAAGCTGATTTAGTTTGATGAATTAAATCTTTTCTAGCTTGTCTATCAGTATCACCAGCATTTGATGATAATTTTTCAAAAATTTGTTCAGCAACTAATTTTGCATCACCGCTTATTCCTACAGTAACTTTTTTAGTCAAACCTATTCTGTCAGGATTAATATCAACTTGAATGATGTTTGCATTCTTTGGCCAATAATCAATTCCATAACCTGGTAAAGTAGAAAATGGATTTAATCTAGTGCCCAAAGCTAACACTACGTCAGCTTTTGAAATTAATTCCATAGCAGCTTTTGATCCATTGTAACCTAAAGGACCAACAGCTAAAGGATGGCTTCCTGGGAAACTATCATTATGTTGGTAGCCTGAACAAACAGGTGAATCTAATTTTTCTGCAAGTTTTTTTGTAGCTTCAATAGCTCCTCCAATAACAACACCTGCTCCTGATAATATTACTGGAAACTTTGCTTTAGATAGCAGGTCAGCTGCTTTAGTTACAGCATCATTTCCTCCCCCTTGTCTTTCTAGTCTTACAATCGGAGGGAGATCGATATCAATTACTTGGCACCAATAATCTCTTGGAACATTAATTTGTGCTGGTGCTGATCCTCTTATAGCTTTTTCTATAACTCTATTTAGTACTTCAGCCATTCTTGATGGATCTCTTACTTCTTCTTGATAACAAACCATGTCTTTGAATAAATTCATTTGCTCTACTTCTTGAAATCCACCTTGCCCCATTGTTTTGTTTGCTGCTTGTGGTGTAACTAACAAAAGAGGGGTATGATTCCAATAAGCTGTTTTAATAGGTGTAACTAACCCAGTAATTCCAGGTCCGTTCTGGGCAATAACCATTGACATTTTACCAGTAGCTCGTGTGTAACCATCAGCAATTAAACCACCATTTGTTTCATGAGCGACATCCCAGAAAGTAATACCTGCATCTGGAAAAATATCTGAAATTGGCATAAAGGCTGAACCGATAATTCCGAACGCGTGTTCAATACCATGCATTTGTAAAACTTTTACAAAAGCTTCTTCTGTTGTCATTTTTGTCATAAAACTAGAACCTCTCTAAAGTGTAATTTTAAGTATTTATAAAATTCGTTTGTTAATTGTTGCGATTAATATATAAGATTTTACGAAATTCAAACAAACAAATCGACACGATATGGCAACAGATATTATAATTCACGATGAAAAAGATAACGTTGGAGTAGTTGTAATTGAGAAAATCGCTCCAAAACAAGATTGCTCTTGCTGGGTAATGGAAAACGACAAAACTGTAAGCATTCAATCAGCAGATGAAATTCCTTTGGGTCACAAAATAGCTATGACTGATCTTAATGAAGGTGACACGATAATTAAGTATGGTCACGATATTGGTAAAGTTGTTAAATCAATCAAAAAAGGTGAGCATGTACATGTTCACAATGTAAAAACAAAGAAGTGGTAATACTATGGAAATCCCAAAGAGCTTTTTAGGTTATAAAAGAGAAAACGGCAGAGCCGGAACAAGAAATCACGTGATCATTCTTCCAGTAGATGACATATCAAATGCGTGTGCTGAAGCAGTGGCAAACAATATTAAAGGAACAATTGCTCTTCCTCATTCTTACGGAAGACTACAGTTTGGAGCAGATTTAGAATTGCATTTCAGAACTATGATCGGAACTGCCAAAAATCCTAATGTTGCAGCTGCAATCATTATTGGAATTGAACCGAAGTGGACAAAAAGAATTGTAGATGAGGTTGCTAAAACTGGAAAACCGGTTGAAGGATTTAGCATTGAAGGAGCTGGTGATATTGAAACTATTATGAAAGCTTCAAAAAAAGCTCAGGAATTTTCAATGTGGGCATCAGAAAAACAAAGAGAAGAATGCCTAATTAGTGATTTGTGGATTTCAGTAAAATGTGGAGAGTCCGACACTACATCTGGACTTGCATCTAATCCCACTGTTGGAAATTTGATGGATAAACTTGAGCCATTAGGTGTTCATTTGTGTTTCGGAGAAACTTCTGAATTAACTGGTGCTGAAACTGTTTGTGAAAAAAGAGGTAAAACTCCAGAAGCTCAAGAGAAATTTAAAAAAACCTGGAATGAATATAATGACTTTATTCTAAAGGAAGCTACAGATGATTTATCTGAAAGTCAGCCAACTGCTGGTAATATTGCAGGTGGTTTAACTACTATTGAAGAAAAGGCTTTTGGTAATTTTCAAAAAATTGGATCAAGACAATTTGTAGATGTTTTGACACCAGCTGAAGAACCACAAAAAGGTCCGGGTTTATATTTTATGGATACATCTTCTGCTGCTGCTGAATGTGTAACTTTACAAGCTGCTGGTGGATTTAATATTCATTTATTTCCAACTGGGCAAGGAAATATCATCGGAAATCCAATTGAACCAGTGGTAAAATTAACCGCAAATCCATTAACAGCCGTTAAAATGAGCGAACATATTGATTGTGATGTTTCAAAAATTCTTTCAAGAGAAATGAATTTAGATCAAGCAGGAGATGAATTGATTAAAGCAACTCTTCGAGCTGCTAACGGAAGATTAACCTGTGCTGAAGCATTAGGTCATAGAGAATTTGTTATGACCAAACTTTATAGAAGTGCATAATCAGTAACTGCTTTACATGAATTTAAAAAAATACCTGGTAGTATTACCAGGTATCATATTAGCATTTGTTCTTTACACTTTATCTCAAGGGTTCAATAACATTCTTGGCATTGAGCTATTAGGTTATGAAAAAAGCCCAATATCTACTGCAATGATTGCTATTTTGTTAGGAATGTTTTTTGGAAATATTTTTCAAATTAGAGAAAGTTTTTTAAGAGGATTAGATTTTACACAAAAATATATTCTAAAACTGGGTATTATTTGCTTAGGTATTCAATTGAAACCATTTGAATTTTTAGAATTTGGAGCAATAGCAATTCCATTAATTATAATCTGTATAATTAGCGTACTAATAGTAATTAAACTTCTTATTAAAAAATTAAAAATACCAACAAGAATGGCTTACTTAATATCAGTAGGCAGCACTGTCTGTGGTACTACTGCAATAATGGCTACCGCTCCTGTAATTGGTGCAAAAAAAAATGAGGTATCATATGCAATTGCTAATATCACATTGTTTGGAATTCTTTCGATGCTTATTTATCCGTATTTTGCCAACTTTTATTTCGAAAGCGAGCCTTTATTAATTGGATTGTTTTTGGGAACCTCAATCCATGAAACCTCTCAAGTTGCAGCCGCAGGATTAATTTATGACCAGCAATTTAATAGTCCTGAAACTTTAAATATTGCAACAGTCACAAAATTAATAAGAAACACCTTCCTAGTTATCATGATTCCATTGTTTGCATTTCTTTATAATCGAGGAAAAACTACAGAAAAGAAATACTCAATAATAGATATTTTTCCTTACTTTGTCCTTGGTTTTGTAGCCATGATAATAATTAGAAATTTAGGTGATGTAATTTACTCAAATAATTACAAATGGTTAGTTACAATTGAAGGTATTAAATTTTTCTCAAAAATATTTTTAACAATGGCAATGGCAGCAATTGGTCTATCCACTAATTTAAAAGAAATTAAAAATATGGGCTACAAACCTTTTGTAGTTGGTTTTATAGGGATGGCAACTGTAGGATTGGTAAGTATTACAACTATTGAATTATATTTAAATTTTTTTAATTAAGATTTAACTAATAATTTTTTTCTAAAGTTTGAAACAAATCGTCTTATAAAAGCAGCTCCGACACCTAAAATAATTGCAAACATAATTGTAAACAGTCCATAAAAGAAAGGCATCTCTTTAGAAAAGTCAATTATAAATTGTGAAAAGAAGTTTAAATCTGAGCTTGTTCCTTTAGCTGTTCCATTTAAAATTTTTTCTGCAAAAAAGGTGTCGTATGCAATAGCTATACCCACTATCAATAATAAAATTGCTAATAAAGCTCTTAAACCAGAACTATCAATTCTTTCTCCTAATTTCTGTCCAACCTGAACTCCTATGATAGATCCTACAACCAACATAGTAACTAAAAATAAATCTATAGATCCATAATTAAATGAATGAAGAAAAGTAACAACTACACTTACAAAAATTGTTACAAATAATGATGTACCAGGAACTAATTTGGTAGGCATTTTAATTATATAAATCATTGCAGGCACTAGAATAAAAGCACCACCAATTCCCATAATAGCTGCAATAAATCCAACTAATAGACCAATTATAATTGGAGTAAAAATACTCTCATATAATTTTGACTTTGGAAATCTCATTCTTAATGGAAGACCATGTATCCAATAATGAACATGTAATTTTTTTTTAACTACAACGTTTCTTTTTGCTTTATCTATTTCACCCAAACTTTCAACCAACATTAAAGTTCCAATTATTGCTAATATATACATGTAAGCCAGAGATATTACTGTATCAATTTTTCCAATACCTTTAAAATAAGTAAAAGTATAAATTCCTAAAGATGTTCCAATTACACCTCCAATCACAATCATTGAACCCATTTTATAATCTAAAGTATTTTTTAAATAATGTGTGGTAGATCCAGAAACTGAAGTAGCTAAAATATTATTTGCTTCATTAGCAACTGCGTATGCAGGTGGTATTCCTAAAAAAATTAGAAAAGGTGTCATTAAAAACCCACCACCAACACCAAATAAACCAGAAAGCACTCCAACAATTGCACTTAATAAAAGTATCTCGATAGGGTTAATAAAAACTTGAGCTATCGGTAAAAATACTTCCATAAAAAATTTAAAAGTTGTTAAAAAACAACTTAGTTAAAAGTGATAAAAGTTCCAACTAAAATCACTCCCCAGTAAGCTGTTAAGCTCGCTATAATTCCTGCTTTAATAAATATAGTTTTAAAATTTGAGAGTTTATTAATAATTTTTACGTTAGAAAGTAACATTAAATCCGTCATTACACCCACAACGAAATTTGTCAAACAATTATTTAAAGCTAAGTAATTTTTTTTTCTTAATAGATTGTGGCTCCAAAAACCTTAATCGTATCGTCCTCGACCCCTAAGACCAGCCTCCCAAGAAACTCTCCTGGGATCTCTTTATTTGTTTGTTTAATCAGAACGGTTATGTGATCTCCTCTTCTAAGGCAACCGAAGGGTTCAAAAGTCTCTTTAAGATTAGTGATTAGCTTATTATTGGCCCATTGTTTACCAAGCTCTACTTCGTTAGCACCAAAAAGCATTTGAGTAGAAAAATCTCTAGTAAATCCACCATAATCTTTAAGATTAGATGATTTAACCAAATTATCCCAAATAGGTTTGGCTAATTCATATATTTCATCATCTGATTTAGATAAAATTTCCATGTAATTTAATTAAATTATCTACTAAGAAGCTTTTTTCTTCTCGTTCTCATCCACTATATGGTAGACAGGAACTTTCTCCATACTAAATTTACCAGTCTTAGGATCTCTTCTAGAAACTGTTAAACAATGCCAATTTTCATCATCAAGCTTCATATGATCACCTCTGTAATAGTAGCCTGGCCATCTAGTTTCTTCTCTAAATAAAGTATGTTCTGTTACACACTGAGAAGTCAAAGCTCTATGTTTCAACTCCCAAGCTCTCATAAGCTGGTGATAATCTTCAGCTCCAACATGCTCTAAGTCCTCTTGTAACCAATCTAACAACTCAAGTCCTCTCTTAAGCATATTACCATTAGTCATGTAATTTGAGGTAATTCCACCCACATATTCATCCATGATTTTCTGCAACCTTTGAAGACCTTGGATTGGAGATATATAGCTAGGAGAAACTGTTCCACCAGTAATCTCATTTCTAGCAACTGTGTAGTTTTCTAGTGGTTTATAAACTGCAGTTTTGAAATCCTCACACTGTTTATCTGAAACTTTAACACCTTCTGCTTTTTTGTCTTCAATGTATTTAACTGCAGCTTTTGCAGCTAATCTGCCTTCTGTAAAAGATCCAGATGAAAACTTGTGGGCGCTTCCACCAACTGTATCTCCAGCACCAAATAAACCATCAATAGTTAACATTCTATTGTAACCCCAGAAATATTCTGGTGGCGACAAATCCTCAGGGCCGCTAACCCATGCACCAGAACAAGTAGCATGTGAACCCATTACATAAGGTTCAGATGTAGTTAACTCTGGATTTGTATATTTTGGATCAATGTTTTGAGATGCCCAAACAACAGCTTGCCCAACTGTCATTCCTAAGAAATTTTCCCAGCCTACTGTTTCTAAATGTGGATCTTGGAAAGCCTCAGTAGTTACCATATGGATTGGTCCACCGCCTGCGGCTACTTCTTGAATAAACGCATGGTTTCTCAAACAAGTTGGTGTTGGATGATGATCAATATATTCTCCAACTAATTCTTTAGTTTGGTCATACCATTTTTTCTCATAGTTTTCGCCATTTGCATTTTGTGTGTATGTTTTTAAATGAAGGAAATATGCTCCAACTGGTCCATATCCATCTTTAAATCTACATAATACAATTCTGTTTTCCATTTGAGTCATCTTTGCACCAGCTGCAATAGGTAATGCATATGCAGATCCGTTACTCCATGGAGCATACCAAGTTCTGCCCATTCCTTCTCCAACTGCTCTTGGTTTAAAGATATGTGAAGCTCCTCCAGCAGCAACAATTACTGCTTTTGCTCTAAAAACATGGAAATCACCAGTTCTCATATTAAATCCAACTGCTCCACCAATTCTGTTATCTTGAGACTCGTCCATTAAAAGATGAGTAATCATTATTCTGTTATAAATTTTATCTGCAGATTTTTTTGCTGCTTCAGCAACAATCGGTTTATAACTTTCACCATGGATCATTATCTGCCATTTACCTTCTCTTAAGTATCTTCCAGTTTCTTCGTTCTTCATCATAGGTAAACCCCATTCATCAAACATATGAACTGTAGAGTCTACGTGACGAGCCATGTCATAACCTAAATCTTCTCTTACCATTCCCATTAAATCATTTCTTGCATATCTAACGTGATCCTCTGGTTGGTTTTCACCCCATTGCATTCCCATGTAGCAGTTAATTGCATAAAGTCCTTGAGCAACAGCTCCACTTCTATCAATGTTAGCTTTTTCAACACAAACAATTTTCATGTCTCTACCCCAGTGTCTTGCTTCAAAGGTAGCACCAGTTCCAGCCATACCTCCACCTACAACTAATATATCGCAATCTTCGTAATGTGTTTTATGACTAGCCATTAATAGTAAACTCCTTTTTTGAACGACTCTTTGGGTACAGTTGGAAGCTCTCCATCTATATTTAACCCTTCTGGTTCAGTGTATAATCTTTGTGAATTTATCTCACCTTGATTAGGTTTGTCCCCATCAGCTAATTTAGGAATAAATTTTCCCCAAGGCTTAGTTGTAATGGGTGATACGAAATTTTTTTCAGTTCCATTTCTAAATTTAATTTTCCAAGAGATTGTTCCTTTTTCTTCTTCTCTTCTTACTCTAACACTATGTCCCATTGGAGCAAAGTCTGCATATCCTCTAACATCAATAGCGTGGTTAGGACAAGCTTTGACGCAAGAATAACATTCCCAACAAAAGTTAGGTTCAATATTTTTTGCACGTCTAATGTTTTCATCGATATGCATTATATCTGATGGACAAATATCTACGCAATGACCACAGCCATCACATCTTGTCATATAAACAAATGTTGACATATTATTCTCTCTCCTTTTTTAATTTTATCATAATTAATAATGTTTAGGTTGTTCTCTTTTAATACCTAAACCAAATTGTTCAGGTGCATCTGCGGGTGGTGGTAAATTATCTCTAGAACCATCTGCTTCTGCTAAATTCTTTTGTATTGCTGCACCAGGTTTATAAAACATGTGTGCAAACTTAGACCAATAAACTCCTCCGAATAAAACTAAGTTTGAAACTATAAATAAAACTAAAAATAAATTCGCATCCCATCTTCCTTCTAAATTTAAGCTTTGAAGATATGACCATACAAATCCTGTTAATGAAGTTGCAATTAAAGCTAATACAAATAAATCTGCTTTAATAATTCTGTACCAAGGTTGAGCTTCAGAATAAACATCAACTCTTAAGAAGAACCAAAACCACGATCCACCCAAGATAGTCATTAAAGCACCTACGTGCCAGATCATTGGCCAAATAGTTGGCGTTTCCGCATTTGCTGATGAATAACAAAATATCATCACAACAGAGCCAACCCAAAATAATATAGTTCCATACATTCCTAGAAGGTGTGCTACTCTTCTTTTGCCCGCCCCTAGTTCTGATGTCGTGCCAATGTCGTATGCAATTGTTTTTGAAACAACTGCAATTCTTTCACCAGTAGACAGTTCTTTAGTCGCATTTTTTTTTGCTTTCTTGGCATTTTCAAAAAAATATTTCACATTCTTTTTATGAATTATGTCTAAAAGAGTGCCTGCAACAATTAATAAAACCATTAACACCACAAAACCTTGCATTACTATAGATGGAACTGTTTCAGCTAGAATTGAAAAAGGATTTGTTGCAAACATTTTTAATACTCTTGTAAAATAAAATTGAATTAATTTAAGGTTTTCTATTCTAGATATTTATAGAGTTCAACCAAAAGTATTGGTCAATTTGTCTTTAATAACAACTCAGAGTTTACGTTTGTAGTGTTGTTTACTGGGAATCACTGATCTAACTCCGCCCTGAGGATTCTCCACATCCCCTTCTCTTCTGGGAATTAGATGAATATGACAATGCATAATTGATTGGCCTGCAGATTTTCCTGCATTTGTGCCTATATTAAAACCTTTAACACTAGAATCTTGTTTTAAAATTTTTTCTTTAGTTTTTAAAATGAGCTCATTACATGCCTGAATTTCTTCTTTAGTAAGATCAAAGTATGTCTCTACATGTCTTTTAGGAACTATA
>CACJDW010000017.1 GCA_902592275.1 uncultured Pelagibacteraceae bacterium
GAAAGATACAAAGATCGGAAAGAAAGTAACTATAGAACCTTACGTAGTTATTGGTTCTAAGGTTAAAATCGGAAACAATGTAATTATAAAATCTTTCTCACATTTAGAGTCATGTAAAATTGAGAATAAAGTTGAGATAGGTCCATATGCCAGAATAAGACCCAATACAATTTTAAAAGAAGGATCCAAAGTAGGTAATTTTGTTGAGATTAAAAAAAGCACTTTAGGAAATAAATCTAAAGTTAATCATTTATCTTATGTGGGAGATGCTCAAATAGGAAAATCAGTAAATATTGGAGCAGGTACAATTACTTGCAATTATGACGGAGTAAACAAGAATAAAACAAATATTAAAGATAAAGTATTTATAGGTTCAAACTCTTCTTTGGTTGCTCCAGTTACTATAAATGAAGATAGTATTGTTGGAGCTGGATCAGTAATAACAAAGAATGTTAGAAAAAAATCTTTGGCACTAACAAGGTCACCACAATTAGAAGTTAAGAATTACAAAAGAAAGAAAAAATAATTTATGTGCGGAATTATTGGAATATCAAGCAACAAACCTGTTTCTGCGAATATAATTAATTCATTAAAAAAATTAGAATACAGAGGATATGATTCAGCAGGTATAGCTACACTTTCAGATGGTGAAATCAATGAAATAAAATCTGAGGGAAGAGTAGATAACTTAGAAAATAATTTTGATTTAAAAAACTTAAAAGGAAATATTGGTATAGGGCATGTAAGATGGGCAACCCATGGAATTCCAAATAGTTTAAATGCACATCCTCATTCCTCTCATAACGTATCAGTAGTTCATAATGGAATTATTGAAAACTCTACAATATTAAAAAAACACTTAATTAACAAAGGTCATAAATTTAAATCACAGACAGATACAGAAGTAATTGTTCATTTAATAACAGAAAATTTAAAAACCTCAGAACTTGAAGAAGCTATAACAAAAACATTAAAACAACTTCATGGTAGCTTTGCTCTTGGAATTGTTTTTAAAGAGATGCCAGACTTAATAGTTGGTGCAAGAAGAGGATCGCCGCTAGCTGTTGGTTATGGTCCAAATGAAAACTATCTTGGATCAGACTCATATGCTTTGAAATCAATGACAAATAAAATCACATACCTTGATGATGGCGAATTTTGTATTGTTAAAAAAGATCAGATTCTTTTTTTTAATGAAGAAGGAAAGAAGGTTAATAAAAAAATATTAGAATTATCATCTAATGAAGCAAATTATGACAAAGGTGATTTTAAACATTTCATGGCAAAAGAAATTGAAGAGCAGCCAACAACAATTAAAACTGGAATAAAAGAATATGTAGATAATGTAAATAAAGAGATAAATATTTTTAATTTTCCATGGAAAATAGAAGAGATTAATTCAATAACTTTAATTGGATGTGGAACTGCATACCATTCTTGTTTAATGGCTAAATATTGGTTTGAGGAACTTACAAACTTGGATGTTAACATAGATATAGCATCAGAATTTAGATATAGAAAAAATAGATTTAAAAAAGACACTTTATATATCTTTGTTTCACAATCTGGGGAAACAGCAGATACTTATGCAGCTTTAGATATATGTAACAAAAATAGCATGAAAACATGCGCTGTTGTTAATGTAATCGAAAGCTCAATAGCAAGAGATTCTAATTTTGTTTTACCAATTCATTGTGGTCCTGAAATTGGAGTTGCATCAACAAAAGCATTTCTAGGTCAAATACTTGTTTTATATATTTTAGCTTTAAAACTTGGATCAATGAGAAATGAAATTGAAAAAAAAAAATATCAAGAAAAGATTAAAGACCTAAAAGCTTTGCCTGGCTTAATAGAGAAAACATTGCTTCATGATAATGATATCCAGGCAATATCCTCAACATTTAATGAAGCTAAAGGTTCAATGTTTTTAGGAAGAGGTTATTCATATCCGATAGCTCTAGAAGGTGCGTTAAAACTTAAAGAACTTTCATATGTTCATGCTGAAGGATATCCAGCGGGGGAAATGAAACATGGACCTTTGGCCTTAATAGAAGAGGGCATGCCTGTAGTAGTTTTGGCTCCTAGAGATAATTATTATAAAAAAACAATTTCTAATATGCAGGAAGTTATTGCTAGAGGAGCGAAGGTATTATTGATAACCAACAGAAGTAAAGATGAAGTTGTGTCAGAAAATATTTGGGAAACTATTGAAGTTGAGAATACAAATGATGACTTACTTCCATTCCTTTTGACTATTCCACTTCAAAAACTTGCTTATTACTCTGCTCTTAAAAAAGGTTATGACATTGATAAGCCTAGAAATTTGGCTAAATCTGTCACTGTTGAATAAACTTTAAACTCTGTTAAAACACCCCTAGGTTGAATATGAAAAGTTGGAAAAAAAATAGTTGGAGAAAATATCCTGTAAAACACATTCCAGAATATCCAGACAAAAAAGAACTGGATAAAGTTTTGGACAAGATAGGAACATTTCCTCCGTTAGTATTTGCTGGAGAAACAAGACACCTTAAAAGTCAGTTAGCTGATGTTGTGGATGGGAAAGCATTTTTACTTCAGGGTGGAGATTGTGCTGAAAGTTTTGCAGAATTTAATCCAGATAATATAAGAGACACTTTTAAACTAATGTTACAAATGTCATTAGTTTTAACTTACTCAGCTTCATTACCAGTAGTAAAAGTTGGAAGAATAGCTGGTCAATTTTCAAAACCTAGAAGTGCACCAACAGAAACAAAAGATGGAGTAGAGCTTCCAAGCTATTTAGGTGATAACATAAATGCTATGGAATTTACTGAAAAGGCTAGAGTTCCAGATCCTAAAAGATTATTTAAGGCATACTCACAATCGGCTGCAACTTTAAACTTAATCAGAGCATTTTGTCATGGGGGTTTTGCAGACCTTAAGAATGTTCATAATTGGAATTTAGGTTTCATCAAAAATTCACCAGAATTAAAAAGATTTAAAGAATTAGAAGATAATATTGCAAATGCATTAGCTTTCATGGATGCATGTGGAATTAATTCAGACTTTAACAGAAGATTAAAAACTGTTAACTTCTGGACATCACATGAGGCATTACTACTTCCTTTTGAAGAAACAATGACCAGAACAGACTCAACAACAGGCGAAAATCATGACACATCTGCTCACTTTGTTTGGATTGGAGATAGAACAAGGCAATTGGATGGTGGTCATGTTGAGTTTTGTAGAGGTATAGAAAATCCAATAGGAATTAAATGTGGACCTACCTTAAAGGCTGATGATTTAATTGATCTTTGTAATAGAATTAACCCTAATAATGAAAAAGGTAAAATCACACTAATATCAAGATTTGGTGCAGATAATGTTTCAAAATTTTTACCAAAATTAATTAGGGCAATAAAAAAAGAGGGTTTAAATGTAATCTGGTCATGTGATCCTTGTCATGGAAATACGGTAAAAGCTGCGACAGGATTTAAAACAAGACCATTTAACAGTGTGTTAAAAGAAGTTAAAAATGTTTTTGCATGTCATCAAAGCGAAGGAAGTTACGCTGGAGGTTTACATATAGAATTAACTGGTCAAGATGTAACAGAGTGTATTGGTGGAGCACAAAAGATATCAGAAAAAGACTTATCATCAAGATATCACACGCATTGTGATCCAAGACTAAATGCAAACCAAGCTCTAGAATTAGCTTTCTTGATCTCAGATGAGATAAAAAAGAATAGCTCTTATTCTAAAAACGCAGATAGAGCGGCATCTTAAGACATTGTAAAATTTTAAATATCTAATACTTTAAAATCATGAATGCTTCAGAAAAAGTAAATTTTATTTCTAATTGGATTAAAAATTATGTAAATAATATGCCTAGTAAGGCAGAGTCATTAGTTATAGGAATTTCTGGAGGAATAGACTCGTCAGTTTCTAGCACATTAAGTGCAATGACAGGTTTAAAAACTATTGTTTTGTCAATGCCAATCAAACAGAAATCACATCAACATGATTTAAGTTTAAAGCATCAAGAGTGGTTAGTTAAAAATTTTAAAAATGTTGAGGCACATACTATCAATTTAGATGAGTTATTTTTGGCTTTTAGTTCTAGTTTATCAAATTTTGATAGCGAACATGGGATGGCAAACTCTAGAGCTAGATTGAGAATGACAACGCTTTATCAAGTTGCTGCAGCAAACAAAGGTATAGTAGTTGGAACTGGAAATAAAGTTGAAGATTTTGGTGTTGGGTTTTACACAAAATACGGAGATGGTGGAGTAGATATATCCCCAATAGCTGATTGTAATAAAACTGAAGTTTGGGAGCTTGGAAAAGAGCTTGGAATTTTAAAAGAAATTATAGATGCGGCCCCTACGGACGGATTATGGGACGATGGAAGAACTGATGAAGGTCAACTAGGTCTAAAATATGAAGAATTAGAGGAAGCTATGGATAATCCCAATTCAGCTAATCGAGCTAAATACGAATCTATAAGAAAACAAAATTTGCATAAAATGGAGCCAATTCCTGTATGCAAAATTCCAAATTAATCAAATAGATTCACAAATCTATTTTTTAAGTATATTCCTAAAATAATGAGTAAAGATATTTTTTTAACAAACAATCTAACAAATAAAAAAGAGAAGTTTGTTCCACTAGATAAAAATAACATTAGAATGTATGTGTGTGGTCCGACTGTTTATGATGATCCCCATATTGGGAACGCGAGACCAATAGTTGTATTTGATATTCTATTTAAAATTTTAAAAAAAAAATATCCTAAAGTTACTTATGTGCGAAATATTACAGATGTAGATGATAAAATTATTAAATCTTCAAAAGAAAATAACATTTCAATTTCAGAATTAACAAGCAAAGTAACCGAAAGTTTTAGTAAAGATTGTAATTACTTAAATTGTGAAGAGCCAACCCATCAACCTAAAGCAACAGAAAACATAGATTTGATGATTGAAATGATTTCTGAATTAATAAAAAAAGAATTTGCTTATGAAAATAATAAGCATGTTTATTTTGAGGTTAAAAAATTCAAGGATTATGGTCAACTCTCGAACAAAAAATTAGACGAACTTATTGCTGGATCAAGAGTAGAAGTCAGTGAAAATAAAAAAAACTCAGAAGATTTTGTTTTATGGAAACCTTCTGAAGATGATGAGCCATCATGGGAGTCTCCATGGGGAAAAGGAAGGCCAGGATGGCATCTGGAGTGTTCAGCAATGTCAAAGAAATTTTTAGGAGATGAGTTTGATGTTCATGGAGGTGGTATAGATTTGTTGTTTCCTCATCATGAGAATGAAATAGCTCAATCAAGATGCGCTAATGATACAAAAATATTTGCAAAATTTTGGATGCATAATGCATTCATCACTATGTCTAATGAAAAGATGGCTAAGTCTCAGGGAAATGTTTTAAAAATAAAAGATTATAGAAATAAGATTAGCGGCCAAGTTTTAAGATTAGCTTTACTAAGCGCACATTATAAACAACCATTAGATTGGAATGATAAACTTCTGGACGACTGTCAAAACACGATAAATAAATGGTACAATTCATATTTAGATATTAAAAATAATTCTAAAGTTTCTGATGAAATTCTTCAGCCACTTTACGATGATTTAAACACACCTGGATACATTGCTAATTTACATCAATTATATGACAAAGCTCAAAAAGGTGATGATGAAGATAAATCTTTATTTGTTTCTGCTTGTAAATTTGTAGGACTATTAAATGAAAGTAAAGAAAATTGGCTTAAATTTAAAATTAGCAAAGCTTTAATTTCTGAAAAAGAAATTTATCAAAAAATTCAGGAAAGAAATAAGGCTAGAGAGAACAAAAATTACGAAGAAGCTGATAAAATTAGAAATGAGCTTTTAGACAAAGGTGTTTTAATAGAAGATAAAGATGGTAAAACGACTTGGAAATTTAAATGAGCAAAGAACAACTTTATATATTTGATACAACACTGCGTGATGGTGCACAAACCCAAGGTGTAGATTTTTCAATTGATGATAAAGAAAAAATTTCATCAGCTTTAGATAAATTGGGTGTTGATTATGTTGAGGGTGGTTGGCCAGGAGCGAATCCAACCGATACTGAGTTTTTCAATAAAGATCATAATTTTAAATCAACGAAATTAACTGCATTTGGTATGACTAAAAAATCTGAACATAGTGCGGAAAATGACCCTATGCTCTCATCATTAATAAATTCAAAAAGTACTTCTGTTTGCTTGTTTGGAAAATCGTGGGATTTTCAAGTGGATGTCGCATTAGGAATAAGCAATGAACAGAATTTAATGAATATAAGCGAAAGTACAAAACATATTGTTAAATCTGGCAAAGAGTTCATGTTTGATGCTGAACATTTTTTCGATGGATATAAATCAAATCCAGAATATGCAATGTCATGTTTAAAAGCTGCTTTTGATAATGGTGCTAGATGGATTGTGCTATGTGATACTAACGGCGGCACACTTCCACACGAAATAACTGAAATTGTATCTGAAGTAAGCAAGCAAATTCCTGGAAAAAATTTAGGAATACATGCTCATAATGATACTGAAAATGCGGTAGCTAATAGTCTTGCAGCAGTTCAAGCAGGTGTTAGACAAGTCCAGGGTACAATCAATGGTTTGGGAGAAAGATGTGGAAATGCTAATTTAATGTCATTGATTCCCTCATTTTTTTTAAAGAAAGATTTTTCAGATAAGTTTGAACTAAGTATTAAAAGAGAAAATTTAAAAAACTTAACTCAATGCTCAAGATTATTAGATGAGATATTAAATAGAAAGCCCAATAAACATTTACCTTATGTTGGAGCTTCTGCTTTTTCTCATAAGGGCGGAATGCATGTTTCAGCTGTTCAAAAAGATCCTAAAACCTATGAGCACATAAATCCAGAAGAAGTTGGAAACTCTAGAAATATAGTTGTTTCAGATCAATCGGGACAATCTAATATAATGTCGAGATTGAATTCAATAGGAATAAAGGTTGAGAAAAGTGATCCAAAAATTAAAAAACTTTTAGATGAAGTGAAAGATCGAGAATTTATTGGTTACAGTTATGATGGTGCTGATGCATCCTTTGAGTTGTTAGCTAGAAGGTTAATGGGCGAGATACCAAGATATATTTCTATTAATCAATATGATGTTTCGGTAAAGAAAGATAATGCAGGAGAAATAGTTTCATATGCAAAAGCTCAATTAGAAGTAGATGGAGATAAAATTTTGTGCGAAGGACAAGGAAACGGACCTGTTAATGCTCTAGATAATGCAATTAGAAAGAATGTTAATAAGCTTGCTAAATATTCAGAATATTTAAAAGATTTGAGGCTAGTTGATTATAAAGTTAGAATTTTAAATACTGGTACAGAAGCTGTAACAAGGGTTAGTATTGAAAGTACAGACTCGAAGGGTGTTAATTGGTTCACTATTGGAGTATCACCCAATATCATTGATGCATCCTTTAAAGCTCTTGTTGATAGTTTAGATTATAAGCTATTTAAGGATAAAGCTCCTGGAAGTTTGTAAGAATGAAAATTAAAAAATTTTCAGAAAAACCATCTGATCTAAAAGATAGAATAGGAGCAAAACCAATAGTTTGTTATCCAAATACCAATATAGAAGAAAAAAATTTAAGTATTTTACATTCTGCTAGAGAACACTTGGTTAAAAAAGATGAAGTAATAATACCCCCGAGAGATGCAAAAACGTTCGAAGTTAAATTTGGAGAGTTTTTTAGAATCGAAAGTGTAGAGGGTCCTCAAGTAGGAGATTTAAATTTATTTAATTTAAATAATTTAGAGGAAAAATTTTACTCAGGAAAAACAAGAGCACTTTATGGTACTCATCTTTCAGTAGGCGATAAAATGTTTAGTAGTTTTCCCTATCTTAGATCTTTAGCAACAATAACCTGGGATACTTTAGATTGGTATGATTATGATAAAGATGGAGGATCGGTTCATGATGTCATTGGTACAAGATGTGATCCTTATACATCAAAACTTTTGAGCGATAATGATTATCACTATTGTTGCCACTCAAATTTAACAAGAGCTTTAGTTAAAGAAAAAAATATTCAATTAGATCATGCAGAAAAAATAGTTCATGATGTATTAAATGTTTTTATGTTAACTGGATTTACCAATGATACTAAACAATATTTTATGAAAGCAAGTCCTGTAAGACCTGGTGATTATTTAGAGTTTTTTGCTGAAACAGATTTGTTAGGTGCTCTCTCTGCATGTCCAGGAGGTGATTGTGGATCTGAACATTCATCCGATGTAGCAAAATGTTATCCTTTAAAAGTTTCTATTTGGACAGTAGATCTAAAATATTTAAATGATATTAAACCATCAGCTATTTCCAATTATAACAGAAATCATGGCATAGATTAATGTCTGTTAATAATATTTCTTTCATTTTACACAAACCTCAACTCTCAGAAAATATTGGTGCATGCGCAAGGGGAATGAAAAATTTTAATTTTAATAAACTTATTGTTATTGATCCTAAGCCAATATTTCCAAATGATAAAATTTTAGCAACTTCAGTAGGAGCAAAAAATATAATTAACAAAGCAAAGAATTTTGAAAACTTAGAAAAACCTTTAAAAAATATTGATATTGTAATTGCAACATCAGCACGATTTAGAAATAAAAATATTAAACATATCCAATTAGAAGATTTAAAAAAAATTAATTATAAAAAGAAAATAGCATTTTTATTTGGTTCAGAAGCATCTGGTTTATCAAACAATGAAATAAGCTATGCAAATTATACTCTTCAAATTCCAACTAATCCTGATTTTAAATCATTAAATTTATCTCATAGCTTAATAATAATTGCTCAATATCTATCAAGCATAATTAATTCAAAAGCATCTTCTTTTAAGAAATCGAGCAAAGTTAAATCAGCATCTAAAAAAGAGATAGTTGCTATGGCAAAACTTTGTATACAGAATCTTGAAGAGATTAATTTTTTTAAATCAAAAGAGAAGAAACCTATAATGCTTGAAAACTTGAGGAATATTTTTTATAGGATGGAATTATCAACCAAAGAAACACGTATTTTATCAGGGGTATTTGCAAGTTTAGGTAAAAAACGTTGATTGACAAAATGATGAGTAAGTTTATAAAGCCCACTATCAAATGACAAAAAGATTAAACTCTAAACATAAAGTAGACAGAAGATTAAAAGTTAACCTATGGGGTAGACCCAAAAGTCCTTTTAATACTAGAGCTTATGGACCAGGACAACATGGTCAAACAAAAACATCAAAGCCATCTGATTACGGAATACAGCTTCAGGCTAAACAAAAATTAAAAGCATATTATGGTAACATTAACGAGAGACAATTTAGAAATATTTACAAAAAAGCTGTAATGCTTAAAGGTGATACTGGAGAAAATTTAATTGGTCTTCTTGAAAGAAGATTAGATGCTGTGATTTACAGAGCAAAATTTGCAACAACAATTTTTTCAGCTAGACAATTAATCAACCATGGACATGTAAAAGTAAATGGTAAAAAAGTGAATATTGGAAGTTATTTAGTTAGAGAAGAAGATTCAATTGAAATAAGAGATAAATCAAAACAACTTGCAATAATCGATATTGCTCTTGCAAATAAAGAAAGAGAAACTCCAGAATATATTCAGATGGATGAAAAAAATAAAAAATTAAAATTTGTTAGAGTACCAAAATTTGAAGAGGTCCCATATCCAATTGTTATGGAACCTAATCTAGTAATTGAATATTATTCTAGATAATTAGCTTTTAGCCTTAAAATTTATATTTTTGCTTTCAAAAAGTTTTGTTAATTCACCACTTTCATACATTTCTTTAACAATATCGCATCCACCTATAAATTCATTTTTAACATAAAGTTGTGGGATAGTTGGCCAATCACTAAAAACTTTAATGCCCTCTCTTAAATTTTGATTTTCTAAAACATTTATACCTTTAAAATTTACTTCTAATATTTTTAAAATATTTGAGGTTGCCATTGAAAATCCACATTGAGGAGCGTCAGGTGTGCCTTTCATAAACAAACATACCTCGTTGTTTTCAATTTCATTTTTAATTAAATCATTTGTTTGTTGATCCATTTAACTCTCCTTTGTTTTAATTGCTAATGCATGTAGTTCATTGCCCATTCTACCTTTTAATGAGTTGTAAACCATTTTATGTTGCTCAATTTTACTCTTTCCAGAAAATTGAGAAGAGGTAACAGTAGCCGAATAATGATTTCCATCACCTGCCAAATCTTGTATTTCAACAATTGCATCAGGCATTGCCTCCTTAATAAAATTCTCAATTTCTTTTAAATCCATCGCCATTATTTGCTCATATAGTTTGTAAGCCAACTTTTATTGGAAGTTGATAATTCGTCAATTGTAACTTTTGTCTTATCATTAATATATAGTTCATTTTCATTAATTGTGCCAAGTTCATCAAAATGGACTGCATTTTTATGTAATATATCAGCCACTTTTTTAAAATCTTTTTTGTTTATTTCTATAATATATCTACCTTGATCTTCAGCAAAAAAGTATTCTATTTCATTAATTAGATATTTAGGTTTTTTAATATTTATTCCTTTTTTTCCTTTAATACACATTTTTGCTACTGCAGTAATTATACCTCCTAAAGACACGTCATGAGCACTTTTTATTAAATTATTATCAATCAATTTGAGTAAAGTTTCTCCATTATTTTTTTCATTAAATAAATTTACTTCAGGCGGAGGTCCATTTTTTTCATCTAAAATAGTTCTTGCAAATAAACTTTGATCAATATGTCCTTCGGTTTTTCCAATCACTAAAACTAAATTATCAACTTCTTTAAATTCCATAGTGATCATATTCTTATAATCTTTTATTAACCCAACTCCACCAATTGCAGGTGTAGGCTTTATACCTTGGTCTTTTGTTTGGTTGTAGAAAGATACATTTCCAGAAACTACTGGGAATTTCAAATATTCGCTAGCTTCACCAATACCTTGAACACATTCAACAAACTCACCCATATTTTCTTCATTTTCAGGACTACCAAAGTTTAGACAATTGGTGATAGCAATTGGTTTAGCACCAACAGAAACAAGATTTCTGAAACTTTCACAAACTACTTGTTTTCCACCAGTTAAAGGATGCGCCCAACAATAAACTGCAGAAGAATCTACAGAAGCAGCAACAGCTTTATCTGTACCATGAACTCTTACAACTCCTGCGTCTCCGCCAGGTTTTTGTATAGTGTCTCCCATTACAGTATGATCATATTGTTGCCAAATCCATTCTTTGCTGCATACATTTGGATTTGCTAAAATTTTTTTTAAAACATCAATAATTTTTAAATGCTTAATATCTTCTTTTTTAATTTTATTTTTTTTAGGAAGTTTTGCTTTTTTCCATTTACGATCATACATAGGAGAGTTTTCAACTAAAGTATTAACTGGAATGTCTGCAACTTTTTCTTCATCAAAATAAAGTTCTATTTTTTTAGACTTAGTAGTTTTGCCTATTACAGCAAAATCTAAGTTCCATTTATCAAATATTTTTTTTGCCTGTTCTTCTTTACCGTTTTCTAAAACAATCAACATTCTTTCTTGGCTCTCAGAGAGCATAATTTCATAAGGTGTCATCTTGGCTTCTCTGCAAGGCACTTTGTTTAAATTGATTTCAATTCCTAGGTTTCCTTTAGATGCCATTTCAATACTTGAAGAAGTTAATCCTGCAGCGCCCATATCTTGAATGGCTATAATGGAGTCTCCAGCCATTAGTTCTAAACAAGCTTCAAGCAAAAGTTTTTCAGTAAACGGATCTCCAACCTGAACTGTTGGTTTCTTTTCCTCAATTTTTTCATCAAAACTAGCTGAAGCCATACTTGCACCATGTATTCCATCTCTCCCAGTTTTAGACCCAACATAAATAACTGGCTTATTTAAGCCAGCTGCTTTAGAGTAAAAAATCTTATCTTTTTTGACCAATCCTAATGTCATAGCGTTAACCAAAATATTTCCATTATAGGAGCTATCAAAACTTGTTTGGCCAGCAACTGTAGGAACACCCATACAATTTCCATAACCACCTATTCCATGAACAACACCTCTTAATAAATTTTTCGTTTTTTTATGTTGTGGTGATCCAAAATGAATAGAGTTTAAGTTAGCTATTGGCCTTGCACCCATTGTAAACACATCTCTCATTATTCCCCCAACTCCAGTAGCAGCACCTTGGTATGGTTCAATAAATGAAGGGTGATTGTGACTTTCTATTTTAAAAACTATTGCATCATTATCTTCAATATCGATAACCCCAGCATTTTCTCCAGGACCTTGAATTACTTTCTTTCCTTTAGTGGGTAGTTTTTTTAAATGTAATCTTGATGATTTATAAGAACAATGCTCATTCCACATTGCAGAAAAAATCCCTAGTTCTGTTATATTGGGAGTTCTTTTTAATAATTCACAAATTTTGGCGTATTCATCCTTTTTTAAACCATGATCAATTGCTACCTGTTCGTTTACAATCATTTTAAGTTGTTTATTAAGTTTTTAAAAAATAATGATCCATCCACACCAGATAAAGAAGTATCAATCATTCTTTCTGGGTGGGGCATCATTCCTAGAACATTTTTTTCTTTATTAAATATACCAGCAATATTTTCTATGGATCCATTAGGATTGAATTGGTCTTCTATTTTTCCATTTTGATCACAATAGTTAATAGCTATTTGATTATTA
>CACJDW010000018.1 GCA_902592275.1 uncultured Pelagibacteraceae bacterium
ATTTAGGCGCTGTGTTTGGTCAGAAGTTTGGATGGGAAAGACCTAATTTTTTTGCAACAGATGGAATGGAACAAAAAGATGATTGGTCATTTAGAAGATCGAAATGGTTTGATGCTATTAAAAAAGAATGTCAAAATGTTAAAGAAAACGTAGGTCTTTTAGATATGACTGCGTTTGCAAAATGTAGAATTAGGGGACCTAAAGCAGAGGAATTTTTAGATTATTTAGTTGCAAATAAACTTCCAAAAAAAATTGGAAGAATAAATTTATGTCATGCCTTGAACACTAAAGGTGGAGTGCATTCAGAATTTACAATAATGAAAGAAGCGGAAAATAGTTATTATTTAGTTTCTGCTGGAGCAAATTTAAGATTAGACCATGATTGGATACAAAAATGGATGCCAGATGATGGATCTGTAATATTTGAAGATCTAACAAATAGTACGGGGGTTCTGGTAGTAGCTGGTCCAAAAGCAAGACAATTAATGCAAAAGGTTTCAACAGACGATTTTTCTAATGAAAATTTCAAATGGTTGACTGCTAAAAATGTTAATGTTGGCTATGCTCCAGTAAATGCAATGAGAGTAAACTTTGTGGGTGAGCTTGGTTGGGAACTACATCATCCAATTGAATATCAAAACCATATTTTTGATAAATTAATGGAAGCAGGGAAAGATTTAGGAATTAAACCTTTTGGAATTAGGGCAATGAATAGTTTAAGAGTAGAAAAATCTTATAAACTAGTTGGTACAGAATTATCAATTGAATACTCACCATACGAGTCTGGTCTTGATAGATTTGTTCACCCAAATAAAGGAAACTTTATTGGATTAGAGGCACTTAATAAATGGAGAGAAAAAGGTTTTGATAACAAATTAGTTACTTTAGAAGTTCATAACACTAAAGATGCCGATGTGCTTGGAAATAACCCAATTTTTAAAGACGGAAAAGTTGTTGGAAGAGCAACTGGTGGCGAATTTGGATTTAGATTAGATAAATCAATAGCTCTTGCAATGGTTAAGCCAGATTGTTCAAATGTGGGCGACAAATTACAAGTTGATATATTAGGTGAAATGTACGACGCTACTGTTTTAGATGAGAGTCCATATGATTCAGAAAATAATTTATTAAGAGCTTAATGAAAATTTTAGTAGCAGTAAAAAGGGTTATTGATTACAACGTTCAAATCAGAGTTAAAGAAGATGGAACTGGTGTAGTTACTGACAATGTAAAAATGTCAACCAATCCTCCTGATGATAATGCAATAGAAGAGGCTGTAAAAATTAAAGAGGCTGGTAAAGCTACAGAAGTAGTTGCAGTAACTGTTGGAGAAGAAAAAGCTCAAGAAACAGTTAGGAAAGCTTTAGCAGTTGGTGCAGATAGAGGTATTCATGTAAAAGTTGATGGAATTCTAGAGCCACTCGCTGTTTCAAAAATTTTACAAAAAATAGTAGATAAAGAAAAACCAGATTTAGTATTTATGGGTAAACAAGCAATTGATGACGATTGTAATCAAACAGGCCAAATGTTGAGTGCTTTATTAAATTGGCCACAAGCAACATTTGCCTCTAAGATTG
Source organism: uncultured Pelagibacteraceae bacterium (assembly GCA_902592275.1). Lineage (GTDB taxonomy): Bacteria > Pseudomonadota > Alphaproteobacteria > Pelagibacterales > Pelagibacteraceae > Pelagibacter. Next base: position 1,578 of record CACJDW010000018.1, read on the forward strand.
ATGTTAAAGATAATAAATTAGAAGTAACTAGAGAAATAGATGAAGGTCTTGAAACAATTGAAATAAATGTTCCAGCTATTGTAACTTGTGATCTTAGGCTGAATGAACCAAGATATGCATCACTACCAAATATAATGAAGGCTAAGAAAAAACCTATAGAGGAAATTGCTGCTTCTGATTTAGGCGTGGATGTATCACCAAGATTAGAACAATTAAAAGTAGAGGAACCTCCAAAAAGAAAAGCAGGTATAAAAGTAGCTAATGTTGCTGAATTAGTTCAAAAGTTAAAAAACGAGGCGAAGGTAATTTAATGGCAGTTTTACTTATAGCAGAACACAATAATAAAGAATTAAGACCATTTACTCTTAATGCAGCTACAGCAGCATCTCAAATTGATTCAGATGTTCATGCTGTAATTATTGGTCAAAATTCTGCAGATGCTGCAAAACAATTATCTGAACTTCCAGTAGTAAAAAAAGTATTGAGTGTAGAAGGAGCTCACTATGAAAACTTCACAGCAGAAAATTTTGCTCCAGTGATTGTTAAACTAGCAGAAAATTATTCTCACATTGTTTGTTCAGCAAATACATTTGGAAAAAATTTGATGCCACGAATTGCAGCTCATCTTGACATATCGCAAGTAAGTGACATCATTAAAGTAATATCACCAGATACTTTTTTAAGACCAATTTATGCCGGTAACGCTTTTGCAACAATTAAGAGTAATGATGCTAAAAAGTGCGTTACAATCAGACCCACTTCTTTTGATCCATGTGAGAGTACAGGTGGATCAGCCCCAATTGAAAAAGTGGATGCTAGTGAAGAGTTTTCAAATACAAAATTTATCAAAAGAGAAGAAATTAAATCTGATCGACCTGAACTTGGAACAGCAAGAATTGTTGTATCAGGTGGCAGAGGAATGCAAAGTGGAGATAATTTTAAATTGATTACAGAAATTGCTGACAAACTAGGAGCAGCAATTGGAGCATCAAGAGCGGCAGTAGACGCTGGATACATAAGTAATGATCATCAAGTAGGTCAAACAGGAAAAGTGGTAGTACCAGATCTATATATCGCTGTTGGAATTTCAGGTGCTATTCAACATTTAGCAGGAATGAAGGAAAGTAAAGTTATAGTTGCAATTAATAAAGATGGTGAAGCGCCAATCTTTAGTGTTGCAGATTATGGACTTGAAGCTGATTTATTTGAGGCACTGCCTCAGTTCATGGAAGAGCTGAACAAATTAAACACTATACAAAAATAATCCTTACAGTTAAAAACTAGGGTATGTCTAGAGAATCAATGGAATATGATGTTGTAATCATTGGTGGAGGACCATCAGGATTATCAACTGCAATAAAGTTAAAACAATTAGATCCAAATCTAAATGTTTGTTTATTAGAAAAAGCATCAGAGATTGGAGCTCATATTTTAAGTGGAAATGTATTTGAAACGCGTGCTCTAGATGAATTACTACCAAATTGGAGAGAATTAAATTCTCCAATCAAAACAAAAGTAACTAAAGAAAAATTTTTATTTTTAGGAAAAACCAAATCTTTAAGTTGGCCAACCTGGCTACTACCTGCGGTGCAACAAAATCATAAAAATTATATTATCAGTTTAGCAAATCTGTGTAGATGGCTTGCAGAACAAGCTGAGAACCTAGGTGTAGAGATTTTTCCAGGATTTCCAGCAAGTGAAATTTTATATAACGAAGATGGATCTGTTAAAGGTGTTGCAACTCAAGATATGGGTATAGATAAAGATGGTAATAAAAAAGATAGTTTTGAACCAGGTATTGAGCTTTTAGGTAAAGTAACTGTTTTTGCCGAAGGGTGTAGAGGTCACTTAGGCAAACAATTGATTGAAAAATTTGAATTAAATAAAGGTAAAGATCCTCAACAATATGGAATTGGTTTTAAAGAAATTTGGGAAATAGAGGATAAAAATCACGAAGAAGGCTTAGTTATGCATACAGCTGGATGGCCATTAGATAGCAATACATATGGTGGTAGTTTTATGTATCATGCAGAAAATAAACAAGTTTTTCTGGGCTATGTAATTGGTCTAGATTACAAAAATCCACATTTATCACCTTATGATGAATTTCAGAGGTTTAAAACACATCCAGCAATAAAAAAAATTATAGAAGGTGGAAAAAGAATTTCTTACGGTGCAAGGGCTTTAATTGAAGGTGGATTTCAAAGTTTGCCAAAAATGTTTATGCCCGGAGCTTTGTTAGTTGGTTGTGATGCTGGAACTTTAAATATGCCAAAAATTAAAGGTTCTCATACAGCGATGAAAAGTGGGATTATTGCAGCCGAAACTATTAATGAACACTTAAAAGAAAACAAAGATTTATCTATTTATGAAGATAAATTTAAAAATAGCTGGTTACATAAAGAGCTTTATGAAGCACGGAATGTGAAACCTAGTTTTAGCTGGGGATTAATTTTAGGAATAATTTTCACAGGTATCGATCAAATTTTATTTAGAGGAAAACTTCCTTTTACTCTTAAACATAAACATGCTGATCATGAAACATTAAAACCTGCAAACCAAATGCCTAAAATAGATTATCCAAAATATGATAATGTAATTACTTTTGACAAAACAAGTTCAGTGTATTTAACAGGAACTAATCATGCAGACAATCAGCCGGTTCATTTAAAACTTAAAGATCCTGACTTACCAATCAATTATACTTTAGAAAAATTTGATGAACCTGCTCAAAGATATTGTCCTGCAGGTGTGTATGAAGTTCAAAAAGAAAATGATGTAAATAAATTTGTAATTAATTCTCAAAATTGTATCCATTGTAAAACTTGTGATATTAAAGAACCATCTCAAAATATTACTTGGGTTACTCCAGAGGGTAGCGGCGGTCCAAGATATGGAAATATGTAATTAAGATAAATCTATTGCAAACTTTTTTAAAGTTTCAATAGGTACATATTTAAGAGTGTTTTCGTGAGTTCTTTTCAAAAATATTGGACATCCTTTACCAGCTTCAACTGCTCTTGCATACCAACTAGCACACAAACACCATCCATCACCATCTTTTAAACCTGGAAACCCAAATTCAGGATGTGGAGTAATTAAATCGTTACCCGCTTCTTTCATCCACTCTAGGCATTCGGTAGTAACTTTGGCACAAACTGTATGAAGTCCATGATCATTCTCGTCAGTGTTACAACAACCATCACGAAACCAACCTGTTAAAGGATCGTTTGAACATTCTTCCAGGTCTTCACCTAGAACATTTTTTTGTTTCTCGCTCATTTAAATTTTTGTAGGATTTGGTTGACCTTTATAAACTTCTTCAGGGTCGAATTTTTTTTCTTTTTCAAGAAATTCCATTTCAACTTTTCTTCCGTTTTCTATTGGTCCCATAGGAATAGATCTATAAAAACATGATCTATAACCAACATGACAACTAGCTCCATCACCGATATCAACTGTTAACCATATGGAGTCTTGATCATCATCAATTCTTATTTCAGTAACCTTTTGTGTAAAACCACTTGTTTTACCTTTGTGCCAGATAGCTTTTCTCGATCTACTAAAATAGTGTGCTTCTTTGGTTTCAATTGTCTTTTTAAGAGCTTCTACATTCATATATCCATGCATCAAAATATCCTTTGTTTTTGAACACATAGTAATAACTGGGATTAACCCATCATTATCAAATTTTGGTGATAGAAGATTTCCCTCTTCAATATCGTAGATATTTTCTCTTTTTTTGAACATATGCGGTGACTATGTAGCACATATAGGAATATATTAAATATTTTTAAATTGAAGTAATTACTGTATAAAAAAGCGCTATGAAATTAGTAAAAGACACTGATGACAAAAGTTTAGATGCAAAGCAGGTTTCAGACAAAGAAGCTGAAGACGCTTTTAGAACTATCCTTTCTTGGATGGGTGAAGATCCAAGTAGAGAAGGTTTATTAGAAACTCCTAAGAGAGTGGTAAAAGCTTTTAAAGAATATTTCAAGGGTTACAAAGAAGATCCAAATAAAATCTTAGACAAAACTTTTGGTGATGTTGAAGGTTATGATGACATGGTTGTTCAAAAAAATATTTCAGTGCAAAGTCATTGTGAACATCATATGGCTCCAATTATTGGAAAAGCACACGTAGCTTATATTCCAAAAGAAAGAGTTGTAGGATTGAGTAAGTTAGCAAGAGTAGTTGAAGTTTTCTCAAAAAGATTACAAACACAAGAGAGACTTACAATGCAGATAGCAAACACTTTAATGGAATCATTAGATGCCAAAGGAGTTGCAGTAACTATTGATTCAACTCATCAGTGTATGACAATGAGAGGTATTAAAAAAGAACAAGCAACTACGGTTACAAATTACTACTTAGGTCAATTCAAAGAAGATTTAAGTTATCAAAATAGATATTTACGATTTATCAGCACTACGTTAAAAGATTAAGGTGTCCGATCAATTCAAAGCAATAGTCCTTAACCAAGAAGGCGAAAACTTTTCGCGTGAAGTAAAATCATTAGATAAAAGTTTCTTAAAACATGGTGATGTAACTGTAAAAGTAGATTATTCAGACTTAAACTTTAAAGATGGAATGATTCTAAAGAATGGGGGAAGATTAGTTAAAGAATATCCTCATATCCCAGGAATAGATTTTTCTGGAACTGTTATTGAAAGTGATAATCCGAAATTTAAAGAAGGTGATGAAGTAATTCTTACTGGTTTTAGAGTAGGTGAAGTTTTTTTTGGAGGGTTTTCACAAATTGCAAAAGTAAGTGGAGATTTTTTAGTTAAAAAACCAGATAGTTTAACCAGCAAACAAGCAATGATTTTAGGTACAGCTGGTTTAACATCTTTAATGAGCACATTTGCTATTCAAGCAAGAGAAAGCATTCTATTAGGAGAAAAAGTTAATGATGTTTTGGTAACTGGTGCAACTGGTGGAGTTGGTAGTTTAGCAGTTATGGCTTTAACTAAATTAGGTTACAACGTTACTGCAGTAACAGGAAAAGATTCTAAGTTAGACTATTTAAAATCATTAGGTGCTAAAAACATTATAAATAGGGCTGAATTTGATAAAGATCCAAGACCAATAGACAAGGGTTTATGGGATGGAGTAGTTGATACTGTGGGTGGAAAAATTTTAGCAAACGCAATAGCTCAAACAAAATCAAATGGAATTATAGCAGTTTGTGGAAATGCAAACAGTAATGAGCTTAATACAAATTTACTTCCGTTTATGTTAAGAGGTATTAAAGTTTGGGGAATGGACTCTGCTAACTGCAGTATAAAGAGAAGAGAATTTATATGGGGAGAAGCATCTAAATTAATTGATTTTGATTTAATTGAAAAATCAGTTTTAACTGTCAGCTTGGAGGAATTAGTTGAAACTTATCCAAAAATTTTAAAAGGTGAAATTGCTGGAAGAGTATTAGTTGATTTAAATAAATAATGGATTGGGATAAATTAAAAATTTTTCATGCTGTAGCAGAAGCAGGTAGTTTTACGAATGCTACTGTTAACTTAAATCTCAGTCAATCAGCAATTAGCAGACAAATTCAATCATTAGAACAAGATTTAAAAGTACAATTATTTGAAAGACACGCAAGAGGATTAACACTTACAGAAAATGGTGAATATGTCTTTAAAACTGCCCATGAAGTAATAAGTAAACTAAAAGAAGTTGAAACCTCATTAGGAGATCAAAAAAGTAAGCCAACAGGTAAATTAACAATTACTACTGTTAGAAGCTTTGGAACTCACTGGTTAACACCAAGAATTCAAGAATTTATGCGGCTTAATCCAGAGATTGAAATTGAGCTAGTTTTTGATGATAAAGAATTAGATTTAAGCACCCGACAAGCTGATATTGGAATTTTTATGAGAAGACCAAAACAGCTTAATTATATTCAGAAAAAATTAGTTGATATTAAGTACTATATTTATGGATCAAACAAGTACTTAGAAAAAAATGGAATGCCAAAAACAATAGGTGATTTAAATAAACATAAATTTATTTCTTTTGGAAAAGGTGCTCCTTCTCCAGTTTATAATCCAGATTGGGCTTTAAAAATTGGAATGCATGATGGAAAGAAAAGAAAATCAATCATGAAAGTAAATAGCGTTATGGGATTGTTGTTAGCAGTTGAGTCTGGAGTAGGATTAGCAGCTCTTCCAGAATATTTGGTATCTAATTCTAATAATGTAATTAAAGTGCTTCCAAAAGTAGAAGGACCAATAACAGAAGCTCACTTTGTCTACCCACAATCCTTAAAAAACACAGCTAGGGTCCAAGCTTTTAGAAACTTCTTATTCAGTAAAATTGGCGACTGGAAATAGAAATCTCCTCTATAAATAATATTAAATAGACCTTGCTTTCTGCGACAATCTATGCGATTGATAATCATTCGCATTGAGAATAATTCTCATTCGCAAATTAATTAGGGTAAAGAATAGGACAATAATGAAAAAAATAAGTTTAATAGGAATAGTTTTGGTTTTCTTTGCCAAGTTTAGTTTTGCAAATGAAGTAAACGTTTTTAGCGCAAGACATTATGACTCTGATATTCAGCTGTATCAAAAATTTACTGCAAAGACAGGAATTAAAGTAAACATAGTATCAGGAAAAGACAAAGCTTTACAAAAAAGAATAAGTGAGGAAGGGCAAGACTCAAAGGCAGATTTATATATTACTGCTGATGCTGGAAGATTAGGAGCTTTTGATGCAAAAGGAATGTTTCAAAACTCAATGACACCAATTATTGAAGCTACTGTCCCTTCAAATTTTAGATCAGATAATTGGACAGGTATCGCAAAGAGAGCAAGAATTATTTATTATTCACCTGATAGAGTAAGTTTGAGTGATCTAAGCGGAATGACATATGAAGATTTAGCCAATTCAAAGTGGAAAGGAAAGATTGTTATT
>CACJDW010000019.1 GCA_902592275.1 uncultured Pelagibacteraceae bacterium
CTAAATCCAGTCTAGTGTTTATTCCTGAAGAGTTTAGCTCCTCTGTTAAATAATTATACAATACCAATGGTTTTTTAAATTGATATCCAGCTTTAATAGTTACTTTAATGCAATTTGAAACAAATGCAGAGTTTAAGTTTAGTAACGCGTTTTGATTTACTTCTTCATTAAGATCAGCATTTTTTTCAATTTTAATCTTTTCAAGATTTTCGTATTTAAAGTCAACATTAGATAAAACACCATTAACAAAAATTAGTTTATTTGCTTCTAAGTCCTCAATTAACTCAACTTTTTTTAATTCAGTATTATTCTCATTTAAAAAATTTAAATCTTCAAAATTATTTAAAATTATCTGCTTTAAGTCAGAAAATTTCCAATCCTCAAGTCTTTTGTTTGGAAATCCTTTTTTTAAAAAATTGTCGATATTTTTTACCTTAATTTCTTTTTGAGCATTAGTAAAATTCAATTCACTAATTATTTTTTCAAAGTTTGATTTAATTTGATTTTCCATTAATTAAAATTCTCGTAACCTACTTTTTCTAATTCTTTAGCTAATTCAAAGTTCCCTGATTTAATAATTTGTCCATTTTTTAAAACATGCACAAAGTCTGGTTTGATATAATCTAATAATCTTTGGTAGTGAGTAATTATTAAGAAAGAATTATCTTTGTTTCTTAAAGAATTTACTCCTTCCGAAACTATTCTTAACGCATCTATATCAAGTCCTGAATCTGTTTCGTCTAATATCGATAACTTAGGATTTAAAATTGACATTTGGAGTATCTCATTTTTCTTTTTTTCACCACCTGAGAATCCAACATTTAACTGTCTATTCAAAATTGCTTGGTCAAACTTTAATTCAGAAGATTTTTGCTTGATTAATTTTAAAAATTCAATTGCATCTAACTCTTTTTCTCCTCTAGCTTTTTTGATTGCATTAATTGAAGTTTTTAAAAATGTATTTGTATTAACCCCAGGTATTTCTAATGGATATTGAAATGCTAAAAATATTCCTTTATGTGCTCTTTCTTCAGTTTCTAACTCTAAAAGATTTTCTCCCTCAAATTTAATATTTCCGTTTACTTCATACCCTTTTTTTCCTGATAAAATGTTTGATAAAGTACTTTTTCCTGAGCCGTTAGGACCCATAATTGCATGCACTTCTCCTGGTTTAATGTTTAAATTTAAACCTTTTAAAATTTCTTTTTTGTCTATTTTTGCCTTTAAATTTTCTATAGATAACATTTAACCGACACTCCCCTCTAGGCTGATGCCCACTAATTTTTGTGCTTCTACGGCAAACTCCATTGGTAATTGTTGTAAAACTTCTTTACAAAAGCCATTAACAATTAAACTTACTGCTTCCTCTTGATTTAATCCTCTTTGATTACAATAATATAGCTGTTCATCACTAATTTTTGATGTAGTTGCTTCATGCTCTATATTTGATTTGAGATTTTTATTTTTTATATAAGGTATTGTGTGAGCTCCACATTTATTTCCCATTAACAAGGAGTCACATTGAGTAAAATTCCTCGAATTATCTGCTTTTGATGAGATATCTACAAGACCTCTGTACATCATATCAGATTGTCCAGCTGAAATTCCTTTAGAAATAATCTTGCTTTTCGTGTTTTTTCCAAGATGGATCATTTTAGTTCCAGTATCAGCTTTTTGATGGTTATTTGTTATTGCTATAGAATAAAATTCACCAACTGAATTATCTCCTTTCAAAATACAGCTTGGGTATTTCCATGTAATTGCTGATCCTGTTTCAACCTGCGTCCATGAAATTTTAGAATTTTTACCTTTGCACAAACCTCTTTTGGTTACAAAATTATAAATTCCTCCTTTACCGTCTTTGTCACCTGGATACCAATTTTGAACTGTTGAATATTTTATTTCTGCATCATCGAGTGCAATTAGCTCCACGTTTGCTGCATGTAATTGATTTTCATCTCTCATCGGAGCTGTACATCCCTCTAGGTAACTAACGTAACTTCCTTTGTCAGCAATAATTAAAGTTCTTTCAAATTGTCCTGTTTCGGATGCATTTATTCTAAAATATGTTGAAAGTTCCATTGGACACTTAACACCTTGAGGAATATATACAAATGAACCATCTGTAAAAACTGCAGAATTTAAAGTTGCAAAAAAATGATCAGTTGTTGGAATAACAGTTCCTAAATATTTTTTTACTAATTCTGGGTGTTTTTGAATTGCTTCTGACATTGAGCAGAAAATAATTCCTTGTTTTGTTAATTCTTCTTTAAATGTTGTGGCTACAGAAACAGAGTCAAATACAGCATCCACTGCTATACCATTTAATCTTGCTTGTTCTTGTAGAGGTATGCCTAATTTTTTGTATGTTTCTAAAAGTTTAGGATCTAGCTCATCTAAACTTTTTGGTTTATCCTTCATACTTTTTGGTGCTGAATAATAATAAAGGTCTTGATAATCAATTTTTGGATATTTTGGTTTTTGCCAATTTGGTTCTTTTAATTGTTTAAAACGTTCAAAAGCTTTTAACCTAAAATTTAACATCCATTCAGGTTCTTTTTTTATTTTAGAAATAAATTTTATTACTTCTTCACTCAAACCTTTTGGTGCTCGAATGTTTTCAATATCAGTTGAAAAACCATATTTGTAATCTTTTAAATTTTCTATTTCTTTTTGTCTGCTATCCATTTCAAGCTCTTGTTTCATTGTTATTTTTTATTAAGTCTTGCAAACTTTTGTTCTCAAAAAATGTATTTATATGTATCTCTAACTCATCCCAAAGATTATGTGTTATGCATTTTGTAGCTTTACCATTACATCCTCTTTTTGATTCTTTTTTACACTGAACAGTTTTTACTTTTTCATCAACAGCGTTGAAAATATTTGTTAATTTAATTTCATTCGGGTTTTTATTGAGAACATATCCTCCCTGAGTTCCTCTAATACTTTTAACAATTTCATTTTTTTTTAATTTAGAAAAAATCTGTTCTAGGTAGTCTAAAGATATACCTTGTCTTAATGATATATCTCTTAGTGATACTGGGTTGATATTATCAAACCTAGCTAAATCAACTAATGCCATAACAGCATATCTTCCTTTGGATGTAAGTTTCATTTTTACCTTTAATTAGTGGGTTTTTATACATACTTGACTAAAATGGTCAAGTTTAGAGTATAAAAAAAAAACTAACATATTGTCGCTGACTTATGATAAACGTACATTTTTTTTGAGAATAATAATCAATATCGCTTATGGATAATAAAATTTTAGAAATATTTATACCTGGTCCTGCAGGAAGACTTGAGGCTAAATATTATAAAAGTAAAAAAAATACATCCCCAATTGCTTTAGTATTACAACCTCATCCTCAATATGGAGGAACTATGAATAACAAAGTGGTAGTAGATACTTTTCATACATTTATGGATAATGATTTTTCAGTTTGCAGAGTAAATTTCAGAGGTGTTGGTAAAAGCGACGGAGAATTTGATAATGGCCAAGGCGAACTTGCTGATGCAGCAGCAGCTTTAGATTGGTTAGAAAGAGAAAATTTTGACAATTCGCAATGTTGGGTTTCAGGATTTTCATTTGGATCTTTAATTGCAATGCAATTATTAATGAGAAGACCAGAAATAAACAGATTTATTGCTATTTCACCTCAACCAAATGTTTATGACTTTTCTTTTTTATCTCCATGCCCAACTTCAGGCTTAATTGCTTATGGTAAAAAAGATGAATTGGTACCAGCAGAATATATTACTGAACTTGACAAAAGATTGAGTGCACAAAAAGGGATTAAAGTAGAATTTAATGCAATATCAGAGGCTAATCATTTCTTTTCAAAAACAGGTGATGCTTTAGTTAAACATCTTGATAAATATATAAAAAAAGAAACAGCACTTTATTAAAAATTTTCTGCCAGTTTTCCACCAACTGTAAATTCTTTACATCCGGTTGTTGTGCTAAAAGAAATTGGTAAATTTAAAAATGATCTTATAGCTAAAAATGCAAATGCTTGGGATTCAATATAATCACCATTTAAATTATAATTATCTATAATTTCTAAAGTAATATTATTTTCATTTGATAAGTAATTTTTAATACGGTAAATTAAATAACTATTTTTTCTACCGCCGCCACAAAGTAAAAATGTAATCGTATTTTTTTGGCTAATATATTTTAATCCTTCTGCAATCAAATATGCAGTGAAATCTGTTATTGTTGCGCAACCATCTTCTAAAGATAAACCTCTTGTAAAAGATACATCAAAATTTTTAATATCTAATGACTGAGAGTAAGAATTTATTTTAAAATTATCTATCACCTGATTTAGAATTAATTGATCAACTTTTCCTGCTTTAGCTATTTCACCATTTTTGTCAAATTTTTTATTGGAATTCTTTCTTACCCACTCATCAATTAAACAATTACCAGGACCTATATCAGAAGCATGAAGGTTATTTCGAAAATTATCTGAATCATTAATAACTTTTGTAACATTTGCTATGCCACCAATATTTAAAAAACCTATTGGAAATTTAATATTAAAATTTTGACTAATTTTTTTTGATAAAATATGGTGAAAAATTGGTGTTAATGGTGCGCCTTGACCATTATTTTGAATATCCGCTTGTCTAAAATCATATATAACTTTTTTTTTGACTATTTGAGATAACAATTTTCCATCTCCTAATTGATTAGTAATTTTCTCATTTGGGTTATGAAAAATTGTTTGACCATGAAAACCTATCAAATCAATGGGGTCTCTATATTTTTTTAATGATTGATTAACTGCATCGGCATGAAAAAGAGTTAAATTACGCTCTAATTCTCTTAATTTTTCTGAATTTTGTAAAAGATCTTTCTTTGTTAAAACTAAATCTCTTAATCGAACTAATTGATCCTGAAGATTTTTATCATATTCATAATAATCATCTAAAATGTTTGAAAATTCATCGTATCCATCTGAACTAATTATAGATAAATCAACACCATCCATAGATGTTCCGCTCATTAGTCCAATTGCAGTATATAATTTTTTTTTCATTGATATGTTTTTTAAAAAAAATTTGTATATTGTAACTATAAACTTATGAATAAATTTTTAAAAGAATTTAAAGATAGAGGTTTTTTCTATCAATGCACAAGTGAAGATGAATTATCTAAAAAATTAGATCAAGAAAAAATAAAAGGTTACATAGGCTTTGATTGTACAGCTGAAAGCTTACATGTAGGTAGTTTATTGCAAATAATGTGTTTGCGACTACTTCAAAAAAATGGACATCGACCAATAGTTTTACTTGGTGGTGGAACTACAAGAATTGGGGATCCATCTGGTAAAGATAAAACTAGAAAAATATTAAGTGAAGATGAGATTGAAAAAAATATTAAAAATATCAAAAGTATTTTAAAAAAATTTTTAGATAATGATGATCCGAATACAAAGCCAATATTTGTAAACAATTATACTTGGCTTAAAGATTTAAATTATATTTCATTTTTGAGAGATATCGGAAAACATTTCACAATAAATAGAATGCTAACATTTGATAGTGTAAAACTCAGATTAGATAGAGAGCAATCTCTAAGCTATATGGAGTTTAACTATATGATTTTACAGGCATATGATTTTCTTGAATTAAATAAGAAAGAAAATTGTGTCTTACAAATCGGAGGTTCAGATCAATGGGGGAATATTGTTAATGGTGTTGAGCTTATTAAAAGATATTCTAATAATCAAACCTTTGGTTTAACAACGCCCTTAATTACGCTAGCAACTGGTGCTAAAATGGGAAAAACTGAAAGCGGGGCCATTTGGTTGGATGAAAAATATTTATCAGCTTATGATTATTGGCAATTTTGGAGAAACATAGATGATAGAGATGTAATTAAATTTTTAAAAATGTTTACTGAAATTGAAATTAAGGAAATAGAAACAATTAAAGATAATGATATAAATGAATTAAAAATACTACTTGCGAATAAAACCACAGAAATGTTACATGGAAAGGATGCAGCTGAAAATTCTGAACAAGCAGCAAAAGAAGCTTTTTCAGGAAACTCTCTCGGTGCAAACTTGCCAAAAGTAAATATTCATTTTAAAAAAATAGAGGAAAAAATTAATATAGTAGAACTTGTTTTATTATCTAAATTAGAAAGCTCTAAAAGCGAAATCAGAAGACTTATAAAAGGAAATGCAGTAAAAATTAATGATAATGTTATTTCAGATGAAAAATTCGAAATCAATAAAAGTTTATTTGAAAATAATTATCTTAAACTATCCCTTGGAAAAAAAAGACATATTAAAATAGAATTAAATTAATTTTTTTTAATTTTCTCTAAAGTTCTAGTAATAAACCTCGGTGTTAAAGTTTTTATAGGATTTACAGTAGTTTCCAATTGATTAGGAGGACCTTTAATTTTAAAGCTGACTCCAAAGACACCGTCTCCTACTTTCTTTCCAATCAATAAATCTCCAAGTAAAGGTATTGAAGCAATAGATCTGTTAATTGTTGTAGCTGGAACCAAAGTTCCTCTCAAACTTATTAATTTATCTTCCTGAATGTATCCTTCCAATAAAATAGATATTGCTGGGCCAATTGCGTATAACTCTTGAATTTTCATAAGTTTATCTTGATTTGTAAAATTCATCTCAAAATCTGTAAATCTAATCCCTTCTCCCGTAAGTAAGTCTGCCAATCCTTGAAGAGATGCGAGTGCTAATAACTTTGCTAATGCAGGAATTTCTTTAACTTTAAAATTATCGATAACCAACTTGGAAGTTGAAATTCCGTCTTTTTTTAGAGAGGAGAAATCTAAATATCCCTCTTTACCATTTTCAAAACCTTTAATGAATTTGTATCTATCTACTAGTGGTTTTGCCTTAGATGAGAAAAGAGTAGTAATTTTTTCACCTTGCTGATTTGTTTTAATCGTAAATTTTATATTTTGTGAATTGTTATAAAAGGCCAAAATATCTGCCTCTTCTATTATATTGTTAATAATATTTATCTTGCCATTTAAATCCTTAACAAAGTGTATTTTATCCAAGTAAACTTTTTCAAAATTTAATTCCATACTTACATTATTTTCAAAAAAATTGTTCTCTTTTTTATCATCAGCATCTAGTAAATTCGAAATTAAAGAATTTGCATTAAATGAGGTGCCATCAATTAAATAATTTTGGCCTTCTACTTTTTTTATGTTGTAATTATTTTTTTTGTTTTCTGTATCTAGATAATTAAAATTTGCCTGATCAATTTTTATTATTTGATTAGAGTTGTTAAG
>CACJDW010000020.1 GCA_902592275.1 uncultured Pelagibacteraceae bacterium
TTAAAGACAATTTTACTGCAACCAGTAGTTGAATTAAATTTGCATTATTGGCCACGATATGTTCAATTTAACTTTTAAATGAATCAAATATTGGGAGATATAATGAAGATTAAAAGAATACTTCTTTCACTAGCTGTTGTGTTTGGTCTTACTTCTTTCGGAAGTGTTGCAAATGCAGCTTGTGGAAATATAACGATTGCTAATATGAACTGGGCTTCAGCAAACTTTATGGCTGAAGTTGATAAGATCATATTAGAAGAAGGTTATGGATGTTCAGTAGAATTAGTACCAGGTGCTACAATGCCTACGTTTACATCTATGCAAGAAAAAGGTGAGCCAGATGTTGCTCCAGAATTTTGGGCAAACGCTGCTATCATCGCTTTGAATAAAGCTATTGACGAAGGAAAAATGCACTCACTTAATAAAGCGCCGATTACTGGTTTGGGTGAAGGATGGTGGGTATTACCTCACACACTTAAAAAACATCCAGAGCTAACAACTGCTGAAGCAATTTTAGCAAGACCAGATCTGTTTCCTCATCCAGAAGATCCATCAAAAGGTGGTTTTCATATTTGTCCTCCAGGTTGGAACTGTGAGCTAAGTAATAGAAATCTTTACAAAGCTTTTGACATGGAAGCAAAAGGTTGGGCTATTGTTGAAACAGGTTCTGCTGCAGGATTAGATGGTTCAATTGCTAAAGCTGCTGAGCGAGGTGAAAACTGGTTTGGTTACTATTGGTCACCAACAGCTATCATTGGTAAATATGATATGAGAGCTGTAGATATGGGAGCTTGGGGTGGAAAAGATAACTGGGATAAATGTATAGTTTTACCAGAACAAGAATGTGGAGACCCTAAAGCAACTTCATGGACAAAATCTGAAGTTTACACAATCGTAACTGAAAATTTCAAAAATACAGCTGGAAGTGCTGGTATGGAATACTTTAAGAAGAGAACATACCCAGGTCCAGTTATGAACGGTATGTTAGTTTGGATGGGTGAAAACCAAGCAGAAGGTGCTGATGCTGCAATTGAATTCCTTAAAACTCAAGAGAGCGTTTGGAGTAAATGGGTTTCAAGTGATGCTGCCAAAAAAATCAAAAAAGCACTTTAATTAAAAATATTATCAAACCCGCTTCGGCGGGTTTGATTTAATAAAAATTATGGACTTCTTTAATAAAATTCCTGTAATGGATAGAACGGCTCTTAGAGAGCTTAAAAAAGGAATTGACTCTAGTTTCAAAGAATTTTCAAGAGCTTATGGAGATGGGATTGAGGGTTTTTTTGATCCACTGTTACATTTTTTAATTTGGTTAGAAAAATTATTAGTAAACAGTCCATGGCCTTTAGTAATTGGTGTATTTGCTTTATTAGCTTGGATTGGATCAAGAAGTATTAAGCTTGTAATTGGTACAGTGGTTTGTTTCTTGGTAATTGGCTACTTTGGAATGTGGAAAAATTGTATGGCTACAGTTGCAATCATTTCCGTTTCTACATTAGTTTGCATTGTTGTGGGAATTCCAATTGGAGTGTTAATGTCAAAATCAGCAAGAGCAGAAAAAGCAATTTTACCTGTTTTAGATATGATGCAAACTATTCCAAGCTTTGTATATTTAATTCCAATCATTATGCTTCTTGGTATTGGTAAAGTGCCTGGTTTGCTTGCTGTATGTATTTATGCTCTCCCCCCTATTGTAAGATTAACAAATCTAGGGATTAGAGAAGTTGATAAAGAAACTTTAGAAGCCAGCGAAGCTTTTGGGGCAACACCAATGCAAAAATTAAGATCTGTTCAAATCCCACTTTCTCTACCAACTATTTTTGCTGGGATTAACCAAACGATTATGATGGCTTTAGCAATGGTAGTAATTGCTTCAATGATAGGTGTAAAAGGCTTAGGAGTCCCTATTTTACAAGCTATTTCTAACCAATATTTAGCTCTTGGAATGATGAATGGTTTAGCAATCGTAGCCTTAGCAATTATCTTTGATAGAGTAACTCAGCAGTACGGACAGCGAATTCAAAAGCACAGAGGTCAGTTAAAAAAGTAAATTAGTCTCAATCGAATTTTCTAGACTCATATTTCAAAATAAATAAAGATCTTCCCTATGAATTTTTCATTGGAAATAGGCCCTAAAACGGATGTTGATACAGTTCCAGCATTGTCTGATATTTATATAACAATGCTACCTGGGGGTGATTATAGAGAAACTGCTGATAAAGCAGTAGAACTTGTAAAAAAAGGATTTAACCCCGTACCCCATTTTCCTGCTAGATCGATGCAGGATGAAAACGAACTTAAAGATTATGTTTCTAGATGCAAAGATGGAGGCGTAAAGCAAGCCTTGATTATTGGAGGCGGAAGAGAGCCAGCAGGTAAATTTGATAGTTCATTTCAACTTTTGGAGACAGGTTATTTTGAAAAAATGAAAATAGGAATTGCTGGACATCCTGAGGGGAGTCCTGATATATCCGACTCAGATTTAGAAAAAGCTATGATCGATAAAAAGCCTTATGCTGATTATATTGTAACACAGTGGTTACTAGATCCTCAGCCTATTATAGATTTTATTTCTAAGCAAAGTGTACCAGTGCATGTGGGAATCACTGGGCCTTTAAAAATATCTAGCTTAATTAAATTTGCTAATATTGTAGGGGCAAAAAATTCCTTAAACTTTCTTAAATCTAATTTTAGTAAGGCATTGGATTTATTGAAACCTAAAGACCCTAATGATTTAATTGGGAAAGTTAAATCGCATACTGATAACTTCCACATTTATACATTCGGCGGCTTGAAGGAAACTAACAAGTGGTTGAAGGAGAATAGTTATGTCTAAAGAATTTGACTATACTAAAGTACAACATGTTACTTCTGTTGATCAATCAGATAGAGAAGTACCATACAATTTAAGACAAAGTGGGCCAACTAAAGTTGAATTATTAATTTCAACAAGGGTAAGAAAGTCACCTTATTGGCATTTATCAATGCAGGCAGGTTGTTGGAGAGCAACTGTATACAATCGAATTTATCATCCAAGAGGTTATGTAAAACCTGAAGATGGTGGAGCAATGGTTGAATATGATGCAATCGTAAACCATGTAACAATGTGGAATGTAGCTGTTGAAAGACAAATAAGAGTTAAAGGTCCGGATGCAGAAAAATTTACTGATTACGTTATAACAAGAGATGCAACAAAAATTTCTCCTATGAGAGCAAGATATGTAATCTTATGTAATGCTTATGGAGGAGTTTTAAATGATCCTATTCTTTTAAGAATTTCAAAAGATGAATTTTGGTTTTCATTATCAGACTCTGATATTGGAATGTATTTACAAGGCGTAAATGCGGATGGAAGATTTAACTGTACAATTGAAGAAATTGATGCATGTCCAGTACAAATTCAAGGTCCTAAATCAAAAGCTTTAATGAAAGATCTTTGTGGAGACCAAGTTGATTTTGATAATATGCCTTTCTATGGATTAGCAGAAGCAACAATTGGTGGAAGAAGTTGTGTAATTTCTCAATCTGGTTTTTCAGGAGAAGCTGGTTATGAAATATATTTAAGAAATGCAACTTTATATGCTGAAGATATGTGGAATGCAGTATTGGATGCAGGAAAAAAACATAACTTAATGGTTATTGCGCCTGCACACCACAGAAGAATACAAGCTGGTATTCTTTCTTGGGGGCAAGACATGGATCAACAACATAATCCGTTTCAATGTAATTTAGGTTATCAAGTTTCATTGTCTGGTAAAGGTGAATGGAATAAAAAAGCTGACTATGTTGGTAAAGCTGCTTTAGAGAAAATGAAAGCAGACATAAAAGCTGGTCAAAAACCATACAAACTTCAATTAGTTGGAATGGAATTGGGTGGTAAGCCTATTGACGATTATGCGCCAGATTTTTGGTTAGTATCACCAGAAAGTGGTGGAGATCCAGTCGGATTTATTACTTCTCCATGGTGGCATCCGGAAAAGAAAACTAATATTGCTATGGGTTACGTTCCATTTGATGGAACTTTAAACCCTAATGGATTTCCAAAAGGTAAAGTTGGAACTAAGTTTAAAGTTCATCTTCCAGAAAAATACTCGGACACTCCAGGAACACCTGTAGACGCTGTAGTTGTGGATATTCCATTCAAAGAGTCTTTCAACGCAAATACAAGAGAAGTTGTAAAAGGCTAAAATTTACTATAGGGGAGCTAATTTCAGCTCCCCTTTTCAATTCTAATGACCAAAAGTTTTCTAATAGCAGTTTGCATTATCATTGCTATTGCTTTAATAATATTTCCATTAATTGTTTCTTATAGGGCTCAAAAAAATAAAAATAAAAAAAATTAATGTTTGCTGAATTTTTAAATATAATTTTTAAGTCAATAAAATTAGATAAAACTCTTTATTCGGATAATAAAAATTTTGGAGAAGCGTCAATATACTTTGCTGGGATTATAATGATCCTAGATGGTATCGCTGGCGCAGTAGCAGCTAATACCATTATTAAAACAGCTATTGCAATGTCCGGTCTAACTGCAATAGTTACTTGGCTAATATGGGCGATTTTTATTTTTGTAATTGGAGTTAAATTATTTCCTGATAAGCAAACCAAAGTTTCATTCAAAAAAGTTTTAACAGCTGTTGGATTTGCACATGCCCCTGGTTTATTAAGATTTTTTGCAGTCACACCAGATTTAATGATACCAATAATTTTTCTTACTCAGTTCTGGATTTTTGCAGGTTTAATAATTTCAACTAAACAAATATTGAGTTTAAAATCTAATTTTAAATCTTTTGGAATTGTGCTTTTATCCTTTTTAATTATTGCATTTTTGTCTATCTCATTTGTGATGAGTAGAATGAATATGCTTCCAGTAAGTCAAATCAGTTAAAGTGGAAATATAGTCTTAGATACTCTGCAAGATTTACATAATTTAAACCCAGTAAGAATTAAATTTTGAGTAACACTCTCGTCTTCCTCTTTGCATTCATCACAAATATTGTTTAATTCTTCAGTATCTACTTTTAGATTTTTTTCATCAATTTTATCAATCATTATCTGTCAAACCAGCACCTGCCGCACCCTCTTTTAAACTGTCACTCTCTTCAACAAAAGTTTCTTCGGATAACTTGTATAAATTATTCCATTCATCGTCTGTAAAGTTATCTTCATTTTCAAGTAGATTGACCTCAATTGTACTCGCTATCTTTGGAAATTCTTGATCAGTAAAATTTGAAATAATATTTACATTAAGATTTAGTAACATTTTTTTTCATCTATTTTTACATTAATTTTTTTTCCAATAATTTCTGATGAACGACTTATGAAGGAAATAAAAATTATTGGATAAGCAACATTTTTAAACTCAATTTTTTTTAAATTTTCTAAAACATTTATTTGATCTAAAAAACTAACACCTAAAGTAATTGGACAGTAAGGATTATTCGATGAAGAGTTATTTTCACTAATTAAATTTAAATTTTCAAATTTACTTTTATTTTTTTGATTTAAATATTCATTAAGGTGCTTAATACCCGGTAAACTAAATAGCTCTAACAATCTTATACTTTTTCCTGTTTCCTCGGAAACTCCCCAAGAATATCCTGCCGCCTTTGAAGCTCTTTTAACAGTAGTTTCAATTTCACTCAGTGATTTCATTATTAAATATTGGTTTTATATACCCACTGCTCATCATAACTTTTTAACTCATTTGGAAGTGGAGCACCTTGGAACATGCAAATTCTTAACCATTTGTCAGATCGTGGATCAAATTTTAATGCCCCAAAAAAAGATAATTTTAATCTTAACATATCAATAGGCATTAAATCTTTACCAATTGTATTATCTTGTATTTCTGAATAAGGAAATTTTTCTACAATGAATGCTCTCCTCACGACATGCCTTAATTCAGAATTTGATGTTAAAAATTCAGCAATAGTTAAACTATTTTTTGAGACTAATAATTTGTCATAAAGTTTTTTTATATCTCTTGCTATTGCTAAAGGCTGTTCTAATTCTGATCCATGCTCCTCAAAACGATCAGCTAATCTAGGTTCCTCTTTATTTTTTGAAATAAACCAAAAGTTTTTATTATTTTCTTTTTCTTCAAAATTAATATCTAAAATGTTTGGATACTTTGCTTCAATGATATTTCGCAATTCTTCAACTTTTCTATGAGTTGGAATATTAAAATATTTTTCTTCGTCTGAACTCATTTCTTTTACCAAAGGATTTATAATATCGTTATAAGGTTCCATCATTATTGAAACTATGTATTCAATGCATTCCTCACAAGTATTATCCTCCAACCATTGATATATTTTGTTAAAAGGATATTCGCTCTTAAAATTAAAATCTTTATCTATAAAATTTAAGAATTTTTTAACATCCTTTAATAATGAAGAAATTTTTTTTTGCTGATATTCGCTATCAGTATTCCAGCTTGTAATATTTTTTAATGATTTTTTTACACAATCTATAAACAAATCACTATCTTGACTTTCTACATCTTTGATTTCTCTAATGTTCTTAAGTGCTTTTTCTCTACTTAAAATCCAATTATTTAATAAAGTTGGGTGATTGACTATAAATGGAGCCATGCCCAAGCCTGTGGAATTACCTATTCCCAAGTTTTTACAAATATTATCATCTAACTTAACGGCTGTTTTTGGATTTTTATAATAAGCAACATGATTAACTTGATCAAAAGTAAATTGTCTTACCAAATATACCAACATCATTTCTAATCTGAATGGGCCATTAATTTCTTCACGATTTTTAATTCTAAATCGATCTGCTAGACCAAACTTACCAGAACCATATACTGCTGTAGTCCTATATAAATAGCCTACTTTTGATAATAAGTTTAAATCTGGCTGCTGACCTTTGCTCAAACTTTCAACTACGTGATTATAAATTCTTACTGATTTGTTTGCTCTCGATAAGGTTAATTCTTTATAAGAAAGTCTACCAACTTCTTGTTTTGGAACTTCATTTTTTAATCTTTCAATGTCTTTTTTTGTAGGAACTCCATCATGTAATGTAAAGGCAGCATCCCATTTTGTTGCAATAACTCTATCTGATCTTTCTTCATCTTTGATTTCATTTGCAAAACAAACTAAAGAATAAACTCTTTTATTTTTTTTAAATGAATA
>CACJDW010000021.1 GCA_902592275.1 uncultured Pelagibacteraceae bacterium
AGAACCTGCTTTCTTTAACATGATTGGAAAATCTTTTGGACCAAGAACTACAATTGCAATACCAACTACAATTAATATCTCAAACCAACCAATAGTAGGCATGTGATTTAATCTTTGTTTTCTGAGTCTTTATTTTCGTCGGATATATTTTTTGGCTCTGTATCGTCAGTAACATCTGACGCCATTCCTTTTTTGAAACTTTTAATTCCCTTAGCTACATCACCCATCAGACTAGAGATTTTACCTCGTCCAAACAATAAGACTACTAGTATAACTACGATTGCTATTTGCCAAATTCCTATGCTCATGAAAAACTTATAACCTTTTTATGCTTAATTTAAAAGTTACTTTTTTGTTAATCTTTCTCTTCTGTATCAAGAGTGCTGTTTAACATCTCGTCAATATTAGAATAAATATCCTCTTTTTTTTCTTCTTGTTTTTCTTTGTAGAATTTTCCAGTTCCAAAAATTGCATTATCGACACTAGAACTGTCAATTAATCCAGCAGCACCTAATTCATCAATTGTTGGTAAATCAGATAATTTTTGAAGATTGAAATGACTTAAAAATTCATCAGTTGTAACATACTGAATTGGTCTACCTGGTACATCCTTACGACCACCTGGTTTTACCCAATTAAGCTCCATCAATATTTCAAGAGTATTCGTTCCAAATGCAACACCTCTTATCTCCTCAATCTCAGCTCTAGTAACAGGTTGGTGATAAACGATTATTGCTAAAGTCTCTACAGCAGCTCTAGAAAGTTTCTTTTCTACTGTCTTCTCTTGTGACATGATATTAGATAAGTTCGGTGAAGTTCTAAATGACCACTTATCCTTAATACAAACTAAATTAATACCACGTTGAGAGTATTCTTGTTGTAACTTCTCTAATGATTTTGCAACACTACCCTTTTTAGTAATTTTGCTTTCAATTGTATCAATATCTAATGGTTCTGCAGCAGCAAAAATAACTGCTTCAATTTCTTTTTCTAAATCAGTTAACTTAGATGGAAATTTTACAATATTATCTTTTGTAATCTTTTCTTTTTTAATCATTATTTTCCTTCACATAAATATCATCAAATAACTTATCTTGTTTCATAGTTAAATTTCCTTCTTTAACTAATTCTAACGATCCAGCAAATATCCCTGCTTTACCCGTACGTTTATATTTTGAATTACTTTTAAAATTTTGAGGAATTAAATCATCTAATTTCTTCCAATCAATTAATTTACCGAAAAATTCTCTTATCGTTTTAATTCCATCTTCTGTAGTAAATACAGGTAATTTAGGAATATTCATTTTTTGAAAGTCTTTGGTCATAATAATTGTTGAATATGACTTTAGTAGTTCAAATAAACTTAAATTATATTCTGTACTATAAATAGATCTTATATTTCCTTTCATTCCTCTTGATCGAATTTCTCTACCCAGTCTTTTTCTTTTTAGCATTTGTTCAGAAAGTAATCTTATTAGTTCTAATTTTTTTAGTTGTAATTTTAATTTTTCAGCAACTTCTTGAACTTTAAATTCTTCTTCTGGAGTTCCCGGAAGTAATAGTTTAGATTTCAAATATGCTAACCAAGTAGCCATCAATAAATATTCTGAAGCAATTTCTAAATTTAAATCTTTTTCTTTTGTAATATAATCGTGAAATTGATCTGCTAACTTTGTAATTGATATCTCTTCAAGATCTACCTTTTGAGCTTTGGCTAAATCTAAAAGAACATCTAGAGGGCCATTATAATTATTAATATCAACATTAAATAATGCAGAATCAGAAATAGTCATGCTCAGATATTAACTTAAAATTTTATAAAATAGCGATGTTTTTTTTATGATAAAATTACTAACCTTTGGTGAATTATCACCAACTACCCTCATTTCAGACATTTTGCCATTACAATGAAGAGCAATATTACAACCTGCACTAAATGTTTTAATAGTATTAGTTTTTAAATCATCTTTTAAACTTTTCATTGATAAATCATCTGAAATTAAAATGTTTTTAAAGCCAATTTTTTTTCTAATTAAATTTATAATTTTTTTAGAGTGTGTAGCTGTATTTAATCTATCAATGCTTCGATAAATTACGTGTGCTGTCATTGCAAAATAGCTTTGTTTTTTCTTGAATGGAAAAAAATCATTTTTATTCAAATAATTTAAGTTTTTGGTAACTATAGGAGTAAATTTATGACTATCTACCCTAGCTAATCCATGCCCTGGTATGTGTTTCATCACAGT
This sequence comes from uncultured Pelagibacteraceae bacterium, assembly GCA_902592275.1. GTDB lineage: Bacteria > Pseudomonadota > Alphaproteobacteria > Pelagibacterales > Pelagibacteraceae > Pelagibacter. Next base: position 2,247 of record CACJDW010000021.1, read on the forward strand.
TCCGATGGAATTTTCATGAAAATAATCAATACAAATATCTCCAATTTTAGAGATATTTTTTTTATTTTTTGAAAAAGACCTATCACCAATAATGTTGCTAGCTCCTTTAACTCTAAGATCTAAAACAGGAACGGTATTTATGTTAACACCGATTGATGTAAGCAAATAAGAAGTTTTATCAATAAATAATTTATAAATAATATTAAATTTTTTCTTATCATTTGTGAATAAATTGCCAAAATATTCAGAAGTCAAATTATCAAATGAAATAATTTTACCTAATCGATTTACTCGTCCTCCTTCTTGATCAATTAATATTGGGTATTTTTTGTCTTTAAATATCTTTTTTATTTTATCAGTTAATTTTTTAGTTTGTTCAATTGAACTTATGTTTCTTGAAAATAAAATAACTCCCCATGGTTTATATTTTTTTAAAAAAGTTATCTCTTTTTTTGATAATTTTGATGATTTTAAACCAACAATAAAAGCTCTTCTATTCTTAATCATTCTCTAAAAGTTTCCAAAAATTAAACTTTTTTTTCTTTTTTTTGTTTGTTTGCTTAACGTATTCTATTACATTTTGTGTATCATTTTCCAAAACAGGTAAATTTTTTGAGTATAATTTAATTTTTTCATCGTTATTTTTATAAGATCTGTATGATTTCTTTTTATTTTCATCTGAAAAATAATATCTACCAGTCAAAAAAATAAATAAAGCAATTACAACAATAAAGATTAAATACTTAATTTCTTTTAGCATTACATTTTATCTGGTGTATCTACACCAACTATATCCATTCCTGATTTTACTACGTTAGATATTGCTTTTAAAAAAATTAATTTATCTGGTGAAACTATTTTTTGATCATTAATAAATCTTTTTTCTGGGTTTTGTTTACCAAGATTCCAATACGAGTGAAATTCTGAGGCAAGATCATATAAATAAACAGGTATTCTATGT
>CACJDW010000022.1 GCA_902592275.1 uncultured Pelagibacteraceae bacterium
TTTGTAAGTTCTTGAAAGCCCCCACAAACAAGTGTGAATATATATTTACAATACTGATCAACCCTTTCATCTGATTTAGCAAGCAATCTGATAGCTCCTGCATCACAAGGTTTTCCAACAAAAGCAAAGGTTTGTTTTTTATCTAAGGCTTTATGAAATTCACTTAATGGTGAGGATGGACCATATCTTGATCTACTTTCACAATTAATTAAATCCTCTTTATTATAACTGTATTTTACAATATTTCGCATAGGGTTATCTTTGTCCCCTGCTGTATGCATTATAAAATCAACTTTCTTTTGTTCTAATAAATATAAAGACAAACCATTTAACAAACCTCCTGTAGAACTTTGAAATCTAATCTTTGGATCTGTGGACCATGAATAATATAAATCAAAATAATTTCCCCAAACCAAATCTTTATTGGATCCCTCATTTTCCTCATGATCTTCAGGTCCTTCAGCAATAACACCAGGACAGACTTTTTTAATTTCCTCTAAAGTTTCATTTGTAATTGTTGTTAATTCTTTAGGTTCTAAATTACCTTTGTCACTCATCTCCATTTCTAGAGAATTTCCTGCAATACTTTTACAAAGACCACAGCCAATACAAAGGCCATTCTTTACAATATCATCTAAAGAATTAATTTTTGTCATTACTCTTTATAAGATGGGTCTTTTGCATCACATCTTCTAAGTAATGCTGGCCACTCGTTTAAACCTGGAGAAAATAAATCATATTGTTTTTGAGATAATTTCCACATCTCTTCTGTTGCTCTTTCAAGAGGTAAACCTGATGCAGTTGCTTGTACTGCAACTTCACACATTCTAATTGCATAATACATATTCATAAAAGCCTCTCCTGCAGTAGCACCAACAGTAAGAAGACCATGGTTCTTCATTATCAAAACCTTGTTGTCTCCCATGTTTTCAGCAATTCGAACTCTCTCATCTTTATTAATCGATAAGCCTTCCCACTCATGGTAACCAACTTTTCCATAAAGCATTGAACTATCTTGAACTAAATGAGGAATACCATCTTTCAATGCAGTTGCAGCCAAAGCTGAAGGAGGATGTGCGTGAAAGACAAATTTAGCATCAGGATGATTTAGATGAATAGCACTATGAATAATAAAACCTGCGGTATTAGCTTTTTCAGGTCCTTCTAAAACTTTACCATGTTCATCTACTTTAATTAGGTTTGATGCTTTTACTTCTTCATATAACAACCCCATCTCATGCATAAAAAAAGTATGATCCGTTCCTGGTGCTCTTGCAGTTATATGGTTCCAAACCGTATCATCCCAACCCATCATATTGGTTAATCTAAACATGGCAGCAAGATCTACTCTTACTTTCCAATCTGCTTCGCTTATATTGTTTTTCATCTTCCCTCCTTTGAAAAAGTTAATTTATTATTTTGTTCTAAAAGTTTAATCACTTTTAAGTGATTAGAATTTGGTCCATATTGTTTAATTGCTTTGTTATAAATTTTTGAAGTTAAATTCATTATTGGTAGTTTTAATTTTTGAAGTTTAATAATTTCATTAGCAAGATTTAAATCTTTCATCGATAAACCTAAAAAGAAAGATGGATCATAATCACCATTAATCATGTTAGGGCCGTATCTTGTTGAAGTATAACCACCACTTGCACTTTTATCGATAATCTCTAACATTGTTTTTGGTTTAATCCCTGACTTTACTCCAAGCATCAAAGACTCTGAGAGTGATAAATAGTTTAAATAACAAAGGCTAACTTGTGCAATTTTAGCAGCATAACCAGCACCTGGTTTATTTAGATAATAGATGTTTTTACCCAGTATATTAAAGACAAACTTAAGCTTATTAACTGTCTTTTTATTACCTCCAATAAATATTGATAAGTCTCCTGACTGAGCCTTTAAATTTCCACCTGATATCGTTGCATCAACAAATTGATTTATTTTTTTACTTAACTTTTGTTTTAAAAGATTAAAGCAAGTTAAAGAATTAGTAGAACAATCAATCCAAATTTTATTATTACCTAATTGATCTATAATTTTACCTTTACCAATTGATAATGCTTTAATTTGTTTTGGTCCCGGAACACAGGTGATAATTACATCAGAAAACTTGATCAATTCATCTAATGAGCTTGTTGCTTTTGCTTTTTTGGATTTAAATTGTTTTAAAGATTTAAGACTTACATCGTAACCCAATAAATCTATTTTTTTAGATTTATGTAGATTTAATGCCATTGGCATCCCCATATTTCCTAAACCAATAAAACCTATTTTCATATCAATCCATTAACCCGTCTACTTCAACATTATTTCTCTCATAATGAATTGGAAGTGCTTTACCGTAAACTTGTTTAGAATGTTCAGGTTTATTTACTCTGTAACTATCTTTTACATATGTTGGTAATGCAATGTAACGAGAAGTATTTCCTTCTATTTTTGTTACTCTATGCATAGAAAATCTTCCTTTAAATATTTGAAGATCCCCTGGTTGAAGGTCTAATGATTTAACTTTATCTCTTGAACCACGAAGAACTTTTGTTACTTCATCAAAGTTTTCATTTTCAATACTTCTTAAATCTGGTGAGTATTCAAACAATCCACCCTTTTCAGCTTTTTGAACTAAAATACTTAAAGTAAATTCATTTCCATCAAAGTGCCAAGGAAAGTAATGATCTTTATGCATGATGCTGTATGGATTTTTTCCTAAAGGATCCGACCATCTATAAAGAGGAAAAACTCCTAAACTATCTGAAACAAATTTTAGCATTTCTTCAGACTCGTAAATTTTATTTAAATCAGATTGTTCTTCTAAATCATCTGAATTGATGTATCCGCTTTCTCGAAATGAAAAAACCCTTTTTGGATGATCTTTTGTTAAATTTTCATCATCTTTTGAAAAATAAGGATTGTGATGATCTTTAGTCCAATGAGTTTTAGGAAGATTTCTTTCAACTTCTTCCTTCATTCTTTTCAAAGATTCGCTAAGTACAAATTTTGGAAGTACACAGCATCCGTCTTTATCAAGTAACTTTCTATTTTTAGCAATTAAATCTTGATACTCTCTAGATCCTGTCTGATCAATTGGGTAATCTCCTAAGTTTACAATATTTTTTATTTCCATAATTCTCCTTTAATTAAAAT
>CACJDW010000023.1 GCA_902592275.1 uncultured Pelagibacteraceae bacterium
GTAAACTTAAACGCAGTACCTCCTGTGCCAATGATGTTAGTTGGACTACAAGGTTCAGGTAAAACGACCACAACAGCAAAATTAGCAAAATTTTTAGAAAATAATAAAAAGAAAAAAGTAATGATGGTCAGTTTAGATATTTACAGACCAGCTGCACAAGAACAACTTAGATCTTTAGGAGAACAAAATAATATTTTAACTTTACCTATTATAGAAGGCCAGCAACCTGCTGATATTTGCAGAAGAGCAATAAGTGCTGCTAATTTAAATGGAGCTGAAATAATTTTATTTGATACTGCTGGTAGAACTCAAATCGACTTACAAATGATGAGTGAGATTAAGCAAATTGAAGCTGTGATTAATCCAACAGAAACCTTCTTAGTTGCAGACTCTCTAACAGGTCAAGTTGCAGCCTCAGTGGCAAAAGAATTTAAGAATACAGTTAATTTATCTGGAATTATTTTGACTAGGGCTGATGGTGATGCAAGGGGTGGAGCTGCAGTGAGTATGAAATACGTATCCAACGTTCCAATCAAATTTTTAGGGATAGGTGAAAAAATAGATAATCTTGAAGTATTCCATCCAGATAGAATTGCAAACAGAATACTTGGCATGGGAGATATCGTATCTCTAGTAGAAAAAGCTGCACAAGATTTAGGAGAAGAAAATCTTAAAAAAGCAGAGGAAAATTTAAAAAAAGGTCAATTCTCAATGGAGGATTATTTATCTCAATTAAGACAAATGAAAAAAATGGGAGGCATTGAGGGAATTATGTCTTTTATGCCGGGAGTTTCAAAAATTAAATCTCAAATGGATTCAGCGGGAATTGATGAAAGTATAATTACAAAAAATGAAGCTATTATTTTATCAATGACAAAAAAAGAAAGAGAGAACCCAAAAATAATTGATGGTTCTAGAAAAAAAAGAATTGCTAATGGCTCTGGCACGGATCCGGCCACTATCAATAAATTGCTTAAGCAATTTAAAATGATGTCTGAAATGATGAAAAAGATGTCAAAAGGAAATCTGAAAGGTATGTCTGACAAAGGTATACCGCCAGAGCTATTTAACCAATTAAAGTAAAAAGGAGAAGAAATGTTAAAATTAAGATTATCAAGAGGTGGAACAAAAAAACGTCCTGTTTATAAGGTTGTCGTTGCAGACAGTCGTTTTGCAAGAGACGGTAGATTTATAGAGAAGGTTGGTTTTTTTAACCCTCTATTACCAAAAGAAAAAAAGGAAAGAGTAGGTCTTGAAGCTGAAAGAATAAAATATTGGTTGGGTCAAGGTGCTAAACCAACAACGAGAGTAGCAAGAATTTTAGGAGAGAATGAATTAATTCCTATGCCGGCTAATGGAAATAATCCAAACAAAGCAGTACCAAAAAAAGAAAGAAATAAAAAAGAAGAGGATGGTAAAGAAGCTCCTAAAGAAGCAGCTCCAGCAGAAGCTCCTAAAGAAGAAGCTCCAAAAGCAGAAGCAGCTCCAGCAGAAGCTCCTAAAGAAGAAGCTCCAGCAGAGGAAAAAAAATAATTTAAAGATTATTTATGTGGCAAGCTCAAGTGTTTACACTTTATCCAGAGGTTTTTCCTGGTCCTTTATCTAAAGGACTTTATGGAAAAGCTTTATCAAATAATTTATGGAATCTGAAAGTTGTAAACATAAGAGATTCAGCTGATGATAAACATAATACAGTAGATGATACGCCTTATGGAGGTGGATCTGGCATGTTGTTAAAAGCAGATGTTCTTGCAAAGTCTTTAGATGAAAATAAAAATGAGGGTGAGAGAATCCTATATCTATCACCAAAAGGAAAAAAATTTGATCAAAATTTAGCAAAAGAGCTAGCTAATGAAAAATCTCTTTCTCTAATTTGTGGTCATTTTGAAGGTGTGGATGAAAGAATACTTTCAACAAGAAATATTGAGGAAATTAGTATTGGAGATTACGTTTTATCAGGTGGAGAGTCTGCAGCATATGTAGTTATAGATAGTATTTTAAGATTGCTGCCAGGTGTATTAGGAAATGAAAATTCTAAGTTAGATGAAACCTTTGAAAATGGTCTTCTAGAGTACCCTCAGTATACAAAACCTCAAATTTGGGAGAAAAAAGCGGTGCCAGACGTACTATTATCAGGTGATCATAATAAAATTAAAGACTGGCGTTTATCTCAATCTGAGGCTATAACACGCGTCCGAAGACCAGATTTATGGGAAAAATATAAGAAGAATTAAATTGATAAATATTAACATGAAAACAATAGAAGAAATAAACCAGCATAACGTAAACAAAATACTTTCAGAGAAAAAAATTCCAGAATTTTATCCCGGAGATGTTGTTAAAGTTGGTGTGAGAATTACTGAAGGTAAAAAAGAGAGAATTCAATATTTTGAGGGAGTGTGTATTGCTAAAAAAAGCAGAGACTTAAACTCATCTTTTACCGTTAGAAAAATTTCCTTTGGTGAGGGTGTTGAAAGAACTTTCCCTTTATTTGGAACATTGATTGATTCAATTAAAGTTATTAGATCTGGTAAAGTAAGAAGAGCAAAACTTTATTATCTTAGAGATAGGACAGGTAAATCGGCAAGAATTGCAGAAAAAATTAGAAA
>CACJDW010000024.1 GCA_902592275.1 uncultured Pelagibacteraceae bacterium
TGGTAATTTTTATTTACAATATAGCCCTATAAATGACTAGCTCAACTTTTATTATCGCAGAAATAGGAATAAACCATAATGGAGACATGAAAATTGTTAGGCAGTTAATTGAAGAGTCTTATAAAGCAGGTGCTGATGCAGTTAAGTTTCAAAAAAGAGATATAAGTTTAGTTTACTCAAAAGAAGAACTAGCTAAATACAGAGAAAGTCCTTGGGGAACAACTAATTATGAACAAAAAAAGGGATTAGAGTTAACTCTAGAAAACTATAAAGAAATAGATGAATATTGCAAATCATTAAAAATAGAATGGTTAGCTTCCGCTTGGGATCTAAACAGTCTAAATTTTTTAAAACCTTTTGATTTAAAATATAACAAAATAGCTTCAGCAATGATAACCGATAATCAATTATTAGCTGAGGTTGCTAAGGAAAAAAAATATACCTTTATAAGCACTGGAATGTCATCTTATAAGGAGATTGATAATGCAGTAGAAATATTTAATAAATTTGATTGTCCTTTTGAATTAATGCATTGTGTTTCAAAATACCCATTTGAGGCTGAACATGCGAGTTTAAATTTAATTGATGAGTTAAGAAAAAGGTATAAATGTAAAATAGGCTATAGTGGACATGAAAAGAGTGGTGTTGCAATATCATTTGCAGCTGTTGCTTTAGGGGCAACATCTATAGAGAGACATATTACTCTTGATCGTACAATGTATGGCAGTGATCAAGCAGCATCTCTTAGCATATCTGGTTTTGTAGGATTGGTTCATGGAATTAGGAATATAGAAAAAGCATTGAAAGGAAATGATAAAAAAGAAATTCTTGAGATTGAAAGAGATGTCGCTAAAAAATTAAGAGCACACATAAAGAACGACTAAATGACAGAAATTAAATCAGAAATTTTAAAAAGTGATGAATCTAATTTTGGTGAGTTAAAATCTTACACAACAGATAATAGAGTTGTTCATAAAGCTAAAGACCAAGATATAATTCAAAAAATAGGAAACGTGCTTGGAAAAAAATTTTTTGACTATAGAAAACAATGGGATGCAGCAAATAGGTTCGAAATTGTAACAGAATTTCCACTTTTTTTACAATTAGATATGTTTCAAGTTTGTAATTATTCTTGTCCACATTGCAACATAGCAAATCCCAAAACTTTACTTAAAGCTTATGATGGTAAGATAGAAACCAAAATGGATTTCGAAAAATATAAAAGAATTGTTGATGAAGGTAGTGATTATAATTGTCCTTCTATAGAACCCCAGGGTGTTAATGAGCCATTATTGGTCAGAGATTTTCATAAGTATGTTAGGTATGCCTATGACAAAGGATTTATGGATATTATGATTAATACTAACGCATCTGCACTGACAGCTAAAAGATCTCAACAACTATTAGACTCAGGCATTACTAGATTAAGGTTTAGCTTGGATGCAGCAACTCCAGAAACTTATAAAAAAGTTAGAGTGGGAAGTCGTCCATTAGAGGAAGTAATAAAAAATATTGAGACTTTTTTAGATCTTAAAGAAAAGGGTAACTATAAACTTCCTGTTACAGGAGTTAGCATGTGTGTACTTAAAGGCAATCAACATGAAAAACAGATGTTTGAAGATTTTTGGATTGATAAAGTAGACATGGTAACATTTCAAGCGTTTCAACCACCTAATTTTGAAGAGGATTTCAGTGATTTTTATCCAGATACAGACTCCTCTCATTTTAAAGAAAGTAAACCTGAATATAAATGTCCTCAGCCATTTCATAGGGTTGTAATAAGAAATGATTTAATTACACCATGTTGTGCAACTTGCAGTAATGAATTACCTTTAGGTCACATTAAAGATGGTGTTCATAAAGCATGGCATAGTAAATTGGCAAAAAAATTAAGAGAAATTCATAAAAAAGGTAGATACTATGATAACGCTGTTTGTAAAAAATGTATAGAGACCACCTTATAAATATTTAGCTTAATGGGAACTCTTAAAAAAATCATATCAGAAAAAATTAATATTGAAAAAAAATTAATTAAAAATGAAAAAATTATATCAAAAATTATTAATTTATTTGTAAAAACTCTGAAGAATGGAAATTCAATTTATATTTGTGGAAATGGTGGATCAGCTTCTGATGCAGAGCACCTATCTACAGAATTTCTAGTTCGTTTAAGACCTAAAGTAAATAGAAAACCATACAGCATTATAAACCTAGGCATGAATCTTCCTTATGTAACAGCCTGTTCAAATGATTACTCATTCGATGAAATATTTTCAAGATCTTTGGAAGCTATTTCAAAACCAAATGATTTACTTTGGGTTATATCGACATCAGGGAATTCTAAGAATATAATTAAAGCATTAAAAAAAGCAAAAAAATTGAAAATTCAAACTATTGGTTTTTATGGCAAAACCGGTGGTAATTGTAAGAAATTGACGAATTATCCAATGTGTGTTGAAAGCACAAATACAGCTAGAATTCAAGAATGCCATATTTTTTTAGGACATTATATTTTAGAAAGTACTGAAAATATTTTAATCAAATAGTTTAAATTGAACATCAAATTAAATAATAAAATCAATAAATATATAAATATAA
>CACJDW010000025.1 GCA_902592275.1 uncultured Pelagibacteraceae bacterium
TGATCTAAAAAAAAGTAAATTGAGATTTATTAATCAATCTAAAAAAATGAATATTTACGAAAATATTCGAGTTTTTGGTTATGATGATTTAAACCAGGATAGAAAAAACCAAATTGAATTTTTTTTTAAAAACAAACAAAAAAGACTTTTTGGTTACGCATGCTGGAAAGCAGATATAATAAGTTCTTTTATGAAACAAATTCCAGAAAATGCTATTTTGCAGTATTCTGACATTGGATGTCATTTTAACATAAATGGATTAAATCGGTTAAAAGAATATATCGGACTGTGTGAAAAAAATAATCTTCTTGCATTTCAATATAAAAGACCTGATTTTGGTACCACTAATAATATAAAGTTTCAAATATATAAAGAATATCAATATACAAAAAATGATCTTTTTAAATATCTTGATATAAAAAATGATTCAGAAATTTTTAATAATGAACAACTTTGGTCTGGAACTATTTTTTTTAAAAAAAATACTTTTTCACAAGAAATATTAGATGAATGGAGTGAAATTTCTTTTAAAAAAAACTTGATTGACGATAGTGAGTCAAATTCTAAAAATCATGAAAATTTTATAGAACATAGACATGATCAGAGCATTTTTTCTTTAATCTGTAAAAAAAAAAAAATTTTAATGCTGTCAGCTTCAGAATGTGAGTGGGGTGAAGATAACAAGGGTCGAACGTGGGAGCATTTAAAAAACTTTCCAATATTAGCTAAAAGAGATAAAAAATATAACTTTCTCAAAAGATTTATAAATAGACAAAAGAAAAATTTTAAAAGGATTTTTAAAAAATGAATAAAATTGATATGTATTGTGTGACTGATATAGATTTACCTTTTTTACACAAATTACCTTATAATTTAGCAAGTGTCGGAAAATCAAATTTTTCAGAAAATTATTTAAGATCAGATGTAAAAAATAATATCTTTTATAAAGAACAATATTATTCAGAACTAACATTTCATTATTGGTTTTGGAAAAATTTGCTTAATTTGTCAGAAAATAAGTGGATAGGATTTTGTCAAAAAAGAAGATTTTGGATTAAAATTAATTCTGAGGGAAAAAATATCAATTTAGAAAATATTAATGAACATATTCTGGAAAACATACCAAAAAGCTTTGAAAAATATGATAGCATAATTTGTAAGCCTATTTCACTTAGTGGAGTTAAAAAAACTAAAATGATCAAAAGAGGTTGGAAAAATTTACTTTTAGATCCATCGATTTTGATTAATGAAAAAAAACAAACAATTCAATTTCATTTTGATATGCACCACGGATATGGAAATTTAAAAAAAGCTTTGGATTTAGTAGATGATAGAGATCGTGAGGATTTTAAAATTTATGTTAAACAAAAAAACTTTTTTAATCCACATATTATGTTTATATCCAATCCAGAAATAACAGATAAGTGGTTTTCGACGCTGTTTCCCTGGTTATTAAGGTGCGAGGAGGTCTTTGGTTTTGACAATTTGCAAGGTTATGATCAATCTAGATTATATGCATATTTAGCTGAAAGATATTTATCATTTTGGTTCAAAAAATATACAAATTTTATCGAGTCACCATGGGTTGCTCTAGAAATATAATTTAAATTATAAAGTGAATAAGATTAATTATCTCCCTCATTTAGATGGTTTAAGATCAATCTCAATTATTTTAGTTATCCTTTATCATGCTGAGTTATCTTTCTTTTCTGGCGGATTTGTTGGAGTGGATATATTTTTTGTAATAAGTGGATATTTAATATCCCAAATTTTTTATAAAAATTTTAATCAAAATAATTTTTACATTGATTTTTTTGAGAGTAGAGTAAGAAGAATTTTACCAGGTATTATTCTCATATGTTTAGCTACTATTCCAATTAGTTGGTTGGTGCTTTTTCCAAACGAGATTATTAAATTCTCAGATAGTTTAATTTCTGCACCATTTTTTCTAAGTAATTTTACATTTTATTCTCAAAGTAATTATTTCGATAAATTAGCTATAGACATTCCCCTACTACATACATGGAGCCTTTCAGTAGAAATTCAATTTTATTTAATGTTTGTATTTTTAATGTATCTGACAGGTAAAATTTCTGAAAGTTACAAAATTAAAATAATTATTTTTGTTTGTATTATCTTATTTTTCATAAGTTATTATTTTTCTACGCATAGACTGATATTAGAAAATTTTTATTTTTCTATTCCAAGGTTTTGGGAATTTTTATTTGGTGTAATATTATATTTTTATCAAATTAGAAAAACAGAAAAAAACTTAAATTTAAATTTAAATAATTTTTTAAGCTTGTCAGGAATATTTCTAATTATCATATCATTAATTATTATCGATGAAAATTCAAGATTTCCAGGAATTATAACATTATTACCAATTATAGGAGCATCTTTGA
>CACJDW010000026.1 GCA_902592275.1 uncultured Pelagibacteraceae bacterium
CCTGATGAATTAAAATTAAAGCAAGTAAACGAATTGTTACAAACACATTTAGTTAGAAGAAAAGTAGATCCAAGGGTTTTAGAAGTTAAAAGTTCTGAAGGAGCCTCAGGAGGATCGATTAGACAAGTCAGTGAATTAAAAGAGGGTATTAGCCAAGAAAATGCTAAAAAAGTAATTGCTGACATTAAAAAACTAAAACTTAAAATTCAAATTAAAATCCAAGGCGATGAATTAAGAGTAGATGGTAAAAAGAAAGATGATCTTCAAGAAGCTATCGCTGCAATCAAAGGAATTGATATAGGTCTTCCAATTGATTTTGTTAATTTTAGAGATTAATTAAACTTTTTGAATTAAAGAAGCGCTGTTATTTGTAGGTTTATTAACATCTTTTGATACTTTATGAAAAATTAAATTAGGAATTTTACGTTCTTTTAAAAACGCTGAACCTTGTAATTCTAAATTTAAATAACGATTAATATCAGCTTGATTTAAAATAACTGGTTGTCTGTGATGAATTTCATTTATATTTTCTTTTGCTTCCTCTGTAATTAAACAAAACTGATCATTTTCAAAGATCGCAGCAAAAAAAATGGGGTTCGTATCTTCACGAGTAAAATAATGGGGAGTTTTTTCTTTCTCTTCTCTTTTCCACTCATAAAAACCATCTGCAACTGCAACACATCGGTTGTTTTTTATCAATTTTTTAAATGAAACCTTTTCATCAATAGTCTCTAACCTTGCATTAATCAAAGCTTTAAAATCTTTGTCTTTAGCCCAACTAGGCACTAAACCCCATTGTAGATTTTCTAAAGTATTTCCATTTTTATATTTTTTTATGACAGGAAGTTTTTGATATGGATGGGCATTATAGTTTTCAGTATCCTCAACCTGAATTGCTGATTTCACTAATTTATTAGTTTTGGTTACCGGGTTTTTTACTACGTATCTTCCACACATTATATTGTTTGCTGTTTCATTAATTCTTCTATTTGCTTGATCATTATTTTTGGTGATCTCATAGCAGGATAAATTTCTTGTGCTTGTTCGTAACTTCTAATCGCTTTTTCATAATTCTTAAGTTGAATATTTACTAAACCTTGTCCCGCTAAAGCTCCAAAATGTCTTTGTTCTAAGGCTAATACTTGATCTATATCATCTTGAGATTTTTGAAATTCACCTAGCATATAAAGTACAGTTGCCCTTTTATTCCAAGCCTCAGCCCAATTTTGATCAAGATTAATTACTTCAGTAAAAATATCTTTTGCTTTTATATAGTTTTGATCTCTCACAAATTGAGAGCCCTCCTCTAATCTTGCAGTAAGTTTTTCATCTGTTGGATGGGTACTCCATAAAGCCCAAATTTCTTGTTCAATTATAAAAGCTACTTTCGATTTATTTGCTTTTAACTCATTAAACAATTGGTTCAGTCTAGTATCCCTTTCGTTTGCAAAAGAGATAACCTGTGAAAATAAATAAACCAAAATTACTAACAATAACTTCTTCATATTTAGATATTATCAAATATTAGAATTAGAGTCTTTGGTCTTAAGTGTCTTTGTTGCTATTTTTACAACTATAAAAAGAAATATCTTTTTCTTTTTCCTCTTGTTTTATGTTAGTTGTGATTTCGTGAATAAGTTCGCCTGTTTTTCTAGTATAGACTGCAGACTCAGAATAATTCCTCTCTTTATCAAATGCTTGAATTAAGAATATATCCTTATTTGAAATTTTAACCTCTAAATCAATTTTATTAAAAAAATCTGATAAATTTTTTACATTTAGAACATCTGGTGATTTAGATTCAATTATTAACTTATTAATATCTTTTCTTTTAATTTGATCTTTTGTGAAAGACTCAAAGTTATGGTCTGGATTTTTTAAAATTACTTTTTCAAATTTACAATTTAAGTTTAAATCAGAATTTAAAGTAATATTTGTATTTTGAGCTTGAGCAAAACTAAGACAACATAATAAGCTAAATATTGATAGAAAGATTTTCATTTAATTAATTATATTAATAATACTTTTTTTTATTGTTTCACTTACTTTAATTGTTCCACCTTTGTTGGGGTGTATGCCGTCTTGTTGATTCAAACTTGGATTAAGTGCCACACCTTCAAGAAGAAATGGGATTAATGCTAAATTGTACTTTTTTGATAACTTTGGATAAATAGCATCAAACTCTTTTTTATATTTTTCCCCATGAGTATCTGGTGCTACCATTCCAGCTAAAATAATTTTAATTTTTTTATTCTGAGCAACTTTTATTATTTGTTCTAAATTTCTTTCTGTTTCCTCTGGTTGAATTCCTCTAAGCATATCATTAGCTCCTAATCCTAAAATAAT